>CAZOHG010000026.1:0-3888 GCA_964579725.1 uncultured Deferribacteres bacterium
ACCGAGCGCCTCTTTTCGTGGCTGGGGCTCCCGTTCCAAAAAAACGGGCACACGGTTCGGATTCACCCCGCTTCTGTGCCGGGTTTTTCCCTAAACATCCCGGGTGACTTTTCCTCGGCGGCTTATTTTTTGGCGCTGGGGGCCATTCACCCCAATGCGGACATCTGGATCGACCGGGTAAATCTCAATCCCACGCGAACGGGATTCCTGCAAATTTTACAGGAAATGGGCGCCCTGCTGGAGGTAGAAGAAATTGCTTCCGTGCCCGAACCCGTGGGCACCGTCCGCGTGCGTTCTTCTCAGCTAAAAAATTTAGAGGTACCCGCGGACAAAATCCCCAATCTCATTGACGAACTGCCGCTGTTAGCTGTGGTGGCCACACAAGCGGAAGGCACGCTGGTGGTGCACGGTGCCGCGGAGCTGCGCGTAAAGGAATCCGACCGGATTGCAACCCTTGTAAAGGGACTGCGAAAAATGGGCGCTGCAATTGAAGAATTTGCCGACGGGTTTGCGGTAACCGGTCCTACCCCATTACTCGGCGCGTCCGTGCGCTCTTTTGGCGACCACCGCATTGCCATGTCGTTGAGCGTCGCGGCGCTGGTGGCAAAAGGAGGCACCCGACTTCAAGGCGACCGCTGGGTTCGGATTTCCTACCCCGCTTTTTTTGAGGATCTGAAACAGTTGGGTGAAGAAAAATGAACTTGTTGGGATTGTTAGGTGCTTCGCTGAAACACAGCTTTTCGCCGGTCATGATGAATCGCCTAGCCCTGCAGGGAGACCTCCCCTTTGCGTATTTTCCCTTTGAAATCCCCGCGGAAAAATTGCCTCACTTTGTAGAGGCTGTCCGCCTGCTGCCGATTTCCGGATTCAATGTGACGATTCCGCACAAGGTGGCCATTTTGTCCTTTTTGGACGAATTGACGCCCGAAGTACAGGCCGTTGGCGCAGTCAATACGGTACTGAACCGGGACGGCAAACTAATTGGGTACAACACAGACACAGCGGGATTTTTGGGATCGGTCAATCGGCTGTTTGGAAAAGAAAACCCGCCCCGGGCAGCCTTAATTTTGGGAAGCGGTGGAGCGGCGCGGGCGGTACTCTACACTCTGCTGAAATCCGGCACGAAAACGGTTTTTCTTTTCAATCGAAGAGAAGAGCGGGCACGCAAACTGGCGGAGGATTTTGGCCAACTATTCCCGGAAAAAGAAATCGTTCCCGGCCCATTAAAAGCCGCCTTCTTAAAACAGGCTCTTGCCCGGGCGACGCTCATCGTGCAGACCACTTCCGTTGGCATGTGGCCCCACGAAGAAGAGGAGTTGCCTTTTCCGTTTGAAGCGCTGCACCCCGGACACAAAGTCATTGACTTGATTTACAATCCGGAAGAGACGCGCTTCTTGCGGGATGTGCGGAAACGCGGCGCAGAAGCGTTGAACGGTTTGCCCATGCTGATTGGCCAGGCCGCCAAATCGCTGGAAATCTGGGGCTTTCCGGGATTGGAGGCAAACCTGCTCAAAATAGTCAGTGATCTCCGCGAAAAAACCACCCCCCAAACATTAGAAGAAAAGTGCTAAAACCGAAGGGGAACACTTTTTTTCTCAGGCAAAGGGAAAGGATTGCTGCCAAACCTTCTGCCATTTGTGCCTCAAATTGAAGTTGGCGCGGAGCCTAAGTTTATTTTTGAATTCTGCGTCCAATAGGGACACTTGAACACAGCCCACCCTTTCTTGCGTGGGCGGGGGTGAATTTTGATCGAATCTTATTCTAACCGACTTGTCGTGGTAAGACCCCAGCCACCGCCTTTTGGTTCATTTGTGAGCTATTTGGCGATAAATTTCTCAGAATCGAATTAGCCATATCGCTGTCCCCAATGGGGGTTGAACAGAATCTGCCCCTTCTACACTTCGTAAATCTTCTTCTCGGACAATTCCTTTTCAATGGCCTCCCGCGTGGATTCAAAACCTTCCCGTTGCATTAGGGCGTACGTGGCGATTTTCCCCTCTTCTACGCCGGGTTGATTAAACGGATCAATTTCAAACAGCCAGCCGGTGTACGCCGTCGCAATCTCCAAAAGCATAAAAATCTGGCCGATTGTAAACTCATTCACGACCGGGAATTTGAAAGTCAAGTTGGGGCGTTGACTCCGCGTCAGTGCCAATTCTGTTGCCTGTTTCTCAGCGTGAAGGAGCTGCGCCATGGTTTTGCCTGCCAAATAATCGGTTGTGGGTTCTCTCTTACCGAAATCGGGAATCGAGACATCGGTGTTAAAGCGGGCTACTTCGAGAAAAGTAAACAATTTGTCGAAAGGGCCCTCTTTGTAAAGTTGCACCTGCGAATGTTGGTCTGTTGCCCCCAAGGCCTTAATCGGGGTAGGGCCCACGTGCACCACTTCATTGCGCACATTGACTTTTTTTCCCAGACTTTCCGCCCAAAGCTGGCGGAACCAATCGGCCACGCGGTACAGCCGGTCAGAGTAGGGCATCATGACCACAGAACGCTTCCCCCGCTGGTAGAGCAAATAATTAATGGCGCCAAAAAGGTACGCCGGATTTTTGAAGAGATTTTCCGTCCCGCACCGAGCTACCGCCAGGCCGGCCCCGCTGAGTAAAGCGTCTCCGTCCAAACCGGAAAGCAGAGCCGGGAAAAGTCCCACCGGAGTAAGAACAGAAAATCGCCCACCAACCCCGGGGGGGATGGCAAATGATTGAATTTTCTCCTCGTTAGCCAGCTTTCTTAGAAATCCCTTGACCGGATCGGTAATGAAAACGAGGTGGTTTTTGTACGCCGAGCCCAAAATTGTTTTTAATTGGTCTAAAAAAATCAAAAAGGTTGAAATAGTTTCGGCAGTCCCACCGGATTTGGTTACAACAGCAAAAAGGGTTTCCCGCACGTCCACCAGATCCAGCACCCCTTGAATAGTATCGGGGTCAATATTGTCGAGGAAAAACATTTTGGGTGCAGAGCGTCGCTTTTCAGAGGGCAGCAAATTGAAAAAGGGATGATGCAACGCAGCGTGCACGGCAATGGGCCCGAGAGCGGAGCCTCCAATTCCAATGTGCACGTAATTTTTAAATCGACCGGCAATTTTCGCTACGTATTCGGAAATTTCGTCAACGGTTTCCTTTTCAAAAGGCAAGTTCATAAAAGGCAATTCTTTGCGTTCGCGCAGACGGTAAAAATCAAAATGAATTTCCCGAGTACGGTTTTGCAGCTTTTCCAAATCGTCGCGGGTAATTCCGTGTTCAGTGCCTACATTTTCCGCCATGACATTCGAATAATCCAATCGAATTTCCGGTTTTTCAACGTTCATTTTCTACTCCGTTTTTCTTTTTGTCAAATGGAATTTAAGCATCGCGGGACAAACGGGCGGGTTCTAACAGAAATAAAATCAATCCGGCTCCGTGTTTCTACTGGAAACAGGGCAAAATGATTCCCAAAAAGAAACTCCCGAAGAGAAGGACTCTTCGGGAGTTTTTCGTCACACTTCCTCGGCCTGGTCGGCCTTTTTATTGGCATCAATATATTTACGGCCAATCTCCACAAACTCAAGGTGATCGCCCTTCTTCCGCGCCTGAATTTGGCTGCCGTCCTGAAACTTCCCTTTCAGCAATTCCTCAGCCAGGGGATCCTCCAAATATTTTTGGATCGTGCGCTTCAGAGGCCGCGCTCCGTGCACCGGATCGAATCCCTTATTGACGAGAAACTCTCGCGCCCCGTCCGTGAGGGTGATTTCAATCTCGCGGTCGTCCAAGCGCGAAAACACATCTTCCAACACGATATCCACGATTTTCATCATGTCGGATTTGGTCAATTTCTTGAAAACCACAATTTCGTCTAACCGATTCAAAAATTCCGGGTTAAACAGCTGCTGAATTTCATTCATGATTTTGG
>CAZOHG010000026.1:3898-48902 GCA_964579725.1 uncultured Deferribacteres bacterium
TTTTGGCCCGCATGTCCTCGTAATCGGACATGCCTTCGCCTTGACTGAACCCGATGGTACTGGCTTTTTTAATGTTGCGAACGCCCACATTGGACGTCATAATCAAAATCGTGTTGCGAAAATCCACTCGGCGACCCAACCCGTCGGTCAGATAGCCTTCGTCCAAAATCTGCAGAAGAATATTGAACACGTCGGGGTGTGCCTTTTCGATTTCGTCGAACAAGACGACAGAATACGGGTGGCGGCGCACTTTTTCCGTAAGTTGGCCGCCCTCCTCGTAGCCGACGTACCCGGGAGGCGCTCCAGTTAATCGGGAAACCGAAAATTTTTCCATGAACTCGGACATGTCAATGCGCACCAGCGCCTCTTCATCCTCAAAAAGGTACTCCGCCAGCACCTTGGCCAGGTAGGTTTTACCAACCCCTGTGGGGCCCAAAAACATGAATGACCCAATGGGTTTATTGGGATCTTTCAAACCTGCCCGCGTGCGCTGAATCGCCCGCGCCAGAATTTGAACCACCTCGTCTTGTCCAATCACGTGCTTGGTCAGTTCCTTCTCCATTTCAAGCAACCGCTGGGATTCCGTTTTGGCCACCCGTGTGGTCGGGATGCCGGTCATCATGGACACGACTTTGGCAATATCCTTTTCCTCAACCGTGGCAATAATTTCGTCTTCCGATTCCTGCCAGCGGCGTTTGGCGGCATCCAAATTGGCATTAAGGCGTTTCTCCATGTCGCGCAATTCGGCTGCCTTTTCAAACTCCTGCGCACTAATTACCTTTTCCTTTTGCTTGCGCACCTCTTTAATTTTCTCTTCCAATTCAATAATTTCTTTCGGAACGCGAATATTGGCCAGATGTACCATAGAACCGGCCTCATCCATGACGTCAATGGCTTTGTCGGGCAAATAGCGGTCGGTAATGTAGCGCTCGGACATTTTGACGGCAGCCACAAGCGCTTCGTCCGTAAATTTAACCCGATGGTGTTTTTCATAGCGATCCCGAAGGCCGAGGAGAATCTTGATCGTCTGCTCCACCGTGGGTGGGTCGATCATGATTTTCTGAAAACGTCGTTCCAGTGCGCCGTCTTTTTCGATGTATTGTCGGTACTCGTCCAAAGTGGTGGCTCCGATACATTGCAGTTCCCCTCTGGCAAGTGCCGGCTTAAACATATTGGAAGCATCCAGGGAGCCGGACGCCCCCCCTGCTCCCACAATTGTGTGCAATTCGTCAATAAAAAGAATGACGTCGCGCGATTTGGCCAGTTCGGTTAAGATCGCCTTAATGCGTTCCTCAAATTGCCCCCGATATTTGGTTCCGGCCACAATGGCTCCCAAATCCAGTGTAACCACGCGCTTGTTGTGCAGCACGCGCGGCACTTTCCGGTCAACAATTCGCAACGCCAGGCCTTCCGCAATGGCCGTTTTGCCCACGCCGGGTTCTCCGATGAGAACCGGGTTGTTTTTCTTTCGACGGCTCAAAATTTGAGCGACCCGTTGGATTTCGGCGTCGCGTCCAATAATGGGGTCGAGTTCGCCCTTTCGGGCAAGCTCCGTCAAATCCCGCCCGAAATGATCCAGAGCGGGGGTTTTCGATTTTTTGTAGCCTTCCTCCCGCATGGTGGGTGTACCTTTAATAATATTGTCCAATTCCTCACGAATGGCTTCGTAATTTACGCCGAAGCTCATTAAAATTTGGGCGGCCACTCCGTCCCGTTCCTTGGAAAGCGCCAATAGCAGATGTTCAGTCCCGATAATGTCCGATTTGTAGCGTTCGGCTTCTACGTAGGACATTTTAAGCACCTTTTCTGCCCGTTTCGTAAACGGGATATTTCCCATTGTGACCGTCTCGCCCGAAGATTTGACGGTTTCTTCAATGGCTTTTCGGAGTTCGTCCAAATCTATGCCGAGGTTTTTCAAAATTTCCGCTGCAATTCCTTCACCCTCGCGCAATAGCCCCAAAAGCAGATGCTCCGTTCCGATGTAATCGTGCCCGAGGCGAATTGCTTCTTCGCGCGAAAATTGAATGACCATTTGAACCCGGCTTGAAAAATTATTTCTCATCATTCCTCATCTCCAGCTCTCTCTTCCCTAAATTTCTGTGGGAAAATTGCTCTCCTAATTTTTTGTTCTCCAATCAAATATGTAAGCGTGAGCGAATCAAATCGGCCCGAAAAACGTCTCGTTCCAGCGGGCTCATGACTCGCCCTCCAATTCGTTGAATATGTGCAGGTTGTGTCAGGACTAATAAATCATTCAGAATTTGTAGATCAAGCTCCGGAAGCAATCCGGTTAAAATTCCCAAACGTAGGGATGAAAAATGTTCAATGAATTCCAGTGAACTGACAATCCGCGCTTTTTGTAAAATGCCTACGGCGCGAAAAACGCGATTTTCCAGGTGAATGCGGTCTTCCGCCACAAGCTCTTCTCGCGCGGCACGCTCCTGTTCCACGATTTCTTGAGCGGTACTTCGCAGATCTTCCAAAATGCGCCATTCCGTCCAACCCAGCGTCAATTGGTTGGAAATTTGGTAAATTTGCCCGACCACATCGGAGCCTTCTCCGTAGAACCCACGAACCGCCAGCCCGGAGGGTGGTTTACTTCCGAAAGCCTCTTGCAGACGGCCCACTTCCGTAAGTGCGGGCAAATGGACAAAAAGCGAAACCCGCAAACCCGTTCCTGCATTTGTGGGACAGGCCGTTAAATAGCCGAATTCATCGGAAAAGGCAAATTCCAGCTCCGCCCCGAGCTGCCGGTCAATCTCCTCACCCTTCTTAAAAAGGCGCTCCAATTGAAAACCGGCGGCTAAAACCTGAAGCCGCAGGTGATCTTCCTCGTTGACCATGATGCTCACCTGCTCCTCCCGATTCAAAACCAATCCCGAGGGGACCTTTTTTACAATGAACTCGGGACTAATGAGCCGCCTTTCCGCTAAAATATGCCGCTCTTCGTTGGAAAGAGCCGCCATTTCAAAGAACTTGGCTTCCGAGAGGGCTTCAACCTGAAAACAAGCGCCTTCCACCCGGCTTAATACGTCCATTAGGCGTTCATCTTGCGCACGGTTGGGGAATGGCGTATTCTCTAAATTTCGCGCCAGCCGCACGCGAGACGACAGCACCACATCCGCTTCTTCAGCATCCCCCTTTAGCCATGGTGGTGATTCAAAAACAAGGTCGGTTAATTCATCCGTCATGTGACGCACCCTCTTTCACCACCTTTAATTTACACGAAAAATAGAGGATTTGCAAATAAAAAATGGGGTTCTTTCGCTTGCGACGGACACCACACCCCCTGCACATTGTATCGGACGAAACCCCAAAAATCTGAGCTTCAAACCGCCGAAAAGATCGCAAAAAGGCCATTTTTTCTTTTTAAAACAATAAGAAAAACAACATGCTACAAGAAACAGGAAAGTCACACAAGGAAAGGAATACCGATTAATGGCGCTAAACAGGCGGCGAGACAGGTGCGTTCTTCAGGTTTCACGAACTCGAGTTCGCAGTTCCCGGATTTGGTCCCGAAGCCGCGCCGCTTTCTCAAACTCTTCATTTTCGACGGCCTTTTTCAATTCCTGCCGAAGCTTGGCAAGATTTTGGACGACAGGCTTCTTTTGTGTGCTGGGACGACTGCCAATATGCCGAGTGTTCCCGTGAATTTGTTTTAGAACCTTCTTTAATTCGCCGTAAAAAACCTTGTAGCATTTGTCACAACCCAAAAGACCCGTTTGCTTAAAATCCTCCCAGGTGGTACCGCAATAGGGACAGGTAAGGGAGGTGGCTTGCCGCGCAGGCAGCGTGGACGAAGATTCCTTTTTGAGAATGTCCAAAATTAAGCTGCCGAAAAGTTTGGGAAGTTGCAGCTCCTTTGCCGCTTTTTCAAAACCCATTTCAATGGCGCAGGACTGGCACAAGGAGAGTTCCTGCTTTTTGCCGTTGATCACTTGAACAACTTTAACCGTGGCTTCATTTTGAAAACATTTTTGGCACAGCATCGAAGGCGCCTTCTATCTTGAATTTTGCACGGTCTTTTTCACGCGACCGTCAAAAAGCTCGATGATTCGATCGGCCATGCCGGCCAATTCCGAATTGTGGGTCACGATCACGATTGTCTGATTCTTTTTACGACTTAAATTGTACAGAAGTTCGTGCAGCGCCCGGCTGGCCTCCAGATCCAGATTGCCGCTGGGTTCGTCGGCCAGAATGAGCAGGGGCTCGTTGGTGAGCGCACGCGCCACAGCCACACGCTGCTGCTCACCGCCGGAGAGCTCGTTGGGTTTGTGTCCAAGACGTTCTTCCAACCCCACTTCTTTGAGAAGTAGTTCGGCCCGCTTGAAACTCTCTGCCCGCGGCAACCCGGCAATCAGAGCGGGCATCGCCACATTTTCAACCGCCGTAAATTCCGGCAGCAGGTAATGAAATTGGAAAACAAACCCGACGGTTTGGTTACGAAATTTCGCCAGAGCCTCGTCATTCATTTTAAAAATGGGCGTTGAATCGATACGCAGGGTCCCTTCGTCGGGGCGATCTAATCCACCCAAAATATGAAGGAGGGTGCTCTTCCCCACGCCCGAGGGGCCCACCACAGCCAGTATTTCCCCCCTGTAAATCTCCAGGTCGATCCCCTTAAGCACGTGGATTTTCGTCGGCCCCATGGGGTAGCTTTTATGAAGATTTTCCGCCTTTAGAATAACATCAGACAAAATTCCGATTTCCTTTCCCGCATCTCACTTTTGCACCAACTTCCCTTTTTATTCGTACCGAATGGCCTGCACCGGGTCCAGGCGCGAGGCTTTGCGTGACGGATACAGCGTGGCCAAAAAACTGAGTACAATTGCCGCCGAACCGATCATGAGGAAATCGGTCGTTTTCATATAAATTGGCAGGGTGTTAATAAAATAAATGTCGGGCGGAAGAGAAAAAAACCGGTACGTTTGTTGCGCCCAACACAGGGCGTAACCAATAATGCTGCCCAACACCGTACCCACAATTCCGACGACCAATCCTTCAAAAACAAAAATGCGCATGATGCCCGAAGAGGTGGCCCCCATGGATTTGAGAATGCCGATCTCCTTGGTTTTTTCCATAACCAACATAATCAACGAGCTAATGATATTAAAAGCCGCTACCATAATGATAAGACTCAGCACAACAAACATTGCCCACTTTTCAATTTGCATCCACGAAAACAGGGTCTTGTGCATGTCGAACCAGGTGAGCGTGTAAAACGGGTAGCCCAACATATCGTCAATTCGTTTAGCCACAGCCCGAGCGTGATTTAAATTGTCTAACTTGATTTCGATGCCCGAGATGCGATCACCCATTTGGAAGAGTTGTTGCGCCGCTTTAATGGAAATGTAACCGTAAGAATCGTCATATTCGTACATGCCGCTTTCAAAAATGCCCGAGAGCCGAAAAAGCTTGACCGATGGGGTTGAAAATACATTGGTCATGAGGCTGGGACTAATAAGCGCCACTTTGTCGCCGACAACCAAGGCTTCGAGGCGGTCAGCCAAACTGCGGCCAAGCACAATACCCGGGTAGGGCTTTTTCCCTTCCGGGCCCGGAACAAGTCCCAAATTCAGTGACCCGTAGACCAAATTCTTCCCCAAATCGGAAACCTTTTGGATGCGTTCCTGATCCGTGCCCTTAATAAAAAGACCTTCCACATTTTTGCCGGATTTAATGAGAGCTTTTCCCAAAATATAGGGCGAAGCGCCCACCACGTGGTTCACTTTTGACACCTTCGCCAGCACCGTTTGCCAATCGCGGATGCCCTGATCGTGGAAGGTTCTGACGCGAATGTGGGCATCAAAACCAATAATGCGCGAACGCACTTCCCGTTCAAATCCGTTCATGACCGAAAGAACAATAATCAGGGCGGCTACTCCGATGGTCACTCCCGCAATAGAAAAATACGTAATGAGCGAAATAAACCCCGTTTTCCGCTTGGCTTTTAAATAGCGTCTGGCGATAAAAAATTCGTAGGACACAAATGGATTCCTTTAGATTGCACTTTTCGCAAAAAACCTTTGCATACCGAAGTCGCCGCTGAAACCTGAGCCCTCGATTTACTTGGGGCAGCAACTCAAATCTTACCCAATTCGCCCTTTTTCAGCGAGCCGATCTTACTTTTCCTTCTTTTGACATTTTGACGGTCGCATTTGAAAATGTTCTGACTTCTTGCACTACGCTCTGGGGATCTCCCCCGTTACACATCTGCCTTGAGCTGTTCCGGCCGCATTTGAGGAAAAAGCAGCACGTCCCGAATGGACGGCGAATTCGTCAAAATCATGACCAATCGGTCAATTCCAATCCCCAATCCGGCCGTGGGCGGCATGCCGTATTCCAAAGCGCGCAGGTAGTCTTCGTCCAGGACCTGGGCTTCGTCGTCTCCTGCGCTTCGCAATTCCATTTGGGCTTCAAATCGCTGCCGCTGGTCAATGGGGTCATTCAATTCGGAAAAAGCATTTCCAACCTCTTTGCCCGCCATGTACGGTTCAAATCGTTCCACCAAATTGGGGTCCTCCCGGTGTTTTTTGGCCAGGGGCGAAATCTCAATGGGGAAATCTGTAACAAAGGTGGGTTGAATGAGCTTGGGCTCCACGAATTCGCTAAAGATTTCATCGATGATTTTCCCTTTGTTCGGCAAGGAGTCGACATCCAGATTCAATTCTTTGGCGATTTTCCGCATCTGGTCTTCTGTTTTTCCGTACAGATTGAATCCCGTTTCCGCTTCAATGGCATCAAACATTCGAATGCGCTCCCAGGGAGGAGTCAGGTCAATTTCGTGCCCCTGGTACTTGATTTTCATGGAACCGGTGACTTTTTGGGCAATGGTACTGATCATTTCTTCTACCAAGTCCATCATGAAAAAATAATCTTCATAGGCCACGTACAGCTCCATTTGGGTAAATTCGGGGTTGTGAAAACGATCCATACCTTCGTTTCGGAAATCTTTGGCAAATTCAAATACCCCGTCAAATCCCCCCACAATGAGGCGTTTCAAATACAATTCGTTTGAAATGCGAAGGTAAAGCGTCATATCCAGCGTGTTGTGGTGCGTGATAAAAGGACGGGCAAAAGCGCCGCCGTAAATGGGCTGCAGAATAGGGGTTTCGACTTCAAGGTAGCCCCTGGCTTCCAAATAATGCCGCATGGCGGAAATGATTTTGGAGCGCTTGACGAAGACCTCCCGCACCTCCGGATTGACAATTAAGTCAACGTAGCGCTGGCGGTAACGCAGCTCCTTGTCCACGAATTGGTCGTACAGAATTTTTTTCCCGTCTTCGATTTTTTCCTTGACAATGGGAAGCGGCCGCAATGTTTTGGAAAGCAGTACCAGTTCCTGCACCAAAACGGTGATTTCACCCGTTCGGGTTTTGAATACCTCGCCCCGAACACCAATCAGGTCTCCGATGTCCAGCAATTTGAATACAGCGTAAGCCGTCTCACCCACATTGTCCATTCGGACGTAAATCTGAATGCGCCCCTTGGAATCCATGAGATGGGCAAAGCTGGCCTTTCCCATTCGGCGCACTGCCATGAGTCGACCAGCCAGTGAAACCGATTTTCCCTCCAGGGCATCGAAATTTTCCGCCACATCCGTCGAAAAATGGGTGCGGTCGAATTTGTACGGATAGGGGTTTACCCCCAATTGCCGCAATTGCTCTATTTTCTCGCGACGAATGCGCATGAGGTCATTCAATTCTTCCTGCCACGTCTTTTCCACAATTTTCTCCTGTTTTTCAGCTTTTTTTAAATCGTTTGTCCCGATCACTTTCATTTCCAGATTCATCCCAATGGAAAACGCCCCGCTGACCGAACCTACTTTCTTAGCAATCTGCTCCGCCATTTACGTAGATTCTCGGCACGCGTCCCGAAACCCAGCACGTCACCTCGTAGGGAATTGTCCCCAATTTCCGACAAATATCATATACGCTCACCTCGCCCGCGGGTGTTTTTCCGAAAAGAAGCACATCGTCTCCTTCCCGAACCTGGCTTCCGGGGCCCAAGTCAACCAAAATTTGATCCATGCACACGCGGCCCACCACCGGGTACTTTTTCCCTGCGATCAACACCTCTCCCTGATTGGTCAAAAGCCGATTGTACCCGTCGGCGTAGCCCACAGGGATAGTCGCAATGGTCGTTTTCCGGGGAGCTACAAATTTGCGGCCGTAACTGACGCTCGTCCCTTTTTCCACCTCCTTCACAAATAGGACCTTTGAACGAAAAGCCATCGCCGGTTGCAGCGGAACGCTCTCCGTGGTTTCAAAGGACGGATAATAGCCGTACAGCATGATGCCCGGCCGCACCATGTCGAAATAGGCCTCCGGCATGTCTAAAATAGCCCCGCTGTTGGCGGCGTGTTTGATGGGGATTGAAATACCCCGGGATTCTATCTGCTTCAGCACCCATCGAAAGCGTTCCAATTGTAGATTGGCAAAGGTTTTGTCCCGTTCATCGGACGTGGCAAAATGCGTGTACACACCGACCAATTCCAGTGCATCCATTGCCGCCACTTCTGCCACAAAATCGGCGGCCTTTTCCCAGGGAACGCCGACACGCCCCATTCCGGTATCTATTTTCACATGAACACGTGCTCGCTGTCCCAACAAACGTGCCGCTTTTGCCAGGGCCTCTCCGTTCCGAACAGAATAAAGTGTTGCGTCCAAATCGTATTGAACAAAAAGCTTCGCCTGATCAGGGAAAAAGCCGCCGAAAATCAGTGTGGGCTCCAAAATACCGGCTTCCCGAAGTCCAATACCTTCCTCAACAAGAGCCACCGCCAAATAGTCTGCCCCGGCGTCCAGTGCGGTTTTGGCTACCTCCGGCATTCCGTGACCGTACGCATTGGCTTTGACAACGGCCATGACCCGGGCAGGTTTCACTTTCTGCACAACACTCTGCACGTTCGAGCGAATCGCCTTCAGATCAATAACCGCAACGGTGGGTCTCACTAATATTGTCCCCTTTTAGGATTGATTCCGAACGCTGGCAGTTTGGCTGAGGAGATAGGCCTTAATGAACCGGTCAATATCTCCGTCCATGACTGCTTGCGTATTTCCTGTTTCCACATTGGTTCGATGGTCTTTCACCATATTGTAGGGGTGAAAAACGTAAGAACGAATCTGACTTCCCCAGGCAATATCTTTTTTCCCCTTCTCAATTTCGGATCGCTTTTCCGCCTCTTCTTCCATTTTTCGCTGGTACAGACGCGACCGCAAAATTTTCATGGCGCTGTCCCGATTCATGTGTTGCGAGCGTTCCGTTTGGCATTGCACAACAATCCCTGTGGGGATGTGAGTAATGCGTACCGCCGAATCGGTTTTGTTGACGTGCTGGCCCCCTGCACCGCTGGCTCGGTACGTGTCGATTCGCAAGTCCTTCGGGTTGATTTCAATTTCCACGTCGCTCTCAATCTCGGGATACACAAAAACGGAAGCAAAAGACGTGTGCCGACGGTGGTTGGCGTCGAACGGCGACAGACGCACCAAACGATGTACGCCCGCTTCCGCTTTCAGGTAGCCGTAGGCGTAGTCGCCCCGCACCTCCAAAACGGCACTTTTAATGCCAGCCTCTTCGCCAGGGAGCAAATCCATGACATGGTACTGAAATCCTCGCCGCTCAATCCAACGGGTGTACATTCGGAGCAACATATTCGCCCAATCCTGAGCTTCGGTTCCCCCGGCACCGGCGTGAATGGTAAGAATGGCGTTTTTCGGGTCATCCGGACCACCCAAAATGCTTTTGAGCTCCAAATCCTCAACCTGTGTTCGGAATTCCTCTAATTCCTTTTTGAATTCCTGTTCCAGGTCTTCGTCACCGGATTCGTCTGCCAATTCCAGCAAGACCCTTAAATTTTCTTCCTGCTCCTTTAATTTTTCCCAGCTTTCCACAATGGACTTCAGGCGACTCATTTCCTGGTTGATCTTTTGCGCTTCCTGGGGATTGTTCCAGAAATCGGGTGCACTGGTTTTCGCCAGTAATTTCTCTATTTTGTTTTTGAGACGGTCTACCTCAAAGATACCCCCGCAAGTGGTCTAATTTTCCAGTTAATTCGGCAAACAAATCCCGTAATTCGATATTCATGATTTTCTCTCCAACATTTAAAGGTTTCTTCTGGGAATTGACAACAAAGAGGCTGATCCCATTTACGTCATGGGCAGCTTTTCCAATTTAACGTCGGTGCCAAAATAATGTTCGAGGATTTTTTCCGTAGATGTACCGGCAAGACTTTGAGAGATGGCTCCAAATTGACACATCCCCACACCGTGGCCGTTTCCGGCTCCGTGAAAATGGAAAAAGGTCGGGATGCCCTGTTCGTCTAACTCCACCCGAATCACGAAACACGTGCTGGGTAGTCGGCCTTCAGCAAAGGCCTCACGAATGGCTTCGTCACCCACTAATTTAATGTTTTGCCGACTTCCCAGGATTTCCACCTCGCTCAGGCGGCCCGATTTGCCGCGCTTAAGCGGAACAATGTCAAACAACATGCCCACTTCTTCGCCAAGCTTGACCGATAGAATTTCCTCAAGCTCCTGCCGGGTGTACTCAACTTCCCAGCGAAAAAATCGCTGAAAATCCCCAAGCGCCCCCGTTTTAGCGTCTTCGCCGGGTTTGCAATACACATTTGGCCTGCTGGCGATCCAGGTTTCAAGGGCTTCTTCATTATTGAGCACGTCGGGAGCGCCGTCCGGCACCTGGTGAAAGGCCGTGTCAAAAAAACTGGTCAAATAGGGCTTGGTTTCGATGCCGGCTACATTTTCGAGGTCTTCCGTGTGCCCGCCGCAAACCGGATGCGAGGGCGTGTCACAAATCTCGTTGTCACACGTGAGCACCAGTCCCTTTGTTTCGCGCATAATGTTGACCACACGCCGCGGCCACCCTTTGAGTCCCGACAAAAGAAAGCAGTGCTCGGAACTGCAAAACTGGTAGGGCTCGTCCTTGTGCACGCGTCCCCAATTAGCCGCCACCCAGCTCCGAAGCGTAATGGCCAGAGCCCGCAAATACGTGTCCGGCAGCTCTTTGTGGTACTGCGCCGTCAACAATCCCCCCACGTAAGCTTCAATGTCCATTTCCGCCAGGCACTGGAGTTTGCCCTTGTCGTTAATGGAAAATTCAATCCCGTACAGATTGGGAAATTCCATGACGTCGCCGCGTGCCCGAATATTGAGAAGGGAAATAACGCTGTCCCGTCGGCGCGGCGTTAGCTTAATGGGACCTCCGCACTTGGTTGATTTGCTGAAGTTCACGTCGAACATTTCCAGCACGCCCCGCGCTTCCCGAGCCCGGTAGCGAAAAATATTCGGGCGGTCAAAATCAACCAAACGGCGTTGCATTTTTCGCGCCTCACGAATGGTCGGGAATCCGTCCAAATAAACCCGGTAACTTTCGTTAACGATCGTTCTGTTTTCACCCAATTGCCACCGGTAGCCGAAAGAGCGGATTTGGGCCTCGTACCCTTTTTCTCGCAAATGCCGCGCCTGTTCTTTCGCCTTCTCAGGAGAATAAAATTCATGTACCACCACGCCGTATTCGAATTTTGCAGGAGCAGAAGCTTCCACCACCACCCGCCAACGGGCTTCTCCCGTCAAACTCTCGAATACGCACCGTCCATTCAAATCTTCCACCGTAAAATGCCCGGATAGACGAAAATCAATTTGCTCAAAATCGTCGACAACCTTGACTTTAATAAAGGGAAAGCGATAATGCAAAGGGAGTTTTTGAATTTCAAGGTGATTCGCGTGGTGATTCTTTTTATGGTTTGACATCCACGTCCTCAATGTTTAGACTTATATTTGGGCTGTTTTTGTAAACAGTCCCGCCACGGGTAGCAAATCCCGTGGCTGCTATTTTATTATTTAGATTGAATATACAATTATTTTTCATATTTGTCAAGAATAATGGGGATAAAAACTGAGGCGAGAACGGCCGATCGACAGTTTCCCGAAACATCGGGTACAGAAATTTGATTTTTGGGGCAGAGGAGTTTTATCCCTCGGTCCTGTGGGCCCCCCCCCTTTTTATTCAGTTTTTTTACGGACAATTTTGAAAGGCCCTCCAACCAAAAAGGCGTCCTTTTGGACGCCTTTTTGAAATGGAAATTGACTTTTCAAAAAGCCACGCTAATGGAATAGCGATTGACCGAATCTAACCGCCCGTAATCGACGTAGGCATAATTGAGGCGTATTTTGGCAGTTCCACCGAAATCATATTGAAAACCGCCACCCAGAGTCAAGCCGCCTTCCAACTGGTCGATTCCCAAACCTCGGTAACCGCCCCGAAGGAAAAGCATTTCTTTAAACGCGTATTCGATTCCTCCATTCAAATATTCATTATTATCGCTGGGGTGAACAGCGTCAGCTCCGACGGTCAGGCGCATGACACTGGTTTTAATCGGATCGAATGCCAGACCCACCCGAAACTGCAACGGAATATCCCACTTTTCCATGTCCAGGTGGGCGCGAATCTGATCGTTATTGCCATTAATGGTCGGATCAATATCCACAAACAAAAGGGCGTTCCGACCGGACATTTGCATTTCCGTCCCGAAATTGGACATCATCATACCGATACGCAAATCTTTGAGCTGACTTCGATACAAAATACCCACGTCCATTGCCACCGACGTTGCCGACATATTCCAAATAGATTCTTTAATAAACTTTCCGTTTAAACCGAATGAAAACCGGTCTGTGACGTTCTTCGCGTAGGAAATACCCAGGGCAATATCGGAAGCTCCAAAAAGTTCTCCCGTTCCCTCGGGATCGTGAACCGTGCGCACTTTGTCATCCGGAACCGTAAGGCCCGAGAAAAATCCACCGAAGCTACCCCAGGCACCTAAAGGAACCGAAAAGGCTGCGAAGTCATAATTAATGCCAGCCAACCAATCACTGTGAAAGAAAATGGCTTCATTCGATTTTAGATTCGCAAGCCCGGCGGGATTCCAGTACATGGCACTCACGTCGTTCGCTGTGGCAACAAACGCTTCGCCCATACCTACCGCTCGCGAACCAACGCCGATTTTCAAGAACTGCGCGGCACTGGTGCCCGATTTCACCGTTTGAGCCGTGACAACGGCAAAGCTAAGTAAAACCACCGCCGTTGTTAAGAGAATGATTTGGATCCGTTTCATCAGAAAACCTCCCGGATTATGATCAAAATCGATGTGTCTCATTTAACGATTGCCAAGCGACCAATTTTTTCACCCACCCCGGGTACCTCCACGTGGTAAATGTAGATTCCGAAAGCGATTTCCAAATCGTCGTCGCTCAGGAGGTTCCAAGGCTCGGAACCGTCAAAAGCTGTTCCGTGGTGTTCAATGGTCTTGACGTGTTCTCCGGTTACCGTGTAAATGCGAATGGTACAGTCTTTCGGCAGGTGAATAAAATCGACGCGCCGTTCCCCACGGCCTGCCGTAAAGACGAATTGTGGTTTAGGCTCCAGAGCCGAGGCGGCCACGTAAGGATTGGGCACCACGGCAATTTTGTCCAGATCCTCCTTGGCTTTTTGGGCATCCACCGAGGCCGGGTCCACATGAATCACATAGCGGTCTTTTGAAGTTAGGGGCTTCGCAATCACTACGCGGTACACATCGCCGGGGGCAGGTGCCACAGCCCCTTCAGCCGGAGCATTAAAGGTAAATTGCCAGCTCGGTTTGTTGTGAATGAAAATCACCAGTTGATCTTTGGGGCTAATCTCATGGTTTTTATCTTTATCTAAAAACACAAAAGGTACTTTTTTGTCCTGAGTAATGTCCCAAATGGTAAATTTGGTAGGCTGAGGTTTCACCACCACAGAAGTGTCTACGTACGTGTCAAAGAAACGAATTTCAAAATCCCTGGCCAGTCGCTTTCCGGAAGACGGCACGCTGATTTCCACTGTCCAATTGGATTTGCTGCCTTCCGTCCAACCTGTGGCTGTATCCACAGGGGTGACAAAAGGTACGTCCGTAAATTGCATTTCCAACCCGTCGAAGAAAATCTTCTGTCCTTCCAGAGAGGTATTGTTTTCCAAAACCGACTGACCGGTAGTTAGATTTTTCAATGAGAATGTTTTTTTCGAAGTGCTATCGTTAATACTAATTTCGTAGTCGGTTTTCTTCAAAATGGTGTAATCAATAATGTGTACGTCAAGATTGGCATTTGAAATTCCACTGGCGTGGGTAATTTTTGTTGCGGCGGGAACGTAACCGGCCGCCGGTGCGTTGGGGACAACCGCTACTACATTGGATGCTCCGATCGCCTTGGGGGTTTCCAGAGGTGCAATGCCCTTCGTTCCGCTACCGGAATCGTAAGCCGTAACAGCGTAATAATAGGTTACACCGTTAATTAAATTGCTGTCCACAAACGTGTGACGCAAACCGGTGTCATCTCCCATGTAAAAATGAATACCGTTTACACCGACGGGATGGGTTCCCTTAATGCCGTCCTTTTTGTCAAACTGGGCGATTGGCGTGTCGTATATTTTGATGCCCCGATTGTCGGTAATCGCGCTGCCCCAGTGGACCTTGTCCGTACTTCGGTAAATGCAATACCCTTCAAAATCGTGACCGAAAATAATATCCGTGGATTGCTCGGCCTTGTCGTCCCAGTACAAAGTCACTTTTCCATCTCCGGGAACAGCGTGAACCGTGGGTAGATCGGGTGGCTTGGTAAATTGAAAATTCAGCCGGTAAATAAAGTAGGCTGTTTGGGCATTTTGGAACAAATCATCCTTGTTTTGTCCCATAATAATACCGATGGAATATTTTTGGATTTCACCCGGCGCAAAGGGGAAATAGCCGGAGCCGAACAGAAAAATATTGTCGGCATTTTGTTGAATATTCTCCCCACCGATGTGCCCGGGTTTCAAAAGATTCCAAATTTTGTCATCGTCCGCCGGAATAACGGTAGAATAGATGGGCGCAGCAAAAGCGGTTAGCCCAAGCTGATCACTTTCATCCAGGTCCGTCGCGTCGAAATCCGGTTCGCCAGGATCCGGGACGCCATTTCCTTCTCCCTCGTCAAAGGTACCGGGAATGCCGTCGCGTCCCACATCGTCCGATTTTCCGTCCAGATCGCCGAGATCGTCAATGCGACCGTCGTGATCATCGTCAATCCCATTGGTGTAATCTTTTTCGGGTGTGTCGGCTTTGGCCTCGGCGTCTGTGGCCTGCCAATCGCCGTCATCGTCAATGCCATTTGAGCGGCTTTCGTCCACCATGCCGTCGTGGTCATTGTCAATTCCGTCACTGCTATTGCCCGGACTTTCCAGAAAAATAAAGCCCAACCAGCCCAAATCCTCCCAGGGAATACCGAAGTCGTTGCTGGATCCCACACGATCCCAGGAATAAACCATATTCATGTCCTGATTAAAATCGGCATAATCGTCCGAAAAATCTCCGGCGCCGCCGATATGCGGATCGCCCATCATCCCAAAAACAACCTTGTTCAGCGTTTTGTCACTTACATTTTCCACTTTGTATTGAAAGAAGAGAATATCTTCCGCTAACTGAGCCGAATATTGGTAACCTCGTGCCGTAACTCGAAAACCCAGGCCACGCCGTGAGGAATCGGACACAAAAGGGAAATAGCCGAATTCGGCGTTCCACCGGTCATCCATAACAAAATAGCTCTCCAAATCGGCGGTGACCACACCATTGCCGTACTGTCCCGGCCAAAGCGTTTTCCCATTTTTGTCCTTCGGAAATAGAGGCCCCCAGGTAGAAGGCTTGTTACTCATGGCAATGTACTCGTTGGGTGAAGGAGCTGCGTACCCCGGCAAGGGCTCCCAGCCCCATACATTCTCACCGCCATTAGGGTCAACGTCTCCGCCGTCAATCATGCCGTCACTGAAAACACCCACCGTGTCTCCCTGAACGGTGACCACCTGCGCTCCCATCAAAGGGCCAAATTCGTACCCATAACCGTGGCCGCTGTAAATAGGCCATTCCAGAGAGGGCTCCGTGTTCGGACGTCCAATGGAACCGTAGTTGTAAAATAGCGTTCTGATTTTATTGCCATCGTGAATACCGAATTTCCGGTCGCGGTGGGCAGTGGGCTTGCTCAGACGATGGCCGTCAAAATAATTTTCCCACGCCTTGAACTCTTCTTTTGTCCAATATTTCATGGGTTTTTTGGGCTTTTTGTATTGAGCCGTGGCCGGCGCCGCGAGAGCAAACACGACAAAAATCCACAAGAGCCCGGTAAACAGGCTTAATTTTTTCCGGGAGAAATAACTCATTTCAACCTCCACATCGTATTGAAAACGCCAATACTATTTGATAATTTTGATCGATTTTTAGAGAACAGGTTCATTAAAAACGCAAGCCGGCACCAAGAAATATTTGTCTTGGTTTTGAATACCAATTGGGCCGAAGTGCCCAATCCTTCGTGGTTTTCCCGCCGAAGCGCTCCATAGAATAGCCGGCGCGCCCGGTGCTGTCCCACACATACAATTCATTTTTGCGATCAAACAAATTGTATACTTTGGCGTAGATTTCGTACGTTAAATTGGCACCGCCAAGTGTGATTTTAAAATCCCGATAGGCATTTAGGTCAAAATTAATAATCGGAGGTTTTCGGCCGCTGTTTTCATCGGCGATTCGCACAATTTCATTTGTCGCCTTGGGCGTGTACGGGTAACCGCTTTCAATACGGCCAATAATACTTATACCCCACTTACCGGGATTTGCGATATTGGTATTAATGCGCAGGGCGTGGGTTTGATCCCAGGAAAGCGGAACCACGCGTTTCAATTGTTCGATTGAAAGCCGGTAGTTTCGGCGAGTACGCGTGGGATCCGACTCGTTCCCTTTGGCTACCTGATAGGTGTAGTCAATATTCGCCGAAAAAAAGTTAGAAAACCGCTTGTCCAGTGAAATATTGACGCCTTTTACGTAACCGAAATCACGATTAATAAACAAAGCGTATGAGTCGCTTCCGCCGGGCAAGATGTAAATACGCTGTCCTAAAAGATTCCGAATATCTTTGTAATAGCTTTTAATATAGAGAGCCACGCCCGGAGAAATTTCCTGCTCAAAACCGACTTCGTAACTGACTGTTTTTTCCGGTTTCAAATTGGCGTTCCCAATGTCGCTTTTAATGACACCGGGCAAAACTTCAAAATCGGGGTTGTGGTAAAGCCGATAAAACGGCGGGATTTGAAAAAAGTGCCCGTAGGAAAAGAAAAGTTTTCCTTTATCCGTAATAGGAAAAGCCAGGGAAAACCGAGGACTGAGTTGTGATTTAGCCGAAGCTTTTACTTTGGGAGAGTTTTGGGGATCCCGCGGATTTTCGGGAACCACTCCGTCCGGTTGAAAATAATCGTAGCGCAAACCGGCATTAATGACCATATCGCGCAGCTCTATTTTATCTTGCAAATAAACGGATGCCTCCACCGGATGATGGGTGTATTCATTATTGTAGGCACCACTCCCGTCAATTATATTGCCGGGAATACCGTCATTATTATCGTCATGCCCGGGCCGGTCGGGTAAAACGGACCAATCGTGCTGGTACAATTCGTGCCGCTTCACATCAAATCCGGTTTTGACTTCATTGGATTTGTTCACCTGACTGGTCAAATCAAACTTAAGATCCAGCGTTTTGGCATCACGGTAAAGCCGTCCGTTATCTGTTCCGCCGGTGTAGAATTCGTAGTTGACATCCTGGCGGCGGTAGCCGCTCCACACGTAGCGCGGATCCCGCGGATCTTTGAAGGCATAATATTGGTAATTGTAATAGAGATACGATCCGATCAAATTGTAAAAAGTCCGGCTGGAAATCTGATGGGTAATTTTCAGGTTTTCCCGATGACTTTCTTTGTAATGCCACAGGCGGCCATCGGGAACATATTTTCTATAATGAGAATAATTTTGCCATTTTCGGTATTCCATAATGGAATTCAACTGGAATCGCAAAGCAGGGGTTATTCTCCAACTGTATTTCGCCTGGCCGTTTACCAGAAAATCAGGATTCATAGGAACAATGGCACCGTCGCCGGTTCGGATGGAATCCACACCGTCTGTGGGATTGTGGAGCCGAATCCCGTACAGGTAGCCTTTATCATCAAAATAACGGCCGGACATATAAAAACTGTGGTTCTTGGACAAAAGGGGAATCGGACCGCCGAAGCTTAAGCGGGCTTCCGACGTATTGAGCGGATCAATCTGGTCGATATTCAGAAAGGTATCCTTATGGCGCGTTACCATATCCCCGGATTGGACCGAAATATTACCGGTGTAATGGTCGCTCCCGGATTTGGTGACGATATTAATTACACCCGACATTGCCTGTCCGTATTCGGCGTTAAAAGATCCGGTAATCACCGACATTTCCTCAATTGCATTTGTGGCAACGTCTACACCAAGGCCATTATTAAACGGATTAATGTTAGCAATACCGTCCACCATGTACGCAATTTCACCCGAACGCCCGCCGCGAATGTGTAAAGCACCCCCGGCATCCACGGAAACACCTGCTTTCGTTGCCATCATATCTCGGAAATTTTCCACAGGCGCAATGGCCATATCTTCGGCCGTCACCACCGCCGCGCTGGCTGTGGCGTCCCGCTGAATCATGGGACGCTGTGCAACTACGGTCACTTCTTGCCCCTGAATAACGGTGGAAGAAAGCCGGAAATTAATAGTGGTGGTTAAATCCGTGTACACCTTTACATGGGTTATTTCGCGAGGGGCATATCCTACCATCATGGCCCGAAGCTTGTAGGTGCCCGGCGGGACATTTAGAATAAAGTAATTCCCGTGGACATCCGTCGCAGCTCCCATGGTTGTACCGACAATCAGAACGTTTACCCCGGGAAGGGGCTCGCCCGTTTTGTCGTCCACAACCTTTCCCTTGATTTTTCCCGTTGTGCCGGCAAAGCCATTGGTCGCAGCCAAAGACAAAAGTGTGAGAAGCAACAGCGGCAAAAAAAGATAATTCCTTCTCATAGCCAACCTCTTCTTTTTTTGAATGAATCTATCTTTCGGAAGGGAGGTCCTTTTCTAACATCCGAAAGAACCCGATTGAAATCCCTCATTAGCCATAGAAATGATCGTCCCCGAATACCTCATTTAAATTACTATGGAATATACATAATATTTATTTATGAAGTCAAGTTAAAAATATCCAATACCTCTCATTTTTCTCTTGACAATCATTTTTTTTTTGTTTATACTAATACAAATTTGTATTCCTCAGTGATCTCAAGTAACTGAAATTTCAAATAAATGAAGCCGCGCATTGGGGGCAAGAAGCTTTTACTTCTAAAAATTCAAATGCAATTGCATTTTTCCACTTCTTTTATTTTAACCTAAGTTTATAAAAAACAGAGCTTGAAAGGAGGTGAATTCTTTTAAGTCAACAAGTGGTATTCATTTGATGTAGGTGGTTCAAAACGAAAGAGGAGGTAGAAACATGAAGCGGGTATTTTTACCATTTTTAGCCATTATTTTTGTTGTTGGCATGTTTTCCACCGGCTATGGCCAGGAATATTATGCCCCCGGGTTCACCAAAGTTCTGGATATTTTGACGCAACCCAAAACACAAACGGCTGTTGATTCCATTATTTTGCCGGAACGCATTGCCGATTTGGATGAAGTTCACGCCGGCTACGATTTTGACGGCGACGGCAATATGGAGTTTTTCTATGTAACAGATGAGACCGGCCCGAATTCTGGGTTGGATCATGGAACCTCCAATGCCGTTTATCTGTACGAATACAATCCCTCCACAGGGAACTACGACCTTATTTGGCAGTATTCCGCCGGTGCTTTTAGCTGGGCTTCCTTTCCAACCGCCTGCGTGGCGGACCTGGACGGCGACGGCAATAAAGAATTGGTGTTAGGCATCCCTTACAGCACCAATCAGCCCACGGCCGACGCCAACCCCGATCGTCTGATTGTTTTTGAAAGCGAACCGGGTAAAGGGTTGCCCGATGTCCCTACCGCTACGTGGAATTTCGAGGCCCCTCCGGCTACCAATACCCGCCCGTCGGCTATGGCTGCCGGTGATATTGACGGTGACGGACAAGACGAACTGGTTGTCGGTTTTCGGAAATGGCCATCAGCCGCCGGTTCTGCTCTGATGATTTGTTCCTTAGACGGTGACTTCTCCGGTATTTTTACCAGTTGGAAAATCGAAGAAATTGACACTACTTCCGGCTACGGCTCCGATTATTCCGCCGATATAACCGATGTGGATAACGACGGACACAAAGAAGCTCTGTTCTCCATTTACAGCGGATCCGGCCCTCAGGTTTTTTATGAAGCCACCGGAACCGACACCTATGAAAAACACGTATTGGATTTCTACACCTACAAAACCATTCAAGGCGCCACGCATTTTGACGCCAACAATGACGGCAAGCAGGAAGTCGTGATTGGACGCACCAACGGCACCTTTGTATTGGACGAAGGCATTACCGATCTGGCTACGGCCGACAGCACCAACACGCCTATCGTCGCTACAGTAGAACCTGGTGGCATTCGTGGTATCGCTGCCGGTGATTTTGACAAAGACGGCAATGGCGATATTTTTATCGGCGGGAATTACGCCGGTAGTGTGTGGCGGATTGAATACAATGGCAGTGGCGACCTGGCCGATTCCGCCAGCTACACCTACACAAAGGTGTTCAATACGGATACGGCTCGCGGCGCCCGTATTTACGACGTTTCTTTCCCGGGTGATGCCGAAGACCAATTGGAAGGCTACACCTCCAATGACATGGACGGTGACGGCAATCCCGAATTGCTCATTGCCGTGGAAGATGGCGATTCCCTCCAGCCCCGGTTCTATATGCTGGAAGCCGGAAAAGGCAATGCTGTCAATGAAAAACCGATGACGCTGGTTCGAAATTACCAATTGAATCAAAATTACCCGAATCCTTTTAATCCCACAACGGAAATTTCCTACAGCCTGAAAAAAGCTGGCAAAGTCAGCATCACAATCTACAATGCGCTGGGCGAAAAGGTTCGGACGCTTGTCAACGAACAAAAAGCCCCGGGCACCTACAAAGTGATGTGGGATGCTACCAACGAAGCGGGCGTACGGGTTCCGTCAGGGGTTTATTATTACTCCTTGCACGTGAATAATTTCAAATCGACCCGCCAGATGGTTTTGATGAAATAGGTTTCATGGCGAGACTCCTTAAAAAGCCCACCGGCAGCCGTCGGTGGGTTTTTTTATGTGTAACCATCCTGTTTCATTTTGTTGGGAAAGGAATTCCCAACCTCCCAAACCCATCCGAATTTCACCCTTTTCCGCTTGACATCCTTTCATGTATTCCGTATATTGTTTACTAAAATATCTGAAAAATCACTTTTCTCTCTCGGGGACACACGCATACATTTAGCACCTTTTGAATCATACAAGTAAGAAATTTCTGTTCATTTTTTCTGCCTTGACTCATGTGGAGGATTTTCTTTATGAAAAACCGTTTCTATCTCTTTTTATTCTTCGTGCTATTGCCTTTGCCGCTTTTTGCCGGAACTACCGGCAAAATCGTGGGAACCGTCAAAGACGCCTCAAACGGACAGCCTCTTCCCGGTGTAAATATTTTGTTGGAAGGCACCCAAATGGGGGCAGCCACCGACACAAGAGGATATTTCAGTGTGATCAACGTCCCGCCCGGCCGGTACACATTGGTCGCTCGGATGATCGGCTACACCACCACTCGCATCACGGACGTGCGCGTACGCGTTGATCTAACCACCCATGTCCCCATTGAATTAAGTCCTACCGTCCTAAAACTCGGCAAAAGCGTGACAATAACGGCTGAACGCCCCATGATTCAAAAAGACATTACCTCGGCTCAATCCATTGTAGATGCCAAGGATATCGAACAAATGCCCGTCGAATCCGTCTCGCAAGTTTTGGAGCTTCAGGCAGGATTTGTCCGAAGTCCGGGCGGTGCCCTGCACGTCCGAGGCGGGCGTTCCGGAGAAGTAGCTTACATGGTAGACGGGGTTTCGATTACCGACCCCTACGGAGCCTCACCGGCAATTACCGTTGAAAAAAACGCCATTCAGGAACTTCAGGTAGTTAGCGGAACCTTCAATGCCGAATACGGGCAAGCCATGTCCGGAATTGTCAATATTGTGACAAAAGAAGGCAGCCGGAAATTCAACGGAAGTCTTTCCTATTATTTAGGGGATTATCTGAGCAACCACAAAAAAACCTTTGCACACATCGATGCTGTAAATCCGCTTTCTATTCAGGACGGTGAATTTACGTTAAGCGGCCCTGTTCCGCTTTCGGGCAAGAAAATCACTTTTTATGCCTCTGGGCGCTATTTCAAAAACGAGGGTTATTTGTATGGCATCCGCCGCTTTCTCCCGTCCGATTCCAGTTTTTTTGATTCACCCGACACCAGCAAGTGGCGGATTCAAGAAAGCGGGGACGGCGCGTGGGTACCGATGAATCCTTTTACCAAATTTTCGGGTCAATTTAAACTGAGCTACCGAATTTCTCCTTCACTCAAATTAACGTACGTCGGCTTCGTAAACACCAATCGTTACCAATCCTATTCTCACAAATTTAAGTTGGACCCCGACGGCAATCTGCACCGCTTTAGCGATCGCTTTACCAATATTTTGACGTTGAACCAAATGCTCACGCCCAACACTTTTTATTCTTTCAAATATTCTAATTTCTCAAATAGTTACCGGCACTACGTGTACAAAAATCCCCTCGATTCACGGTACGTCAGTCCGGCGCGTTTTTACAGCTCCACCGGCTACCGATTTTACACCGGGGGGCAAAATATGAACCATTTTTATCGCAACACCCTGACCCACGTCTTTAAATTTGAACTAACCAGTCAAATAAACAAAGCCCACCAGGTGAAAACCGGTTTTGAATATCGATGGAATCGCTTGTATTACGAGGCTTTCCGGATTCGTTTGGATTGGCAAACGGGGTGGAAACCTCAAATTCCCGGGTTCGATTCACCTTCACACAACCGGTACGTACACCACCCGACCGAATTCGCCTATTTTGTCCAAGACAAAATTGAATTGCGGGACATGATCGTTAATTTGGGAATCCGCTACGAACGGTTTAATCCGAACGGACAGGTACTGGCGGACCCGCGCGACCCCAATATTAACCGTCCGTTGAAACCGGAGCACCAGAACGACTCTTTGGAAAAGCGACGCAGCTACTGGTACAAGTCGGCAACCCCCAAAACACAAATTAGTCCAAGGATTGGTATTGCTTACCCGATTACAGATCAGGGCGTAATCCATTTTTCCTACGGTCATTTTCTTCAAATTCCGCCTTACGCCTATCTGTACTCCAACCCCGATTTTGAGGTGACCGGCGGGTTGAGCTCGCTGATTGGCAATGCCAACTTAGAACCCCAACGCACTGTAAGCTATGAAATCGGATTGCAACAACAACTCACCCAAAATATTGCCATTGACGTCACGGGTTACTACAAAGATGTGCGAAATCTTCTCGGAACTCAAATTATTGAAACCTACGCGGGCGGTGACCGCTACGCCTTGTACGTTAATCGGGATTACGGCAATATTCGAGGAATCACCCTAACGCTGCGGAAACGCTATTCAAACTACCTTTCGGGACAACTCGACTACACCTACGGCGTGGCCGAGGGAAATGCCTCCGACCCGAATTCCGTTTTTTACGATGTGGCCAGCGGACGGGAACCGGAAAAACAATTGGTGTACCTGTCGTGGGATCAGACTCACACGCTTAACGGCTCCGTCACGTTGAGCGTCCCGCAAAAATGGGGGGTGAGCTTAATCGGCCAATATGGAAGCGGATTGCCGTACACACCCACCTACCAGGGACAGCGTACCTCTTTTGAAAATAGCGAACGCAAACCCATGACCTTTAATGTGGATTTGCGGGCACACTACGATTTAAAAATTAAACAACTTCGAACCTCGCTTTTTTTGCTCGTTTACAATTTGTTTGATCGCAAAAACGAACTGTTGGTTTACACAGATACCGGTCGTGCAACGTACACGCTGGTTCCCCAGTACACGGGAGACTACGCTTTTCCAAACAGCTTGGCCGAATATTTAATTCGCCCCGATTATTTTTCGGCTCCGCGCGAAATTAAGACCGGTGTGGTGGTTTATTTTTGAGTTTTCGGGGAGATTTTCCCCGACGACAGCTAAGTCCAAAATTCAATTTGGAACGGAGAAAGCAAGGCGATTAATTTTCACTTTTCTCGGTTCGTTAAAATAGGTGCAGTTGAGTGAGTCGGGAAAACATTCCCCTGTGGTCCCTCTTTAAGGGGAACGGTATTTCGGGACATCGTCATCCGCGTCCGCAGGACTCAGAATAGGTTCGGGCGCACCCGTTCGCTGGAGGGCAGAAGGCGGCGAAGATGGGATCACGTTACATTGAAATTGGAGCACAAAATTCAGGTCAATTTCCCCAAAAAGGGATTTCCTTTTTTAAAGTTCTAAAAATAAATGGAGGTTTTTCTGTGAAATCGAATGTACTACGTTTTTCAGTTCTCTTTCTTTTTGCCTTTCTGACCAGTCCAATCTTTGTTTCGGCGGCAGGCACAGGGAAACAATCCCTTAAAAAGCCTGCAGGGCGAGAAGACCAGAAAATCGGGCACCACGATGCCAATAAAATCTACACGATTTTCTACAATTGGGGCGGCATCGGCGATTGGACGGGCGGCCGGCGTGTGGAATCGGGCGTTTACCCCAAGGGTTCCGGCCACAGTTATTTTGCCGAATTTACTCCCGTTATTGGGGCGGAGGTCACAGATTCTAAAGGTGCGGTTCGCCACATTTTTAGCGACGGCCTGCCTGATTTCGGTCATGCGGATGTTTCACCCGAAGGCAAACGCTGGCAATTCGAACCGGTTGCGGGGTACGCAAACCCGAATCAGGATCACATTGCCATGAGTGACGATTCCATTTCCTGGCCCTCTCATTGGCCTAACCGCGACCACACCTGGGACGGCCACTGGAACGGTCAATACGGGAAATACGCCCGTGCCGACCAGGAATCCTACTATCTCATGGACGATTACCCCAATGACGAATTCCAATTTTATCCTGACCCGAGTGATTCTTCTAAACGCGGTTTGGGCCTGGTAGTCGAGGTGCGGGGTTACCAATGGGTTCAAGTTGCGGCTGAAGATATTATTATCTGGACGTACTGGATCACGAATGAAGGCAAAACCAATTACCAAAAAATGATTTTCGGTATGTATGGCGATGCCGACGTTGGCGACGATGGGGACCAACGAGATGATGATTCCTGGTTTGACAAAAAAAATGACATCGTTTACCAGTGGGATCACGACAACAAAGGCGCCTGGGGCGGCCCAACAGCTTATTTCGGCTGGAAATTCCTGGAGTCGCCGGGCAATCCCTACGACGGCATTGACAACGACGACGACGGGATGATTGACGAAAGCCAATGGGACGGCATCGACAACGACGGGGATTGGAATCCGGCCACCGACGATGTGGGGACGGACGGCATCGGGCCTGCCGATCCGGGCTACACCGGACCCGATCCCGACGGGACTGAGGGCAACGGGCAACCGGATGACGGTGAGCCCAATTTCGAATACACGGACAACGATGAATCGGACCAGATTGGCCTGACCAGTTTTGCCGCCGCCACCTGGCCCAATATCGATCTGAAAGATGATGAAAAAGTCTGGTTGCAGACAAAACCGGGGTCTTTTGAAGTGCCCCAGCAAAAAACCGATATTACCTTCTTGTACGGCTCAGGCTATTTTCCTCTGGATGTGGGACAACGGCGTAAATTTGCCGTCGCCATGCTTTTCGGCGAAGATTTGGATGATATCTTACGCAATGCCGTTACCATGCAGAATATTTACAACGCCGACTACAATTTTGCCAAACCGCCGCTCAAGCCGCATGTGACCGCCGTGGCCGGCGATCATAGAGTGACCTTGTACTGGGACAAATGGGCGGAACAATCGAGAGACCCCATTTACGGGTACGATTTTGAGGGCTACACCATTTACAGAAGCACCGACCCCGCTTTTCTCGAAAGCTGGATTATTACCGATGCCTATGGCAACAAAACCTTCAACAAACCGATTGCGCAATTCGACAAAATCGACGGGCTCGTGGGCCCCCATCCCATTGGGTACAACGGGCTGCAATTTAACATGGGCAGTGACACCGGTCTGCGCTATTCCTGGACAGATACTACTGTAGAAAACGGACAAACTTATTACTACGCCGTCTGCTCCTACGATCAGGGCTACGACAAGGATTTTTACGCACGCGGGATCAGCCCCATTCAGAATCTTCAGCCCATTAATCCCTCCGAATGTAGCAAACGAATTACGGTCAATGCCATTGGCGTCGTGACGGGAACAGATGTAAACACCGTCGTCGTGACGCCGGAAGCCCCTGCTGCAGGTTACGTAGCGCCCGAGGATTTTGAATTAGAAAACAACCAAATGGTTCACAGCCAGGGATTCGCCACCGGCTCGGTAGCCGCCCAAATAATCGATCCCACCAAATTGCAGGACAAATGGGAATATGAAATCAGTTTTGACGACACCACCAAGCTGCCGAAGGGCGGGCACAAATCCTATTCGGTTTTGAATAAACACCCCCAAATCGAATCCTTTACCGCCGATTCCAATTGGGTGAACCTCAAGCACCGGCATCTTCAGAAAGGGAGCGTTCGGATTACCGACACCGGTGGGAACACCCAATTTTCGGAAGGTACGGATTTTGAAGTAAATTACACCGCTGGACTCGTTCGAATTCTTCCCGCAAGCACCCACATGAATTTGGGGGATGTTTACCAAATTCGCTACTGCTATTTTCCGCTTTTTCAATCTACCTATTTTAGCGGCGAAAAATTCAATCCCTTCTTTGACGGTTTGCAGGTTGTGGTGCACGACAATCCCCTTCGCCTGGACACCCAAAACAGCACCTGGATTGAGGGAAAATGCAATTACAAGGCGATGGTTAAGATTTTTAAGGGGAGCAAAAACTACCCCTACGATTACGAAATCCGTTTTCAGGGGCCTGAAGGTACGGCCACGCGGGAAGATGCCCGCAAAAACGGGATCACGGCACCGTTCGAGGTATGGAATGTGGTCACAAATTCCGAAGTCCGTTTTGTCATTTTGGATTTGGACAAAAACAAGCGATGGTCGCCAGGCGACGACATCGTATTTTTAAAGGGAACAAAGGGCATGACCACCACGTATTCGGTCAGATTCAATAAACCCGATTCGGTCAAAATTGATTCCACTTTTGACCACCTGCAAAGCATTTCAATTGACACGGTTTTAAACGGCAAAGACACCACATTAGTCGTTACGGATTCGGTTTTTACCTACGACACGACTCGAATCGCTGTGTACCCGCCAGACAAAGGCGATGTTTTTTTGGTGCACACTCTAAAGCCTTTTACAAGCCAGGATCGGTACACCTTCACCGTGGTGGCGCCGCATATCGATGCCACAAAGGCTTCCCAGGAGCTTAAAAACATTGCCGTCGTACCCAATCCCTACGTGGTGACGGCTTCCTGGGAACCCCAAAATTTTTACAAATCCGGCCGCGGGCAACGCAAGGTGGAATTCATTCATTTGCCGCCAAAGTGTACCATTAAAATTTTTACCATGCGCGGCTATTTGGTCAAAACCCTGGTTCACGACAGCCCGATTTTTGACGGGTCGGAGGCCTGGGATTTGACCACGAAGGACGGCCTGGACGTTGCCTACGGGATTTACATCTACCACGTGGACGCAGGAAAATTGGGCGAAAAAATCGGGAAATTGGCACTAATTAAATAGAATTCGATAAGATTTGACGAAAATCTCGAGACAAAAGAAACTGTCAGGTGCGTTCGTAATCCTTTTGTCCCGCGTAAAAAGATAAACAGAACCGTTTTTTCACTGTTAGGGCGGAGGTATTTTTTATGAAACGTCTTCATTTTTTTCTTATTTTGCTCTTGTTTTTTCCCCACAACGGGCACAGCCAATTTGTGCGCAATGTGTCCAAAGTGGGAACGACCGCCGCTTCTTTCCTGGAAATTGAGGCCGGCGCTCGTGCCCTGGGAATGGGAAGCGCCTTTGTGGGCTTGTCCGACGACATTACCGCGCTGTACTGGAATCCCGCCGGAATCGCGCGGCTCAATTCCGGGGCCGCCATCTTCGACCATTCCAATTGGCTCGCAGGCGTAACATACGATTACACCGCGGTGGTTATGCCCATGGGGGGAGTAGGTGCCATCGGGCTAAGCCTGACGGCCCTGAATATGGGAGAAATGAACGTCCGTACCGTTTTTTACCCCGAAGGCACGGGCGAGCGGTTTGACGCTTCCGATTTTGCCCTGGGGCTCAGCTACGCCCGAAATCTCACCGACCGGTTTTCCATCGGCTTCTCCAGCAAATACATTCACCAAAAAATCTGGCACATGAATGCTTCGTCCATCGCCTTTGACATCGGAACGCTCTTTACCACCCAGTTTCACGGCATGAAATTGGGCATGAGCATCACAAACTTCGGCCCCAAAATGCGGTTGGAGGGCAAAGACACTCAGGTGAAGCACGACATCGCCCCAAACAAATACGGTAACGACAGCAAAATTAACGCCCATTTGGACACAGACAAGTGGTCTCTGCCCCTGCTCTTTCGGGTCGGCGTTTCACTGGATGTTTTCAAATCGTCCGCGCAATCCCTGACCCTCGCCCTGGATGCCAACCACCCCAACGACAACACCGAATATGTGAACGCTGGATTCGAATACGGGCTCTGGGGGAAATTTTTTCTGCGCGCGGGCTACCCCGCCCTTTTTCTCAAAGATTCCGAGCAGGGAGTTTCAGCGGGTGCCGGTTTGAACACCCTTCTTTTTCGGAATTTCCGCCTGCGCCTGGACTACGCCTACGCCAATTTCGGTGTTCTGACCGATGTCCAACGCTTTTCCGTCTCCGTTCTCTTTTAAATTTGAATCTTTTCCAAAGGGAAAAGCCCGTCCTGCTACAGACGGGCTTTTCTCCTAAGAGGCTTTTCCCGATTTTCCCCTTGCATTTTCAATCTGTTTGCACTACAATAAAACTGTCAAACCCCACAGCCTTTTCTCACTAAAATGAAGGAGGAGTTCGCTATGGCAGCCAAAAAAATTCTAATGCTGGTCGGCGATTTCGTCGAGGATTACGAAGCAATGGTTCCTTTTCAGATGTTGACCATGGTTGGTCACACGGTCGATTCGGTTTGCCCGGATAAAAAGGCGGGCGAAACCGTGAAAACCGCCATTCACGATTTTGAGGGAGATCAGACCTACAGCGAAAAACGGGGGCACAATTTTGCCATTACAAAAGATTTTGACGCCGTAAAGGCAGAAGAATACGATGCGCTGGTCATTCCCGGCGGCCGTGCGCCCGAGTACATCCGTTTAAATGACCGTGTTATCCAAATAGTGAAACATTTCGTCGATGCCCAAAAGCCCATTGCCGTTATTTGCCACGGTCCGCAGGTACTGGCGGCAGCCGGTGGAGTCAAAGGCCGAAAAATGACCTCCTACCCGGCCGTCAGCCCCGATCTGGTCAATGCGGGAGCCACCTGGCTGCCTGTTAACGAAACGTTTAGCAATGCCGAAGTCGACGGGAACCTGGTTTCTGCACCTGCCTGGCCGGCTCACCCGGAGTGGATGCGTAAATTTTTACAGGTTTTGGGAAGTAAAATCGAGGCGTAAAAAGCAACCGACGGGACACGGAGTGGAATTGCTTCGTGTCTCGTCTCCAAAATAAAACGCGTACTTCGCCGAGGGGGCTCATTTTTCGATTCAACCCTTGCGACAGGAAATAAGAGGCGGCCGATTTTTTCGGCCAAAACCGAACGGCCTCCGGCAAAATTCCAAACGCTCTGCTTGTCTGTTTTCCCTCAGGCGGAGGGGAGCACCCCATTGTCCACCAAAATTCGGTAAATTCGCTCTTTTTCCTTTTCGGGAATCTGGTGAATGGGAGCGGTCACACGCCCGTTACCGATTCCCATAAATTGCAGTGCGGTTTTAATCCCGCTTAAAAAAGAGCCGCAATTGTAAATTTCCCAAATATCGTCAATTTTCTTCTGAAGTTGAAAGGCTTTGCGCGGCTCTCCATTTTGAATCTGCCGGTACAAATCCACACAAAGGCCCGGGATCAGGTTTGAAATCCCGTCCAGAGCACCGTCTGCCCCTGAAAGAATGCCAGCCGTCCAAAAATGGGATTTTCCGATAAAGATTTTAAAATCGGGTCGTCTTTTTTTCAGACGAATCAATTGCAAAAGGAATAAGTAATCGACCGAGCTGTCCTTAATTCCGATGATATTGTCCACTTCCATTAAGGCGGCCACGGTTTCAATGTGCACCAAAGTTTTGGTCATGGACGGAATATTGTAAATCATCAGCGGAATCTCTGCTTCACGTGCCACTGCTCGATAAAAATCAATCAGTTCATTCTGATTGTTTGCCGGATAATAAAAAGGCGGATGCAGCACGGCTACGTCAGCCCCTTTCTCTTCCACCTGTTTGAGATTGTAAATTGTTCGCCGCGTGGAGGTGTCGCTCACACCGGAGAAAATAAGCACGCCCTTCCGACGGTTTCGCACCGCCACGTCAAGGGCACGATTGCGCTCGGAATTCTCCAAAGCGATTCCCTCTCCGGTGGTGCTGTTGACAAAAACACCCTGAACTCCGGCGCTTTGAACGTGTTTTAGTAGTTTTTCCAACGCCTTTTCGTCCACTTTTTCGTCTTCAGTAATTGGCGTCACCAACGGGACCACCACCCCTTTAACGGAATCCAAGTCAATCATTGTGTACTCTCTTTCTCAATCTGTTTTCATTCAACGGTAAGACTTCCCTCCTGTCAAAAACGTAAGTTTGAATTTAAGCAAACCTTTGCGTCAAATCAAATATTTTTTTGCCAAAAACGGTTTTTTCAACTCGATTGAGTAAGTTAAAACGGCAAGCGGTACACAATTCGCCCCACGAAAGCCCCTAATTCTTAGGAAACTCACCCCTCCTCCAAAACGGCTTGTGCCAGCCAAAATGAACAAACCTACTGCCGCGGTTTCTCACGGTCTTTGAATCCCCCCAAAAGCAGTTGCGCCTCGAATTAGCCTCCGAAAAAGACCGACCACCAGGTGTCCACAAAAGCGTGAACCAGAGCCCCTGCCGTCATTTTCTTCGTTCGAATGTAGGTTAAACCGTAATACCAACCGGCAATGGACGCCAAAATGACGTACACCCACGGGAAGTCCCAGGTACCGAGGGCTCCCAGATGAAGGTGTAGAAACGGTGCATTGTGGTTGTCTCCGTGCGCCAACCCAAAAATAAGGGACGAAATAGCCAGAGCAATCCAAAGGCCGTTTTTCCCCCGAATGGTTTTCTGGAGAAAATTGTGGATCATTCCCCGAAACAGGATTTCTTCGGGGATCCCGGTAAACAGAAAAATGGCAATGTACTGGACAATCCACTGGTACCAAGGAAGCAGGTGCGGAGTTGGGCGAATAAAATGCAAAGGCATGCCAATGGGTACGGCAAAGAAAACAATAAAAATTCCAAAATAGGCTGCCACTTTCCTCAAATCCTCCCGCGTCCAGAGAAAATTGAATCCGAATCCCTCCACCGGTTTGAAAACCAAAAATAAGTAGAGTCCCTCCACCAGGGCAGCCAATTTAAAATAATCGACCCCTTCGGAAAGGGGGGCGGAAATCTTGGGGAGCTGCCCGAATTCAATGGGTAACCAGATCAGTAAAATCGCCAGAGCATTCCAAATATTTAGCCGCTGTCCGTCCGACCGGTCGGCAACAATTGCCAGATAGGGCAAGGCAAGGTACAGAAATCCTTTTAGCGCGGCTGCGCCGCTCAATTGACCGGCCAATCCGGCGTAGACTAAATACACCCCGTACAAAGCCAGCGGCGGCAACGCCCCCGCAGTGGATTTTCCTTTAAATGAAACCTGCCATTTTTCCACCCACTGATCGATGGAAAAACCGAAAAGCGCAGCCAAAAGCACCCCGTAAACACTTAAGGACAAAAACCACCCGACCGACAACGCCTGTCGGGAAACGCCGAAAACAATTGCCACAAAAAACGCCAGGAACAACAACGTCCAGAACATGCGTATTTCTTTGGCATGCTGCCCGTTCATTTTAGGTCTTCCTTTCTGTTGATTTTTGCCAATCCCTTTTTCCCAAATTCCCGGTTATTTTCCGGCCAAAAATTCTTCCGGCATGACACGATTTAGTAAAACAGTACCCTTTTCGATTCGAATGCGGTACACCGGCCACACATTCAGCCGATCGGCCACGGAGAGCGCTTGGCGCGGGGAAGCCTTGTAAAGGTAAAACACCATGTGCGTCCCCGGCAAATCCTTTCGGACACCTTCCCGAAAAACAAGCTGATTTTTCCGGTAATTCCAGGTAGCGGCGAGATGCTCCACGTAATTGTCTTTGATTAAATTCCACCCGTTTCCCAGCGTAAACAGTCCGTTGGAAAGTGACAAAATGGGATCGTGCAGCAAATTGTCGGGCACGGCGACCAAGGAATCCTCCCCCATTGGTGCCGAATAAAAATGCTGTTTGCCCGTCAGGGGGAAAGCAATGTCCACCAAACCGTCTTCCGGACGCGCACCGAAAACATCGAGTCGGTACAAAACGGGGGAAAATTTCTTCACGGTGATTTTGGCGTATTTGGCGCGGATTCGAATCGGAACCGGAGAATAGTCCGTTTGCACCGCAACCGCCTGCGGAACCGCTTCCTCCGGCGTCACACTGCCGGTTTTTAAATCCACCAGTACCGTTTTGTCCGAAAGTTTGGCGGCCTGGAGCGTTTGTTTAATGAGCACGGCGGCGCCCTGTTCGGCGATTGCGCACTCTTCGTCGGTGTAGCGCACTTCAATTGGCAAAGGCGACCAGCCGGAGGAATCCGACACTTCGCCCAACAAAAGGTGGCGCCAGGAAAGATTCAAAAGCGATTTCAAAAGGGCGTTGTTCGCCCCCAATTTTTCAGCCAGGTGGGTCAGCGTTTCCGCAACCAACACCCACCCGCGGGCAATGAAATTTCTGGCTCGCGTTAACCCGTCCTTCTCATTTCCACTGCCCTGTTTGCCCAGCCAATTGTAGGGTCCCCCCGCTCCCATATTCCACGTACCTTCCGGAATGTACGCCATTTTCGGAATTTTCGATTGTTTTTGCTTTAAAATTTTCACAAACTCCGAAACAGTAACAAAGCGGTAGCCCTGTTTTTCCAACTGCGAAAATTTCGCAATATTTTTCTTTTCCCAATCCGGAACCCGGTAAAAATCGCTGCCGTAATCCCGTGTGCTGAATACCTCGCCGTCGTCAAAAAAGGCCCAATCCCATTGACAGCACCGCAGATTTTTCTGGCCGCCGCCCAAAAAAATGAGCATTTTTTTGCCGGCATACTCAAATTCTTGAAGCGGCACCCCCGTCTGTCGGTAATAGCCGTAGGGATTCGAACTGGTCACCACCACGTCGTATTTTCCGTGAAGAGCCGATGCAATGGCCGGAGAAAATTGAAGTTCCTGTGCAAAGAAAACACGGGACCGCTTGAGATTTAATTTTTTCAGAACCCTGTCGCTTAGCTGCACCGATCGCTGCATGTCAATGGCCGGGTAACCGATAAAAAATTGGTCGGAATAATGGGCAACCACCAATTCCAACTGCCCTGCCTCTATTAGATGCCGCAAATGTGCCAACACATCGGGAAATTCTTCCTGAATGACCTGGAGTGCCCAGGCCTGAATTTCAAAATCACCCTTGTAATTGGGGTGCTGGTCATAAAACTTCAGCAAAGGTCGAATGCACTGGCGGACAATGCGGCGTTCAATACGCTGGTCACCGGCTACATATTGAAGATTAAAATGGTAAACGGCCATGGCATATTTAGGTTTAGCATTCGTTTGCGTAAAAAAAAGCAAAACCAACAACACGGGTAACACAGTAAAACGTTTCATTGGAATTCTCCGGCCTAATCGATTCAAATCATTCAGAAAAATCGCGACTCTCCTTTTCTTCACCGATTCGTGCCTTTCAAGCGGCACTTTTTCTCACTCGCAAAAAAAGATGAACGCGGCTTCCCTATTACTTTCCTTATCTTATTAGGGCAAAAACCAATCGGACACTCCAGTTTAGCCGCACGCAAAATATGGGAAAACATCTCGCCACTCAAAATCCAAAAAATAAAGCCTTTCTCGCTTTCTCCCCTTTCTTCTGTTCTTTTGGGAAACCAAAATACCGATTGCGAGCCCCCTAAAACCGGAAGCAAAAACGCCCCCCTCTTTACCTGGTTTTTCTTTACACCCGTTTTACAAAAGGAAAGACGTTCATCGTCGGAAAAACAAGTCCACCGAAAACAAAAAAGCGGGGACGCCAAAGCTCCGTCCCCGCCGATTTAAATTACTTCATTAACAACATTTTTTTCACAGTTTTGTGCGAGCCGTTTACCAATTCACAGAAATACACGCCGCTCTGAACTTTTTGTCCCAGGCGATTCGTTCCATTCCATCGGACGCTGTGTTGCCCCACGGCAACGGTTCCGTCGACCAATGTTTTTACCAACTGACCAGCTTCGTTGAAAATCCGAAGCGTCGTTCGAGCCTGGTTGGGTACGGAGAAGGAAATGGTTGTGGTAGGATTAAACGGATTCGGGTAATTTTGACGCAGGGCAAAGGTAGCCGGTACATTGGTTCCTTTTTCATTCACTGCGGTAGCTGTTGGTGCCGTAACAACGATGTCGTCCAAAACAATTTCGTCACCGCCCGGAGGGGTTCCCAAAAGGCCGAACATGGTGTACTTTCCTTCAACCCGCGGACTCGGATCGGTCGCTTCAATATTCCAGGTTGAGGGTTCGTCTTCCGGGTAGCCTTCCCAAACTTTCACTTTCAAATCGCCGTTGTTCAAATAAAATTTGAAATAATAATACACATTCATTTGAAAGGAATAGCTTCCCTCACCGAAATACGTCCACTGGTCGGGCTGCAGGGCTTTCAGTTCGCCCTCGTATTTACCGATTCGGTATTTACCTTCCAAAGGGCTGATGTACAAAACGTAGGCAGGGGATTCGGTCGGGTCAGCATCGGGCATGGTTTCCGAAGAATCGGTCTGCACCATACGCGTCGCCACGATAAAATAAGAGCTGGTAATATTCAAAAAAGCCACTTTAAACGAAATAATCTGATTGGGGTCGCTGTAATTATTGGCGACGAGTAATTTGTGGGTTTTGGCTTTGTCGGTGGTGTCAATTTCCGGCACACCATTGGTTTGAACCAATCCCACACCGGCCATACCCGAATAGCTGCCCGATTTAATGTGCAATTCACCGTTATTCGTTTCCTCAATAACCTGGTTGAGCACGTTGTCCGACGGCCCGTAATACAACCAGCCCACATTGTGTAAAGCCCCCGGATCGGTGGCAAAATCATCGAAATGATCTTCCCAATAAACAGGCAATTCCTGGGCAAACAGGGCACCCGCAAAAACGGCCATTAACACAAGGCCCAGAACAAACATCAAACCTTTTTTCATTTTACATCCTCCTTTAATTGGTTTCAATCTCCTCGCCTGTACCTTTTCCTACAACTGTTTAAATTCCGAAATCACCTCCTTTTCACATTTTCCTGCGCGGTTTTCCTTTTTGAATGCCAAAACAATCTACGCCTAAAAACTGGCTTCTTCCCTCTAACCTAAAATTCAAAAATCAATGAGAAGCGATTCACATCTTTGAAATAGCGCGTGAATGTGTAGGCGTAATTCAGCTGGGATTTAACACCGAAGTACCCGAATTTCAACCCGATGCCCCAGGAAAGGGTTTCCACATCGTGGTTGAACTGGTACCCTGCGCGCAGAGCAAATTTCTTCAGGTAAAGCCACTCCGCCCCGATATGCACCCGCTCGGTGTAGTCACTGGGGTGCATGGCGTCCACGTCTACGAGAAATTCGGAGTTGTGCTGCCCGGGTGAGATCATTTGCGCCATATCGACCGCAATGCCCATGCGCAGTTCCATGGGCATTTGGAAGGCTTCGTACCAATATTTCATATCGGTGGAAAAGTTGCGCATCGACATGCCGAAACGCAAGCCGCGAAATCCGGTGTGGTAAATGGTTCCGAAATCCATTCCCCAGTGGCGCAGACTCCAATTTTCTTTTCGACGGATTTTCGTCACCTCGCCCGTTTTGGGGTCGGTAACCTCATCGATGACAATTGCTGCGTCTCCCAGATTTTCATAAACATATTTAAATTTCAAACCAAACGAAAAGCGGTCGCTGACACGTTTGGCATACGACATCCCGAAGGAATAATCCTGGGCACCCACATTTCCGGTGAGCACGTAGCCATTGGGGTTAATGCTTTTATCCACCCGCCTTGTGCCGGGGATGTTGCCGTAATCCATATTGATCCAATCGAAAGCCACTGTGCCGTAGTCACCAAAGGAGAGCGCAAAGGCGGCTGTATAAAGATGGGTGTCCACCAGCCAACTCACTTGATTGACTGCCGCAGCGGCATGGTCGATTTCTGTCAAAACGGCGGGATTGTAGAACGAGCCGACGATGCCAAATGCGCTGGCCACGGAAGCGTCGCCCATGGCAGCCAATCGGGCGCTGGGGCCAATAGCTAAATACGTCATGCCGCTCTGAGCGACTTTCTTCTTGGCCGCCATCGCCCGGGGAGTCATTCCTGCAAGGAGCAGTCCTCCGACAAGCAGAGCTATCATAGAATTGCGTTTCATTTTTCCTCCCTCTACCGAATAATCACAAATTTACCGGTTGCCGTGCCCAGGTATTTTCCCTGAAGATTCCACCCTTCCACCTGGTAGAAGTACACCCCGCTTTTAATCGTTTGCCAGCTATCGCTGATTTGAAACCAAGCCTCATCGGCAGATTCTGGAATGGACCTGGGGTCATCCGGATTCGGGTGATGAATGGTGGCCACCAAATCTCCTTTCACTGTAAAAACGCGAATAATGGCTTTGGCCGGTAGCCCTACAAACGAAATCTGGTCTTCTTTTCGCGGGATTTCCCGGTAATCTTCCACCAGTGTTCCGCCAAAAGCCAATCCTTGAACATGGTAGGGATTGGGAACCACGTAAATAGAGTCCATGTCATTTCGAGCAGCCAGCGAGGGCACGGCGGCATACTGGTAATTTCGATTGTAAAAATGGCTGGATTCGTTGCCGTCGTGGTCAAACGCCACCACAAAATAATAGTAATTTCGGCCACGCTCCACTTTTCGGTCGATGTAATTCCATTGTAGCGGGATTCCTGTCCCCTCACCGCATTCCCAGATTTTGGAATACACATTGGTGTATTGCCCCTCTGTACGATACACGCGGAAGCCGGCCAAATCCATCTCTCCGGTATCCGGGTCGGGTGCCGGAAGGGCGGAATCAGCAGGGGTGTTTCCGTAATACCAGGTCAGGGTATTTTTCCCGGGGCCTGAATCGATCATGAGATTCGGCGCTTCGGGGCCGTCCGGTACGGAAGCCAAACCGTTTTGCCACGTGTGTTGGGCTTCCGACGCAAAATGCATCAGTGTGTCCTTTCCCGTCGCAATAATCGCATCTTTGGCCGCATCACCGGTCAACCCGTTCCAAGTCAGTTCACCGTTTTTCCATTTCTTGCCGTAATCAATCGCTTTCAACCGCGAAATCATGCCGACGGCATTGTACACCACAATGTGAATGCTCTTACCGAAGGGAATGTCGTAAGGGCCGAAAGAAAGAGAAATCATCGGGTCCTGTACGCGAGGATCCCAGGCATCTTTTACGTCAGGAAGAATATCGGAACCCCGATTCTTTTTACCGGAACTCAAAAACAGGTACATTTCCTGGTCCGTTGAGCCTTTGGCTTTTTTGGAAAGCCACTGGCCGTTGGGCAACCAATCGACTGTGGCGGGCTGATTGGGATCGTCCGAAGGATCGTCCACCGAAGCGTCTGCGTGCAGAACGCCGAAGCCCACATATTGAGGGGACAAAAATTCACCTGTGACGTCCGAGGGGTCCCCAATGTCATCTCCTTCGTGACGGTGGGAATCGCCATCGTAACAATACCACAGACCTCGCAGAGTGTCGCCCGGCATGGCACCGTAGTAGTGAACCCAATCGTCGTGCTCGCCGCCGTTTTTCTCATGCCCCACGTCTCCGCTGGGAATAAATTCGTACAAAAATCCGAAATACACGCCGTGCAAATCTTGATTGGGTAGTTCAATAGTGCGGTAATTGTTGTCCGCGTTGCCCGTGTTTTTGAATTCGTAATCCATAATGATGAAACTATCGTATTTGGGATTCGCGAAGGCGTAACTTTTTCGGGTAACCGTAATACCGACGTCCGTCGCCCATTTGGTAATAATTTCTTCATCTGCGGGAAGGGTAGGCTTGTAAGCACTCCCCCGGCGAGAATCCAACAGACGCGTTTCCAATTGGCCGTTTACAATCACATTGGGCAGACGCGCGCGCACATACTTTCGGTTGTAAATGGCGAAGGTGAAATCGGGCGCTTCGTAATTGAGGGGGCCACCCTCCGACACGTAGAAGGTGTGCATTTTTTTATATTTGTCCGTCCAATCCTTCACACCGATCCAATGTCCCCGATAGCGCATATTTTTAAATGTCTGAAAGAAATAATCTCCTCCGGGGTACGTCATTTGGTCGGCCACAGGGGCATAATTGGGAATCGTTCCTGTGGCGAACCGGGTATCCCATAATCGGCCAATTTCATGGCTCTGCAATTTGGATTGAGCTTGAGCCGAGCCGACAATCGCACCAACGCTTAAAACAACCAGCGCCAGCCCCAGGATTTTGCGAATAAACCAGCTCACAGAACACCTCCACTGTTTTAAAAGCATCTATTTTCTCCTAAAAATTAGAGATAAAATCGAAAACCAAAAATGAATGTTTTTAGCTTTGCCCAGTACACATCATCCGATTCCGTCCGAAGAATCAGAGGGTCACTAACTTTGTCGGTTCCCACTTTGTCCAGACGGCCTGTTTTGTAGAGATCATCAAAATAATCCTCTCCAGCCTGTCCTCCCGGCGGGTAGCGGTATTTTGTGTGCAGAATGTTGCTGGCATCCATGTAAAACTCCGTCCCGACAGAACCGATTTGGAACCGCTTGGAGATTCGGAAATTTGCCCAGTAGCGGGAAATCTCTTTAAACCGCACATTGGGATGGGCATCGCGGAACGATTTTCGAGGATGCCGTACGTAATTACCGCCCTGGTAAAAGAGTTCCGCACTGATCCCAAAATCGCCGAAAAGATGGTATCCCAGAAATTGGGGGCCCCATTTTCGTGGGAACGACAGGTTCACCACGCCTTTGCCGTGGGGGACGGTTTCGCTCAATTCTGGCCGTGGCACGCCCCTCAAAATTCCGTGGATTCCCACGGTGGGATCATCCGTGACAATAGGTATTTGGCTCAAACCCGGAACCGACAAATCGGCTTTGCTTTGCTCGGTAATCGTGTAATTGAACCAACCCCGCAAAAAGCGTCCTGTCACTTTCCGCAGTTCTAATTCGATGCCTCGGATTTCCTGGTAGCCAATCTGGTCGGCCCATTCGCAAATCAAACTCTGGTCGGAATGGGCGTACACCATGCCCCAGGCCATATCGCTGTAATCTTTGTAAAAGGCGCTGAAATGCACCTGAAACATGTTGCGTACATTTTGGTCGTACCCCAATTCGTAGGCCACGATTTTCTCAAACCCCATGTCCGCGTTTCCCATAAATTGGACGCGCGGCCTTTGCCCGTCCAGTACGGTGGTCAGGTTCCCGGACGTGGGAGGCATCTGAGCAAAATGGCCATAGTTAAAATAGATTTTGCTGCTTGCCGTCAACGGGTGGGAAATCCCAATACGCGGGCTCACGTAAATTTTCGGCTTGGGCCGAAAATACGGGTACGCCCCCCGAACCCCGCGATAGCCCTTGTTGAATCGTTTCATCGCGTGGTAGATTTCCGCATCCGTCGCATAGTTCAGCACTTGATAAATATTCGGGCGAGACGTATTCACATCATAATAATTGAACCGTACGCCCAAATTGGCGATCATGCCCTGGAATTCGATTTTATCCTGAGCGTAAATGGCCAAATCAATGGGCCGCATTTCATTTTCCCGCTCAAAAACCTGAGTGGAATCTTCATTGTGCCAGTGAATACGGTCTTCGTGAATAATATTGTATTTGAGATTAAACCCGGTTTTAATTTCATTCCAATCGTTAATTTGATCGGTCAAATCGCCCCGCACCTGAAAACGCTTGTTGTAGGAATTGTCCCAGGTGAAGGCGCCGCCGTACATGCGGTAGTGAGAAACCTCGTCGTCCACGCCCTTTTCCTTGGGAATCCAGCCCGAATGGGGATCGTAATACAGGCGTCCGTGGAAATAGCGGCCGTCTTTTGCACGGGCTGAATCCGGCCGCTGGAGATTCCATTTGACCTGAAAATAATTGGCATTCAATTCGTAAAACATGGTAGGCGAAACGATTTTGGTCAGTTTGACTCCGCCGATTCCCGACCAGCGCGTAATAATCGGCTTGGCAAAGGGATAGTACAAATTCACCCCGCCGCCGCTGTAAGAAATGAGGTCTTCGTCACGCCACTTGCTGGTTGGTTCATTCTGGGTGACTGATCGGGTGCGCGAAATGAGACCGTCGGTAATGAGCTTTGTACTGGGCGCTATTTCCGTTACCAATTTTAGAGAGCCCACCCGCTCGTCGTAATGGTTTACCGCTTGCGGAATATTCAGAGGGTGAAATTCGTAGCGCAAGCCGGCCAAATAATTGGTTTTAATGGGCATAAGGGGGACGCGTCCCGAGACCGACATATTCAAATTGTGCCCCGCCAAATTACCGTATTTAATCGGTCGGTGCCGCCACTTCCACAATTCATACGCTTCTTGAGGCGTCAAATCGTTATTGGGATTGTTGTCTTTCATGAGTTGTTCGGAATATTTGTTCCAACCTTCCCAATATTTCCAGATGCCGGCACGGCCTTCTTTCAAGAAAAGGCTGTCACCTTCAAAGGCGTGGGGGCCGTCCATTAAACGCCATTCCCACCGACTTTGTCGCGAATACCAGCTTCGACCGTAATGCGGCCGGTGAGGCGGGTCGAATTGGTAATCCGCTGAAATAGACAACTTGTCTCCGGGCGTTTTTGTCACCACATTAATAATTCCCGAGCGAGCGTCGCCGTACTCAGCGTTAAACCCGTTGCGCATGACTTTGATTTCCTGCACCACTTCGGGGTTAATGCTGATGACAGGACGATTGAACTTCTGGTCGACCATGGACATGCCATCGACTATATAGCCGATTTCATTGGCATCGCCACCACGGATCTTAATTTCACCCTCAATGATATTCCCTTCCACACCGGCCTGAAGGGAAAGCACGTCGGCCACACGGTTCGCAAAGGGGGTCTCTTTGTAATCCTTTTGGGTCACAAAGTTTTCGGTACCCGAAACATCCAATTGAATGGCATCACGCTTGGCTTCCACAACAACCGATTTTCCCATAGAAATCACGGTTGGACTCAATTTAAAATTGACAAACGAGGTTCGGTCAACATTAACGATGACCTTTCTGCGCACTTCCGGTGCATACCCAATCATCACAGCCTTGACGGAATAAATTCCGGGGGGCACGTGCAAAATAATGAATTCGCCATTGGCAGAGGTGGCCGCACCGAGCCCCAAGCCACTCTTTTTCTCCATATTCCCCTGCCAAATGGACGTGATCATGACGTTTACGCCCGGCAAAGGTTGCCCATTGGAGGCGTCAATCACCTTCCCCCGAATTTTCCCGGTGGTACCGGCAAAAACAGTCGCACTACCGAAAAGGATTATTAAAAAAAATAATAATCCTCCCGCATGTTTTTTCAAGGCATTCATCTCCTCTCCAATTTTACTCTTTACATTGGACGACACTCTTATTTCTACACCTTACCTTGTTATTTCTGAACAAGTTGAGTCAATATCCATTCAGCCTGATTTTAAATCAAAAACAGGCGCAAGGTGAATTTTTAGTATTTTTGAAAGATTGAAAACACTCTAATCTTTGAACAGAGCGTATCTTGGGCTAAAACGATCCCCCCAAGGAAAACCTCAGAGGGGCGTTAAAATAGCTCGAAAAATTTGAATAGGCGATATCTAATGTTATTTTTCGCCCGCCGAACCTCATCCGGAAGCCAAGCCCAAGCGTGTAATCTTCGGTATCATAATTAAATTTATAGCCGCCTCGCAGTGCCAGTTTGTCTAAGAGCCAAAGTTCCGCACCCACGTGATAGCGATCTCGGTAATCGGTGGCGAAGGCACTTTCAGTGGAAAGGGTTAATTGAACCGGAGAACCCTCCCTTCCAATGACACTGATTGCCGTGTTGATATTAAAATAAAGCGGTAGTTTGAATTTTTCGGACAAGTACTTTACATCGGGACCAAAATTTTTCATGGCCATAGCAATCACCAAGTCGCGAAAGCCCGTGTAATAATAGGTGGAGAAATCCACCAGCCAACCCCTGGCTTTGTCCTGATCCAAGGTTTCTTCCACATATTGGGTTTTAAAGCCAAAAGAGAGGCGGTCGGTAAGGTGCACCCCGTAGGCAACGGCTGCTGCCAGGTCTCCCACATGAACCATTCGCCCCGTGCCTTCAGGCTGTACAATGGTTGTTTCTTCAAATTCTGCAGGGGCGAAAGAAATGAAACTGATCCCAAGAACACCGCGTCCAAATGGATGGGCTACTGCGGCCGACATGAGCTTGGAACCCACAATCCAATTGGTGAGGCTAAAACCATACTCCAGATTTTGAACATGTGTTAACCCTGCAGGATTGTAAAAAATGGCGTAGGCATCATTCGATATGGCTGTGTAAGCGTCGCCCATGGCTGCTGCGCGGGCCGCCGGACTAATTTCCAAAAAGGTAAAGCCCGCCTTGCCCAAACGTTTAAAATCATTTCGCGCCCATCCTCTCGTTGCAAGAACAAAGGACAGCAGCCCAACCATTCCAAAAATGACGAGACCTTTTCTTCTCATAGCAAAACCTTTAAGCTAATCATTTTAATTACTTTACGATTGCCAGAGTGCCTTTTTGAATTTTTCCTTTGCTTCCCTCTTCCAAAGATTCCACTACCCAGAAATAAATGCCACTTACTACATTTCCTGAGAAAGAAATGGTGTCCTGTCTCCAAGCATCTTCTGAGGAAACACTGGAACGATGTTCTCGCTCGTAGATCAAATCACCGGAGACCGAGTAAATGCGAATGATGCAATGCCGCGGTAAATTGGTAAAGCGAATTTTGTACGGATCGGCCGTATCGGGATAGCGGTGCAAATTGTCGTGGTAATCCAGTCGGTACGGGTTTGGTACCACGTGAATGGCTGCTTCCATTTGATCAAATTTTTGGGTGGCAATTTGAAAGGGGGTCACTGCAATCATATTCTTTTGTTCCGGTGAAGTGTACCCACTTTCCAATGGCGGAATAGGGCCATGATCCACGCCATTATGATCGTACCAGTGTGCGTGGCCAGAATCGTACGTACGGACACTGTAATAATAGTTGTATCCGGCAAAAGAATGATCGTCGGCAAAGGAGTAGGTATGTGTTTGGGGATTGTAATATTTGGGGTCTTTTGCTTTGATCTCCTTCACAAAAACCCAGGGGCCGTAATGCCAATTAAATGAAGGCGGCCAAGAACGGTAAATACGATACCCGCGCACGTCTTTGGCCTCTTCACCCGTGTAGTCGGGATCCCGGGCACTTTCGGCCGTATCTTTCCACTGAAGCACCACTTGCCCCAGATCGTTGTTTTTAAATTTGACGGCTACATCGGGAGGGGGGTCGGGTAAATCATAGCCCATTTCGTAGGCAAATTTCGCACGACGGAAATTCCGGAAAATGGAAAATTCTCCTTCTTTCAACTGACGACGCGCCTCAGGCTTTCGGGACCAAGCAAATTCGTCCTGCCCTTCCCAATCGGCTCCGGACCCTCCCACGAAGGCGATAACAATTTTCGCCTTTTGGCCCGGTTCCAAATCATAAGGCCCAAACACGAGTGCATGTGTAACCAACGTGGCTTCGTCAGGATTCGGCTGATAGCGCCCGGTGTCAATGTTGGTAACCATTCGGTACATTTGGGCATCATTTTGACGGGTGTCCGACGGCTCATCAAAATCGTGCTGATCTGAATTTCCCGAATGCCACCATTTTTCAGCAAAGGGTTGGTCCGCCTGTTTGGGGGCCACATATGTTTCCGAATCATTCACAAAGGGAGGCATCACGTCAACCGGTCCAAAACCGATGTACTGGTATGCCAGCAGTTGGTTCTCCACTTCTCCCTGCATTTCATTTTTCCCCCGGCTGGCAATTGCCTCTTTGTAAGGCTGACCCGTATCGTCCCACGGGGAGCCATACCAATCGTCATCCCGCTGATATGCAAAAACAAATTTCTTGTACACTTCCGTGCTTTCGGGATTATCGGCCACATAATTGGGAGCCTTTGTAAACCAAAATCGATCATCTTGAGCCGGTAATTTATTTACCCGCCAGTCAGTCCAACCCATCCCGCCCCCGCTGGGCCATTGGTGCCCCGCACTGCTCACGCTAAAGCTGTTCATAAAAGCCAAATACGTATTTTTCAAAGAATGATTTCCATCATTGTAAAAAATCAGTTCTTCCAGAATAAAATCATCGTAATCCGGGTAACTCCATGCGTATGCTTTCCGAACTACCCGAATGCCTGTTTTAGTAGTCCATTGGCTAATAATAATTTCTTCCGGGTAATTGTCATTTAAGATATATTTGCCGTAGGCGTAGTTGTGGATTTCCACGGGTTCGTTGTTGATGTTATTATGGTAGGGTGAATAGTTGCTTCGCTGCAAATTAGGGCCCGTGGAATCACCCAATACTGCCTCGGGACTGTGGTAAATGTCGTACACACGATCGCGGACATCCTGCGTGACATCGCGCGGACCGCTGTAAGAAACCATGGTATCTTTTCCATCGGCCACCGTCAAAATCCACACCCCTTCGCCTTTGGAA
>CAZOHG010000027.1:0-47983 GCA_964579725.1 uncultured Deferribacteres bacterium
GAAATCGAAAATCGACAATCCTTGTTCTGAAATCAAAAACGCGGCAAAAAAATTTACTTTCTGTTCAAAATTGGACTTGGGACGCAAATTAAGATAGTTTCTCCGAATTTTAGGTCACCCCTTCAGGGTGGTTTTTGATTCCTGTTTGACCTTTTTCCCAGGGCGTTGCCCTGGGCTGGGCTATTTCGCCCCGTTGGGGCGGAAATTACAATTTTCAATAGTAAGCCTTTTTCCCCTACATCTCAAATTGGATTTGAGACGCAACCACAAAGTCCTGTTCATTTTTTTGGATCTTCCTCGCTGCCAAGAGACAGCGCCTACAAAAAAACGCAAATTTTTTCTGACTTTCTAAAAGCAAACTTCACTTACGAGCGGCTAATCCAAGATTGCCCATTCGTTCACATTCCGCGTTCCAAAGGGACGCTTGACTACGAGTCCACCCATTTGTGGGTGGGGCGGTGGCTCGTTCAGCCAAACAGATAAATTTATTCCCGAAAGAGTTTTGCTCTTTACCTAATAGGCTGTATTTTCCCTTTGACTCTTCGAACCAAGATTCGTATATTAAAAACATTGGGTTGTTTGCACACAATTTGGGTGCTTAACCGGGTGGAGGAGTTCATGAAAACGTCCCACGCAAAAGGAATCGGAATAGGCAGGCTGGTACGACAAAATAAATGGATTCTGCTGCTGAGTTTGTTGTTTGTCGTTTTTTCAGGTCGAATGCTATTTGCACAAACCGAATTTTCCATTCCCCTGCACCTCCAGCCCGTCGAATTTGATCAAACGGTCGATTTGGCGTCCTGGAATCATTTTAACCGTGTGGAAGGTTTGTTTGCGGGGGGTGAACTTACCCTGACTGTTCCCAGAATTAAATTAGCTACGATTTTGTCCGCCGGGTACGCTTTTTCTCAGAAATGGCCGCATTACCATGTGTTTGGTGTGAAGAAATTCGGCGGAAAAATCGAGGGAGAATTGGGAGGGGGCTATTTCGACCACGTGGCGTCATCGGACGTCTGGACAATCGGCGAAATCGAAAACAGCTTTGCGGCCCTGTTGCTGCACGAGGATTTTCGAAATTATTACGGCCTGAAAGGCTGGCGTGGGTGGTTTCAGACTCGGCTGCGCAAAAGCCTCACCACGCGCGCTCTGTTTCAATCGGCGTTGTACACTTCCGTTTCCAAAAACACGGACTGGCATCTTATTCCGAACCACAAATCCTTTCCTCCCAATCCGGCGGTTGCAGAGGGCCGAGAAAATCTACTGCGTCTTTCGGGCGTTTGGGACCGCCTCAACAATCCCATTTACCCGACTCAGGGGCTTTTCTACCAAATCGCTTTTGAAAAAGCTCTGGGCGGTTCGGCCCCTGTTTTTCGAAAATATGCCGCTCTTTTTTCCACCCTGCGCCTTTTTCAACCCACGCGCGGCAACCAGCGCGTGGCCCTGTTGCTTCGCGGGGCGAAGACCTGGCACGCCGCTGACTTACCCCAACACCAAATCGATTTCGGCGGACTGGGTACTTTGCGGGGTTTCCGTAACAAGGCTTTCCCTAACGCAGTCTCGTTTTTCATGGCTCGCGCCACCTATTTTTTCGGAGGCGATGTTTTTAGCTCCCCCCTAATCAGCCGAATTCCCTTTTCGGACATGGTAGAGATGGGAATCTTTGCCGAAAGTGCCAAAGGCTGGTTTGAAAATACTCCTATTCGCTGCGAGGCCTCTCCCTGCTCACCGATTTTTCAGAGCGGGGCCTGGCATTCGGACCTGGGTGTCTTTTTTTCTATTTCGGGAGATTTGGTTCGAATCGATGTGGCGCACCCCGTTGGTGAGTCAGGAAGTTGGCATGTGACCCTGCAGATTTTGCCCAAATGGTAAGGACCCGTAAACGCATTTTGTGGAAAATTCTGGCGATTTTGTGGCTGACTGTCGGATTCTCTGTCTCGCTTTTGGCACAAAATAATGCCCCTTCCGATTCCCTCCGAATTGACCGAATTCTTGTGACGGGGAATAAAAAAACAAAACGGTACATTATTGTAAGAGAATTGGGCTTTCATCCGGGGGACGTGGTTTCACGCCACGATTTGCAATTGGCCAAAGAGCGGATTTTCAATCTTTACCTTTTTAATAGCGTGGAATTTCACATTTTGCCGTTTTCCTCGGAAACCGTTCTCAAAATTGCGGTGGTTGAACGCTGGTCCCTCTTTCCGATTCCGATTCTTGAATTTCATGAACACAGTTTTTCCAGGGTTTCGTATGGAGGTGGCGTTGCGGACTACAATTTTTTGGGCAGGGCACAACGAATTTTCTTTCTCGGTTGGGCGGGATTCAACCCGGGCGGGCGAATTGCTTACGAAAACAATTGGTTTGGCGGTGACAAAAGACTGTTTGCCTTTTTAAATGTGGGGTCGATGGTCGAAATCAATCACACCAAGCAGTTTTCGGATTTGGAAGCGCGGGTTTCACGGGCGTACCTGCGATTCGGAAAACGCTTGGATCCCTATCGCTGGACGGGTTTGGTTGTAAAGGTCGAACGTCTGAAATTTTCGAATTCGAGGGCTGCCCTTTCTTCTTCGGGAACCGACCGCATTTTGTCAGCCGGACTGCATTTTCAATGGGACACGCGGGATTGGCACGAATACCCTTCACGTGGTTATTTTGTTCAGGCCGAATTTGTGGACAATTGGATTTTAGGGGAGGGGCAATTTCACCGAGGTAAATGGGATGTGCGCCACTACCAGCCCCTTGGAGGACTGATTTTGGCAGGTCGTTTTGCGGCCACGTGGTTGAGAGGAACCGTTCCCGTCTACAAGCACATTTTTCTGGGGTACGATCGCAGAATTCGCGGGCATTTCAGGCAGACAGCAGAAGGAAAAGCCCGTGCACTGGCTTCCTTTTCGGTGCGTTTTCCGCTGGTGCAGCGGCGTTTCGTGAATCTTTCCAAACAACTACCCGCGCTTCAGAAATTGGAATTTGGTTTGTACGGGGCGCTGTTTGCCGATGGGGGAGTGCTGTGGTCTGGAAATCCCCATTGGGGCACGGGAAAAACCCTTCGCGGAGCCGGAATCGGCCTGAATTTTATTTTGCCCTATTCCTCGGTCCTGCGTACCGAGTACGCCTGGGATGAAAATTTTCAAGGAGAATTCATCTTGGACATGAGGGCAGCGTTTTGATTGAGTTTTGGTTTAGCCAAAAAAATAAAAGTTTTGCTTGAATTTTTGCTTGCGGTGTTTGTATTTTAGAAAGGGTTTTTAGGCTCGGTGACGTGCCGGAGGCGGTGATTCAAATGGCGCATCTGGAAAGTTTTTTTGTCTCCCCGGAAAAGATTCAAGGCGATTTTCTAACCATTGACGGAGACGAATTTCACCATCTGACGCACGTGCTTCGGAAAAGGGTGGGGGATGTTTTAATTGCCGTGGACGGCCGTGGGAATGCCTACGAATTCGGGGTGATTCGAATAACGCGCGATTCGGTACGGGGTGAAATCCAAAAGGTGTTGCGGCGGTGGGGAGAGCCTTTCACCCGGGTAAGCCTCATCCAAGCCCTCATTAAAAATCCCCGTTTTGATTGGCTTTTGGAAAAAGGAACGGAATTAGGCGTGAGCTCTTTTCAGCCCGTTCAATCGAAATACTCTCTGATTGAGCCGGACAAAAAGCGAATTTCTCGTTGGCAGAGAATTTTAATTGCGGCGTTAAAACAAAGCGGGCGCTCCGTCCTGCCGGAAATCCACGAACCTGTGCCGTTGGAATCCGCCTTAAAAAGCGTCACATCGGTACCTCTCAAAATTGTGCCCGAAATGGCCGGGCGAAGGTCGATCCGGCAGGCGGTAAATAGCTATCTTCGCGAGGTTCGACTTCCGCCTCGGGAAGTGGCGGTTCTTATTGGGCCAGAAGGGGGGTTGAGTGACGCGGAGATTCAGAAAGCCGTCTCAATGGGATTTCAATTGGTCACACTGGGAGCGCGCCGACTGCGTGCGGAAACCGCGGCTCTAACGGCGACCTGTCAGGTTTTGGCGGCGCTTGACGACCTAATGTAGAATTTCAACGGATGAGGAGGAATCGCATGATCGATTGCACGTTTTGCCGCATTATCGCCCACGAATTGGACGGTGAATTCGTCTACGAGGATGACGAAATCGTGGCTTTTCACGATATTAATCCCCAGGCGCCTGTGCACGTATTGATTGTCCCCAAAAAGCACATTGGCAGTCTAAACGAACTGTCGCCAAAAGACGCCCCCTTAATCGGGAAAATGGCACTGGTGGCCAAAAAAGTAGCACACGATTTGGGGGTTTCAGAAAAGGGGTACCGGTTGGTCTGGAATACCGGAGAAGACGCAGGTCAGTGGATTTACCATATTCATCTCCATTTGTTGGGGGGAAGAAAAATGACCTGGCCTCCGGGCTAAAACAGTCCGTTACAATGCCCAACCCGTTTCAGGATTAGGGCGGAAAAACTCCCTGACGTTTTTTTGCAGGCTCTTAAAAAAAGCCTTTGTATTTTGGTGGGAATTTTATTACATTTTTTTTCAAACGGTTTCGGGAAAGCGGCAAATTAAAAATGGTCTCCGCGTTCTCAGAAGCCCGGAAGTCAAAGGAGTGAAGCTCCATGTTTGACGACGATTCTCAGATCTTTTCCCAAGCCTCCGAAATTGACGGTCAGGTGTACCAGTGCGAAGCCGGTTGTATTCACGTGAATGTGCACAATGTCAATCTGCGCTTTGAAAAAGATGAATTTTTGCTCTTTGCGTACATGGTTAGCGAGGCGCTTGAAAAAGTAGCCGGCGTGGATATTGACGAAATTTACCGAATGTTGAACGCACGCAGTAAACCCAAACCGCCAAAAGATCAGCCGGAAAATCCGTAGCGGGTTTCCGGAGGTCGGCTCATTTTCGGGGGAAATGTGACATTGAACCGCGCGGCGTTCTTTGTGTCCGTTTGGGGCGTGCTTTTCGAAGAAAAAGCTTCTGAATTGCTTCAATTGCAATCTTGCGTTCAGCCGGTAAAACCATTCCGAAGACGGTCTGTAGCCGTCTTTTTTTATTCGTCGGAGAAAAATGTGGCAGGTGAAAATCCTAAAATTGCGCTGGCTTTGGGGAGCGGATCGGCCAAGGGATTGGCGCACATCGGCGTTCTTCAGGTGCTTGAAGAGCACAACATCCCGATTGCAGGTGTAGCAGGAACCAGCGCCGGAGCTTTTATTGGGGCCTTGTGGGCGGCGGGACTTAGCGGCTCCGCCCTGAAAGAAATTGCTCTGGGAATTAAGTGGAACTCCGTGGCGCGGTTGTTTCTTCCAACACTGCCGCGGTCGGGTTTTGTCGATGGCAAACGCATTCAAAAATTTCTAAGCACTTTTATTCACGCCAGTTTGATCGAGGAATTGAAGCATCCCTTTGCCTGCGTGGCCACGGAACTTCGCACCGGGCAGGAAGTGATTTTTGATCGGGGGAGCATATTAGAGGCCGTGCGCGCCAGTATTTCCATTCCGGGGATTTTTGTACCGGTTCGCCACGAAGAGCGGTTTTTGGTGGACGGCGGATTGGTTAACCCGGTACCCACGAGCGTCGCGCACCGCTGGAAAGCCGCCGGCGTGGTAGCGGTGAATGTGATTCCCAGGGTAGAGGAGAAAGCGCAGGTGCTTGCTTTTCGGCGGAAGAAACGTGGGCGTCGGCCCCGGGGAAAATCTGCACCGGAATTGATTCAAGCCGCCTTAAAGAAATTGGAAGCTCCCGGCGCAACAGAGGACGTGCTCTTGGAAAAAATGGCCAATATTTTGCACCGACTGCGTGAGTACGAAAATCCGGTGCGTCCGCGCACGCCCGGCATTTTCACCGTCATGATTCAGAGCCTGACCATTGCGGAAAATTTAATCTGCCAACATCGGTTGCAAGTTGACCCGCCGGACGTTTTGATTCAGCCGAAAGTTGCAGATGTGCAGTTGTTCGAGTTTAACAAAGCCGGTCGGATCATTGAAGCAGGCCGAAAAGCAGCGGAAGAAAAATTGGCGGAAATTGAAAAACTATTCACCAAAAATTGAGGTACCCAATGCAGGTTTTTCACTATGAAGACTCGGAGTTCTTTGTAGAAGGGGTTTCCCTTGCCGAAATTGCGGAAGCCGTTGGAACGCCGTTTTATGTGTACAGTCAGCGGCACCTAACCGACCAATTAAATGCGGTGGAAGAGGCTTTGGGAGACAGGCCGCATCTGACGTGCTTTGCCTTGAAGGCCAACAACAATCCCGAGGTGCTTCGTCTTTTCATGCAGTTGGGAGCAGGTGCGGACGTCGTGTCCCGTGGGGAATTGGGGCTTGCGCTAAATGCCGGTATTCCGCCCGAAAAAATTGTTTTTGCGGGAGTGGGAAAACGAGATGACGAAATGGCTTTTGCCCTGGAAAAGGGGATTTTGGCCTTTAATGTGGAGTCGGAGGAGGAATTAGAGGCGCTTAACGCCGTAGCGCTTGAACTGGGTAAACAAGCGCCGGTCAATATTCGCGTCAATCCAAATATTGATCCCCAGAGCCACCCGTACATTTCCACCGGAATGGCGAAAAATAAATTCGGCATTGCCATCGAAAAGTCCCTTGCCGTGTTTAAAAAAGCGGCCGTCCTTCCGGGGATCGCCCTTCGTGGGGTTCACAGTCACATCGGTTCGCAAATTCTTTCGGTAGCGCCCTTTGTGGAAAGCGCCCGATCGCTTCGCCAATTGGTTCTGGATTTGCGAAAAGAAAAGATCGTATTGGATCAGATTGACATTGGTGGCGGTTTGGGTGTGGATTACCTTCAGGTCATTGATCGCCCGCCTCTCGAGCCTGTGGAAGTCAAACAACCGCCAACCCCGGCCGAACTTTTCGGAGCGATTTTGCCAGAACTTTCCGATTTAAATTGCCGTATTATTTTCGAGCCCGGGCGGTTTTTAACAGCCAACGCCGGGGCTCTAGTGACCCGTGTGCTCTTTCGCAAAGAAACCAGCCTGAAGAAATTTGTCATTGTGGACGCCGGGATGAACGACTTGATTCGCCCCAGTCTTTACCAGGCCTACCACCGCATTGTGCCGGTCCGGCGCGCAAACGACACGCCCGAAAAAGTGGACGTAGTCGGCCCCATTTGCGAATCCGGTGATTTTTTTGCCAAAGACCGCCTGTTAGAACCGGTAAAACGGGGAGATTTGCTGGCCATTCTTTCAGCCGGAGCCTACGGGTACACGTTGTCGTCCAATTACAACGGGCGACCGCGCGTGCCTGAGGTGTTGGTCAACAACACGGAGTTTCAAGTGGTGCGCGAACGGGAAGAGCTGTAGCTGCGTTTGAAGAAAAGGGCCAGATTTAATGAGCGACTGTCGTGTTGGAAAAAAGCAAAGGACGGCTGTTTCCCCATGAAACGCCTTCTGGTGGTGGCGTATTATTTTCCTCCGCTGGGAATGGGAGGCGTTCAGCGTGTGGTCAAATGGGCTAAATATTTGCCCCAGTTTGGGTGGGAACCCCACATTCTTTCGGTAAAACCCATTCGGTACTACGCTTACGATTCGTCCCTGTTAGAGGAAATCCAAGGCATTTCCATTGACCGCACCGAATCCTGGGACCCTGCCCGACTTGCCGAGCGTTTTCTTCGAAAAAAGGCCCCCAGATCTTCCCCCAAATCCCCTTCGGTTTTTCCTGGGCAAACACGGGTGCGGCCATTTTTTCTGCCGGATTCCAAAATCGGCTGGTACCCTTTCGCCCGTAAATCGGGGATTCGTTTTATTCAAAAGATTCGTCCCGACGCCATTTTGACCACGTCGCCGCCATTAACGGCTCACCTCGTCGGACTTGAACTCAAGAAAAAATCGGCCCTTCCGTGGGTTGCAGATTTTAGAGATTACTGGCTTGGCGGCGAATACGTGCACGTTCCCACCCCTCTGCACGCCTATTTTCACCGGCGTTGGGCACGGCAGGTCCTTAGACGGGCGGATGCCGTTGTGGCGATTTCCGAACCTATTTTGGAATCCCTTCGGATTTTCGAACCGAACGCGCCTTCTAAATTTCATTTTCTGCCCAATGGTTTTGATCCGGCGGATTTGAGGGATTTGAAACCCCTGAATTTTCCGAAGAAAACCCTTTTGTACCTGGGTACTCTGGGAGGCGCCAATCACCCCGGTCTTTTTTTTGAAGGACTTCGGCTTTTGGTCCGACAAAACAAGGCCGCATTGGAAGGCTGGGAAATTCTTTTTTGGGGGCAGCCCCTAAAAACCGTGGAAATTCCGGCAGAAATTCGGCCCTGGATTCGACGGGTGCCCTACACCTCCCATCGAGAAAGTTTGGCAGCTCTGTTGGGTGCGGCAGGACTGCTCTTTTTTCTGGCGCCGACCGTGAATCGGGGCATGGTAACCGGAAAAATATTTGAATACGTGGCGGCGGGACGTCCGATTTTTGCGGTGTTGCCGTCTGACACCGCAGCCGCTACAATTTTGGAACAGTACGGCTACGGAAAAACGGTCACAAAATTGAACGCACAGGCCGTTGCGCACCAGTTGGAGGAATTCCTCTCGGGCAAATTCAAACCGAGAAACGACTCCAAATGGAACGAACTAAAAGAATCCTTTTCGCGCAAAAAACAGACCGAAAAACTGGCCGCTATTTTAGGAGATTTGGTCTCTCGTGAAAAATGAAAGAAAGGACAGAAAAAAGCGCCCGCTGGCCATTGCTCACCGGGGGCTTCCCACCCGGTATTTGGAAAACACACTGCCCAGCTTCCGCCACGCAATGGAATTGGGGGCGGACATGATCGAATTAGACGTGCAGGAGCTTCTTTCGGGTGAATTGGTGGTTTTTCACGACTTTAATCTGGAGCGCCTTGCTCGCGATCCTCGCGAACTCACCGATCTAAACCTAACGCAGGTGAACGGAATTACCATTCAATCGTTTAAAAATAAGGCATTGAAGCCGTCGAAAATTCCGCTTTTTCAAGATGTTCTGAATTCTTTGGACGACCACATTCAGGTGGACATTGAACTGAAAACTTTGTCCTGGCGGAAAACGCCGCTGGCGGTCGACACGGTTCGGCTCATTGAAAAAATGGGACTCAACGGGCGCGTCATGGTGAGCTGTTTCAGTTACCCCCAACTGGTGTACGTTCGAAAATTGGATCCCACCATTCGTGTAGGATTTCTGACGGATTACCCGCGTGGCTATTTTGTGCTGGAACCGCTGATTCCCAAACGCTGGCGCCCGGACATTTTGGTGCTGAATTTCGCTCGTCTGAGCTCCAAATTGGTGGAGACTCTAAAAAGCCGGTACCAAATTTTCGTGTTTACCGTGGACAGGGTGGAAGACATGAGACGCCTGATCGAATGGGGCGTGGACGGAATTATTACCAACCAACTTGAACGATTAAAAAAACTTCTCGATGAGCAGTTTGGAAAAAATGAGGACAAACAGCCATGAAAAATCGCATGATTGCCGAGATGTTTGAAAAAATTGCGGACGTGCTGGAGTACCAGGGCGAAATTGCCTTTAAAGTGAATGCCTACCGCAAAGCGGCTCGTGTGATTCGCGACATGCAGGAAGATATTGAAGAGGTGTGGCGGGAAGGGCGACTCACGGAAATTCCGGGGATCGGCAAGGCTCTGGCTACTAAAATCGACGAGTACCTGACCACGGGGAATATGACAAAATACGAAGAGGTTGTGGGAAGTGTTCCGGCTGGACTCATTGAATTGTTGGAAATTCAAAATCTCGGACCCAAAACGGTGGCCCTTGCCAACAAGGAATTGGGCGTTGAAAGTTTGGCCGATCTCAAACGCGTCATTGCCGACGGCAGCCTGGCGCAACTGCCGGGAATGGGCCAAAAAAAAGTAGAAAATATTTTGAAGGGGATTGAACTGTACGAAAAGGCTCAGGAACGGATTTCCATTGGCGTGGCCCTGCCTTTGGTGGAGGAAATTATTGGTCAATTGAAAGAGAAAACAGGGCTCGACACCATTACCCACGCCGGTTCCGTTCGCCGAATGAAAGAAACCGTCGGCGACATTGACATTTTGGTTCAAACCGACCAGGGGGCTCAGGTGATTCAGCAGTTTGTTCACCTGCCGCAAGTCACCCGTATTTTGGCTGCCGGCGACACCAAGGGAAGCGTCATTGTTGAGGACAGAATCCAGATCGACTTGCGAGCCATTCGCCGGGAATCTTTCGGAGCGGCACTCCAGTATTTTACCGGGTCGAAAGCGCACAATATTCACCTCCGTGAAATTGCCAAAAAAGCTGGTCTCAAAGTGAACGAGTACGGCGTTTTTAGGGGGGAAGAGAAAATCGCAGGGGAAACCGAGGAAGAGGTGTACGGCTCTCTAAATTTGGCCTGGATTCCGCCGGAAATGCGCGAAGACCGAGGCGAAATAGAATTGGCCGCGCGAAGGCAACTTCCGCAATTGATTGAATTGAATGACATTCGGGGCGATTTGCACGTCCATTCCAAGTGGAGTGACGGAGGGGCCACCATTGAGGAAGTGGTTCGCGCGGCTTCGGCGCGCGGGTACGCCTACATTGCCATTTGCGACCATTCCAAATCGGTAAAATACGCCCGTGGCCTGGAAGAAGAACGCGTTTGGCAGAAAGTGGAGGAGATTCGTGAAGTGCAAAAAAAATTCCCCCACATTAAAATTTTAGCCGGTACCGAGGTGGACATTCTGGCCGACGGCTCCCTGGATTATTCCGATGAGTTGTTGGCACAATTGGACATTGTGGTGGCGGCAGTGCACCAGGGTTTCAAGCAGCAGGTTACCGAACGGCTGCTTTCTGCAATGGAAAACCCTAACGTGTTGATTATTGCGCATCCGACGGGCCGATTAATTTCGAAGCGCGAAGGCTACGAAATGAAAATCGAAAAGGTTTTGAAAAAAGCCGCCGAAACAGGTACGGTGCTGGAAATTAATTCGTACTACGACCGTTTGGATTTGTCCGATGTGAACGCACGCCGCGCCAAAGAAATGGGCGTTAAACTGGCGATTGACACAGACACACACCAGCTTTACCAATTGGACATGATCAAATTGGGTGTGGGAGTGGCCCGCCGTGCCTGGCTAAAAGCGGAAGACGTGGTGAACACCTGGCCGTTGGAAAAACTTCTCGCCCTTCGGGATGCCAAGCGAAAAAAACAGGGTTAGCCTGATTTTTCTTTGGAAAAGGGGAACCCTGCACGCTTTTCAGGAAAATCTTTTCTCGCTAAAAAGTCGAGTCGTACCGGAAAAATCCCCCTACAAAGTTTTAAGAGCTTCCGCAAAGCGATCCAATTCTTCCTTGGTGCGCTTTTCGGTCACGGCAACAAGCAAGGCATTGGGTAGCCCGTAGTCAAATTCCGACAGATCAATTCCGGCAAGCAGGCGCTCTTTCGCCAAAGCCGAAATTATTTCGGACACCGGTACCGGTGTGTGCAATACGAATTCCTTAAAAAACGGCCGGTCGAATTGAATACGAAACCCGGGAATTTCCGTGACCTTTTCGGCCAAATAATGACTTTTTTGAAGGCACTGTTCGGCGACTTCGCGAATGCCTTGTTTGCCGAGTAAAGAAAGGTACACCGTCGCGGCAAGGGCATTCAGAGAATTGTTGGTACAGATGTTCGAAGTGGCTTTTTCGCGTCGAATGTGTTGCTCGCGGGTTTGGAGTGTCATGACGTAGCCGGGGCGACCTTCGGAATCCACCGTTTTGCCGATCAAACGGCCGGGCATCTTGCGAATAAACTCCTTTTTCACGGAAAAGAGCCCCAGGTAGGGGCCGCCGTAAGAGAGCGAATTGCCCAAAACCTGACCTTCGCCGGTAGCAATGTCCACATTGTAGCGGCCGGGTGGTTTGAGGAGTCCCAGCGAAATGGGGTCGGTGGATGTCACAAAAAGGGCGCCGCTGGCGTGGGCGAGAGATTCCAGAGTTTCCACTTCTTCCAAAAGGCCGAAAAAATTGGGGTGCTGGACAAGCACGGCGGCTGTGGTTTCGGAAACAGCCGCTTTTGCTTGTTCCAAATCCGTTGTGCCGGAAGCGTCCACAGAAATCTCGCGGATGGCAATATTTTGGCCGTGTAAGTACGTGCGCAGAACCTGCCGGTAAAAGGGATTGACCCCTTTTGAAACGACAATTTCAGGACGATTGGTAACGTGGTAGGCCATGAGTGCCGCTTCGGCCAAAGCGGAAGCCCCGTCGTACATCGAAGCGTTGGTCACGTCCATTTCGGTGAGATTGGAGATCAGACTCTGGTATTCAAAGATTGCCTGAAGCGTACCCTGGCTCACCTCCGGCTGGTAGGGGGTGTAGGCCGTGTAAAATTCGGGGCGAAGCAAAATGTGGTCCACCACGGCCGGAATGTAGTGATCGTACGCTCCCCCGCCTAAAAAACAGGCATAATCGTTTACCGAGGCATTTCTTTGGGAAATCTCCCGAAGCAATTTAAATGCTTCCAATTCCGAAGCGGGATCCGGTAGATGAAACTTTTCCCGAAAACGTACCGCCTCAGGCACCGTTTCGAGCAACTCCTCAAATGATTCCACACCAATGGCCTGGAGCATTTCCCGTTGCTCTTCCTCTGTATTTGGAAAGAACGGCATGGCTGTCTCCTTTTGAGCTGACATTCCGGAAAGGAGTCAGCTTTTTATTCAATCATGTTCTGATATTCTTCGGGCGAAAGAAGCGATTCCAATTCCTTGGGATCGGCAATTTTAATTTTCACAATCCAACCCTGCCCGTAGGGGTCTTGATTAATGAGTTGAGGGTTGGCATCCAGGTCGGAATTGACTTCGACAATTTCGCCGGAAACCGGAGCGAAGACGTCGGAAACGGTTTTGACCGCTTCGATGCTTCCGAAAGGTTCCAATTGCTGCACATGATCGCCCACCTCGGGTAATTCAACGAAAATGACATCACCCAACTCGCCTTGGGCGTAATCGGTAATCCCGACGATGGCAACCTCGCCGTCCACATAAACCCATTCATGTTCTTCTGTATACAGCAGATCTTCGGGAATCTCCATTGCCATGGCTCCTCTATTAATCGTTTCGATTCGTTTGCTTCTCGGACTCGCTCAAAGAATTAGCTTTTTGTTGAACTCTCCAATTCCTGAAGTGTTTCAATAAACCGAATGTCGTATTGTCCCGCCCGGAAGGCTTCGTTTTCCATGACCTTTTGGTGAAAGGGGATGGTGGTTCGGATGCCTTCAATGACAAATTCCTCCAAAGCCCGTTTCATGCGGACAATGGCCTCTTCTCGAGAACTGCCGTGGGCAATTAGTTTGGCCACCAATGAATCGTAATAAGGCGGAATTACATATTGGGCGTAGGCGTGTGTGTCCACACGAACCCCCGGCCCGCCCGGGGCGTGGAAGTTTACAATCCGTCCTGGCGAAGGCATGAAATCCTTTTCGGGATTTTCGGCGTTGATTCGGCATTCAATAGCATGTCCGCGCATTTTGTACAAACGACGGGTACGTAATTTTTCGCCCGCCGCCACGCGAATTTGATCTTTCAACAAATCCACATCCATGACCATTTCGGTTACAGGGTGTTCCACCTGAATGCGCGTGTTCATTTCCATAAAATAGAATTTGCCGTCAGTATCCAGAAGAAATTCCATGGTACCGGCGCTGCTGTACCCGGCATATTTGGCGCCCTTCATCGCCAGTCGATTTAATTCCTTTCGCATTTCTTCCGAAACAGCGGCCGACGGAGATTCCTCAATCAGTTTTTGGTGCTTACGCTGGACGGAGCACTCTCGTTCCCCCAAAGCCATAATGTTGCCATGGTTGTCGCCCAAAATCTGGACTTCAATATGACGGGGGTGCTCAAAGAATTTTTCCATGTAAATGTCGCCGTTTCCAAAGGCCGCCACAGCCTCATTTTGCGCTGTTTGAAAAGCCTTTTCCATTTCGGCCGGTTCACGAACGATGCGCATACCCTTTCCGCCACCGCCCGCCGAGGCTTTTAGAATAATGGGGTAGCCAACGTCCTCTGCCATTTCTTTTGCCGCATCTGCCGAATGTAGCACCCCTTCGCTTCCGGGGATTACCGGAAGTCCGGCTTGTTTCATGGTCTCTTTAGCGAGGGCTTTGTTGCCCATTTTTTCGATCATTTCGGGCGTTGGCCCGATAAATTGAATGTTGCAAGACCGGGCGACTTCTGCAAAATGGGCGTTCTCGGCCAAAAATCCGTAGCCGGGGTGAATGGCGTCCGCGTTGGTTACTTCGGCGGCGCTAATAATGCGCGGGACGTTCAAATAACTTTCGGAGCTTTGCGGCGGCCCAATGCAAACAGCTTCGTCTGCAAATCGGACAGCCAGAGAATCGGCGTCGGCTTCCGAGTACACGGCGACGGTTTGAATGCCCAATTCTTTACACGCGCGAATAATTCGAAGGGCTATTTCACCCCGGTTGGCAATGAGAATTTTTTTAAACAAAGGGAAACTCCTCGTGTCGACGTCAGCAATTAGTCGGGTTCTACCAAAAACAGCAGTTGATTGTATTCCACAGGCTTGCCGTTTTCCACAAGAATGTCGGCTATTTTCCCGCTCACTTCCGATTCGATTTCATTCATGAGTTTCATGGCTTCAATAATGCACAAAATGGTTCCCTTTTCTATGTGATCGCCGATTTTTACATAGGGTTCGGCGTCGGGAGCGGGGGCGCGGTAAAACGTCCCGACCATGGGGGAACGAATTTCAATGAGATTTTCCTTTTTTGCCGGTTCCGAAGCGGGAGCAGGTGCAGCCTCGGGTGCAGGAGCAGGAGGGGGAGCGGGAGCGGCTTGTACGGGAGGCGGAGGGGGCGGAGCCACGGCGGGCACCGCTTGGACGGTCACCGTGTTGGCGGTTCCATTGTTCGATCCCCCTTTAATAATCCTGACTTTTTGACCCCACCGAGAAACTTCGAGTTCGCTGATATCGCTTTGTTCAACGATTTTGACCAATTCGCGAATTTCAGATGCTTTCATAGTACCTCCTCAATTTGTCCGGCGCTTAAACCCGTTCCACGTACGTACCGGTTCGGGTGTCAATTTTCAACACATCGCCTTCTTCAATGAAAAGCGGCACCTGAACGACGGCACCCGTTTCCAATTTGGCGGGTTTGGTGGCACCGGACACGGTGTCTCCTTTGATTCCAGGCTCGGTTTCGATGACCTGAAGCTCCACAAAGAATGGTAACTCAATCCCAACTGCGTCGCTGCCATGAAAAAGAATGTCCACGTTTTCTCCCTCTTTCAGAAAATTCTGGGCATCACTGATCAAATCGGCATTGACGGCCACCTGTTCGTAGGTCTCGTTGTCCATAAAATAAAAAAGGTCGCCGTCACGGTACAGGTATTGCATTTGTTTCGTTTCCACCCGCACGTCGTTTACTTTCTCGTCAGCCCGAAAGGTACGTTCAATCACGCGGCCGGTTTGGAGATTTTTGATTTTGGTCCGAACAAAGGCGCCTCCTTTGCCCGGCTGAACATGTTGAAATTCCACGACCTGCCAAAGATTGTTGTCAATATTGAGAACCATTCCATTTCGAATTTGCGAAGCCTGAGCCATGAATTTCCTCCGAATTATTTGCGAAAAGAAAGTTTGTCCTAAAATCCCCTATTTTTCTGAAAACGTTGAAAATATAATAGTGTTTGAACTAAAAGTCAACAAAATTTTCGGAGATTTTCTTTGCGGGGAACGAAGAGCGAGGATCTCACAAAAAGGGAATCGATCCAATGGAAACGGGGAAAAAACAGCCCTGGTTGCTTAGTTGAGCCATTTCGGCTTGATTTTGACCCCGATTTTTGTTAACCTTTAATGCAAATCGAAATGCAAACAAGCGGTTCAGACAGAAATGACACGGCACTTGTTTTTGGATGGACTGGCCAATTTTGTACCGCGGGGAACTTCAAAAGCTGGAAAAGCAAAAAAGCAAGAGTATCCCCAAAAAAGGTGACCGACTGTTTCGGAGAAGTGTGTGCTTCCTTTTCTCACGAAAATAGACACGCAGATTTTTAATCTGTTCAATCAGCAGTTGACCAATCCTGTTTTCGATTGGCTCATGCCGTTTTTGACCAATTTAAATCATTGGAAAATTCCGATTGTGCTTGTTTGGCTGGCTTTGCTCATTTGGGGCGGACGAAAAGGACGCGCGGCAGCTTTGCTCCTGATTGTGACGCTTGTGCTAAGTGATCAAACGAGCAGTGCGCTTTTAAAACCGCTTGTGCACCGCATCCGACCGTGCCATGTTGTGAAAAGCGTTCGCCTTTTGGTGGGCTGCTCGGGAAGTTTTTCGTTCCCCTCGTCCCACGCCACCAACAGCATGGCGGCTGCCCGACTTTTTGCGGGATTTTACCCCCGCTACCGGTGGTATTTTTACGGGTTGGCTTTGACCATCGCCTACACCCGCGTGTACGTGGGCGTTCACTACCCGTTGGATGTTCTGGCCGGAGCTGTTTTGGGCTTTTTAGTCGGCTGGCTGGTGGTGTGGGCATACCGACAATTTTTGAGGTCGTGGGTCGAAAAAGAAGGCTCTCCCGAAGGAACGCCGGACGCTGCCTCCCGTTAAGTCGGGCGTCGAATCGCAATCGGCAATGGGCGCCTGGGAGGATTTTTCCCGCGAACGCCCGGCGATTTTTATCGAAAAAAAAGCCCCGCTTCTTGGAGCGGGGCGGAAATCGGACAAACCGGAGAGAATTTTCAGATTTTCTCTAAGGCCTGCTCAAGATCGTCAATCAGATCGTCCGCGTTCTCAATACCGACCGAAATGCGGACCAGACCGGGCGTAATGTGTGCCTCGGCCAGTTCTTCGGGACTGAGTTTGGCGTGTGTCATGGAAGCCGGGTGTTGGATCAGGGAGTCGCAATCCCCCAGACTGACCGCCAGTGTGTGCAGCTTGACGTGATTCATGAGTGCTTTCCCTGCCTGAAAGCCGCCTTTCATTTCAAAGGAGATCATGCCTCCGTAGGCCTTCATTTGCTTTTTCGCCAGGGCGTGCTGCGGAAAGGATTCCAACCCGGGGTAAAGCACAGATTCAATTTTAGGGTGTTTTTCCAGCCAGCGGGCAATGGTCAGGGCGTTGCTGCAATGGCGTTCCATTCGGACGGCGAGGGTTTTCAGTCCGCGCAGGAGAAGCCAGGCGTTAAAGGGGCTCATTGTCCAGCCGAAATGGGTGGCTACACGGTGAGCCTCTTCAATAAAATCGCTCTCTCCGCACACCACACCGGCCACAACGTCTCCGTGACCGCTAATGTACTTGGTGGCGGAATGAAAAACAATGTCGGCGCCCAATTCGCGCGGACGTTGCAAATAGGGGGAAGAAAAGGTGTTGTCCACGGCCAAAAGCGCCCCCTTTTCGTGGGCAATGTGAGCCGCAGCTTCAATGTCAATGATTTTCAGTGTGGGATTGGCGGGCGTTTCAATCAGAACCAATTTGGTGTTGGACCGAATGGCCTTTTTGAGATCGTCCAGACGGGCCGCTTCCACCCGGATTACGTCGATTCCCAATTTGGGAATGTCCTGTTCAACCAAATAATGGGTGCCGCCGTACACCGTGTCGTCCACCACAATGCTGTCCCCCTTTTGGGCGGTCGCCAGAATAATATTCGCCACAGCCGCCATGCCCGAGGCCGTCGAAATTCCTGCCGGAAATCCTTCCAAAAGGGCGACTTTTTGGGCTAAGAGATCAGTGTTGGGGTTTCCGAGTCGGGTGTAAATGTACCCCTTCTCTTCACCCTTAAAACGTGCCGCCCCTTGCTCCACGTTTTCAAAGGCAAAGGTGGACGTTTGGTAAATGGGCGGGGCCAGGGCGCCGGTTGCCTTGTCAGGATGCTGACCGCCGTGCACAATTTGGGTTTCGATTTTAAATGACATGGAACCTCCGATGGTTAGGTTCAAAATCAATGAGCATTTGGCGATTGAATCGGGTTAAAACAAGCGAAAACGCACGCAATTGTCCCGGATTAAATGGCAAGTGGGGGGAAGTGGGCAGTGCGTTGTGAAAATGGGAGTGATTTTTAGTTGAAAAGTTCAGCGGATTTTGTATTTTTAAGTGAGGGTTAAAAAATGCGGTGTCAGACCGGCAGCCGCACATCTTAAAGGGCGGCTCCTTTAGGTAAGGCTTGGGTAAGCGCCGCCACCTGCTTTTGGATGAAATCAGTGACATATTGAATCCGGTATTCTTGAAAATTTTAAGGAACCTAAAAAATAAGTTAGTGTTTTTTGCGAAAATGTCAAGAGCAAAATGAAATGGAGCGCAGCTTTCCGAAATTATTTTTCTGAACTTTCGATTGCTTTCGTCCGTAATAAATGAAATTGAAGTGAGCCCGGCTGACAGTTTGGTGGGCAAATCCCGAAATCTCACGGCCTCCTTAGAGATTTTTTCGGGGCAAAAACGGCGCAAAAAAGAGATTTGTCAACCGAATAGTGAATAATTTTGGTTCGAAAGGGAATAAAATAATAGAGAAGAGCCAAATTCCCGAGGAAAAATTGGTGCTCAGGCTGGCACGTGCGGGGCAACAGGAAGCCAAGGAGCGGCTGGTTCGGCTCTATTTTGACCAGGGTTACCGGCTGGCCGTGCGGTTAACCCAAAATACCCGGGACGCAGACGATTTGATTCAGGACGCCTTCCTGGAGGTTTTTCGGAGTCTGTTGCGTTTTGACGTGACGCAGCCTTTTTTGCCCTGGTTCCGAAAAATAATTGTGCACCGCTACCAAAAATTGCACCGAAAAAGGAAATTGGTTCGCCGATTTTTCCCTTTTCAGGGGAAGGAAAATTTTGATCCCGACCTGTTTGAAATGGCGGGTTCCTCTCCCGAATTGGCGTTGCGACGGCAGGAAGAAAAGGAAATTCTTTTGAATGCCTTAGGCCGTTTGCCTGAAGATCAGCGGTTGGTGGTAACCCTCTTCGATCTGGAGGGTTTGAGTCAAAAGGAGATTGCCGCTTTGTTGGAGGTGCCGGTCGGTACGGTCATGTCGCGGTTGCACTACGCCCGCCGAAAATTGCGGGACATGTTGCGGCCTTATTTTAAAGGAAAAATGTCAAGTTGAACGAATGGTTTCTCGTCGTGCCTGCGATTTGAGGTTCAAATTGAACTTCTGCAGCGGAGAGAAAGTCCGTTAGATTTTGTACTGTGTCCTTCATTAGAGGAAAAAATGACCTGTCAGGATGTGCAAAATTTAGTTACCGACTATTTTGAGGACAGCCTGTCGGCTGCGGAACGAGCGGAAATCGAAGCCCACCTCAAGAATTGCCCCCGTTGCCGGACGTTCTTTTCCGAGTACGCACAAACGGTGCGGCAAATCAGACGGCTGAGGCTCAGCGAAGTGCCGGCGTTGAAGCGGGAATTTCTCTTTCAAAATATTCGGAAAAACCTCCGTCAAATCAATCCTTCGCGTCCGCAACCTGCCCGAAAGCGATTGGCTTGGGTTGTGGTGCTGGGAGCTCTCATTCTCTTTTCTCTCTGGAATTACAGGTGGCGGAGAAAACCGCCAGTTCGACATCCATCCTTTTTCGGCTCGAGGGTCACGGAATTTTTATTGGAAGAACACGACATCTCCTCGACGCTCAGCCCACTCAGTTCGCCGTCCCCCTTGTTTTTGGCCGCAGAGGAGCGACATTCAAAATGAAAACTCCTCGGATAAAAATGGCTGTTTTTGGATTGGTTGGAATGCTGGCACTGGCCCTGTTTTCTTCTGATCTCAAAGCACAAAACCCTCCCGAGGCCGAAATGCTTCTACGGAGGATGATTCGAGCCAATCAAACCACGCCCTACCGCGGGGACTGGGTGACGGAGATCGATTCTCTTCAAATTTGGCAGAAAATTTACCAGGACGGCCGCGGTCACAGGCGCATTGTTTTTGTACTGCCACGCAATTTGCTGGGGCGGGAAATTCTGGAAATTCCTCCTTACCTCTATGTCCGCCAAAAAGAGGAAGCCAAATTTCGCCGGCGGGCATTCAATTTTCACCAGCGGCTTTTTTCCAAAAAACGGACTCCCTCTGACTGGGCGCTGATTCGGCAAAACTACCGAATTTCGGTTTCACCCGGCCAAAGAATATTGCGACGCCTGACTCTCGAGGTGCAATTTGCCCCTGTGGCAGCCGATCGGCCCTCAATGCGCATTTGGGTAGATGCCCAAACCCATTTGTTGCTCAAATTGGAGAAGTCCTGGCCCGAAGGCGGTGTGATTCTCCGGTCCTATTTTAAGAATCTACTCGTCAATCCGGTTCTGGACCCGGCCCAGTTTGTTTTGCTTCCCGACCAGATTGACTCCACTCATTTTAAGCAACCGGCTGTTTTTTCGAGTCTCGATTCCCTTCGAAACAGGATTCGTTTTCCTTTGCTCCTGCCAGGCTGGCTTCCGGCAGGCTTTCGATTCCGGAGGGCTCGTCTTTTAAATTTTCACAACCACGAAATTGTTCACCTGATTTATTTTGACGGCCTTGGGACTCTGTCTCTTTTTGAAAGCCTCAACGGCACGCACAGAAGCGGCGGTACTTACCCCAAAAAACACGCAGACGTGTGGGAATACCACGCCACAATCGGACCAGTGGGAGTTTTCCTTTTGGGAGGGTTGAGACCCCGCACTTTGGAGAAGGTGTTGGCCTCTCTGCCAGAACCGCGCGGAAAATCGACGGAGGCCAGCCGCCATTTAGTACTTTGGGTGGGAATTCTTGTGGTGGCTCTGATTTTAATGACGCAATTTTTAACTGGAAAAAGGAGGTCGCGGTAAATGACGCGCAAGTGGAATCTCCAATTAATCGGATTAATCGCGGTATTAGCGGTAGGTCTCGTAGCCGGATGTGGCCAGAAAAAGGATTCTCCCCAAAGCCGAATGCGTTCTTTTCGATCAACCGGCCGCATTCGAATGGGAGCTATTCCGGTCAAGGTAGTCAAAGCGGAGCGGCAGCCCATTTCGGTTTTTCTCATGAGCAGCGCTAATTTGGAAGCCCTGCGGAAGGTGGATGTGGTGGCCCGGGTCTCCGGAATTGTGCGCCGGATTTTTGTGGAAGAAGGCACTACCGTTCGGAAAAATCGCATTCTGGCCACGTTGGACGACACGGAGCTCCAGCTTCAAGTGCAGCAGGCCAGAGCTCGGGCGGAAAATAGCCGACGGCTTTTCGATCGGGCTAAAGATATGTTTCACAAGAATTTAATCAGTAAAGAACAGTACGACGACGCCAAATTTCAGTACGAAACAGCGGCTTCGCAATTGGAAGCCGCCCAATTGCAGCTTTTGTACGCCAAGATTCGGGCGCCCATTTCGGGGGTGGTCACCCAACGCTTTATTGAATTGGGCAACCAGGTGAGCGTGAACCAGAAGGTGTTTACCATGGTGGATTACGACACGCTCTACGCTCGTATTTTTATTCCGGAGAAGGACATTCCAAAAGTGCACGTAGGACAAAGGGCTACAGTTACGGTGGAGGCCTACCCGGGGCGTGTTTTTAAGGGACGTGTGAAAATGATTAGTCCGATTGTCGACCCTGCAAGCGGTACGGTGAAAGTAACTGTTGACCTTCTGAAACGGGGCACGCCCCTGCTGCCCGGCATGTTCGCTACCGTGCGGATTATTACCGAAACGCACCCGAAGGCACTGGTCATTCCCAAACGGGCACTTCTTCTTGAAAGTGAAACCGACCGCGTTTTTGTTGTTCAGGACAGCGTGGCCCGCCAACGGGATGTCAAATTGGGTTTTTCCGACGGCGATCGTGTGGAAGTCCTGAGTGGTCTCACCCCCGGCGAATGGGTTGTGGTTGTGGGGCAGGAGGGGTTGCAAAACGGGGCTCAGGTTCGAATGGTAACGGAATCGGGCGTTTCGGCGAGCGTCCAGAAGGGTTCGGCGAAGGAGGGAAAGCCCTCTTCAACTTCGGAAAAGCGGATTTCACGTGCGGCAGAGCGGAAATTTCCGGCGCCTGGTCCCGAAATCCTCAAACGAATCGAAAAGCGTTTTCTCAAAGTCCCGGAAGTGCGACAGGAATTTGCCAGGCGACTCAAAAAGGACCCCGATTTGAAGGCAAATCCTCAAAAGGAAATGGAATTTTTCCGCGAGATGCGGGAAAAATACCCGGACAAATTCCGGCGGCGTCGGTGAATTTTCCGGTAGAGCACTTCATTTTTCCGCGGTAAAAAATGCACTGTAGAATTTTAGGTAGTCAATGAATATTTCCGAATACTCCGTCAGGCGTCCGATCACCATGATCATGGCCACACTGCTGGTCATTGTTTTGGGTTGGATTTCGCTGAACCGCCTGCCGCTGGCCTTCATGCCGGAGATGTCGTCCACTCGATTGAGCATTTACGTCCCCTATTCGTCGTCGTCTCCGGAAGAGGTGGAACGTCTCATTACGCAGCCCATTGAAGACCTGGTGAGCACCGTCAGCAATTTGGACAATGTGACCTCCACCTCCTCCGCAAACGGTTCACAGGTGTCGGTTCAATTCAAGGACGGAACCGACATGGACGTGGCGGCCATGGAAATTCGCGATCGGGTGGACCGCGCCTGGCAGTACCTTCCCGACGACGTGGAGCTGATCCGAATTCGGCGCTGGCAGAGCACGGACATGCCCATTTTTAATTTCAGCCTTTCCTGGAATCGAAGCAAAACCGAATTGGTGGAATTCGTCAACAATGTCATTGAACCACGCATTGAACGCATTGAAGGCGTGGCAAATGTGGACGTTTCGGGTGTCGAAAAAAAGGTCATTATGGTGGAATTAAACCAGGCTCTTTTGCGCGCGCACCACATTGATGTGTACCAGTTGATTCAAAGTCTCAGAGCCAACAATATGAATCTCTCCGGGGGGTACATTTTTGACGGCGGGCGGAAGTTTACCATTCGCACCATCGGAGAATTCAAAAGCGTGAGCGAAATTGCCCGAGTTCCCATTCGAGGAACCAATATTTACCTGAAAGATGTGGCCAATGTACGCTACGATTACCCGCCTAAAACGCGCTATCGGCATTTGAACGGTCGTGACGCCGTGATTTTAAGTGTGTACAAGGCTTCTAATGCCAATGTGGTTGACGTGGCTAAACGCATTAAAAACCTGCTGTCCGAATTCGAACACAACCCCCAATATGCCGGATTGAATATTCAGGTTTTTCGTGACCAGTCCGAGGAAATCCTCAGCAGCATACACTCCCTGAAATGGTCGGGTATTTTCGGAGCTATTCTGGCGATTTTGGTTCTCTTTGCTTTTCTCCGAAAATGGCGCAGCACGCTGATTATTTCGCTGGCTATTCCCATTTCGCTCCTCTTTACGTTTTTGGTGATGTACATGACGCGTCTAAGTCCCTTTAAATCCGGCATTACCCTTAATCTGCTTTCTATGATGGCTATGATTTACGCCATTGGAATGGTGGTGGACCCGTCCATTGTGGTGTTGGAAAATATCTTCCGCCACAAACAGGAAGAAGGATTGGCGGCCCGGGAAGCTGCCATTGAAGGAAGCCGCGAGGTGGGAACCGCGGTTTTCGCTGCCACACTCACGACGATGATCGTTTTTTTACCCCGCGTGGTAATGAGTTCTGGTGGAATGGGGCGGTTCATGTTTGAATTCGGGCTGGTTATTTGTGTGATTCTTTTTTCCTCCCTGGTCATCGCAATTACTGTGGTGCCGCTCCTGGCTTCGTTTCTCTTCACGGGAAAAGAGAAACCCAAATCCAAAGAAGTGGTTTGGTTGACCAACGGCTACCGAAAAATAATGGAATGGACACTGCAACGGCCCGCCGTCACCATCGGAGCGGCCTTGCTGGTGTTGGGAGTCAGCCTTTTTCTGTACACCAAAATTGACCGAGAATTCATGCCGCCTGCCCCCACGCGCCGAATTGATTTTCGAGTGGACATCCCGCCGAGTTACCAGATGGCTGAAATTAAGGAGCTTTTCACCGGTATTGAGAAGACGTTTTTGACCCACAAAAAGGCATACGACATTAAGGCGATTTCCACGGATTTCGGCAAAGGACGTTCCAGTAAAGGGGGGCGCGGCCGCCTAACGTTTTTCCTAACAGATGAGAAAAACAGCCATTTGGGAACCATGGAAGCACTTCAAAAGATTCAGGCGGCTTTGCCGCGCCTACCCGGGGTGGCTTTTCGCGTGCGCCGCATGCATGGAATGTCCGGGGGAGAAATGGGCGTCAGCGTTGTTTTAAAGGGGGACAATCTGGATGTGTTAACTCTGATTGCCAATGAGGTGCGAAAGCAATTGGAACCGATCCCGGGCGTGAAAGACGTGGAGACAAGTTTGGAATCCGGTAATGAGGAGATTCAGGTTGCCGTGAATCGAAATCGGGTAAATCAGTACGGCCTGTCCACACGCCGGGTGGCGCAAACGATTTTTTCGGCCTTGACGAGCCGGGCGTCGAGCAAATTTAAAACCAAAGACCGCGAGGTGGATATTCAAATTCAGCTTCGCGAGGCGGATCGAGCCAATCTCCAAAAATTGCGCAATCTCACGGTTGGAAGCGAGAAAAAAACATTGGTGCCTCTGTACACGATGGTGCAATTTAAAAAGGCGCGCGGGCCCCAACAATTGGTTCGTGAAAGACGGCGCCACGTGGTGACGGTGTACGCTAATTTGCAGAAACGCGGAATGTACTCGGCCACGCAAGCCATTTCCGGTGTGCTTAGCCGGGTGGAGCTCCCTCCGGGGTACACCTGGGAATTTGGTCGAAATTACAGGCGCTGGCGGCAATCGGAATCGCAGTCATGGTTTGTCCTCGCTCTTTCCGTTGTTTTAATTCTGATGGTCATGGCGTCGCTTTTTGAGTCCATTTTGCAACCATTTGTAATCATGTTTTCTGTTCCGTTTGCGATTATTGGCATTTTGTTTTTCTTCTGGCTCACAAACACCAATCTGAGTCAGGTTGGCATGTTGGGGGTGATTATTGTGTTTGGTTTGGTGGTAAATAACGGCATTATTTTAATCGATCACATTAATCACCTGCGGCAATCGGGACTTAGCCGCCGGAACGCCATTTTGAAGGGAGGGCAAAATCGCCTGCGGCCCATTTTAATGACGGCCGCCACCACGGATTTGGGGCTGCTTCCCCTGATCCTGCCCATCTTTTTCCCGTCCGTTTTCGGCCCCACGGAGGGGCGTGCAGGGATGTGGGCACCGGTGGGCTTGGCCATTTTTGGCGGCCTGACCGTTTCGACCTTTTTGACGCTTATTGTTCTGCCGGCCATTTACCAGGTTGTGGACGATTTCGGAATCTGGCTCCGATCGCTGGGGCGAAAATTGTAGAGCAGGGGGGAAATCACGTGGGTGGCGGGAGGCGCCAAAATTCAGGCGCTGCCAAATGGCGATCGGTTCGGAAGGACAAAGGGCGGTGAGTGGCCGGAATACTTAAATCAAAAAGTCGGAGGGAAAAGGCCCATTAAAAAACGACCATCAAAACACGACCTAACCACGGGCAAAATCAGTAAAAATGTGTGGATTTTGGCCTGGCCGATGGTGATCGGTAATCTGCTGCAAAATCTCTTCAATATTGTGGATATGATTTTTGTCGGGCGCCTGGGCCCGGACGCCATTGCAGCCGTGGCCATGAGCGGCATTTACATGATGGTGGTTTGGACGTTTTTGGCGGGTGTCTCAATGGGAACGGGTGCCATGGTCTCGCGGTTCTACGGTGCAGGAGACGAAAAACAGACGATCGACGTGATTTACCAGTCCCTTTTTCTCGGAGCTGTCATTGCCGTTTTGCTGGCGTTTTTGGGGCTGTTCTTTGCCGAACCGTCCCTCCGACTTTTGGGGGCCGCGCCGGCTGTGGTGCGTTTGGGGGTGCCTTATTTAAAGATTGTTTTTCTCGGTTCATTCACGCTCATTCTTTTTTTTCTGGTCAGCGCCATTTTACGGGCCATTGGCGATGCCCTTACTCCCATGAAAGTGTGGAGTTTGGCCACGATTATCAATATTGTGCTGGATCCGCTGCTGATTTTTGGCATCGGCCCCTTCCCCAAATTGGGCGTCATTGGCGCCGCCGTGGCCACGGTGACCGGACAGGGGATCGGGATGGTAATCGGTTTTTGGATTCTTTTTGAGGGGAAATCCTTCATTCGGGTGCGCTTGAAGGAATTTCACCTGCATTTTGAATATATTTGGCGAATTATTCGAATTGCCATTCCGGGCTCGGTTCAGGGGGGCGTGCGCAGCTTGGCCGGTCTCATTCTCATGCGCATTGTGGCGGCTTACGGAACCATTGCCGTGGCAGCTTACGGCATCGGGCTTCGGGTCATGTTAATCGTCATGATGCCCGGGTGGGCACTGGGCACGGCTGCCGCCACACTGGTAGGCCAGAATTTGGGGGCTCACAAGCCAGACCGAGCGGAAAAAAGTGCCTGGACGGCAGCCGGTTACTACATCCTTTTTGTGGTGGTGGTTGGACTTTTGTTTGTAATTTTTCCCGAACCTGTCATTCAGCTTTTCAATGCTGATCCCAAAGTGGTGGCTACCGGGATTCGCTATTTGCGAATCACGGCCATTACCTACCCGTTTCTGGCATTGGGCATCACTATGGGTATGTCTCAAAGCGGCGCCGGGGACACCGCTTCCCCCATGATTGTCATTGCCCTGTCCATGTTGGGGATTCAAATTCCACTGGCGCTCTACCTACCGCGGTTGGACGGGCTGGGAACGGACGGTATTTGGCTGGCCATTGCTATTGCCTTGACCATTCAGGGAATTTTAATGACCTATTTCTTTTCTCGTGGCAAATGGAAATTTAAAAAAGTCTAAATTCAAATCCGAATACACGGACTTTTGGCTTCAATATAAAGGCGGAAATTTCTCATGAAATTGGTTGATTTTTCGATTAAGCGGCGCGTAACGATTACTATGATTTTCCTTGCGGCCATTATTTTCGGCTGGATTGCTTTCAATCGTTTGAGCATTGATCTGCTGCCGAACATTACGTATCCCACCCTGACGATTCGTACGGAATATCCGGGAACTGCCCCGGCAGAAGTGGAGAATCTCATTTCCAAACCGATTGAAGAAGCCGTGGGCGTGGTAAACGGAGTGATTCGGGTGAGTTCCACCTCTCGTTCGGGTGTGTCGGATGTGGTTGTGGAGTTCGATTGGGACACCAATATGGATTTTGCCTCCCTGAATGTGCGGGAGAAATTGGATCGTGTCCGATTGCCCAAAGATGCCGGGCAACCCATTTTGTTGCGATACGATCCCTCTCTGGAACCCATCATGCGCATTGCGTTGTACGGCAGCAAAAATCTGATCGCACTGCGTTTGTTGGGAGACGAGAAAATCAAGCGGGATTTGGAAAGTTTGGACGGTGTGGCGGCCGTTCAGGTGAGCGGCGGGCTCGAGGAAGAAATTCACGTGGATTTGAATGCGGCAAAGTTGGCCGTTTTGAAAATTCCCGTCACATTGGTGACCTCGCGCCTTGCTCAGGAAAATGTGAATCTGACCGGCGGAACCCTGGACGAAGGTAGCACGCAATACATTGTTCGGACGCTAAATCAATTCAAAACGGCCGCCGAAATCAATAATATTGTCATCGCGCGGCGGGGCAACGCCGTGATTCGCGTGGGCGATATCGGGCGGGCGTACAAAAGTTACAAAGACCGCAAGATCATTACCCGTGTAAACGGCCACGAAAGCGTGGAAATCTCCGTGTACAAAGAGGCCAGCACCAACACCGTCGCCGTGGCCGACCGCGTCAAAAAGAAATTGGCCGCCATTCAAAAAAATATTCGGTTGACGTCGCCCAATGTGCAGTTGGCTATTGTGGCCGATCAATCCCGCTTTATTCGCAATTCAGTCAACGATGTGCTTTCGTCGGCGGTCATCGGGGGACTTCTTGCCATGATGATTTTGTATTTTTTCCTGCGGGATCTGCGCAGTACCCTCATTATTAGTCTGGCGATCCCCATTTCGATTGTGTCCACCTTCTTCCTGATGTACCTTTCCAACGTGTCCCTTAATGTGATGTCGTTGGGCGGATTGGCCCTCGGTGTGGGCATGATGGTGGACAGCGCCATTGTGGTGCTGGAGTCGGTTGACCGCTACCGAAAAAGGGGATTGGGTTTGGCGGAGGCGGCCAGTCAGGGCACATCCGAAGTGGGAATGGCGGTGGTGGCGTCCACATTAACCACGGTTTTTGTGTTTGTTCCCATTATTTTTGTGAAAGGAATTGCGGGGCAAATTTTCACCGACGAGGCGCTCACCGTAACGTATTCCCTGCTTATGTCGCTGTTGGTGGCACTGACGCTGATTCCGATGTTGTCGGCTTTGGGTCGTTCCGGCAGCAAACACTCGGTCCAGGACGAAGCTTCTCGGGCCGTACCTGCCTCCCGGTTTTCCCGCTTCATGACGAATATGGTTCTCGGCATTTTCCGCTTGTCAAAGGCCGTAGCCGTGTTTTCAGGCAAAATTTTGCTTCTTTGCCTCTGGCCTTTCCAATGGATTTTTGACCGCTTTTACCGGTGGACGGTTCGGGTGTACCCGCCGGTCATTCGGTGGGCCCTGAAGAATCGCTGGCAAACCGTCGCAATTGCGCTGGTGCTGTTAGGGCTTTCCTACGTAGCCTATTTGCATCTCGGAACAGAACTTATCCCGGAAATGAGCCAGGGCGAATTTATTGTGGATGTGACACTTCCCGTGGGGACTCCCATTGAGGAAACGGACACCATGATTCAAACTATGGTGAAAATCGGTTCCGCCAATCCGAACGTGCTTCGCATGTACACTGTAGCAGGCTCTGTCACACAAACAGGCGTCTCATCTACGGAGGAATTGGAAAATATCGGTCAAATTTTGGTCAAATTAAAAGCGGGCGTTCTTAAGGAAAAGGAAAACCGCGTCATGGAAGACCTGCGCCGAAAATGGGAAAATCTGCCGGGCGTTTCGACAAAATTTTCGCGCCCCAGCTATTTTAGTTTTAAAACACCCGTTGAAGTGGAGGTCAAGGGCTACAATCTGGACATGTTGAATCGCCTGAGTAAAACGGTGGCGGAGCAAATGCGGGAGGTTTCCGGGTTAGTGGATGTCAAATCCTCCATGGAAGGCGGAAACCCGGAGATCCAAATCCAATTCAATCGCGAGCGCGTGGCGCGCCTGGGGACGGACATTCAGACAATTGCTACCCTCATTCGAAATGAAATTCAAGGCGACGTGGCCACGCAACTAAACCGGCGCGATCGGAAAATCGACATCCGTGTGCGTTCCCGCGAAAAAGACCGGCGAACCATCGAGGCCCTAAAGCAGCTGATTGTTAACCCGGGTAGTGCGGTGCCGGTTCCCCTGTTTTCAGTGGCTAATATTGCCGTGGAGCGGGGGCCCAGCGAAATTCGCCGTGTAGACCAGGAACGGGTCGCCATTGTGTCAGCCAACGTCGAGGGGCGGGATTTGGGAAGCGCCGTTACCGATATTCGCCGAATTCTTTCGAAAATCGACCTGCCGCCGGGAATGCGGGTGACAATTGGGGGACAAAATGCCGAAATGGCGGTATCCTTTGCCAGTATGCGGTTCGCGATTTTCCTGGCCATTTTTCTGGTCTATTTGGTCATGGCTTCCCAGTTTGAATCGTTGCTACATCCGTTTGTCATTATGTTTACAATTCCCTTTGGATTAATCGGGGTCTTTTTCACCCTTTTGATTTTCGGGCAAACCATTAGCGTTGTGTCCCTGATTGGAATGGTGATGTTGGCAGGCATTGTGGTCAACAATGCCATTGTGCTGGTGGATTACATTAACCACTTACGCCGTGTGGAAAAAATGCCTAAATTCGAAGCCATTGTTCAAGCCGGTCAGGTGCGGCTGCGTCCCATTCTTATGACGGCTACGACTACCGTTCTGGGACTCTTGCCCATGTCGTTGGGCCTTGGCGAAGGGTCGGAAGTGCGTTCTCCGATGGCGATTACTGTAATTGGAGGGCTCATTATGGCAACGGTGCTCACGTTGGTTTTTATTCCTACGATCTACTCCTTGTTTGAAAAATCCGAGTAGACACAACTACCTTTCCGAGATGGGCGGTTGTCAAAAGGGCTAAAAGAGCGGCCTGCTTTCAGGAATCGGGAAAAAATGAGGTCCGGCCGCCCGCAAACATGGCTCTCTTGCAATAAATGAATAGGCTAATCCCTTTCTTCTTTCGGAAATTCCCCTCTTGAATTCCGTACGAAAAGAATTTTTTCTGATTTTGCAAGGTCAACAGCAATTTTTCTCTTGCATTTTTGGAATTAAATTTTTATTTTTAGTCAAATTACTGAACTCAAAGGAAGGAGGTAAGGTTAGATGAAGAAAACGGTTACAAAGCGGGACATTGCCAAAAAGGTCGCCAAAGAAGTCGGTGAAAAACTCCCCCTGACTGAGAAAATAGTTTCTACTCTTTTTACCACGCTGCGGGAAATCATGGCCGAAGCAAATCCTGAGGTTCGTATTGAGATTCGCGATTTTGGTGTGTTCGAGGTCAAAACCACCAAAGCCAAACCCAAAGCTCGCAATCCGAAAACAGGCGAAATTGTGTACGTTCCGCCACGGCGCAAAACCCATTTCAAACCCGGCAAGTTGCTCAAAGAAGAACTGAAAAAGCCCCTGGATCAATAGCCATTCTCGGGGATTTTCTTATACGATTTGAAAAGGCACAAATGGCACGTGTTTGTGCCTTTTTCCGTTTTTTGTGACCCATTTTCTCCCGATTGCTACAAAAGACCGAACGAACGGGAAACAGCTTTCTCTTTTTTTTCACCCGACAAGTGGTAGCCTAAAATTTTCCTTTTGGAGGAAGAGGGCGCACCACCGTCCGATTTCCGGAGTTTCCAATGCCCGGACTTGACCACCTCATGGCCGTCATTTTGAAATTTCTGGCTCCCGCCACATTAATTGAGCGGACATTGGAATTTTTCACCCTGATTTTTGAAACTACCGGCATTTTTAGAGGAAAAACATCTCTGGCTTTGCGGTTGGTTGGTGGGAAATCTGCCGTGGGGGAATCGCCGGACGGCAGATTGAAATTGAAAAAGCAGGTGGTTTTGCAAACGATCGGCTTGGTGTTGGGGGTGTTGTTGTGCTGGAAGGGCAATCTTCATTTATTTGAACTACTGGCAATTGCTCCGGGGGCCATTCCCGTTTGGGCGGACGTTTTGTTGTCCGGGTTGCTCATTAGCGGCGGAAGCCAGCCCATTCACGATCTCATTACCTTTTTACAAAAGGCGCGGGAAAACGCCAAAAATCAAGTTCGCCAGGCCTCCTTGGAGCTGGCGCTTGAAGAGAAGCCGTCGGTTGAACCTGCCTTTCGTCAAATCGAATACACCGGTGGAATTTATCCCTCCCGCCCGGGGCATTCGCTCCGACGCAAAAACCCTTCTTACATTGTGGTGCACCATTCCGCTACGTCCAACACCTTTGGTTTTGAAGAAGTTGTGGCGATTGAAAAAGAGCGCCGCTTAGACCCCAGTTACCATTGCGTTGTAACCTACGACGGTACGCCGCACGCGTACTGCCGCTGGGACGGCGTCGGCTACCACGTAAAACGGGGGACGAAAATCAGCAACGGTAATTCTCTGGGCATTTGTTTTGTGGGGAATTTTTCAACCGATCCCTCGGCACCGGGTAACAATTCGGACGGCTCTTTCGGCCCGCAAGTGCCCTCAGCGGAACAGATTCGGCGCGGTGCCGAAATGTTGGCCCTTTGGCAGGCTGTGTACGACATCCCCTTGCAGCACATTGTGCCGCATCGAGACGTGAAAAAGCACCACACGGATTGCCCGGGTAGCCGTTTTCCCTTCACGGATTTGGTTGAAAAGGCAGCGGAAGTTTTGGCTAAATGGCAGGCGACGCCGGGTTTTGCGGCGTTTGTGCAGGAGTTTCGGCGAAAACCCTTCGTCCTCGTTCACGAACGCGAGGAGAACACAACATGAAGGCCGGATTGATTGTCCTGACTTTTTTCTTTGTTTCACCCGCCGGAGCGTGGGCCCAAAGCTCTCTTGCGGAAAAGTGGCAGGCCTGGCCGGAAAGTGCCCAGGTCGTGGCGTTCTTTTTCATTCTTTTGACTATTGCCACGCTTTTGAATCGATTTTTTGAATTTTGGGTTGAGCTTTTCAAATGGGTGTACTGGCAATCCCCCTTGCTGCAGGACATGTGGAAAGAAATCTGGGAGGCCCTGCGGGAAAAATTGGCGGCGTTAGACCCCCATTTCCAAGACCCGTCTCTTAGCGACAAATTGCGGGAGAAATTGCGCATTTTGATGATTCAACTCACCGTGTTTTCAATCGGGTCGATTTTGGGTGTCTGGCTGTGCTGGGCTCTCCATTTGGGAATGCTACGGGCCCTCGGGTTCATTTCCGTGAAATCCTTTTGGGATTACCTGGTAACGGGCATTTTGGTCGCTTCGGGTACCGAACCTGTGCACGCTATATTTCGAATCATTGAGGCGAAAAAGGATCGAAAAAAATTCCAGTCATTGGCAAGTGGAGCGTGGAAGCACAAAAATACCGCTTCAGCCGCCGGGCCAAACCGTAGCGAAACTTCCCGTTAAAAAAGCCTCTCACGGCAAAGAGCGACTTTTCCCAAGATACGTGGCGTATTTGAGACAAATCCTTTCGGTTGAAAAGTTGGTTGGAAATTTGGACGAATCAGGAGTAAGGAATGCGGTTTTTGTGGATACCATTTTGGAGGGGGTTTGCCGATTTTTTCTCGAACGGCTGGTCTTTCTGCCGAACCTATTGGGCACAAATGGTATTTCTTCTGGTGGTGGCCGCCCTAATTGTTTGGGCCTTTCGAGACAAAAGCTGGAAAGAAAATCGAACGCCCACCACAACCGGCCGACGATTGCTGCGGGGGACGGTGCGTTTCTTTGTCGGATTGTTCCGACTTGTGCTCCAATCACCCTTGTTAATTTTGTTTATTTTGCTTCTGGTTTTTATCCGCAGTCAAAAGTTAACCCAATTTTTCCTGCGCTTTTTGGAGGGGTTGGGCATTCCCATTCACCCCGAAGAACCCGCTCCTGAATTCGAGGCCGAGGGAAAATCCAGTTACCAGAAGCAAGTGGAGAAAAGTTTGCGCGAGGGGAAAAAGCTGCTCATTCCCCCTGTGGCGCAGGTAAGAGAAGTTCCTATGAAAGAATTGAAGGACGAACTCCACGGGAAAATCGCCCTGGACTACCGCGAGGAACCCAACACCTATGTTTTTCATGCCATTTTTGTGCCGGATTTGGGGCAGAGTTTTTCGCTGCCGGTTTGGGTTCGCTACCGGGATATTCTTTCGGTGGTCAAAGGGAAGAAAGAACACGAGGTCATTGTGTACGTTCGTCAACAGGCCAGACCTTCCAAAGCCAAAAAAGAATGGGAGGCGCTAACCAATCGATATGATCGGTCGTAGCGTGCGGTGCTTCGAGAATTTCCTGCTTTTGAGCGGGGTCTTCTTTTTGCTTTCTGCAGGTTCGGGACGGGCGCAGGTGCGGGCCGATTCCCTGAAAATTCCCCGGCGTCTCTACCTGCAGGTGGAACGCGACCTCGCCGTTTGGGATTCCGTTTCCCGCGCACCCCAAGCGATTTTTCGGGAATCCGGTTTTGTCACGATTTCCCGCCGCCGTTTCGAGGCGATTTACCCGGATATTGAATCCAATTTGCTGCGGTTTCTGACCTTTCGATTGAAAAAGCTGCGGGATTTGAGCCAAACCCTGAGGGCTTTGGTCAAAATCCGCTACCCGGATTCCACACTGAGTCCCTGCCGGTTTCTTCGGCTGCCCGGGGATTCGTGCGTTACCGTTTCACGCGCAATGTGGCGGAAAAATCTCCGGCAGCTTGCCGTTTTGCACGGGATTCTCACGGCGTCCAGCCGCGACTCCACACTCTTGTGGGAAACCACGGAACCGCCCGAAATCTCCACGAATTTTTGGGGCAAACCCTTTGTTAAATTGAGCGGGAAAATTCGCTTCCTCTCACCCCAACGGGACACCTTGTACACGCTTACCCTTCACCAACTGAAGCTTCCCGCAAAAATCTCCCGCCATTTTTGGCAAGTGTGTTTGACGGCTAACTGGCAAATCCTGGCGGTTTTCGACAGACGGCCTCTTGTGCAGAGTCTGGCCTTTGGCATTTCCGTAGCGCACTACCGTCGATTTTTCGGAGAAATGTTTCTGGGAACCAAAGGCCTCGGCCTGGGTGTTGGCTGGCGAATTTTTGAAAATGCGGGTCCCCTGGTGGGAATTCAAGCCGATTTTAGCGGTGTGTGGCGTCCGACGGCAGGGTTGGCTTTTTTGTTGAATTAGCGGTTTTTCCTGAGCAGCGGTTTAAATTAAAAACTTCCCCTGTTTCATGATCCACTTGTTGTCAATTTGAAGGGAAGCCTTTTTGAACGTTACCACAGGAAGACAGGGGTTCAGGAGATTGAGTTTGGAGTCCTCTTCGTTGCCAAAAGCGAGGTGAACAACGCCCCGGGCGCGTTGGTCAAGAACGGGGTTCCCGCTGAGTTTTCCGTGGGGATTTAATCCGATTCCAACCCGGACAAGGGTGCGCCGGTTGGTTCGGTTGCGCCGCAAGGCTGCCCGGAACGCGGCCAGATCTTCTTGCGCGTAAATTTTGTTGAGGTGTCCGTTTCGAATCAGAAAACGGGCGGAGGATTTGAGCAAACCAACTTCAGCGACCGAGCCGTTAATCAGCAAATCGCCCGTGGCCGTGTCGGGCAGAGGCCGAAGCAGAACGCGTCCCCCGGGCAGGCAACTGGTCTCACCGGGATTTCGAATCAAGCCGGTGTCAGCCAGGCAATGGCGGGGGTCAATTTTAAAGGAAAGGGCGTGTGAGGCATCCGTGTGAATCGTAAGGACCTTCCCTAATTTCAGAACATCCCGCAATTTTTCGGTATTGTGTACGAGGCTTTCCAGATCGAGGTCAATAAATCGAGCAAATTGTTCCGTGCGGAGGCCCGTTAAGCCGGCCCACCGAGCGTTGGAGTTGTGAGCCAGCCAAAAGTCAGCCCAGTCGAATCGGAATTCTTTGGCCACGAACAGTGCCACATCCGCCTGCGTCAAAAACTGCAGCAGACGGACGGGGTTAGTTTTTTGAATATTGGGAGCCGAAAAGGCCATGACAAATGTTTGGGGGAACTGTTCGGCGGAAATTTGCCACAACTTGCGGGTCAAATCCCAGGAAAATTCGTCGCTAATCAGAAGAAAGGACTCACTCTTTTTCAGATTCAAATAGTTTTGCAGGAACAGATTGGCGGCACGAATGAACTTTTTGTGGCTTTTCGCGGAAGCGGGGAGTTTTCCCATTTTTCGAACCCGGAAATTTTGTGGCGTTAATCCGATTCTGAAAAAGACAGAAGTTGCTTCTATATGAACACGCGATTCAATTCGGAGAGGACAGTTCTAATTAAAACAAAAGTGAAGAAAATGTCAAGGAATTTTTGCCTTTCCGTCCAAGATTTTTATTTGAAATCCTGCCGAATTTTCGTATATTCAAAAACAAAGCAAGGAATTTCGAAAAGAATCTCCTGAGGTTTTTAACCGCGTTTGTCGAGGTGCGGGTGTCAATTGGGGGTGGCTCGCCCAAGGCGCTTTTTGTGAACAACGCTCTGTTTGTCGAAAAAGGTCATTTTCGAATACCATGTCACCCTTAAAAGATATTACGCTGGGGCAATATTTCCCTGTTCACTCTTTTCTTCACCAATTAGACCCGCGCACAAAGCTCATTGCTCTTTTGATTGTCATGTCGGCCATGGTTGCTACAAACAGCGTGGTGGCGTTTGCCGTTTTTTTTCTTTTTTTTGTTTTTTGGGTGCGTCTGGGGAAATTGCCGCTGGCATTGGTGACACGAAATTTGAGACCGTTTTTGTGGCTGTTTGTTTTGACATTTTTGTTAAATGTGGCGTACGGGTACGGACGCGTGCTGTGGCAAGTTCCTGCATTGCACCTGACAATTACGCAGGAGGGGCTCCTTCGAGCGGGCATTTACACCTTTCGAATTGTGTTGCTTATTTTGTTTGCCGGTATTTTCACGCTGGTAACTGCCCCGATTGAAATTACAGATGGTCTGTCCCGCTTGCTCCGCCCGCTTCGGCGTGTGGGGCTTCCGGTCTCGGAATTTGCCATGATGACCACCATTGCCATTCGCTTCATTCCGCTGTTATTGGACGAAGCCGACCGGATTAAGAAAGCGCAACTTGCCCGGGGTGCCCAAATCGAAGGCAGTTTGCTACAGCGCGTCAGGGGGATTATTCCAATTATTTTGCCCCTTTTTTTGTCCGCCTTTCGGAAAGCAGATGACCTGGCCCTGGCCATGGAAGCGAGGTGCTACCAGATTGGCAAGGAACGCACAAGTTTTAAGCAGTTGAAAATGACCGTCGGAGATTACGCCGTTCTGGTGGGGACAATCGGGCTGTCGGTGGGAGTACTCTGGATTTGAAAAAATGGAATTACAAATTGACCGTGGAATACGATGGAACCGATTTTTCGGGATTTCAGATTCAGCCTCGTGTCCGAACCGTGCAAGGTGAATTGGAAAGGGCCTTGCAGCGGCTTTTTCGCCGGGATTTTTGTCTAAGCGCCGCAGGGCGAACGGACGCCGGTGTACACGCCCGGGGGCAGGTGGTCAATGTGCAGGCGGAGAGAGAATTTCCTACGGGTGTTTTGCTGCGGGCCCTCAATGCCCATTTGCCGCGCGACATCGTGATTAAGCAGGCGGAACGGGTGCCTCCGGAATTTCACGCCCGGTTTTCAGCCTGCGGCCGAGAGTACGTGTACCAAATAACGCAGGAACCCACTGCCCTGAATCGGCGTTTTGTCTGGCAGATTTCCTTTCGGGTAGATGAGGACAAGCTGCGTGCCTGCGCTGAAATTCTTCGACAAAAACGGAATTTCGAATCCTTTACCAAAGCCAGGGCCGAAGTCAAATCTTACGAATGTGAGATTCAGGAAGCACAGTGGGAGATATTGGGTAACCGGCTTTTTTTTCACATTTCGGCCAATCGTTTTCTGCACAATATGGTGCGGATTTTAGTAGGTACCATGATTGAAGTAGCACGGGGTCGATTTTCCCTGGAAGCGTTTGACCGCATGTTCGAAGCTCGAGACCGCCGAGCGGCAGGATTGACGGCTCCGGCGCGTGGTCTGATTCTGGAAAAAGTGCGCTACGAATGCGATCCCAAATAAAATGAAAGAATTTTACACCCTGAACCACCGAATACGGAGGAGCACAAGATGAAGTTTTTCATTGACACAGCCAATTTGGACGAAATTCGCGAAGCGGCCCGTTTAGGCATTTTAGACGGAGTGACCACGAATCCCTCGCTCATGGCCCGAGAAGCCGGAAAGGGAAAAACTTTTCGAGAAATCCTGACGGAAATTTGTGAGTTGGTAGACGGCCCCATTAGTGCCGAAGCCGTCAGCCTCGATTACGAAGGCATCGTACGCGAAGGGCGGGAATTAGCCAAGATTCACAAAAATATTGTCGTTAAAGTGCCGGTCATAAAAGAAGGGTTGAAAGCCGTTAAAACGTTGGAAGAAGAGGGCATTCGAACCAATGTGACACTGGTTTTTTCCCCAAGCCAGGGTTTACTGGCGGCAAAAGCCGGTGCCTCTTTCGTCAGTCCGTTCGTCGGGCGTTTGGACGACATCAGCCACTACGGAATGGACCTGGTCAGGCAATTGGTGGAAATCTTTACCAATTACGGCATCGAAACGGAAATCATTGTGGCCAGTATTCGAAATCCGTTGCACGTGGTGGAAGCCGCTCAAATCGGGGCACACATTGCCACCATTCCGTTCAAGGTGATTAACCAATTGGTCAAGCACCCGCTAACAGACATCGGAATTGAACGCTTTTTGGCCGACTGGGACAAAGCCAAAAAGTCCTTGGGAATGAATTAGAAAAATGAGGGAGGGCAGAATGGAAGGAAAAATCGGGCGTGTTACCGCCCTGTTTTTACTGGTTACGTTGTTTTCTTTGAGTTGTTCGGCACGCGAATCGGATCGAGCCCCGGCGGCTTCCTCGGATTCGAGTAGGGCGACATTGTTTACGGAAGGTCAGAGCGGGCAAAATGTGAAACAAAAGGCGATTCACGACGCCTTGGCTGCCCGAGAAAATGCCATTACTCGGGCCGTTCAAAAAGTGGCACCCGCGGTGGTTGGCGTGAATGTGACCCAAATTCAGGAATACGTGGCCAGCCCGTTTTCGGAAGACCCGTTTTTTCAGTTCTTTTTCCCTGGCACCCGCTACCGCCAGGAAGTGAAAAGCCTGGGCTCGGGGTTTTTGATTTCGCCGGACGGCTACATTGTAACCAACGAGCACGTGGTGCACAACGCCATTAAAATCATGGTAACAATGGTGGCCGGGAAAAAATACCCGGCCAAATTGGTGGGTGCCGATTACACCACCGATTTAGCCCTTTTGAAAATTAAGGGCAAGAATCTACCCTATTGTGTTTTGGGCAATTCGGACAACGTTATTGTAGGTGAATGGGCCATTGCTCTGGGAAACCCGTTTGGATTGTTTGAAATCAGCCGCCACCCGTCGGTAACCGTCGGTGTGATTAGCGGCACGCACCTCAATTTTGGCAAACAGGGCGGAAATCGGGTGTACCAGGACATGCTCCAGACAGATGCTTCCATTAATCCGGGCAACAGTGGGGGGCCCATGGCCGATGCGGTCGGAGAAATCATGGGGGTGAACACCTTTATTTTTACCGGCGGGCAGTATAGCGAAGGTTCCATCGGACTGGGGTTTGCCATCCCGATTAACCGCGTGAAGCGCGTGGTAGCCGATTTGAAAAAGTACGGCAAGGTGAATCGCCAATTTTGGACAGGGCTGGAAATCGACAACATTAATTACCTCGTGGCTCGGTATTTCGGTCTGTCTTCCACAAACGGCGTCATTGTGACCAACGTCAAACCCAACAGTCCCGCTGAAAGAGCCGGGTTGCGCGTGGGCGATATTATTTTGGCCATTAACGGTCAGACTGTGCACGGCACCGAAGATATTTGGGACATTTTAACCAATATGGATGCCAAGGCGGGTGACGTGCTGCAACTGAAGGTGTTTCGCAAGGGCAAGATCCTGAGGATCCCACTGCGCCTTGCCCCGCTTCAACAGTAAAAAATCCCGGGACGCCGCCGTGTGAGTCGAAACAAAAGGAATGGGCACAAGATAAAAGGACGATCGACGGCGTTTTTCGAGAAAAATCGCGAAGCGCAATTCACCGGAATTAGCCCACAGTAGCGAGAAAAATTAGGGGTGAACCGTAAAGGAAAGGGCCCAAAAGCCAACAGTTTGCAGCCCGATTTTGACCAATCTGTTCTTTTTGAGGAAACTGCAAAAATAGGTTGATAATGGGGTAAAAAATCGTTATTTTTAAATCTATTGCAAAAGTGGAAAGGGTTTCGTAGGCAAATTCCGAGTGCTGCATGATTGAACGGTACACACGTCCCGAAATGGGGGCTATTTGGACGGACGAAAATAAATTCCGCAAGTGGTTGCAGGTGGAACTGGCTGTCTGCGAGGTTCAGGCGGAGAGGGGGCGCATTCCCAGGGAAGCTTTTGAGAGAATTAGGCGCCGGGCCAATTTCGATCTGAAACGCATTGCAGAAATCGAAGCCGAGGTCAACCACGACGTCATTGCGTTTCTAACCAGCGTTGCCGAGTTTGTGGGGCCGGATTCGCGCTACATTCATCTCGGACTGACGTCTTCGGATGTGCTGGACACGGCCAACGCCCTCCTGTTAAAGGAGGCGGGGGAGCGGCTGCTCCGAGATTTGCAAGCTTTGCAGGACGTTCTGAAACGCCGGGCTTTAGAATTTAAGGACACGCCCTGTATTGGCCGTACACACGGTGTGCACGCTGAACCCATGACGTTCGGACTCAAATTGGCTCTGTGGCTGGAGGAGACCCGCCGCAATAGCCAGCGTTTGAAAGCCGCCGTTGAGGCCATTTCCGTAGGGAAAATTTCCGGTGCAGTCGGGACATTTGCCCATTTGGACCCAGAAGTGGAGGAAAAAACCTGCGCCAAGTTGGGCCTGAAGCCGGCACCGGTTTCCAACCAAATTGTGCAGCGGGACCGCTACGCGCAGTTTGTCACCACGCTGGCCATTATTGGCTCTTCTCTGGAAAAATTCTCCACGGAAATTCGGGCGCTTCAAAAAACGGAGGTGTTGGAAGCCGAAGAATTTTTCAGCAAGGGGCAAAAGGGTTCGTCGGCAATGCCGCACAAAAAAAATCCCATTACCTGCGAGCGAATGGCGGGGTTGGCGCGCCTTTTGCGCGGGTACGCCCTCACAGCGATGGAAAACATTACCTTGTGGCACGAGCGGGACATCAGCCATTCGTCTGCGGAGCGGATTATTTTGCCCGACAGTACCATTGCACTGGACTACATGTTGTACAAATTGACCCAAATTATTGACCAGTTGCAGGTGTACCCGGAAAACATGCGCCGAAATCTGGAGTTAACCAAGGGGGTTATTTTCTCCCAGCCGCTTCTTTTACTTTTGGCGGAAAAAGGTTTGACGCGCGAAGAGGCGTACCGTCTGGTTCAGAAGCGGGCGCACAGTGCCTGGCAATTGGGTCAATCCTTTAAGGAAGCGGTGGAACAGGATTCCGAATTGCGCCGGTACCTCTCGAAAGAAGACATCGACCGGGCGTTTGATTTGAATCACAATTTGCGCAACGTAGAAGCGATTTTTCGCCGAATCGGGCTGCTGAATTAAAAGGAAAAAAAACGGCGGTTTTTGGGGAAAGGGAAAACGAAGGGATCAAATCGAATAGTAGGAGAAAAATCTTGAAAAAGGGTGAACTTCTGTACGAAGGCAAGGCAAAAAAGTTGTACGCAACGGATGACCCGAATTTGGTCATTCAGGAATTTAAGGACGACGCAACCGCCTTTAACGGGAAGAAAAAAGGCACAATTCAGGACAAGGGTATTGTCAATAACAAAATGTCCGCCTTTATTTTTGAATTTCTTGAAAGTTACCACATTCCCACGCATTTCGAAAAGGTGTTGTCGGATCGAGAAATGCTGGTCAAAAAGTTGAAGATTGTGCCCATTGAAGTGGTCATGCGCAATATCGCGACGGGCAGCTTGGTCAAGCGTTACGGGTTGGAAGACGGCAAAGACCTGGACTACCCCGTACTGGAGTTTTATTTAAAGAACGACGATTTAGATGACCCCATGATGAACGAACACCACGCGGTGGCCTTTGGCCTGGCCACGCCCGAAGAAATGGCCACCATTACCCGGTTTGCCATGAAAATCAATGCAATTTTAAAGTCGTTTTTTATTCGGCGCAAAATACGCCTGGTAGATTTTAAATTGGAGTTTGGCCGCTACGAGGACAAAATCATTTTGGGAGACGAAATTTCCCCGGACACCTGCCGTTTGTGGGACCTGGAAACCGGTAAAAAGCTGGACAAAGACCGTTTCCGTCAGGATCTGGGTGACGTGGAAGAAGCCTACCAGGAAGTTCTGGCTCGCGTTGTACACGGAGGAGTTTAAACGCTGATGCTTGCCAAAGACGGCTTGGGAACATTGGGAGCGATTCTTTTTCTGACCCTGCTTTTTACAGCAGGGCTCTGGCTGAATCATTCCCTGGTCATGAAAATTTTTGTCGTTTTTTTGTGGATTTTTACGCTTTTTTCGATTTACTTTTTCCGCGACCCCGATCGCGTTATTCCGCCCGGTGAAAACACGATTGTGTCCCCGGCGGACGGGAAAGTGATTATAATTCGAAAGGTTCAAGAAGACCGCTATTTGCACGCTCCGGCGACGCAGGTCAGCATTTTTATGTCGGTTTTTAATGTGCATGTCAATCGAATTCCCATGAGCGGTGTGGTGGGATATTTTCAATATTATCGGGGGAAATTCCTGCCGGCGTACCGCGAGAAGGCTTCTATGGACAACGAGCAAACGGTGATCGGGATTGAAAACGGCTCGCACAAGATCTTGTTTAAGCAAATTGCGGGCATTATTGCGCGGCGCGTGGTTTGTCATGTTCGGGAGGGGTACCATGTGCAAAAGGGAGAACGTTTCGGAATGATTAAATTCGGTTCCCGTGCCGATATATTTTTGCCGGAAGATGTGGAGATTAAAGTGAAATTGAATCAAAAGGTTAAAGGAGGCGAGACGATCCTTGGCGAATTCAAATCTAAAAATTAACCGTGCGTTTATTCCGGGTTCTTTTACAACGGCCAATATTTTTTGTGGCTTTTTGTCGATTGTGTACGCTTTTGACGGAAACATGGTTACGGCTTCTTGGCTAATTGTCATTGCTGCCATTTTGGATGCGTTGGACGGCACCGTAGCCAGACTAACCCGGAGTTACAGCAAGTTTGGCATTGAACTCGATTCGCTGGCAGACGTGGTGTCTTTCGGGGTGGCCCCCTCCATATTGATCTATGCCGTTTATTTCCGCGACATTCACAATATTGGGGTAGTCATTAGTTTTCTGCCTTTGTTTTTCGGAGCCATGCGCCTGGCTCGCTTTAATGTGAATCAGGATTCTTTCGTCAAGAAAGAATATTCCGGCCTGCCCATTCCAAGTCAGGCAGTTGTTTTATCTTCTTTTATTGCCTTCAATTACCATTATTGGGGATATTTGCGTCTGGCCAAAATGTTGGCGCCGTTGGCTATTTTCCTGGGGGTACTCATGATTTCCAATGTGGAGTACGACACCCTCCCCAAATTTACGTTTCGGATGAGCAAAAAAAATAATCGCAAACTCATTTTGTTCATTTTATCGTCTTTGGCGGTGATGATTTTTCCCTCAACGGCCATGTTTTTGTTAAGTTCCACATTTGTTCTAATGGGCATTGTGCGGGCGATTATTCGGTCGATTCGCAATGCCGACGAGGTCATGGATATTTCTGACTATTGATTTGGGAGAGGTTTCCGTGTGGCAGGCTAAAATCAGTGTTTTTTTGAAGAAAGACATTCTCGATCCTCAGGGGAGTGCTATTCGACATATCTTGAAAAATATGGGATTTGCGTCGGTTGAGGCCGTGCGTGTGGGGAAAAATATTGTCCTGAGTCTTTCGGACAAACTCTCTTTAGAAGAAGCCAAAAAACAAACGGACGAGATTTGTCGAAAATTGCTGGCCAACCCCGTCATCGAGGACTACCGTTTTGAATTGGAAGCGCTTCCCGAGGAGGAGAGTCGCTGAAAATGGGGTCGCGGCGCATTCGTTTTGGTGTGGTGGTTTTTCCTGGCTCTAATTGTGACCGGGATGTGTACGACGTGGCAACGCGGATTATGGGCCAGGAGGCGGTGTACCTGTGGCACAAAGAGCGCGATTTACGGGGTGTGGATGCCGTGGTTTTGCCCGGCGGATTCTCGTACGGGGATTACCTTCGCACAGGTGCTATGGCGCGCTTTTCACCCATCATGGAAGAAGTAGCGCGTTTTGCCCAAAAAGGGGGGGCGGTGCTCGGTATTTGCAATGGGTTTCAAATCTTATTGGAATTGGGGCTGCTGCCGGGAGCGATGTTGCGGAATAAATCGCTCCATTTTATTTGCAAATTTGTCTCGATTCGCGTGGAAAACAGGAATACCCGCTTTACCTCAATGTGCAAACAGGGCGAAACCTTGCGGATTCCAATTGCCCACAATGAAGGCAATTTTTATCTTGATCCGGAAAGATTAGACGAACTGGAAGCCAACCGGCAGGTGGTTTTTCGGTACGCCTCGCCAGAGGGGGAGGTTTCCGAGCGATTTAATCCCAACGGCTCGCTCAACAATATTGCCGGGATCATCAACAAACAGGGGAATGTTCTAGGGCTCATGCCTCATCCGGAGCGGGCGTCGGAACAACTGTTGGGCTCCGAGGACGGGAAAAAGATTTTTGCTTCACTGATTGAGTCATTTGGGCGTTAAAAATAAACCATTTTGCTTTGACAGGCGTTAAACAAAAAGAGATTTTTGCACAACGTGCTTCTTTGACAATTACGGTGGTTGGTGCCTGGGGCTGAAGGGGACGAGTGACAGAAAGTCCGCGTCAATTGCAATCGGCAAAAAGAGGAGAAAAGTTGTGGCAGGTGTTCCCTCTCGCAAGCGTTCTTTAGGGTATCTTGCTCTGGTGTTGTTTTTGGGGGCTCTCATTGGTTCGGCTCTGGGCGAACTGGTTGGTTTGGTGATTCCGCCGGGTGTTGTGCGCGAGTTTTTCTTGCGTGCCGCCGTGGGCGGAATTTCTCCGACGACGCTCAATGCATCCCTTTTTACCGTCACACTGGGATTTACCTTCAAATTAAATGTAGTCGGTATCGTGGGGGTGGCATTGGCGGCGTACATTTTACGCTGGTATTAAAACCGGCGATTTTGAACGAGAGGCTACTCTTTTATCGCGATGAGCTTTAAAGAACTCCTGATTATTGTTTCAATAGTGCTGGTGCTATTCGTTTTTATTAAAGGAAGAAGGTGAGAAAATGTTTGGGTCAATCGGCCCGATGGAATTGCTGGTCATTTTTCTCATTATTTTGCTCGTTTTCGGAGCAGACCGGCTTCCGGAGTTAGCTCGCGGGCTGGGCAAAGGTATGCGGGAATTCAAAAAGGCCACGGAAGACCTGAAAGAAGAGATTTTGAAACCGGAAGAGGACATCCTCAGCGATCTGAAACAAGAATTGGAAGATGAAGTCACTTCCACAAAGGAATTAATTGAAGATACCTATCCGGAAAATTTGGGTGAAGACTCTGTGGAGAGTGAGAAGGATTCCGATGAATTGAAAATCGAGAAGTCCGAATCCGACTCATCCAACAAAGAAGACAAGGCTTCCTCGGAATTGGCAGGGTAACGGCGTTCAGTATTTTTGACAGAAAAAGAAAACGGCAGAAGAGCTGATTCTTTTGCCTCCCCGAGTTGCGGGAAAAGCAGTATTGTTCAAATCCGCTTTGTGCGGACGAAGAGAGAGGAGCGAGGTACCATGTTCAGTTCGATTGGTCCTACGGAATGGCTCATTATTTTAGCCATTATTGTCTTGATTTTTGGAGGTTCCAAAATTCCCAGCTTGGCAAAAGGGTTGGGGCAGGGCCTTCGCGAATTCAAAAAGGCTGTGCACGAAGACGACGACACCTCCAAGAAGGAAGTCCCCAAAAAATAAACAAGTAACACCCCTGAAATCGGAAATTGAGAGAGTAGAGTGGATTTACTGGAGTCGGATTTTTCACACATTCGCGAAAATGTTGTAAACGGTCGGGTCAGGCTTGTAGATTTGGTGGAAAACTACCTGAACCGTTTGGAAACGGCCGGTGAACTAAATGCCTTTATTTCGGTGTTCCCGGATTGGGCGCGCGAGCAGGCTCGGGCAGTAGAAGCGAAAATTCAGTCGGGTTCCGCCGGAAAATTGGCGGGAATGGTTGTGGCGGTGAAGGACAATCTGAACATTCGTGGTCGCCGAACAACCTGCGGTTCTCGAATGCTGGAAAATTTCGTCGCCCCGTACACGGCCACAGCTGTCAAGCGGCTGTTGGAACAGGACGCCGTGATCATCGGCAAAACCAATATGGACGAATTTGCGATGGGTTCGTCCAACGAAACCTCCTATTTCGGACCGGTCAGAAATCCCCACAATCCCGATTACATTCCGGGTGGGTCTTCCGGGGGTTCTGCAGTAGCGGTGGCGGCAAAATTGTGCCAGACGGCTCTTGGCTCGGACACAGGGGGCTCGATTCGTCAACCTGCTGCCATGTGTGGTGTGGTCGGCCTCAAACCGACGTACGGCCGGGTGAGCCGCTACGGCCTGGTGGCTTTTGCCTCGTCTCTGGATCAAATCGGCCCGATTGCCCGCAGCGTGACGGATGCGGCCGAGCTGCTTTCCGTGATTTCCGGTCACGATTCCTTGGATTCTACCTCCGTTCCGGAGCCCGTCCCTGATTTTTCGTCGGCTTTGGAGCAGGGCGTTGAGGGGCTGCGAATCGGTTTTCCACGCGAATATTTTGGGGAGGGATTAAGCTCCGAAGTTCGCCAGTCGGTTGAAAAGGCCCTGACTTTACTGGAAAAGCAGGGTGCCGCCGTAGAAGAAATGTCGCTGCCACACACGGACTTTGCTGTGGCAACCTACTACATTTTGGCCACGGCGGAGGTTTCTTCCAATCTGGAGCGCTACGACGGAGCACGTTATGGTTTCCGAGCCCAGGGAATTGGCAATCTGGAGGAACTGTACACAAAATCGCGTAGCGAAGGATTTGGAGAGGAAGTCAAGCGGCGCATTATGTTGGGGACGTACGTTCTTTCCGCCGGGTACTACGAAGCCTACTACCGCAAAGCCCAAAAAGTGCGTACCTTGATTAAACAGGACTTTGAGGAGGCGTTTAAAAAATACGATGCCATTATTACCCCTACCTCCCCGACGACCGCTTTTAAATTGGGAGAGCGGTTGAACGATCCTTTGCAAATGTACCTGTCCGACGTTTTTACGATTTCGGCTAATCTTGCGGGGATTCCGGCACTTTCCGTCCCTTGCGGGAAGGCTTCCAACGGATTGCCCATTGGTTTGCAGGTTTTGGGCAAGCCCTTTGATGAAGAAACGGTGTTGCGGGTCGGGCATTCAGTGGAAACGGGGGTGGAATCTTCACGTCGCTGACAAGCCTCGCTTCAAATAAACGTCAAGTCGGATCAAAAGAAACCGAAAGGTTCGGAAGGGTGTGTCTCGGCTTGTTTGTGCTTTTGCGCTAAATCGAAAGTCAAAGATAAAAGTGGGGGAGAATTTTTGGAATCGGATTGCCACGTGAACCGAAACGTGGCAATTTTTGTGTTAACTTGAAAGTGAATTGCACATGATTCAACTTGAAAAAAAACGCCTGAATGCCATCTTTAACAATTTCAGCGGGAAAAAGGTGCTCGTTTTTGGCGATCTCATGCTTGACCGCTATTTTTGGGGTGACGTGAGTCGCATTTCTCCCGAAGCGCCCGTTCCGGTGGTTGAAATTACCCAGGAATTCTCGCGATTGGGAGGGGCAGCTAACGTCGGAAATAATATCGATTCTCTTGGCGGCATGCCTTACCTGGTAGGGCTTGTCGGGCAGGACAATATGGGCAAAGAAGTCCTGACATTGTTGAAAGAGAAAAATCTCCCGAAGGACGGCATTGTGGTGGACAGTTCACGCCCCACAACGGTTAAAACGCGGGTCATTGCCAACGGGCAGCATGTAGTTCGCACGGACCGCGAATCCCGGAAGCCCATTGATCTGGCAACTCAAAAACGGGTTGAAACTACTCTGCAAGCCCTTATTCCCCAAATGGATGCTGTTATTATTGAAGATTACAACAAGGGGCTGATTGTGCGCGATCTCATTCAAGTTGCGATTCGTACGGCTCGAGAACACAACGTGCCGATTTTGGTAGACCCAAAATTCGACAATTTTTTGGAATATCGAGAAGTGACGGTATTTAAACCCAATATTCGGGAAGCGGAGGCGGCATTGGGAAGGCGGTTAAGCGGGCAGGAGGAGTTGGAGGAAGCGGGGCGCTGGCTGTTGAAGAAGCTTCAACCCAAATGGCTTTTGATTACGCTGGGTGAAAAGGGAATGGCCGTTTTTGAAGACGAAAAGGAAGCACGGTACATTTCCAGCAGAGCTCGCAAAGTCCGGGATGTTTCCGGAGCCGGGGACACCGTGATCAGTACGCTTGCAATGGCACTGGTGTCAGGAGCCACATTTGTGGAAGCGGCGGCCTTAGCGAATCGGGCGGCGGGCATTGTGTGCGGCGAGGTGGGCATTGTCCCCATTGATCGCGAAAAATTGCGGCAGGATTTGGAGGAAGCGGGCTGATGGGGCGCGTGGTTTCGCCGGACGAATTGCTGGTTTTGCGCGAGAAATTTCGCGGCCGAGGGCAAAAAGTGGTGTTTACCAACGGAGTTTTTGACCTCCTGCACCGGGGGCACCTGGAACTTTTGAATCAGGCCAAAAATTTGGGGGATGTTTTGGTTGTGGGCATTAATTCGGACGCCTCCGCACGGCGCAACAAGGGGCCAAATCGCCCGATTATTTCGCAGGAAGACCGCGCTTTTATGTTGTGCAATTTGGTTCCGGTGGATTTTGTGGTGATTTTTGACGAAGATACTCCGTACCAGCTCATTGCGGCACTGAAGCCCGACGTGTTGGTTAA
>CAZOHG010000028.1:0-45389 GCA_964579725.1 uncultured Deferribacteres bacterium
GCCAGCCTTAATCAGCTCAACGACGCCGCCGCACAGGACGACCTGTTCGCCGAATAAATCCGTTTCGGTTTCTTCTTTGAATGTGGTTTCGATGACGCCCGCCCGGGTTCCGCCGATGCCTCGTGCATAGGCCAGAGCTTTGTCTTTTGCGTGGCCCGTGGCGTCCTGAGCAACGGCAACGAGGCAGGGAGTCCCCTTGCCTTCGGTGTACACCCGGCGCACCAAATGTCCCGGACTTTTGGGGGCAATCATGACCACATCGACGTCGGCCGGGGGTTGGATTTGTCCGTAGTGAATATTAAACCCGTGGGCGAAGGCCAGTGTTTTCCCCGCGCTCAAATTCGGTGCCACGGCTTCGTCGTACATTTCCGGCTGAGTCTGGTCGGGAACGAGCATCATAATAAAATCGGCCGCTTTGGCAGCCTCGAAAGCGGTCATGACTTTCAGTCCGGCCGACTCCGCTTTTTGCCAGGAATGGCTGTCCTTACGCAATCCCACTACCACGTCCATTCCCGAATCTTTCAGGTTCAGGGCGTGAGCGTGCCCCTGACTTCCGTACCCCAAAACAGCAATCGTTTTTCCCTTGAGGTAAGACAAATCCGCATCTTTGTCGTAATAAAGTTTCATGGAATGCTTCCTTTCAAATTTAGGTCAAGTTCAATTCTCTCGATCAACGCTCTTTTTGAAATTCCCGTTTCATGGCGACGTGTCCGGTTCGCGCAACTTCCTTTAGCCCGAAGGGCCGGAGCATGCTAATAATCGCGTCAATTTTGTCTTCGGTTCCCGTGGCTTCCACCGTGAGCGTGCGCGGGCTAATGTCCACAATTTTGGCTCGAAACACATTGGCAATTTGCATGATTTCCGATCGAGTAGAGGAATTACTGGACACCTTAAGCAAGGCCAGCTCGCGTTCGATGTAATCTTCCAGCGTCAGGTCCGAAACCTTGACGACGTCCACCAATTTGTTCAGTTGTTTGGTAATTTGTTCGACGATGGCGTCGTCGCCGCGGGTAACAATGGTCATTCGGTAAAGGTCTTTTTCCTCGGATTCACCAACGGAAATGCTTTCCAAATTGAAACCGCGGGAACTGAAAAGACCAAAAATGCGCGAAGCCGCCCCCAATTTGTTTTCGACTACCAGAGAGATCGTGTGCCTCATTCTTCCTCCTCTTCGTTTTCCGGTCCCTCAATAATCTCGTGAATCGCGGCACCGGCCGGAACCATCGGAAAAACATTTTCTTTCGGGTGCGTCCAAACGTCCACAACCACCGGTCGATCGTGAATGGAAAGGGCTTTTTCAATGGTGGCCGGTACTTCACTGGGTTTGGTGACGCGAATGCCGATGGCCCCGTGGGCTTCTGCCAATCGGACGAAATCGGGGCTGATGTCCTGGAGATTGGAATGCGAAAAACGCTTGTCGTAAAACATGTCCTGCCATTGACGGATCATCCCCAGGCGTTTGTTGTTCAGGACGAAAACCTTGACCGGTACCCGGTTGGCAACCGCCGTGGAGAGCTCCATATTGGTCATCTGAAAGCCTCCGTCACCCACAATAGCCACAACGGTTCGATCGGGTCGACCGATGGCGGCTCCCACAGCCGCAGGGAAGCCGAAGCCCATGGTACCCAATCCGCCCGAGGAAATAATTGAGCGGGGGTATTTGAATTTGTAATATTGGGCCACCCACATTTGGTGTTGCCCGACGTCGGTAGCTACAATGGCCTCGCCGTGGGTAGCTTCACTGATTTGCTCAATCACAAATTGGGGTTTGATCACCTTTTCCGAACGGCGGTAGCGCAGCGGGTGTTCCTTTTTCCATTTGGTGATTTGTTCGTGCCACTCGGCGCGTTCTTTGTAATCCACGTAATTGATCATTTCTTCAAGGACTAATCTCACATCGCCTACAATCGGAATATCCGCCGGAACATTTTTGCTAATGGCGGCCGGGTCAATATCGACGTGAATAATTTTGGCGTGGGGCGCAAAATCTTCCAAACGTCCCGTCACCCGGTCGTCAAAACGGGCACCAAGGGAAATAATGAGATCGGCGTGGGTAAGTGCCATATTTGCATACCAGGTGCCGTGCATGCCGGGCATTCCCAGTGACAGGGGGTCGTCCGTTGGGAATCCTCCCAAACCCAAAAGGGTGGACGTGACGGGAATATTGGCTTTGCGAGCAAAGGCCGTCAAAATCTCAGCGGCATTGGCGTGCATGATGCCACCGCCCGACAAAATAACAGGTCGTTCCGATTGTTGAATTACGGCAGCGGCCTTGCGGATTTGCTGGGAATTGGGGCGGTAGCGGGGTTTGTAGCCCCGGATCGAAACGGTTTTCGGGTAAACAAATTCCGTTTCGTCGGTAAGAATATCTTTGGGGAGATCGATGACGACCGGTCCCGGGCGCCCCGTGGTGGCAATGTAAAAGGCTTCTTTGATGGTACGTGCCAATTCCCGCACATCGCGCACGATGAAATTGTGTTTAGTAATCGGTCGCGTGACGCCCAATGTGTCGACTTCCTGAAATGCGTCATTTCCGATCAGATTGGAAGCAACCTGCCCCGTAAAAACCACCAGCGGAATGGAATCCATATATGCCGTGGCAATCCCTGTGGTGGTGTTGGTAGCACCGGGACCGGACGTAATAATAATGACCCCCGGTTTGCCGGTTGCCCGGGCATACCCGTCGGCTTCGTGCGTTCCCCCCTGCTCGTGTCGGACCAAAACGTGGCGGAAACTTTTGTTTTTGTAGAGTTTATCGTAAACATTGAGAATGACGCCACCCGGAAATCCGAACAAGACTTCTACTTTTTCCTCCATGAGAGAACGGACGAAAATTTCCGCGCCGGACATTCGGGGAGGAGGGGCATCCTGCGAATGTCCCGAAAGATGTTTTCCCTCCCGGGCATGTTTTGCGCGTGCGTGTACTTGAGATTCGGCTGCCATTTTTTGTTCCTCACTCTTGTGTCGTTTGTTCATTGGGGATCGCCTAAACCGTCAGGCGACTTCGAAAACCGCACCTGTGTTGGCCGAAGTGACCATCTTTGAATAGCGGAGCAACCACTTGGAATTTGTTTTGGGTTTGGGAGCTGTCCAGTTGGCTCGTCTTTTTTCCAATTCCTCCGCCGAGACCTTCAATTCCAGTTTTTTATTGGGAATGTCAATCCGAATCGGATCACCGTCCTCCACCAGCGCAATGGGGCCGCCTGCCATGGCCTCCGGCGAAACGTGTCCTACGCAAGCGCCCCGCGTTCCCCCCGAAAAACGGCCGTCTGTAATTAGAGCCACTTTGTCCCCGAGTCCCATGCCCATAATATTGGACGTAGGCGCCAGCATTTCTTGCATGCCCGGACCGCCCTTGGGACCCTCGTACCGGATCACAACCACGTGCCCCGCCTTAACTTTGCCGCCCAAAATACCGGCGTTGGCTTCTTCCTGCGAATCAAAAACAATGGCTTTTCCCTCAAATTGCAGCATGTGAGGCTCCACGGCGCCCGTTTTAACCACCGAGCCGTCAGGCGCCAGGTTGCCGAACAAAATGGCCAGCCCGCCGCTGTGACTGTAGGGTTTTTCCAAAGGCCGAATGACACGGGCATCTTTCACCTCCGCAGGCGCAATATTTTCCCCCAATGTTTGAGTTGTAACGGTTTTTTTGTCGAGGTGCAAAAGCCCCGGTTTTTTGCTCACTTCTTTTAAGATAGCGCTAATTCCACCGGCGCGATCCACATCTTCCATGTGCCAGAAAGAAGCGGGTGAGACCTTGCAAATTTGAGGAACTTGTGCGGCCAATTCGTTGAGGCGCTCGAGTGGGTAGCGAATGCCCGCTTCGTTGGCAATTGCCAGTGTGTGGAGCACTGTGTTAGTGGAGCCACCCATCGCCATGTCCAAAATAAAGGCGTTGTCCACCGACTCAATATCCACAATATCGCGGGGCTTCAGGTCTTTTTCGATCAGAGTCATGATTTGCCTTGCGGCGCGGCGCACTAATTCCCTGCGTTCGGGACGAATGGCCAAAATGGTTCCGTTCCCCGGCAACGCCATGCCCAGCGCTTCCATAAGACAATTCATCGAATTGGCCGTAAACATGCCGGAACAGGAGCCGTAAGTCGGACAACCCAATTTTTCCAGTTCGGTCAGACGCTTTTCGTCAATTTTACCGGATTGGTATTCGCCCACGCCTTCAAAAACCGTAATCAAATCCACGGCTTTGCCGTTCTGCGTGTGGCCTGCGGCCATCGGGCCGCCGCTCACAAAAATGGTGGGAATATTCAATCGCATGGCTGCCATGAGCATTCCGGGCACAATTTTGTCACAATTTGGAATGCAAACCAGCGCGTCCAATTTGTGGGCTTGTACGACGGTTTCGATCGAATCGGCAATCAATTCACGGCTGGGGAGGGAATATTTCATGCCCGAGTGTCCCATGGCAATGCCGTCGTCCACACCAATGGTGTTGAATTCAAAGGGGACGCCGCCGGCTTTTCGGATTTCTTCTTTGGCAATACGGCCGAATTCCTGCAAATGCACGTGGCCTGGAATGATTTCGATAAACGAATTGGCAATTCCAATGAAGGGTTTCCCAAAGTCCGGGTCTTTCAGTCCGCAGGCACGCAACAAACTTCGGTGGGGAGCGCGTTCAAAACCTTTTTTAACTGTGTCGCTTCTCATAGCTCAACCTCGTTATTTAAAATAAACGAATCCTGTGAGCCAGAGGTAAGTTTTTTTGTTTGTGTTGAATTTTAAAGGGTGTTGCGTTTGATTCTCTTTCTTACCTCTGGCTCGACTTTTATCCCAAAATAAGGGGCAAAATCAAGCCGGCGATAATGCCGAGAATCAAAATGGACAACAATAAAATGGGCAGGAGGTGTAAAAATAAGACCAGATAGGGTATGACAAACAGAACGATCCCGTCGAGGACTTGCCTCGGGGCAATGGCAGAAAAAGAAGCTGTTTGGGTTCCGTTCGTCATAGCGTGTCGATTTTATTTTTGTTTTAACCTTTAAATTGACAATTAAGATAAAGACAAAAGTGTCCAATGTCAAGACTTTTTTTAAATGTTGCGAAAATTTTAAAAAAGGGTTGCAAACCATCCAAGGGCGTTATATATTTAAGACAATTTAGTCTGAAATAATTGCGAGAGAAAAATGCTTTTTTCGAAGGCGTCCACGTACGGGATTCGGGCGGTTTTGTATTTAACGCTAAATTCAAATAAATCCTATATTTCCATCCGAGAGATTTCCGAGGCATTGGGCATCTCCTACCATTTTTTGGGAAAGATTTTTCAGGAATTGACCCGGTGGGGCGTGGTGGAATCGTACAAGGGACCTAATGGCGGTATTCGGTTGACGCGAGAACCAAAGGATTTGACCGTGTTGGACGTTTACCGGGTGTTAGACGGGCTGGATTTGTTTAAAAATTGCGTATTTGGTCTGGACAAATGTTCTGACGCCAATCCCTGTCCTTTGCACAACCAATGGTTGCCCGTCCGGGAGAAAATTTACGCCATTTTGAGTCAAACCAATTTTGAAGAGCTGGCTAAGGACACGAAGACGTTCAATTTTCGCCTGAAAAGTAAAATTTAATTCAAATTGTGCGGTGAAGGTGTGGGAAGAGTCGATTCCGAAAAAGAAATCGAGGAAAAAACGAAGGCGGTTTGGCGGAAAACAAAGGCAAAATTAGATGCCTTGGACAGCCAGAAACTGCGTCTCGGTGTTCAAATTGTTTTTTTGCTGGCTACGTTGTACACCGGTTGGCGGTTTGTACTGTTTGTCCATTATGTACGGTACGGCGGCCAGCCGGTCACGCGTCCCCCCGGCGTAGAGGCCTTTTTGCCCCTGAGTTCCCTCATTAGCCTGAAATACTGGGTGCTGACAGGAATTTATAACTCCATTCATCCGGCCGGACTGGCCATTTTTATTGCGATTGTTTTAATGGGGATTCTGGTTAAGCGAAGCTTCTGTTCGTGGGTTTGTCCCATTGGTTTTTTGTCCGAATATTTGTGGAAATTTGGTCGGAAGATTTTGGGCCGCAATTGGGTACTGCCCAAAGCTCTTGACTACCCCTTGCGAAGCGTGAAGTACCTGCTCCTGTTCTTCTTTGCCTGGGGCATTTTGGGGCAAATGAGTGTAATGGCTCTGCGCGCTTTCATTTACAGTCCCTACAACCGCATGGCCGACGTGAAGATGTTGCTGTTTTTCGAGCACCTTTCGGCGTTTTCATTTTGGGTAATGGTTGCTTTGGCGGTTCTTTCCATCCCGATTAAAAATTTTTGGTGCCGGTACTTGTGTCCCTACGGAGCCCTGTTGGGTTTTTTGAGCCTTTTCAGCCCGGTGAAAATCACCCGTAACCCGAAAACCTGTGTTGATTGCCGTTTGTGTACAGAGGCGTGCCCCGCCAATATTCAGGTACACAAGCTCAATCGCGTGGTGTCGGATGAATGCACAACCTGCCTCCGGTGCACATCTGTTTGCCCCGAAGAAAAGACACTCGATTTGCGGTTACCCAACAAAAAGAAACCCATCCCTCCCTGGGTGTACGCGCTGACGATTGTGCTTATTTTTGTACTGGTTACGGGATTGGCCCGTTTGACCGGGCATTGGAAAAACAGCCTTTCTGTTGAAGAATACCGCGTTCGCCTGCAGGAAATTAACCGGCCCATTTACAATCACACCGGAGGGGGACGACGTTGACGGAAAAAACGGGGCAAAAAGAACATCGAAATAAAGAAGTGAAAATAGAAACGGAAAAGGACAAGCAATGATTATTTTGGCGAAAACAAAGATTAAAGAATTGTTGGATGAATACCCCCATTTGCAGGAGACGCTGATTGCCATTTCACCCAGAGCTAAAAAATTGAAAAACAAATTGGTGTACAACACCGTTGCAAAATGGGCAACGTTGTCCGATGTGGCTAAATTCCTGGACATTTCCATTTGCGAATTGCTCCACAAATTAAATCGGGAGGTAGGGCAGGAAGAAGAACTGTACCGGCAATTTCCGGACTGCATTGCGGAAGAGAAAACGCCGCTGCCTGCTGAGAGGCCGGCCTGGCTTGACGAAGCGAAAAAGGAATATATTTTGGATGTTCGGCAACGCGAGGACTTTTTTTTGCCCGAAATTACCAAGCGCCTACGCCAATTGGAACCCGGCGAAATCCTGACTGTCATTAATTCCTTTGATCCGGTTCCTTTAAAGAACATGCTTACGGAGGGCGGGTACGAGCACTTTACTCAGGAAGTGGGGCCGGAGGAATTTCAACTCAGCATTCACACCGTTCAATCACCCGAGGAGAGAGTCAAAAACTGGCAGGCGTACAAAGAGGAATTCGAGGTGGTGGACGTGCGCGGCTGGCGGGAAGACCCCTTTAGCGCCATTTTGAAAAAGGCGCAGGATGTTCCGGTTGGCGACGGTTTTCGCCTGATTCAGTATTTTGAGCCCGTCCCTCTAATTAATATGTTGCTGCCCCTTGGGTTTGAGACCGTTACGGAGAAAATTTCCGGCATTGAGCACCACGTGTATTTTTGTCGGGTGCGAAAACCGCTGCACCGTTTTGAAGTGGGTAGCGACGGCCGAATTCCGGTTGTGATTCAATCGGCAACGCCTGTGGTGTACCCGATTCTAATGCAATTGCTGAAATCGCCCCGCCTTATGGAGCGAATTAAAGTGGAGGAGCTGAAGGTCTGGCAGGAAACGGAAAAGCACATGGGGTGGGTGGTCAACGGGCGCGCGGACATTACGTTTTCGGCTGTTGTCGCCGCCGTGAAGCTTTTCCAGAACGGCGCCGATATTAAAATGGCTTCCATTGACATCTGGGACAATTTTTATGTCCTGACGCGCGGCTACCGTGCCAAAAGCTTTGCCAATTTGAAAGGGCACGCCATCTACGCCCCTCTTTTCAAAAACGCCCCTCCTTACGCCATTACGTCGTACCTCATGCAAAGTCTTGGATTCGATCCCGGGGAGTTTGAATTTTTTTTCGGAAAGCCCTTTGGCAGGCCTGAAGAAATTCGTGACAAATTCATTTCCGGCGAAGCCGACACCGTTTTGTTGCGCGAGCCTGAGGCGAGCCAGGCCCTTTTTGCTGTTGGCGGCGAGGGCAGGGTCTCGCTTTCCTTCAGCGATTTGTGGCAGCAAATTCACCCGGAATTGGGAAATCTGCCCAATGCGGGACTTCTTTTTAAGGGCGAATTGATTCGGAAGTACCCGGAATTGACGGCGTTGTTTGCGGATGAACTGGACGCCGCCATTCAGTGGGTCAATAAGCACCCAAAGGAAGCCGCTCAGCAGGCGTTCGAAATTATGGGGCAGCCACAAGGGGCCGTAGAGCTTTTTCTGAAGCGCGTCCACTACGAGCACCGTCATGTGGAGGATGAAGACGTCCAGATGAAAATCACCCGGTATCTTGCGGTGTTGGACGAGAAAAAAGTCATTAAGTTAAAAAATGGTATTGAAGACGTGCGAGAGATGATGAATTGGCGAGAATCGCCCGCTTCCTGAGAAGAAAAAGAGGACAGCGAGAATTTCCGCAAAAAAAGTAATCCGTTGGATTTGGGGGGCAATTTTCAATAATCTCTGTTTAAAGTGAAAAAATTTCACATGTAAGTGTAATTGAGAGGAGGCAGCCATGCACACTATTGTACGCTGGTACATCCGAACGAGCGTCTTTTTTCTTTTTGTCGGGTTGATTTTGGGAATCGGTATGGTGATTCAAAAAGAATTGCTCGGGACGTTTCCCGATCAGCAACTCATTACGGCACACACCCATTCCATTTTGGTGGGATTTGTCATGCTGATGATCATGGGAGTGGCCCAGTGGATGTTTCCGCGTCCCCTGAAGGAAGATCACCACTACAGTCCGGATCTGGCCCGCTACGTCTTTTACACCGTTTCAGCGGGCGTTTTTGTTCGAACCGCGTCCGAAGTGATCTCCGCTTTTGCCAGCGGAATGGTCTGGCACTGGGGCATTGTCATCGGCGGCATTTTGGAAGTTTTGGCCATGCTTGTTTTCTTTTACAACAATTGGACGCGCATTCGGGCAACCGGTAGTGCCATTCGCGAAGCCAAAGGGGAGAAATTCTGATTTCAATGACGGCGCGGGAATTTAAAAAGGTTTTCCCCGACGAATACGGGGCATGGGCCATGTGGATTGTTCCGTTTTTGACGGGAGCTCAATTGGCGCACACCTGGAATTGGAAAACCCTTTTTTGGTTTCTATTTCTGACTGTATTTTACATCCTGAAAAATCCTTTTGTGGAATGGGTGATCAAAAATCCGGTTTTTTCCCGAAACTGCCCCGGAAAACGGGGCATGATTGCTATTTCGTTGGCTTTTCCGCTGGCCGGGTTGTTTGGGGGCGCCTGGTTTTTCGCCGTGGCGCAGCGAAATGCGGCTTTCACCGCCGCGGGTGTGGCGGTCATTCTGGGCACGGTGTATTTGTTTCTGGATATTCACAAATTGGGGCGCTCTTTGTTCGGGCAATGGGTGGGGGTTTTTCTCCTGTCTCTGGCGGCGCCCCTGACGGCTGTGGCTTTGGGCGGCGTTTTTAATCGTGCCGCTGTCGCCGTCTGGCTGGCCAACAGCTTGTATTTTGCCCACAGTATTTACACGGTGCGTGGCTGGATGAACAGTCGCCGCCGGGACGGAAAAACCCTGAGCCCGCTCATTCTTTTCCGACCGCTTTTTATTTATTGGGGCTTGACCCTTCTTTTGGCGGCCGTTGCTCTTCTTCGCCATTGGATTTCCCCCTCATGGTGGCTGCTTCTCGTTCCCACAACCCTTTTTATCGGGACGTTTGTGGGGTATTTTTACCGAAGGGTCAGCATTCGGCAAATCGGCTTTTTGGAAGTGGCCCACACCACCCTTTTTGCCGTGCTTTTTTTGGCGGTTCTTTAGTTGAAAGAGGACAATTCCCTTTCTGAAGGGATGCCAGGTTTTCTTCCCATTTTAAGTTAGAATTGGCAGGGTTCGCCCCAAAAGATTTCCGAGCACATTTTCACCTACAAAAGCCCCCGAGGCGGAGGGTTCGTAGGTCTCAAAAGTTCCGAAGATTCCCGCGGTCTTAGCGGTAAATCTCCGATTTTATTTGCGCGGTCAATTTTTTGGCTGCGGCGAGTGCCTTGTGGGCCCGGCCGAAAGAATAGGTTTTGATGAAATTCTTCGCCAATTTGGGGTTGGATCTCAGCAAAATGCCTGCCGTTTTTTCGATGGAAGGCTGAAGAGCAAACGCTTCTTTCTCCTGCGCATTCCAGACAGATTGAATTTCACCAATGGTTTGGTAGTAGTTGAGTCCCATGAGATTTTCCAAATCGTTGAAGACCCAAAAAGCCTTGTTGGGCTGGTAGTCAAAGGTACCGGGCAGAGGGTGAAAATGGTGCTGCAGGGAGTTTTGCCACGTGTCTTGTCCCGGTACGTAGTGGTAGCAAGGGGGGACGTCAGGCACACGGGTGTAAAAAGGAACGTACGTGTTCACGTCCGGGCGTCCGAAACTGAGCCAGAGCACATTGGCAAAAAGGGCGGGCAGTCCGCTCCGCAATTGAGTAACCGTGGAATGTTGGGTGGAAGCGGTGCAAATGGTTCGCTCGAAACTGGCATTGGGGTTCCTTTTTTTGTCGAGAGTAACGTCGTAGGGGGTGCCTTCGTAATGGTCTCGTAGCACGCGCATGAGGCCTGCAGGCGTGATTTTGTGAGCGGGTTTGACGCAAAAAGGCAGCCCGTGGGCCTTGGCTTCTTCTATGGTAGTGGTTTCACCGGAAAGTAGTTGCTGTCCCCGCCATTGCCGGGTGTCGTAGCCGCGAATGGCATATTTGGGATCGTAAATTCGGTTAAAAGCTGTTGCGAAGTCAAATGGTTTGCCGCTTTTGGGATCGTACCACCCGCGGCGAATGGCGTACGTCCGTACGTTGTCCCGCGAAGTGAGGAAGTTTTTTTTGTCACTAAAATTCACTTGCCGAATAATAAAAATATTGGCTTGAAGAACAGCTCGGTTGTCGGGGACGCGTTCGGCCACCCAATGTTTTCCGTTGACCATGGCCAAAAGCCAGGCTTCATTGGGATCGGCAATGGTAAGGGTACGCCCCGAGGCGTTGTAGCCGAAATGATCGAGCAACGTTCCGGCCAATTCTACGCCTTCTCGCGCCGTTTTGGCGCGCTGGACGATGAGCTGCCGCAGCATGTAGCCAATCCCGCCATCCGTCAGCTCGGGTTTGTCTTCAACAGAGGGGCAAGCATTGCTGGCGACGGCCACCCCCCATTCGTTAACGGCGTAATCGCTAAATGGCTGATTGACGCTTTCAATCAGAAGATAAGACCAGGTCACCGAAACCTGAGGAATGGTGCCCCCGTTTTGAAGGTGGACCACTTCTCCGTCTTTGTGGGTGAGGCGAGGGATTCGCCAGAAGTTAAACAGCCGCCTCTGGGTATCATCTTCGTTGTGTGCAAACAGGACAGAGCCGTCGGCCGTAGCTTTCTTCCCAACCACAATGGTGTAGCAGGCACGAGCAGAAGAAAAGAGAAAAAAAGCGGAAAGCAGAGCAACGAAAAGCGAAATTTTTTTCATTCGGTATTTTCCTTTATTTTAAAATAATTTGGCCGATTTCTACGCCGTTTTTTTCCCGCCAAAACGTACGCGATTTTCGTTTCCTGCCAGGAGCCGCTTAATATTGCTCCGGTGGGTAAAAATAATTAGCAGAGCAATAAAAATGCTGAGCACCAGCAGTTGGGGTTTGTAGGGACGCCCCAATTTGTCCAAAATCAAAAGAATAAAGGGAAGCGAGGAGGCGGCCGTCATGGATGAAAGAGAGACGTACCGGGTCGTGAAAAGGACCAGAAGAAAGATAATAAACACCAGAACAAAGGCAACGGGGTAGAGGCCGATAAGCATTCCGGCGGCCGTGCCCACGCCTTTCCCGCCGTGGAACCCCGCAAAGATCGTCCAAATGTGGCCGATGACGGCACTAAATCCGGCAATGATTTGCAGGTAAACCGGCGCCAGCGAAACCGGACCAATTCGGATTTGAGACACAAGTACCGTGGCAAGAAGCCCCTTAGCGACGTCAATAATCATGACCGAAAGGCCGATTTTCCAGCCCATGACGCGGAAGGCGTTGGTGCCGCCTGCGTTGCCGCTGCCGTAGTTGCGAATGTCAATCCCCCTGAAAATTTTGCCGAAAATAATGCTGGTTGGAAAAGACCCGACTAAATAACTGAGCACGATTATGACGAGTACCGTAAGCATTGGGTTCCTCAATTAGACGTTGAAAAACTTTCACTGGCTCTGCCAAAATCGCCGGATTGGAAAATGGCTACACCGGCGACGGATTTATTCCCAAAACCGCCACGGCCGCCGCACCAGGACCGCCGTGGGCTCCCAAAACGGGAGCCGCTTCCAGGATAAATTCCGGTTTTTTGCCGAATTTTTCTTCAATGCGCCGGGCGTACCAGTGGGCAATTTGGGGCGCCGCCACGTGTACAATGGCAAATCGGCGGTCTGCGTACCGGCGCGTGCGCTTTTCAATGACCTGCAAAAGCTTTTCCTGAATGGCCAGCCCCCTTTTGGCGGTGGCGACTTTGTGGGTTTTTCCGTCTTTGCGGAGGGAAATGACCGGTACAAGATCGAATAAATTGGCCAGAAAGCCCTTGCTTTTGCTCACCCGTCCGCCCATGACCAGATATTTTACCGTGTCCGTGCTTACAAAAATGTGAGAGCGCTTAATGGCTTCTTCCACCGTCCGCACCACTTCCTCTACCGATTTTCCGGCTTTGACGGCTTTTCCGGCCACGGTGAGAAGCAGTCCCAATCCCACTGAGGTTGTTCGGGAATCAATGGTCACCACCCGCTTGCCGATTTTTCCCTGAATTTCGCGTGCTGCGCGCTGGGCAGCGGCTAAAGTTCCGCTCAATTTGCCTGCCAGATGAATGGAAATAATGCTTTCGTAGCGGTTGGCCAATTGCTGGTAAATGCGCAAAAAATCCTGCGGAGTGGGCTGGGAAGTTTTGGGAAAATTCTTGGCTTTTTGTAACCGCTCGTAAAATTCTTCCGGGAAAATGGTGACTTTGTCTAAATATTCTGTGTCGTCTAACCGGAGCCGAAGAGGAATCATATGGATGTTGTACCGTCGCAACAGCGATTCCGGGAGGTCACAGGAGGTGTCGGTCACCAGAGCAATGGTGCTTTGGGCCTCCTTGCTGTGTGTGTCCTGGTGCTGTTGAATCATGTCGTCCACTTTTTGCTGCCGAATTTCCCCGTACGTCCGTACGGCGTCAAAAACGCGGCGTGGCTCATTTGTGTGAATATGAACACGGACCCGAGTAGACGAGCCGGCGACAATCAATGAATCCCCCATTGGGCCTAATTTTTCCCGAATCGTCTCTCGAGGAATACCCTCGCCGTAGAGAAAAAATTCCGTACAATAGCGAAACGTAATTGCTTCTGGGGCATATTCAATAAGTTGAGCTTCGGGTTGAGGCCCAGAAAGCAAAGACAGGTCCAAATTGTCCAATTCACCAATGCGGCCGCCTCGAATAAAATTAGTCACCCCCTCCAACATGTACACAAATCCCTGTGCACCCGCGTCCACTACACCGGATTTTTGCAGAGCCTTCAACTTTTTGGGTGTTTCTTGGAGGGATTTTCTGGCGGCTTCAAGAGAGCTGGTCAAAAGCTCGGAAAAATCTCGTGTTTGCTTGGATTTCTCTTGAATGTGTTTGCCCCAATCCCGAATGACGGTCAGGATGGTGCCTTCTTTGGGTTGCGAAAGTGCTTCGTAAGATCGGTCAATGGCTTTTCGGACGGCTTCGGAAAAGTGCTCCGTGGTAATCCGTACCCGGCCGCGCAAGCCTTCCGCCAAACCCTGGAAAAACTGCGCCAAAATCGCCCCGGAATTGCCCCGGGCACCTTCCAAGGCCGAATTGGCAATGCGCTCGCTTACTTTTTCGATGGAATTTTCCCTGGCCTCTTTGAGTCCCTCCGTGATTTTTTGTACCGTAGAGGCCATGTTGGTGCCGGTGTCTCCGTCCGGGACGGGAAAAACGTTGATGTCATTCAACCTTTGACGACCCTTAATGAGGCCGTGCGCACCGGCTTTCATGGCGCGCCGAAGTCGTTTGCCATCGAGATAGTGGATTTTCATAAAACTGTCCTCAAATAGCACGGGGGAAAGGCGTTGGTTTTCAACCCGAGAACGCCTTTTGCCCTTGATGTTTTCATTTTACTAAAAAAAATCCCTCGTGTCAAGTTCTTTGTCAAAATGACGGAATTGATTTTGAAACAGACGTCAGGTCAATTCACACACTGTTGGGGCTTTTTGTCGTGGAGGGGAGGCTGGAATTTTCAAACGGGAACAATTTGATCTTCTCGCGGTCCTCCTGATTTGAAAAAGAAAACGAGAGCCTGAGCATTCAGACCTTGACATTCAGGCGTAGTTTTATTATTTTAAAAAAGTTATTCTCATGAATGGGTGGCCAGTTAATTCAATTGGAAAGGTAATACATTGAATCAAGGAGTGCTCGAATGTCTTCCCCTCGAAAAACACGTCCTTTGAAACATCTGCTCAAATTTATTGAACACGCCGACGACTGGGTAAACGCAACCGTGGCCATTACCCTGTTGGGGCTGGCTGTGGCTATCATTTTGAACATGTTCTACAAAGTATTGACCGGTACCACCGGAGACGTGTTTAAATCCACCGGTTTTATTTTGGATCGACTGCTTTTGGTCCTAATTGTCCTGGAAATTCTTTGGACAACCATTACCTATTTGGAAAGTCACAAAGTGCCTCTGGAGCCCTTTTTGTACGTGGGTATTATTACCAGCATTCGGAAACTGCTGATTATCGGAGCCGAAGCCGAAATCGCCGATTTGCACGACACGCTCAAATACATTGCCATGGATATGGGAATTAATGTAACTGTTATTATTGTGTTGGTTATTGGATTGTACCTCATTCGAAAAAGTCATGTGTTGTATTCTCAGAATGAAGACACGAACGTCCGGTTAACGGTGGACGAGGAAGACAAATAAAGAGGCGGAAGAAAATGGGTTCCGAACGGACAAAGGTGGAAGTGAAGGGATTGGAAGCCCGTCATTACGATTTTTTCATGAATTTGCTGACATTCGGTTTGTACCCCAGTTTTATTAAACGGGCCATCGCCGGAATGGAATTGAAGCCCGGAGAGGCCGTTTTAGATTTCGGGTGCGGGACTGGGCGAAACGACTGTCTCATCCTCTCTCACGTCGGCGAGAGTGGCCGCATTTTGGGTCTGGACATTTCAGAGGAAATGATTTCGCAGGCTCGGAAAAAGTGTGCACCGTTTTCCAACGTTTCTTTCGATTTTAAGCGAATTGAGGAACCCCTTCCGTTTGAAAATGAATTTGACGTAGTTTTTATGTCTTTTGTTTTGCACGGATTTGAAAATTACGACAAAGAGCCGATTGCCCGAAATGCGTACAAAGCCCTGAAACCGGGCGGACGCTTCGTCATTCTCGATTACAATGAGTTTGACCCCGCCGACCTGTTCTTGCCGTTGCGTCTGGCGTTTGTAAAAGGAGAATGCCCTTTGGCGCTGGAATTTGTAAAAATGGAATTGGAGGCTTTCCTGCAGAAATTCGGTTTTCGGGAATTTCGAGCCAAATATTTTTTCAAAAAATACGTCCGGCTTCTCATGGCGTTCAAATGAATTTTTTGAAAGGGGGAAAACGGCAGACAAGACTGAGTGAGAAAATGTCGATTGGTTGATTTTAAGGACACCCGGTTTTTCGGGTGTTTTTTTTGAAAGTTCCGGCTGCCTGCCGGCTTTTTGCTGTGTCGGTTAACCCGAAAATGGGTGCGCATGGGTTCCCAACGCCTTCACCCGCCAGCGATTTTGGGGGAAAATTTCGGTACCGATTTTTTGGGGCAGGGCTTCAAATGGGTTCTCTCAGGCAGGTGAAAGGCCTAAAAAACTGCCTGAAAATCAACTTAAGATTTCTTCCAGGAGGCGACCTTTTGCATGGAATTTGATTTCCCCCTGTTTGAAGGGGCTCTTCTTCGGCGGTACAAACGTTTTTTGGCAGACGTCCGTCTGACGAACGGCAAAATGGTGACAGCCCATTGTCCGAATTCCGGAAGCATGAAAGGCTTGAGTCTTCCCGGAAGTTCCGTCTTGCTTTGGGAAAGCGCCAATCCGCGGCGGAAACTGCGCTACACCTGGGAATTGGTGAAAGCCGACGGGGTTTGGGTGGGAATCAACACAAGCCGTCCCACCCGATTGGTGACCGAATCTCTTGGGCGAGGAGAAATAACGGAATTGGCACAATGGCCCCACTGGCGACGAGAAGTAACGGTGGGAGAAAGCCGTCTGGATTTGCTTTTGGAAACGGGGCAGCGGCGCTGCTGGGTGGAATTGAAAAATGTAACCCTTGTGGAAAAAGGCGTCGCAATGTTCCCGGATGCCATCACCGCACGGGGCCAAAAACACCTGAGGGAATTGGTCAAATTGGCCGAAAAAGGAGATTGTGCGGCGGCTTTGTTTGTGGTACAGCGGGAGGATGTCCACTCTCTTTCGCCCGCCGATGACATCGACCCCGAATTTGGCAGGCAGCTTCGACGGGCAAGAGAAAAGGGTGTAGCCATTTTGGCCTACAAATGGAGGGTGTCTCCGGAGGGAATTTTCTTTGCAGGGCCGGTTCCGGTAAAAATGAAGTAGGGCCAGGGGCTGTTGCAAAAAATCGACAGGGAGTTTTTGAACGGGTGGCATTCTCCGAAAAAGAGAAAAAACTCTTGATTCGGAAGCAAATTATTTTTAAAATAAAGAATTAATGCCATTTGACAATGTGTGAGGTTAAAAATAAATGGTGGAAAAATTACCGGATTCAGCGGATTTAAACGAGCTGCTTCGACGGGTCAAAGAGCGTCAGCCGAACGCACCTGCTCTCGGATTTGAAGGAAAATCAATCAGCTACGGCGAAATGTACCGACAGGTACTGGCCTTTGCCGCTGCTCTGAAGCAACTGGGTATTCGGAAAGGCGATCGGGTGGCGCTCATGCTGCCCAATATTCCGGAGTTTCCCATCGCCTATTTCGGCATTTTGTATCTGGGAGCAGTGGTTGTGCCGATTAACACCATGTTCCGCTCCCGAGAAATCCACTACATTTTGGAAGATTCGGAGAGTCGCGCGGTCATTACCTGGGAAGGGGAATTGGAGGCGGTGGCGCAAGCCATGGAAGACTTGGATGCCTGTGAGCACCTTATTGCCTTGGGGCAAAATTTCCCCGAAGGTGTGGTGAACTGGCAACACTTGCTGGGACAGCCGCACGAAGCAGCCTTCCAAGCCAGTGTTTTGCCGGAGGACCCGGCCGTTATTCTGTACACCTCGGGAACCACAGGCCGACCCAAAGGTGCCATTCTAACCCATCGAAATCTTTGTTCCAATGCCAGTTCCGCGGCGTTAATCGGTGGGCTGACTTCCAAAGACATTTCTCTGGGTGTGTTGCCCTTTTACCATTCCTTTGGGCAAACGGTCTCGATGAATGCGGTTTTTTGTGCGGGGGGCAAAATTGTACTCGTTCCCCGTTTTTCTCCCGAAGCCGTTTTTGAATCCATTGAAAAAGAACACGTCACGATTTTTGCCGCCGTGCCCACAATGTTGAAAATTCTGGTGGATTACGAAGGGCCTGCAGCCGATTTGTCGTCGGTGCGCTGGCTGCTCTCCGGAGGAGCCAAATTGGAAAGGACTTTGTTAGAAGAATTTGAACGAAAGTTCGGCATCCCGGTTCACGAAGGCTACGGATTGACGGAGGCGTCCCCTGTGGTCACATTCAATCCTCAGGGGTTTGACCGCAAGCCTGGCTCCGTGGGAATTCCTTTGCGTGACATTGAAATTCGGATTGTTGACGACAAGGGAGAGGAGCTTTTCCCCGGCGAGGAAGGAGAAATTGTGGTGCGCGGACCCAACGTCATGAAAGGGTACCTCAACCGCCCGGAGGCCACCAAAGAGATTTTACGCGACGGCTGGCTGTACACCGGTGACATCGGCTACACCGACGAAGAAGGCTACCTGTACATTGTTGACCGCAAGGGGGACATGATTATTAAAGGCGGATTTAACGTGTACCCGCGAGAAATTGAGGAACTGCTATCGCACCATCCTTCCATTCGAGAGGTAGCCGTCGTCGGGGTTCCCGATCCGGTTCAAGGCGAAGAAGTGAAGGCCTACGTGGTGCTTCAACCGGAGGCTCGGGCCTCGTCTAACGAACTGATTGATTACTGTGTGTCTCAAATTGCCAAATATAAATGTCCCAAGTACATTAGTTTTGTGCAGTCTTTGCCTAAAAATGCTCTGGGCCGGGTGCAAAAACATTTGCTAAAACGGGGCCGAACCTCACGGGAGGGAAAGTTCCCGAGGTGACCAAATAGCCCACAAAACAAAAAAGGCCCCTTTTTATTTTGCAGATTTCAAATTTTGGAGTCAAATCTATTCGGGAAAAATGTTTTTATTGGATTTGACAAAGCGTTCAACTCAAATAAGCGGAGGTGAATTGTGAAAGAGTATGCCATGGACAAATTACGAAATGTGGGGTTGATTTCGCATGGAGGTGTAGGAAAAACCTCTCTGGCCGAAGCCATGCTTTTTAATGCAGGCGAAACCAATCGGCTGGGGAAGGTTGACGACGGCACCTCTATTTCCGATTACCACGACGACGAAATCGAACGCAAAATCTCCATTAGTACCTCTCTTCTTCATTACGAATGGAAACACCACAAAGTGAATATTTTGGACACTCCCGGCTACTCCGATTTCTTGGGCGAAGTGAAGGGAGCGCTTCGCGTGGTGGAAACCGGAATCGTGCTGATTAATGCCGTTTCCGGTGTAGAAGTGGGAACCGAGCAGGTTTGGGAATTTGCCGGAGAGGAAGATGTTTCGCGGATTTTTTTCATTAACCGAATGGACAAAGAAAACGCCAATTTCGAAAAGACATTGAACATGCTGAAAGACCGATTCGGCATGGGGGTTGTTCCGGTGCAAATTCCGCTCGAAGAAGGCGAGGGGTTTCATTCTTTTGTCGATTTGATCCGGATGAAAGTGGTCTCGTACACAGCAGACGGTTCCGGAAAGGCGACGGAAACAGACATCCCTGACGCGGTAAAAGCGAAAGCGGATGAGTACCGTGAAAAATTGGTGGAATCCGTGGCGGAATCGGACGACGAGATTTTAGAAAAATATTTTGAAGAAGGGGACATCTCTACCGAAGATTTTAAAAAGGGGTTGTTGAAAGGGATTCGTGAAAAAGCGTTGTTTCCCGTCCTGGTTGGAGCGGCCACGGCCAATGTGGGGGTCAAAGAACTCATGGATTTTCTGGTCAATTACGCTCCTTCTCCGGCCGAATTTCCCGAAATTAAGGGCAAAGACCCGAACACAGGCGAAGAGGTAACCCGCGAGGTGTCGCCGGACGCTCCCATGGCTTCTCTGGTGTTTAAAGTCATTTCCGAACCCCACGTGGGGGAATTTTCCTGCTTTCGCGTTTTTACCGGAACCATGAGCAGCGGCGACGAAGTCCTGAATCCCAACCAAAAAGCTACGGAAAAAATCGGCCAGATTTACGTGTTGAACGGGAAACAGCGCAAAGAAGTCTCCAAAATTTCGGCGGGTGACATCGCTTCCGTCGTCAAATTGAAGAACACCCACACCGGGGACACATTGTGCGACAAAAAATCGCCCATTATTTTGGAGGGAATTGACTTCCCCAGTCCCGTCATTCGTGTGGCGGTGGAACCCAAATCCAAGGGGGACGAAGAAAAAATCAGCGTTGGTCTTCAGACCCTTCACGAAGAAGACCCGACATTCGTCTCAGCTTTTGACCCCGAATTGCGACAGACGATTATTCAGGGACAGGGCGAATTGCATCTCACCATTGTGGTCAAGCGGCTAAAAGACAAATTTGGCGTGGACGTAGAACTCACCGAACCTAAAATTCCCTACCGGGAAACCATTAAGGGAAAAGCGGAAGTGCAGGGCAAATTTAAGCGTCAGTCCGGTGGACGCGGGCAGTACGGTGACGTCTGGATCCGCCTGGAACCCAAACAGCGGGGCGAAGGGTACGAGTTTGTGGACGCCATTGTGGGCGGCGTGGTTCCCAACAAGTACATTCCTGCCGTGGACAAAGGTATTCAGGAAGCCATGGCCGAAGGGGTTTTGGCCGGTTACCCCGTCGTGGACGTCAAGGCGACGCTCTACGACGGCTCCTTTCACCCGGTTGATTCCTCGGATATGGCCTTTAAAATTGCCGGTTCCATGGCCTTTAAAAAGGCTTTTCTCGAAGCCAAGCCGGTGCTGTTGGAACCGATTTACGATGTGGAAGTCAAAGTGCCCGAAGAATATTTGGGGGATGTTATGGGTGATCTGTCCAGCCGCCGCGGGAAAATTCAGGGAATTGAGTCTGAGGGGCCTTTTCAAATTATTAAGGCAAAGGTGCCTTTGGCGGAACTGTACCGTTACTCCACGGCGTTGCGTTCCATGACGCAGGGACGCGGCATTCACCGGAGAAAATTCAGCCACTACGAAGAAGTGCCCCACGAAATTGCGGAAAAAATTATTGAGGCAGCCAAGGCAGAAAAAGAAAATGAAAACAAGTAACGAGGAATCGGGCTTGAAACATCTCTGGGCGCCCTGGCGCCTGCAATATATTGTGAATGCAGACAAACAAAAAGCCGACGGGTGCATTTTTTGTTTGTTCCCGAAGGAACCTCCCGAAAACGACCGGAAAAACTTGATTCTTTTTCGGGGGGAAAAGGCCTTTGTCATTTTAAACCGTTTTCCGTACAACAACGGGCATCTCATGGTTGTTCCCTACCGGCATATTGCGCATTTTGAGGAATTGGAAGCGGAAGAAAAAATAGAAATGATGGATCTGATTGAGTATTCCATTCGAGCTCTTAAAAAAGCCTTCCGACCCCAAGGATTCAATATCGGAATGAATTTGGGCCGTGTGGCCGGAGCGGGAATTGACGACCACATTCATTTCCACGTGGTACCGCGTTGGAACGGTGACACCAACTTTATGCCGGTTGTGGGCCAAACCAAAGTGATTTCGTCCAGCCTGGAAGACACCTTGTTGGAGCTTCGGAAGTATTTCGAAGCCTAACCGGAAAAGGGGCATTGACGCCAATAAAAAGGCCATTTCAATTGTTGAAATGGCCTTTTTAAAATCCAAAGCATGACGCTTGGTAAATTTTTCCGCGGTTTTTTCAGGTTAGCCGGTTGGAGCCAGCCAAAGTGCCTACCCGTCGAATGAGAATGCTTGTTTTCCTTCAAAAATAGCCAACGCTTCGTCCAAGTTTTTGCCTGCCAGCGTAATGGCCGAAATGGCATTGCACATGCGCACCGCTTCCTCAAAGGATTTTTGGTGAATATTGCGGCCAGTGGCGTTTCCGGCAGCGCCCGAGACGAAAATCTGATCGTGTAACTGCTGCAAAAAGGCCTTGGGTTCGATGGAAGAGCCTCCTGCGCAAACCACTTTGGTGCGTCCCGCTGCCAGCACGGCTTCTTTAAAAATTTCTTTTGACTCCTTGCCCGGCTGTTTCGGGTAATTCACCTTCACGAAATCGGAGCCCAGAGCCGCCGCCACACCGGTGGCGCCAGCAATGAGATGCGGGTCTTTTTCATCCTTAACGGCTTTACCGCGCGGGTAAATCCAAAGGACGGTCAGTAGCCCCACCTGATGGGCTTCGTACACAATCTGTGCAGCTTGGCGGAGCATGTCCGCCTCAAATTCGCTGCCGAGGTAAATGGTGTAGCCGACGGCCAAAATATTCAGCCGTGTGCTGTTTTTAAATTCCAGGACCTGGTCGATGTCAATCCATTGATTGCTAAAGGGATCCATCTGGTCGGTTTTAATCAGATTGGTTTTGGAGTTGAGTTTGACCAGGTAGGGCACGTCGGAATAGTCGCGCCCGTACCGAGCAATGAGCCCCAATTGGGTTGCAAAGACGCCGATTTCACCGGCTTGAGCCACACGAAACAAATGCTCCGGCGTGTTGTCGTCGGGGGAAATCCCTTCGCCATAAAAATCTTTGTTCAGGTGTTCCACCTTCTGGTCACCTGCAAAAAGCATGAGACGCCCAGTGTGACGCGTCATGGTCAAATAATTGTCACGGTAGGTATTTTCGGCGTCTTTGGGAACGTCGAACGGAATGTGAATATCTTTGGCCGTAATCATGGTACACCTCCCATTTTGCCGTAAAAGTTGTTGTGCTTGAGAGAAGCAAGACCGCTTTCCTGCTTAAATTTAGCACGCAGGGAAAGGTAAATCCATTCTTTTTGTGAGATTTAAAAATCGGCAGAAAAATCCGGGGGAATAGTGAGAAAAATAAAAAACCCTGCTCGACTGGGTGGCCTGACGAAAGGGCCGTCTCATGCCACGGTGGGCACCGCCTGCGACGTTTCACGCTTCCTCCGCGCGATTCAAAAGAACCGCAACCCTTGCGGGTGAGGCCTGCACTCCGCGCCCAGAGCTAAGTTCCCTTTCTCAAAGTGTTGGCTCTTTGTCTCAATAGCCACGTGTCCAGTGCCGAGCAGGGAAATTCTTTTGACACTTTTAATATGCCAAAAAAACCTTAAAAAGTCAAGACCAAAATGGCAATTGGTGAAAAAGTACCTAAATTTCCGTACCGAAAACAGCACCTGTCTTTTCTCTTATTTCGGTGCGTTTGAGGAAAAAGTTTAGCCCTTAAATTTTAAAAAACTTTCGCAAAAAAGGATCGTGCTCAGAACGGAATTAGTTCCCGTCAGATTCGGGGTGATTTTGAAGTTCTGCAAAAAGTTGCTGCGCCAGGTGCCTTCGGTACAGCACGCAAAACAGGGCGTAACCATTAAGAAGAAAAAGATTCAGGGTGAAATAAATCAGCGGCCTGTTGAAAACCAGGGCGAAAATCACAAAGGTCAATTCGGTGCCCAATCCCAAAAAACTTGACAGGCGAAGCGCGACCGGGTGCTGCACCCATTTTTGGTCAAAGAGTCTTTGTTTGGCGGGGGAAAGGGCAGCAGCCGGTCGACGGCACCAGAGGTCAATCTTTTCAATGAACCGATCTTGCCAATTGTAAAGGAATATGTACAGTTTTTGCAGGCGGAGGGCGACGGGGTCGCCCTGGCGGTCGGTTTCGGTTATTTCTTCTACATTCCGATTGACCGACAATTTGTTTTCAAAGTGCAAGTAGCCCACAAAATAATAGACAAAATAGGAAACCCGCAGCGAAAGGCCCAAAAAGGCCAGTAGTGCAAGGAGGAAAACGGCCGCATTTTTTGTTTCCCCGTAGAGAAAAATCCCCAGGGCTAAAAAAATCAAGAAATTAATGACAAAATCGGAAATCGAATCCAAAAACCGCCCCCGTCTGTCTTCCTGGTGCCGGGCGCGCGCCAACTGCCCGTCCACGGCATCCAGAATATTTTTGGTGAAAAGCAGCAGGCCGCCGGCCAACAAATGACCTTTTGCCACGGCAGCTGCGGCCGCCACTCCGAAGGCCGAACCCAACAGCACGACGTGAATGGGGAGCACGGGCAAAGGGTAAAAAATGCCCACGAAAACGGCGGCAACCGGGCGAATGAAGTAGGTGTTTAAAAGCTCGTCCCCGCGACGGGATTTCAGTGATCGCTCGTAGAGAAAATGAAAATGCCTGAGCCAGCGAATCACAGAAGTCTGCAAAATAAGAAAACCCTTCCGTTTCGTCCCTAAAATTTTTGTTAAGCGGACAAGTTGTTTTTAAAGAAGCAAAATTTCCCTTTTAAAAACAAGGAAAAATTGTCGGTAAGGGTATTTCGGGGAACTTGTGGTTGTGGTGACGGGTAAAAATCGTACCTGCGTTGTGAATAATGCTTCTCATTTTCGGTGGCGGCACCCTTTGTGGCAGGATTTAAAATGTTGCGTTCCAGAAATTATTTTTTTATATTAAAGAAATTTCTGAATCAAAAAATGAAGGAGAACCTGTATGTTGAAAAAAGGAATTCCTGTTGTTGTTTTATTGAGTGTGTTTTTGTCGGTTCAGTTGAATGGTTGCTCCAAGAAATCGAACCAAAATCAGGCAAAAGCGTCGCAGGAAACAGTTAAACAAGCGGCTTCGGCTCAAACGCCCGCACAGACTACTCAAACGGAATCGAAAACCGCCGAGGCGAAAACAGCTCCTGCTTCCTCAGCGGAAGAATCTTCCTCTGAAACACTGAGCTCGGATTTGAAGCAGTACATGTCTCAGCTTCAAATTCAAACGCCAGTGCACACGATCATGGCAACCGATTTTACCGTGAAAGACCTGGACGGAAAGGAAGTCAAACTCTCGGATTACAAAGGCAAGGTCATTTTTCTTAATTTCTGGGCTACCTGGTGCCCCTGGTGCGTCAAGGAAATGCCTTCAATGCAAAAACTTTTGGATAGTTTGGGCAAAAAATACGGCAAAGAGTTTGTCATTTTGGCCGTGGACGCCGGGGAATCGCCTGCGCAAGTGCGCAACTGGTTGAAGGACAAAAATCTGAAATTTCATTTTGTTTTGGATCAGGGCAATCAGGTTAACGGCATGTACGGCGTGCGCGGGTTGCCTTCTACCTACATTGTGAAAAAGAATTTTGAGATTTTAGGACGAGCCGTTGGCGCCCGAGATTGGTCCACAGACGCTTCGCACAAATTGTTTGAAGCGCTTCTCAAGGAATAGAAATGGGTTTTTTGTTCCGATTTTGCCCTCAAAACGGCAGGGGGAAAAGAATTGTTCTGGGATTGGTTGTGAGCGTGGGGTTTGTTTTCCCGCAAGTAGTAAAGGCCGCTCCCCCGGCAAAAACACCTGTTCAAATTGTGGCAACCTCGGACAAAGCTCTTATTTTCGACTTCTATTTAAAGCAATTCAAGGACGATACCGTGAGGATCGGTGGTGAAGTTTACCACCGATTTTTATTTTCGGGTAGTCAAACCGACGCTCGAAGCGGCCAGCCGGAACTGCCCTTTTTGTCCGTCCCCGTGGGCGTACCACCCGGAGCGCACCTTTCCGCCCGGGTGCTTTCGGCCGAATTTCGGACACTAACTGGGGTTACTGTGATTCCGGTACCTGAATGGAAAAAGCACCTGAATTTGTTGGAACCCATCTACCAAGTACCGCCGAATTATTTTACTTCCGAGACATTCCTCCCGAAACGCACGGTTGAAGCCAGGGTCCTGGGTAAAATGGCCGATCTCGCCGTGGGGCAGATTCGTGTCTTTCCTATTCAATTTAATGCCGCTGAACGCCGGGTGAAAATTTTTACACACCTTCGCGTGGAAATCCGTTTTTTGGGCGGGAAGTCCCTTCCACCCCGAATGCCTGTTCTTTCTGTTCGGGAAAGGGCGTTTTACGAGGGAGCGGTTCTTAATTTTACACAGGCGCAAAAATGGATTTCAAAGCGACCGGTTCGATCTTTAGCCCGGATGCGGTCGGTTTCGAGAAGCGGAACCTGGTACAAATTCCCCGTCATGGAAGAAGGGGTTTACAAAATAACCGGGAAATTCTTAAAAGACAACGGTGTGAATATTGCGGAAATCGATCCCAAAACATTAAAAATCTACAATAACGGGGGCAAGGCCTTACCCCGCGGACTGGACGTTCCCCGCCCGGACAGCTTAATTGAAAATGCCATTTATTTAGTGGACGGCAACGACGGCCACTTTGACGAGTCCGATTATTTGTTGTTTTTCGGGCGAAGTGTGACCGGTTGGGATTACCACCCGGGAACCTCCCATTTGTGGCGGCATTACATAAATCCTTACACCGACAAAAATGTGTACTGGCTTGTCTTCAATGACAATCGGCCTGGCCGCCGAATGGCTTCCATTGCCGCTGCCCCCAATACTCGTGATCCGGAGTTGACCCAGGTGCCCACCCACTATTTTTGGGAGCAGGAACTCATGAATCCCCTGCATTCGGGAATGGTGTGGTTTGGCATGAGTTTTTTGGGGCAGGAAGAAAAATCCCTGACGTTGGTTTTGCCCGGTCTCGTTTCGTCCAAACCGGTGAGCGGACAGGTTCAAATGGCCTCTTTTTCCAGCGGCGGCAAGCACATTGTCGATTTTTACATGAACGGCAGTTTTGTGGCGACAAAGACATTTTATTCCGGGCAACTGCGCGATCTTCCCCTGAAGAATATTCCCGGGGCCAAAAGCGGTGAAAATAAATTGACGATTCAATACACTGGCAAAACTCAAGTCAGTCAAGCCTATTTGGATTGGATTGAACTGACCTACACCCGAAGCCTGAACTTGAACGGCGGACAGCTTTTCTTTTGGGCACCCGTTCGGGGCCAGACTCAAAGTTACCGGTTTTCCATTTCGAATGTTTCGGCAGGGGCGCCTGTCGTCTGGGACATTACAGATTTTTCGGATGTCAAAGTCCTTTCCGGTGGGGTTTTGTCCGGAGGAACACTGACTTTTTCGGCTCGGGTTCCGGCGGACACGCCCGAGCGTTTTGCCGTGGTTCAACCCTCCGCCTTTAAAACACCGGGGGCGCTTCTCAAGGACGAACCCTCCAATTTGCGGAATCCTCAAAACGGGGCTGATTTGGTGGTGATTACCCACACAGATTTTTACAATGTGGCGATGGGACTGAAAAATTTTCGCGAAACGCACGATGGACTTTCCGTGGCAGTGGCAAAAGTGACCGATGTTTACGACGAATTTTCGGGGGGGCTTTTTGATCCAACGGCCATTCGAGATTTTTTGAAATACACCTATTTTCATTGGGCCAAGCGCCCTTCCTACGTTCTGTTGTTGGGTGACGGCACTTACGATTACAAAGGGATTGTGTCGCACATGAACGGAAATTGGATTCCGACCTACCAGGACTCTTCGCTGTACGAATCGGATACGCGCACCACCGACGATTGGTTTACCTGCGTGAACGGCCGGGATTGGCTTCCGGAATTTTCCATCGGCCGGATTCCGGTTCAATCAACGGAACAAGCACAAAATGTCTTGGATAAAATTGTTAGTTACGAATCGAATCCTAATTACGGCGCGTGGCGCAACACCATTACCATTGTAGCGGACGACGAGTTTGGAAACGTCGATTCTTATAATGAGACCACCCATACCATTGACGCCGAAGATATTGCCGAACACTATTACCCGAGGCTATTTGATCGGAAAAAAATCTATTTAATGAACTACCCCATGGTGCTGGATGCAGCCGCTTCGGGAAGACGAAAGCCTGCGGCTGAGGAGGATTTCGTCGAACAAATTAATCGGGGGTCATTGATTATTAATTATTTGGGGCACGGGAACGAACACCTGTTGGCTCACGAACGGGTGTTGGAAGTCAGTAAGGATTTACCCCGAATCCAAAATGCAGGCCGTTTGGCCTTTTGGATTGCGGCGACCTGCACTTTTGGCCGGTACGACCTTCCCGAAGAACAAAGCATGACGGAACAATTATTGGACGAGGCGGACAACGGGGCCATTGCGCTGTTAGTCTCGGCACGAGATGTGTACGCCAACCAGAATGCCGCCTTTAATAAAAAATACATTACCAAGCTTTTTTTGTCGCCTCACCGAACGCGACGCGTGGGCGATGCACTTCGCCTGACGAAAATTGCCACCGGAAATGGTATTAACGACGAAAAATTTTGGCTTTGCGGGGATCCGACTCTCGCCCTGGCTGTTCCAAAGCTGAAAGTTCAATTGAAAAAAATCTACCCGGACAGTCTCAAGGCTTTGAGCAAAATCTTGGTTACCGGTGCTGTTCAGACCGACCAAAATGAAACTACGGATTTTTCAGGGAAGGTGTACTTGCAGGCATTTGATTCGGAACGACCGACAAGCTACACCACGGCTTTTCATTCCACCGTCCATTATTTGATGCCGGGGCGCCCCATTTTTCGGGGTGTGGGAGCCGTTTCAAACGGACATTTTTCACTGCAATTTTTGGTGCCGAAAGACATTAGCTACGGCGGTAATTTGGGCAGGATTAGCGCCTACGTGTGGAACGACCGAACGGACGGATCCGGCTACCGGGACCATTTGATTGTGGACGGTACAGCCAGGGGATTCGTCGATTCGCAGGGGCCGCAAATCGACGTGGGTTTTAAGGGACAATCTTTCGTGGACGGTGATTTGCTGGGACCGCACCCGGTCATGGAAGTTTTTCTCAAAGATACCCAAAGCGGCATTAACATTGCGGGAGATATTGGCCACAAAATTACCGTTCTCTTTGACGACAAAGCGGCTACCAAACGCGATATGACCGATTATTTTAACTATGACGAGGGAAGCTACCTTTCCGGGAAAATTGAATTTCCGCTTCCGGAAATGCCTGAGGGGCGGCACACGGCAACCATTAAGGCCTGGGACAATGCCAACAATTCCAGTAAACGAACGATTTCTTTTGTTTTGGCCTCTCAAACCGAGCTGGCGGTGGAAAATTTGCTTCCCTACCCGAATCCCTTTTCGGTTTCCACCGACTTCTCTTTTGAAATCAATCACCCTGCAGAAATTAAAATTAAAATATTCACGCTTTCGGGTCGGCTCATTGCGCGGTTGCCGGTACAAACCGCGGAAGTGGGGTACAATACTATTTTTTGGAACGGACTTGACCAGGACGGTGACGCCATTGGAAACGGCGTTTATTTGTTTCAATTTACCGCCCGGGCGGATGATCGAACCACCACAAAAATCGGAAAATTGATTAAAATTCGGTAGAACTTTTCCGAAAAAACGGGTGATTTTTTTGCATTCATCGGCTTTTTTTGATTTTGGAATGGCCATTGCCCAAAGCCATTTTTCCCTCTGATGAGTCGGTCTAACCTCCTGAGCCAAAGTCCGGGTTGGTTCCTTGCCGTTCGCTATTCTTTGGTTCCCCCAAAAAGTTTTCTGTCATTTCAAAAGATTGGCTTGCACGTTTTCCCCGAATTTCGTACATTTAAATGCTTTCATTGGTCCTAATCGACGATTGTCAAAAAAATTCCGGGGGAGAACAGGGCAAAAAAAGGAGGTCGAGATGACAATCGATTTTTATTTTTCCGAGGATTGTCCCCACAACGAAGAGGCATTTCAAGCGCTGTTAAAGGTACTCAAACGAAACGGTTGGGCCGCGGGAATTCATCGAATAGTGGTGAAAGACGAGACGCAAGCCCAAAAGAATCGCTTCTTGGGGTCGCCTACCATTCGTGTAAACGGCATTGATTTGGAAGAAGGCGCGGACGCCAATCGCGATTACAAATTGGGTTGCCGCGAATACACCATTGACGGGGCAAAAACGTCGGTTCTGAACGAGAATTTTATTGAATTGGCACTCAAACGAATTGTGGCAGCCACGGAGCCGGACAACGCCGCTGAACGGGCGTAGATTGACGGGCGACATTTTTGAGTGACCCCGGGTGTGCCCAACGCCCGGGTTTTTTGTTTTAAATCCAAATGGACCTCGATTACTCTTTTCCCAAAAAAGGATTGACTTTAACTCCCTTATTTTTTAAATTTTAGTTGGTCAAAATGCGAGCAGCCGAACCGGCATTTTTGTTTCATTCCGAAAGTTTTGAACGGAAAATCAAGAAAATCACAGGCACGCCATGCCAATCCGAAAAATCCGCAGTTTTTTGCGTATCCTCCTCGTTTTTTTTGCCCTTTTTTTGATTTTGATCGGTTCGCTTCTCTTTTTTCTGTCCGCCAATAAAAATTGCTCCGAAAGCCATATTTTCAAATCCATCGCCCACAAATCTTTTGTAGATCGCATTAACGTTACTGTGGCCGATTTAGATGGTAACGGAGACGACGAAATCATTTTTGTCAGTCGAAATCGAAAATCCAAGCAGTTTCATCAAGACCAACTGAGCTTTTACGACGATCTTTTTTCGACTCCCACCATCCGAGATTTGAGCGGAAAATGTTTGGATTTCACCGTGGCCGACATTTTTCCCGAACGTCCCGGCAAAGAGATTCTGCTCCTCGAAATTCGAAACGGCCAATTATTCTTTGAAATTTTGGGATTTTCGGGACAATTCATTGCCCGGATCCCAATTTCTTCCAGCGATTTTATGGAATTTCCGCCGGGTTTTGCCCATATTTTAAGCGTTTCGGATTGGAACGGAGACGGAAAACCGGACCTGTGCGTGGCTTTGCGGCGGAGCGTGGCCCCCTTTTTCGGAATGGGCATTTACGTTTTTTCTATTTCGAAGGCCGAGACAAAAACCATCTGGCACTACCCGATTGAAGCAAAAGCTTCTGTGCGCGAATTTGCTCTTCCTCAAACGGTCGCAGGAAGGAAAGGACACCTGTTTTACGTCCTGAACTTCGACAAAAGAACCTCCACGGTCTTTTTTGTCCGTCAGGACGGGCAGATTGCCTGGGAACGTCAGCTTCAGAAAGATGCGGGTTACCTGCACATTTGCGATTTTGATCCCCAAAATCCGGGGCCGGAAATCTTATTAAGCTCCTTTCCTCGCGGGTTTGTGGGGGCTCCTGCAAACAGTCTCCTTGAATTGCGCCTCTCAGACGGAAAGATTCTGAGAAGCCAAATTTTTACCAACCGAATAACCGATTTTGTCTGTACGAAACTGAAAAATCGCCCCACGCTTTTTTTGCTTACGACCCAAGGGTTTGCATTTTGCCTGAATACTCAGTTCAAAATTGTCCGAAAGCTAAAAATCGAAAAAGGCTTTTGGAAGGCAATTGTGCCGGTCCGTTTGGGTGACAGGAAAACGCTTCATTATTTGCTCCAAAGCAATGTGAAAATCGTCTTGCTTTCCCACACATTCAAGCAAATTTCGCGTTTTTCGCAGCGGATTTTTAGGCTGCCGCTCATTTACCACCGTTCGCCTAACAGCGACCCCATTTTTGTTTTGGGCATTCAGTCCCGAGACGTCGATTTTGTCTCTCTCCAATTCAACCATTATTATTACTTGTTGCGATCTTTTTTTGTCACCTTGGGGGGATTTTTATTATTGATTTTTCTGGGGTTCATGTTGACCATCGTTCCAGAGAAGAAAGAGCATTGGGAAAATCTGATTGGGAAGTTCTTGCTACAAGAATCCAAAATGCCGACGCTTATTTTTTCGGCCGATCGTCAATTGGCAAAATTTAATCGAGAAGCCGAAAAATTGCTTCGGCTGAATTTGGAGAAAGTACAGGGAGCGCCGTGTCAGAAGGTTTTCTCCAATGGCCTCGCTGCCCTGGCGGCGATGTGCAACGAGGTTTTTTCGGGCGGTTTTGAAAGTCGAAGTGCTGTTTTGAGAGTGAAGGTGGAGGGGGAAGAAATTCAAATGAAAGTGGACATGGAATTTATTTACCAACCGGAACAGGAATCTCAGCGCATTTTGCTGGTGTTTTTACAGGACGTGTCGCCCTTGACGCGCGCCGAGAAACTCGAAGCCTGGGTCAGTATGGCCCAGCGCATTGCACACGATGTAAAAACGCCGCTTTCTACCGTCAATCTCACCGCTCAGCGTATGGCGCTGGAAATGGAGGCCCAACAGGAACAAAAGCTCAAACAATTCCGGCCGTACATTGAGCAAATTCAGGAAGAGGTGGAACGCATTCGGAAAATTACCAACAACTTTCTGAAATTTGCACGTTTGGAAAAACTAAATCGCATTCCACTGGATGTAAACAAGGTGGCGCGAGAGGTGCTTTTCGATTTTGAACAACGGCTTCCGGCACCCGTTCAATTAATCGAAGAATTGGATTCCGCGATTCCCCCTGTTTTGGCCGACGAAGAACAAATCCGTACGGTGCTTGAAAACATTCTCGACAACGCCGTTCAGGCGATTGAGGGTGAAGGGCGTATTACATTTCGTACCGAGAGCGTGGAAGAATGGGATCCTCTTCTCCACGGCCCGCGCCAATTTGTGTCGCTGGAAATTTCCGACACCGGCAGGGGGATTCCCGAAGATTTGCTCGATTTAATTGTCAAACCATTTTTCACGGCTAAAAAGGGTGGAACGGGTTTGGGACTGGCCATCGTGCGGGAATCGGTCAAAGCACACGGTGGCAAGTTGAAGATCCAGAGCAAGGAAAACATCGGAACGCAGGTAACCGTTTTACTTCCGGCCGTAAAATCGGAGCAAAAATAGAACGGTTCTTATGGGGTGAACGTTCTGCCAAAAAAACAAAGAAAAGGGTCATCTTCGAAAAAAAATGTTTCAGTCACAGCCTGTTCCATTGAGGTAAAAATGGAGACAAACAATTGGCCTGACTGAAAAAACATTTTTCAGAAAAAAATAAAGAGGTTGTTTTTGGAAAATTGGAGTACAGACAGTTCGGACACGGCGCGCATTCTTTTGGTGGATGACGACGTTCGAATGGCCAGATCCCTTGGCGGAATTTTGGAAAACCAGGGTTTTGACATCGATCTGGCGCAAAACGGCGAAGAAGCTCTGGACAAAGTGCGCCAATTTGCTTTCGACGCCATTATTTTGGACATTGTGATTCCCAAAAAAGACGGCATCGAGGTGCTGAAGGAAATTGTGCGCTCCTTTCCGGCACTGCCGGTTATTATGATTTCCGGGCAGGGAACCATTCGGCAAGCGGTGGAGGCCACAAAATTGGGGGCGTACGATTTCTTGGAAAAGCCGCTGGATGCTGAACGGGTCTTGGTTACGCTCAAGAATGCCATCGAACAGGGGCGCCTGAAACGGCGCGTCAATCGCCTTTTGAAAGACAGCATGGAGCGCTACCGAATGGTGGGCGAGAGCAAGGCATTGCGACATGTTTTTGGGTTAATTGAACGGGTTGCTCCGACCAACGGACGGGTTTTGATTCGGGGTGAAAGTGGTGTGGGCAAAGAACTGGTTGCGCGGGCGATTCACCATTTAAGTAATCGCTCTACCAATTTGTTCGTGCGTTTGAATTGTGCCAGTATGCCGGACGAATTGATTGAAAGCGCGCTGTTCGGCCACCGAAAGGGCGCCTTTACCGGGGCTACGGAGGACAAAGAGGGGCTTTTTAAAATAGCCCACCGAGGGACACTTTTCCTGGACGAAATTGGCGACATGAGCCTCCGGGCTCAGTCCAAGGTGTTACGCGCCATTGAATTGGGTGAAATTCAGCGTTTGGGGGACAGTAAGACCGAGCAGGTAGATGTACGGCTCATTGCTGCAACCAATCAAAATCTGGAAGAGCTCATCGAAAAGGGGCAATTTCGACAGGATTTGTACTACCGCCTGGACGTTATTAGCCTTCAAATCCCCCCGCTTCGCGAACGTAAGGAGGACATTCCGGCTCTGTTGACCCATTTCAGCCAATATTTTTCGGAGGAATACAATATTCGGTTGAAAAAATTTGATCCCGGTGCTATTGCCGCTTTTTTGAACTACGATTGGCCGGGCAATGTTCGGGAGCTCCGCAACGTGGTGGAATATTTGGTGATTATTGAACCGAGCGACGTGATTAGAGCCCCCATGGTTCAAAAAGCCATTTACCGGCACCTCAGCAAATCCGGTAAGGAATTGGTTTTGCAAATGGGATTGACGCTTAAAGAAGCCCGTCGGCAGTTTGAACGCGAACTCATTCAAAATCGTCTGACTGCTTTCGAGTGGAATGTGGCGCGCACCGCCCGCGACCTCGGCATTGACCGAACACACTTGTACAAGAAAATGGCTGACTACCATCTGAATCCCAAATCTCCCCGCACGCCCTAACAGGCCCTCTCTACTTAATCTTTCGAGAAAAAAGGGTGAGAAAGGGTCAAGAAAAAATCTTGGCTTTTACCGTAATTTTTCATATCTTTAAACGTCTTTAAAATCCCGTAGCAGACGGTGTAACTGTTGAGGAGTCCATGTCAAAATTAATGGTTAGTGTGTCCGGAATTCGAGGGGTGGTAGGCGACACCCTGACGCCGGAGAACCTGGTTCAATTTGTGGCGGCGTACGGTCAGTGGTTAGGCGGAGGCCCGGTGGTGGTTGGACGTGACTCCCGCGTGACCGGTGAAATGGTGGAAAATGTTGTCGTTGGAACCCTTCAGGCGGTTGGGTGTGACATTATTAAAATCGGAATTGTCCCTACACCGACCGTTCAAATGGCTATTGAAAAATTGGGGGCTGCCGGAGGAATTGCCGTGACGGCCAGTCATAATCCTATTCAATGGAATGCCCTGAAACTCATGAACAGCACCGGCATGTTTTTAGATGCCGAACAAGGCGAGGCTGTAATCGAACTCGCTTCTCAGGGAAAAATTGCCTGGAAAGATTGGCAGGGCATGGGAAAAGTGCACGTGTACGATCGTGCTGTGGCCGATCACGCGGAGGCTATTTTGGCGCTGCCGTACCTCGACGTGGAAGCCATTCGCTCCCGTCGTTTTCGGGTGGCGGTGGACTGCGTCAACGGCGCGGGCAGCACCTTTTTACCCGATTTTTTACACAAATTGGGGTGCGAAGTGGTGGGTCTGAATACCTACCCCAACGGCCTCTTCCCGCACACGCCGGAGCCGCTCCCCCAAAATTTGACGGTGCTTTCTAAAACGATCGAGGCGAATCGGCTGGACATCGGGTTTGCGGTTGATCCCGATTCCGACCGGTGCGCAATTTTCTCGGAAAAGGGAGAACCGCTGGTCGAGGAGTACACATTGGCGCTCGCAGTCGACTTTATTCTCTCCCGAAAAAAGGGCCCTGTGGTCACCAATCTTTCCACCACTCTGGCGATTGAAAAAATCGCCGAACGCTACGGCGTGCCTGTTTTTCGGACAAAGGTGGGTGAAATTCACGTGGCCAAAAAAATGAAGGAAATCGGAGCTGTCATTGGTGGCGAAGGAAACGGGGGGGTCATTTTGCCCGACGTGCATTTGGGTCGCGATGCGCCGGTTGCTATTGCGCTGACCTTGCAACACCTACTTGAATTCGGTGGAACCATTTCGGAACTGCACCGACGTCTGCCGCAATTCAAAATGGTGAAAAAGAAAATCGAAATAGGGGCCACCGACCCGGACAAAATTTTGTCCGAGATTCAGCGGCTGCACAAGGGGGAAAACCTGAACACAGAGGACGGTGTGAAAATTTTGGGCGCCGACCGCTGGGTACACCTTCGCAAATCCAACACGGAGCCCATTATTCGAATCTACTCCGAAGCGCCTACGGCCGAAGAAGCCGAGGCATTGGCCGGTGAAATCGAACGGCAAATTCAAACCCTACAATAGGAAAAGGACCATGCAATTTTCGGAAATAGCTGCCTTAAATCTTGCTCCCGACCGCCCTTTACCCCGATTAAGTGAAAAGGGTCGGAAATTGGCCGGGATGATTGACCACACTCTGCTCAAACCAGAAGCCACCCCGCAAATGGTTGTGCAGCTTTGTCAGGAGGCCGTGGACTACGGATTTGCCTCCGTTTGTGTCAATTCCGGCTACGTACCGCTGGCAGCGCACTTGCTGCAAAAAACCGCCGTGGCCGTTTGTTCCGTCGTGGGTTTTCCTCTGGGCGCCGGTCTTTCGGAAGCCAAAGCAGCGGAGGCCCGGCTTGCTGTGGAGGCCGGTGCCTCTGAAATTGACATGGTTTTGGCCATTGGACGCTTAAAAGCCGGCCAGCACGACGTGGTGCGTTCGGACATTCGGCGTGTGGTTCAAGCAGCGGGTAAGGCGCCTGTCAAGGTCATTATTGAAACAGCGCTTCTTACGGACGCCGAAAAAGTGGTGGCGTGCCGGTTGGCAGTGGAGGCCGGTGCTCGTTTCGTCAAAACCTCCACCGGTTTTAGCAAAGGGGGGGCAACCGTGGAAGATGTGGCACTCATGCGGAAAACCGTGGGGCCCTCCATTGGCGTCAAAGCCGCTGGGGGGATTCGGGATTTCAAAACAGCCATGGCCCTGGTGGCTGCCGGAGCGAATCGAATCGGTGCCAGTGCAAGCATTCAACTGGTCACCCAGACGGAAGGATAGACAATGAGCTATTTACCCTTTGAAATTATTGCAAAAAAGCGAGACGGACAGCCGCTTTCTTCGGACGAAATCAAATTTTTCATCTCCGAATATTTAAAATCTACCATTCCCGATTACCAAATGGCAGCCATGCTCATGGCTATTTATTTTCGCGGGATGAATGAAACCGAGCTCCACACATTAGTGGAAGAAATGCTGCACTCCGGAGACACCATTGAGCTTTCCGAAATCCCCGGAATAAAAGTGGACAAACACAGCACGGGCGGTGTGGGCGACAAGGTTTCGCTGATTTTGGCGCCGTTGGTGGCTGCAGCGGGCGTGCCGGTTCCCATGATTTCCGGACGCGGTTTGGGTCACACGGGCGGTACGCTGGACAAATTAGAGGCGATTCCCGGGTACCGTACTCAGCTTTCCATTGAGGAATTCAAAGCCATTTTGAAACAGGGCGGTTTTGCCATGATGGGACAAACCGAAAATATTGTGCCCGCCGACCGCCGCCTGTACGCCCTACGTAGCGCAACGGCTACTATTAATTCCGTTCCTCTTGTGGCCGGTAGCATCATGAGCAAAAAAATCGCCGAGGGGATTCAAGCGCTGGTGTTGGATGTTAAAACCGGCTCCGGAGCCTTTTTCCCGGAAGAAAAAGAGGCGATTTTACTGGGGCAAACCCTTCGGGCAGTGGGGGAACGCGCGGGCGTGCGCACAGAGGCTTTTTTGACCGGGATGGAACAGCCGTTAGGCCGCACGGCCGGCAATTGGTTGGAGGTTGTAGAATCCGTGGATTGCCTCCGGGGCGCTGGTCCCGCTGATGTGAAGGAAGTCACCTTTCTCTTGGGGCGCTGGATGCTCATTTTGGGCGGCCGGGCAAAATCCGAGGCCGAAGCTCAGGAAAAATTAGAGTCGGCACTAAATTCCGGAGCAGCGTACGAAAAATTTCTCAAAAATGTAGAACTACAAGGCGGTGACCCTTCTGTTTTTGACCGAATGGAAAGCTACCCGCTTCCCAAACCCGTACCGATTGAAGCAGAAAGCTCCGGCTTTGTAAAAGCGATCAATGCTTTGGAAATCGGAATGGCCACTGTGGCGGCCGGTGCGGGCCGCAATCGAATGGAGGATTCGGTAGACCCGGGCGCCGGTGTGGTTTTGGAGAAAAAAGTGAGCGATGTGGTGGAAAAAGGGGAGATTTTGGCCTGGTTGTACACTCGCAAATCCGATGTAAGCGGTCTGGCGTCGCGCGTCAAAAAGGCCATTTCCATCGGACGGGAGAAGGTGAAGCCGCCGAAACTCCTTAAAGGGCGAATTACAGATTCAGGGGTCGAACCCCTAAAAGCCGTTTCCTGACTATTCAATTAAAAAAATGAGGGTTTTATGAAAAAAGACGTCCGGATTTTTCTCTTTTTTATTCTCTCGGTTCTACTTTTGGTGGGGTGTTCCCGCATTTCGCGCAAGGTGCCCGATGAAGTGCAAAAGACCGTTCGGCAAATCCGCCAAAAATACGCACCGGACAAACGCCTAACGGTGTTTTCCGTTCATTTAACCAAAAAGGGCGACCAGCTTATTGTTTCGGGGGAAGTCGGAAACAAAAAGCTGGCTCGGATTTTGAAAGATTCCATTCTGGCGCACGCCGAGCGCCTGGATGTGCTTTTTGATCTCAAAACCCTGCCCGATTCTACTTTGGGAGATTCCGTTTTGGCGATTGTGGACGTAAGTACTGGTCATTTGCGACGTCAGCCCAAAAATAGCGCCGAGTTGGTTTCGCAGGCGATTCTGGGTTCGACGCTGCGCTTGTTGAAGAAGAAGGGCGGCTGGTTCTACGTGCAAATGGAAGACCGTTACCTTGGCTGGATGGGCAAAAGCTATTTTTGGCGAACGGATTCCGCCGGTTGGAAAAAGTGGCAGACCCTGCCCAAAATTTTGGTAACTCAAACCTGGGGCTGGGTGAAAAAATCGCCGAACGCAGAGGCTGAAAATCTAACGGACGTGGTCGCTGGGGCGCGGCTTCCGGTGACGGGGCGTAGGGGCAATTGGTACCGTGTGCAACTACCGGGCGGAAAGACCGGGTACCTTTTGTGCAGCGAAGCGATTCCTCTAAAAAAGTGGCAGCAGGAAAAACCGTCCGCCGCGAGGATTGTCCAAACGGCGCGTCGGTTTTTGGGCCTTCCCTACCTCTGGGGAGGAACTTCCTCCAAAGCCTTCGATTGCTCCGGCTTTGTCCAAACCGTTTTTAAACTCAACCACATTGCCTTACCCAGAGACGCCAACCAAATGGCACAGGTCGGACGAAAAATTGACCCTGGAGAAAATTTCCAAAACCTGCGCCCGGCCGATTTGCTGTTTTTCGGTCCCAGACCGGGAAAAATCACCCACGTGGCACTTTCCATTGGAAACGGTCATTTTTACCACGCCGACGGGCGGGTTCACGAGAATAGTTTGGTTCAAGGAGATTCGCTTTTCAATGCCTACCGGTTTCGAACGTTTCGAATGGCACGCCGAATTTTGGGGCGGTAAATCTGGCGTTTTCAATGTTCAGCAAACCTTTGGTCCCGTGAGCGGGCTTGGAGAAAGTGCACAAAAAGAATTTGAAATTGTGGTAAGATTGGAAAACAAGAAGATTTTTTAGCAAAATGTAAACAATTGAAAAGGAGTACCAAAATGACCCGGAAAGAATTTTTTAAGATGTTGGGCTTGGCAGGGGTTTCAGGCGCAGTGGGTTCGTTAGCGGGGGCCGTTCCGGCGGCGGCCTTTGGGAAGCGGAAAAAAAGCGGGCCAGCGCGCTTGCGCTGGGAGAAAAAACATCTGAATCTGTACCACCCCTGGACGCTTTCCCGAAATACCAGTTTGTACAAGGAAAACGTGTTCGTTTATTACGAAAAAGACGGCCTTGTCGGTTACGGGGAAGCCGCCCCAAACGTACGGTACGACGAAACCTGGCAAACCACCTTCGATTTAATTCAAAAAGCCGAACCCTTCGTGGTGGCAGCCGACCCCTGGAAGTACGTGGATTTGGGGTACAAAATTCTTTCCATGCAAAAAGGGCAGAATGCGGGCAAAGCCGCTTTGGACATCGCGCTCATGGATTGGGTCGGCAAAGCACTTGGTGTGCCGTTGTACAAAATGTGGGGACTGGACCCAAGCAAAACCCCCATTACGACCTTTTCTATTGGAATTGACACACCGGAAATGATTAAGAAGAAAGTGAAAGAAGCCGCCCCGTACCCCATCTTAAAAATAAAAGTGGGCAAGCCCAATGACGAAGAAATAATTAAGGCCGTGCGCAGCGTTACGGACAAACCCTTGCGTGTCGACGCCAACGAAGGCTGGAAAACCAAAGAAGAAGCACTGAAAAAAATCCTCTGGCTGGAAAAACAGGGGGTGCAGGTAGTGGAACAACCCATGCCTGCCGGTAGCCTTGAGGAAATGAAATGGCTGCGGAAGCGGGTGCACGTCCCGCTTATGGCCGACGAAAGCGTAGAAACCGCCTCGGATATTCCCAGGTTGGCGGGGGCGTTCGACGCCATTAATATTAAATTAATGAAAGCCGGTGGGATTCAAGAAGCCATGCGAATGATCTGGTTGGCGAAGTCCCTCGGATTGAAAATCATGCTGGGTTGCATGATCGAAAGTTCCGTGGGCATCACGGCAGCGGCGCACCTGTCCCCGTTGGTTGATTACGCCGACCTGGACGGAAATTTGTTGATTTCCAATGACCCGTTTGTGGGGGTAAAGGTGAAGCACGGGAAACTGATTTTGCCCGACGGCCCCGGTTTGGGTGTTAAACCACGAAAGGCGTGAGGAAAAACCGGATGCCTTTTAAAACAATTCTTTTTGATCTGGACGGTACATTGGTGGACACCGTTGAAGACGTCCACTTTTGCATTAATCAGGCTCGGGCAGAAATGGGATTGCCGCCCTTACCTCTGGAAAAGGCACGGGAATCCATCGGCCCGGGGCCCAACAAGTTCGTGGAAATCGTTTTGCCTCCGGATCGCCAAAAGGAGATAGACGCCTTTATTCAAAAATTCAGGCGCTGTTACATCGACCATTTGTCGGATCATTCCCGGCCGTTTCTGGGGATAATCGACCTGCTCACCGAATTACAAAAAAGGGGATTTGTTTTGGCCGTGGCCACCAATAAACCGCGCCGCTACACGGAAAAGCTTTTGCAGGTTCTGGGACTGGCCGGGTATTTTCCTCATATTTTTACTCCGGACGAGGTGGCCAGCCGAAAACCGGACCCCGACATCATTCTGAAGGCCTTGCAGGTGACCGAAACGTCTTCGGGTGAGGCCCTTTTGGTAGGCGACACCGACAACGACATTTTGGCCGGAAAAGCAGCCGGCGTCCAAACCTGCGGGGTCACCTACGGCTACGGTTCAAAGGAAATTTTTCAGCAGCTCAAGCCCGATTTTCTCATTGACAGACCTGAAGAATTGCTGCCGCTTGTGGGGCTGCCGCTCATCCGAGCGGAAAGAGAGCAGGCAGAAATCCGTTGAATGCTGTGAAGAAAGCGTGAATCGGGAGGACACATGAAATTGGACAATATTCTGTACGAAGTGAAAGAGGGAATTGCATGGGTGACATTTAATCGCCCTAAGGTCCTGAATGCGTTGAACCACCAAACCATTGAAGAGTTGGCTGTCGTCGTGGATGATTTGGCCAAAAATATAGCGGTGCGGGCTGCCATTTTGACGGGTGCCGGAGAGAAGGCCTTTGTTGCCGGTGCCGACATTCGGGAATTGGCTTCGCTGGACCCGCTGGCCGCCAAGGAATTCGCCCGAAAAGGGCAGGCCGTTACCCTTGCACTGGAAAATCTGTCCAAGCCCGTTATTGCGGCTGTAAACGGTTTTGCCTTGGGAGGAGGGTGTGAAATTGCACTGGCCTGTCACATGCGAATAGCCTCGGAAAACGCCGTTTTCGGGCAGCCGGAAGTCAATTTGGGCATTATTCCCGGATATGGTGGCACCCAGCGCCTGGCCCGACTTGTGGGCAAGGGGCGCGCTCTGGAAATCTTGCTTTCGGGCAGGATGGTTTCGGCAGAAGAGGCCTTTCAAATAGGACTGGTGAACAAGGTTGTTCCACCCGAAGCTTTGGTGCAGGAAGCTGAAAAATGGGCAGGAACAATCTTGTCGAAAGGGCCCCTTGCCGTAAGATACGTGTTGGATGCCGTCAATCACGGTTTGAATATGAGTTTGCCGGATGCCCTAGATTACGAGGCGTCGCTTTTCGGATTGGTTTGCCAGACGGAAGACCGAAAAGAAGGCACCCGGGCCTTCCTCGAGAAACGTCCGGCTCAATTTAAAGGAAAATGAAAATCAGTTGCAAAAAAATTACAATGACCATTGAAATCAGCAAAAATTTAAATTAAATTATGTGAAAAATTCTACACTTATTTTGAAAAGCAATGAACGCTGATTTCCTGACCCAAAAAGTACGAGAGCTTGACTGCTACTTCGGGTAAAAACGACGTTTGAATGAATTGTCACAAAAAGTCGGAAATCACGATTACGAAGAAATAAGGGATATCAGAAAAGAAAGGGTTGTAATGGAAGGAAAGCAAGAAGATTTGTACGACGTCATTGTTGTCGGGGCGGGGCCCATCGGGCTGTACGCCACTTATTACGCCGGTCTCCGGGATATGAAAGTCAAGGTGCTGGAAAGTCTGAATCAGGTTGGGGGACAGCTTCAGGCGCTTTATCCCAAAAAATACATTTACGATGTTCCGGGTTACCCCAAAATCCTGGCGGAGGATTTGGTCAAAAATCTTCTGGAACAGGCCAGTCAATATCACCCGACTATTGTGACCGAGAGTAAGGTCATGGATTTGAAGGTTCGGGAGCCGTTACATATAGAATTGACGACCGAAAAAGGGGAGAAGCACTTCGCCAAATCCGTGATTATTGCAGCCGGAGCCGGTGCCTTCATGCCGCGCAAACTCTCCATTCAAGATGCGGAAAAGTTAGAGGGCCGCGGACTGTACTACGTGGTGCACAATCCCGAAGATTTCAAAGACAAGCGTATTTTGATCATTGGCGGCGGTGATTCCGCCTTGGATTGGTCCTTAACGCTGGCGCCCATTGCAAAGAAGATCGTCCACATTCACATGTTGAAACAATTTCAGGGGCATGAGGACAGCGTGAAAAAGCTCATGGCGCACCCCAGGGTTGAGACCCACGTGCACCACCAGTTAAAGGCCATTCACGGAGAAGAACATGTAGAGGCGGTGACAATTGTCAATAGCGTGGACGGTAGTGAAAAAACAATCGAGGTGGACGCCGTTTTGAGTTTTATTGGGTTCATTACCAATTTAGGGCCGATTAAGGAATGGGGTGTCGAAATTGAAGGCAACGCCATAAAAGTCGATCAAAATATGCAAACCAATCTTCCGGGGGTTTACGCTGCCGGTGACATTTGTTCTCATCCTGGAAAATTAAAGCTTATTTCAACCGGTTTTGCCGATGCTGCCATTGCGGTGAATAATGCCAAACATTTCATTGAACCTAAAGCCCGCATCTATCCGGGACACAGTTCACATACGGTGGAAAAAAAGCAAAAGAAAAAAGAGTCGGAGAGAGGCCAAAAATGACGCACCCTAAGGCAATAGAACTGTTGAAAAAAGCCGTTCAATTGGAGAAAAACGGTCTCAAAAATTACCTGAAATACGCCAGGCAGACAGCCGATCCCTATGGCAAAAACATGTTCATTTTGCTGGCCAATGATGAATTTGACCACATGACGCTATTGGAAAATTTAGTAGCGAAAATGGATCAGCAGTTGCCCTTGAATGATGTAAAGCTGGATTTGTCCGCTATTGAAAAGGTTGTTCCGAAATTGCGGGAAAAGGATGTCCTGACCAAGGGAACCGAGGGGCAGGATCAGCTGTCCGCCCTGCGTACGGCCGCCAATCTGGAACGGGATTCCATTCACCTGTACGAAAATATTCGGGATCAGGCGGACGACCCCGAGGTGAAACGCATTGCACAGCGCCTCGTGGAAATGGAAGAAAGCCATTATGAGCTCATTCAGGCGGAAATTGACTCCATCCTTGGAACCGGATTTTGGTTCGGCTACAAGGAATTTGATTTGAATGCGGGTTAATTTCGGCCTTACGGTAACGACAGTTCCCATTCGGCTACGCTATTTTTACTGGGGAGGAGCCACATGAAAGCCCTAATTGTTGGGGGGACCGGTTTTTTGGGCCACCACCTTGTTTTTGAGCTGCTGAACCTGGGCCATCGGGTGCGCATTTTGCAGCGTCCGGGTAGGCCTTCTCCCTACCTTCCCTTGGAAAAAATCGAGGTCGCTGTTGGGGATTTGGACGATGCCGAGTCTCTAATCGCAGCCGCAAAAGGTTGTGAGGTGATTTTTCACGCCGCCGGGTACTACCCGGTCTACTCGCTGGGAAAGCGGGCTCAAATTCAGCGCGCGTTGCAGCAGACACAAAATCTTCTAAACGCCTGTGAAAAAGCCGGAAATGTACGCTTAATTTACACGTCGAGCTTGGGAACTTTGGCGTCCCCTGCAGATGATCCCAATCGGCCCTCCAATGAAGAAGACCGGCTGCCCCTAAAAAAAGCCACAGCCACGTACCACCGGATTAAAATTCTCATGGAACAGAGAATTGAGGAGTGGGCGAAAAGCAAAGGGGACGCCGTTATTCTTATCCCGGGCGGCATGTTGGGGCCCTACGACGTTAAGCCGACTACCGGTCGCGTGGTTCTGGAAGTGGCTAAAAAAGCCATGCCCGCTTACGTGAACGGGAAAACGAGCTGGGTAGATGTTCGAGACGTGGCCAAGGCTGAAATTCGCGCGGCGGAAAAAGCAGCACGGGGCGAGCGGTTCGTGCTGGGACACTGGAATACGACAACCCGCGATTTTCTGGAGATAGTGGCGCAAATCGCTGGCGTACCACGCCCCATTTTTCCCATTCCCTTTTCGGTGGCCTACCCTGCGGCGTACTTGTCGGAATTTTGGGGCAAGTTTGTTGCCCGCAGCCGCGCGCCTCTGCTTCCGCTGGTCAGTTTAGACCTCATTCGGTACGGGGTTCACCTCGATTCCCGTAAAGCCAGAGCCTTGCTGAAATTTTCCCCCGGCCCCTTCACCGTCACCATTAAAGAAACACTGGATTGGTTTCGGGCAAACGGGTACCTGAAACACTAAAAAAGGTGGAGAAGCAAACATGAAAAAATTCGGGCAAATGGCCCTTTTCTTCGGTTTGATTTTCGGGCAATTGGGATTGGTGTGGGGCCAGGTTTCGGAATTTCAGCGCTATTTTGGGCTGAAATACCCGGCCGAGCTTTCCCTTTCTCCGGACGTACGAAAAGTGGCTTTCAGCGTGCGAGAAGCCGATTTTGACAAAAGTCGATTTTACCGGAATCTCTGGTGGGTCGAGACCGCAACGGGCCATTTGCACCAATTAACTTTTGCCGAAAATACCGACCGTTCGCCCCGATTTTCTCCAGACGGGCGGTGGCTGGCTTTTTTGTCCGATCGTGCGTACGAAGAAAACGGGGACAAGCACGAGGGCGTAACCCAAATTTGGTTGTTGTCCACAAATTTTGGCGAAGCCAGACGGCTGACCTCTGCCCCGGAAGGTGTGCAGTTCTTCCGCTGGGCACCCGACGGAAAACAGATTGCCTACATTGCCTCACAGCCCGAGCCCGAAAAAGAGCGAAAGCAAAAGGAAAAACAGCGCCAACACAAATTCGATGCCCAGGTCGTGGACGAGCCCAAGCGGCCCAATGAAATTTGGCTGGTGTCAATTGGTTCCGGCGTTTCCCGAAAAGTGGCCACACTTGACCCCGGTTTGGATTATTTCGCTTTTTCCCCGGACGGAACCCAAATGGTGTACAGCACCAATTACACGGGGAACTACAATGACGCCCAAAAATACGACCTCTTTTTACTCAATGTGAAAACGGGCAAGCGCCGCCCGTTTACAAATTTCCCCGGCCCCGAAACGGCCCCGCTTTTCTCTCCGGACGGAAAAGAGATTGCTTTTCTGACCCAGACCGTGCCGGACATTGAATTTGCCCAGAGCGACGTTTCGATTAAACCCGTGGCAGGTGGCCCCGTGCGCAATTTGACCGAGAATTTCGATTACACCGTCGGTTCTTTTTTCTGGGGGCCAAGGGGTAAGAATATCTATTTTGAAGCGCACGTGCGAATGGCGACGTCCATTTTCCGGGTAAATGCAAAATCGGGTGCCGTGCGTGAATTTTTGGGCGGAAACGGGTGTTATTCGGGTTTGAAACTCTCGTCTTCAGGGAAAAAATGGGTTTTTTTGAAGGAAGATGCTCGTTCGCTTCCGGATATTTTTTTTCACGACGGAAAGAAAAATTTTCAAATTACCCACTTTTCGGATCAGTTAAAAAGCAGGCGGATCGCCAATCAGGAAATTGTACGCTGGAAAAGCGACAACTGGACAATCGAAGGTTTGTTGGTTCTGCCCGTCGGGCGCCAGCCCGGCCAGCACGTGCCCCTTATTTTGGCCGTGCACGGAGGGCCTTACGGACGCTTTCGCAATTGTTTTCGGCAGTACTACCCGTTTCAAATTTAGGCCAATCGC
>CAZOHG010000029.1:0-44428 GCA_964579725.1 uncultured Deferribacteres bacterium
AAAGTGGACTACGGCCCGGGACCCTATCCGGGGTACCATAACAGCACTTATGATGTAAACGGCAACATGACGTTTACGCCTTCGCAGGCGTTTCGGATTAAAGTGGGTGGTACATACCACATTGGCGAAGACCAGGGAGGTGGAAGCTGGAGCGATATTCTCAATTATCGAAAAAACACCTTGCACAAGCGCTGGAACGGTAGCGGCTACATTAAATTCACGCACCAGCTCAATTCGCGACTCTTTTATGTTCTTAATTTGAATCTTTTTTATTACAATCACGAATTTGGCGATCCCGATTTGTGGGGAGATATTGCAAAATATGGCGATCCCAAATACAATGCCGGCCTTCGGGATTGGGGCAAAGGGTACAATTACAGCCTTTTTGGCCTGCTCAATCCTCAAATTCCCGGGCAAGTGACTGCCTGGTACGGCAAAACAGCTCAAATGAATTACGGGCCCAAATTTGATTTGACCTGGCAATTTAATGATTACAATGAGCTAAAAACCGGTTTGCAATATGATTATTACACCATTCGTCGTTATGCTGTGAATGCCAGGGCGGTTTCGTTGGGTCTGCACCGACGGGCCGAAGATCCCAATAATCATTTGACGGATTACGACATTTTTCGCAACAATTACGGCTATTACGGCTACGATATGTGGGGCAAACCGATTAATAAAGACCAATTCTACAAAGCCACAAATGACCAGGGACAGTTGGTTAAACGAAATGGTCATGACGCTCCGCGCCATCCGGTGCGGGCAGCTGTTTACTTGCAGGATAAAATCGAATTGAAAGATTTGGTTTTGAATGCCGGTGTACGGCTGGATCATTTCGAATCCGGAGTGGAGAGCTGGAAAAATCCCGCCCACATGAAATTGAATGACTTAAACCTCATCGCAGACCAGAGCTTTGGTCCGCAAAAGGTGTACAATATTATCAGCCCGCGATTGGGATGGTCTTTTCCTGTGACGGATCGAACGGTTTTTCACGCTCAATTTGGCAAGTTTGTCCAAATGCCCAAGGTGGACGATATGTACGACGGTCACACCTACGCTGGGCGGTTTTTGCAGGGCGGAAATGCCCGTTCCATGCCGAATCCCAACCTAAAACCCATGCGTACCATTCAGTACGAAGTTGGTTTGCAGCAACAAGTCGGAACAAACGCCAGCTTAGGACTGACGGTCTTTTACAAAGATATTAAAGATTTCATCCAGTTGCGCGTTTTTTTCCCCGATCCCGGGGCCGGTTACGCCTCATTTTTTCAGTACCAGAATGTTGATTTTGGAACAACCAAAGGCTTGCAAATTAGCTTCGATCTTCGTCGTACCAAACGCATTCGCGCTTCGGTTGATTACACTTATTCCAAGGCAATGGGCACCGGTTCCAGCAGCGGAAGCCATTTCGATATCGCCTGGCAGGATCAGCAACTACGTTTCCCGACCGTGTTAGCCCCCTTGGATTTTAATCAAGACCACGTGGCCAATATGGATATTGACCTGCGTTTAACCAAAGATGACGGGCCCACCTGGTTTGGCATAAAGCCCTTTGCCAATTTAGGGATTAATGTCTATTACACGATGCACAGCGGTTCGCGGTACACGAAAATCGAGCCCGGCCCGCGTGGCCTTTTCCCCCAAAACGGCCCGCGGCCTCTGGAAGCGCTCAATCAATCTGTGATGCCGTGGTACCATCGAATGGATATGAAAATTGACCGCGCTTTCCGCGCCAGTAAATTCAATATTAAACCGTACATCTGGGTTTACAATGTGTTCAATCGAAAAAATGTGACGGGCGTCTATTACCAAACCGGTGATCCGCATGACAACGGTTGGTTTCTTACCGAAGATGGCAAATCGTGGCTGAAAATTCATGGCAAAGCCGGAGAGTATTTTGCTCGAAAGGCTTTGAGCGGCAGCGGCGCCCGTAATTTGAGCACCCCGCGCATTCTCCGTTTCGGTATTTTGGTGGAATATTAATGGTGTTTACTACTCTTGAAGAAAAATAATCGAAATCTCTTTGTAGGAGGATGGATAATGATAAAAAAGACCACAAAATTTGTACTCACGGGCCTGATTTTGTTGCTCATTGCTTCCATGGCAGTGGCGGCTGAAGGCTCAAGAGGCACGCCGAAGCTGAAGAAATCCTTTACGAAGCGAGCCGTGAAGTACTTGGATGTGAACACAATCCGTACGTCGGTCATGAACAACGGCACCTTTACACGAAATCCGGTTTCGGGTGACGCCGATATGGAATGGCCGAAAGGCTCCGGTAAGCACATTTGTTACAATGCCGGTATTTGGGTTGCTGGTAAAGTAAACAACGTTATTCGGACAGCCTGCGCCGATTACAATGTGGAATACCAACCGGGGGTTATTTTGCCCGACGGGACTCCGGACGATCCGAATAAAGAGGAGTACCGCGTGTACAAAGTGCACAAAGACTACCCCGATGGCGACGCGGATTTAGAAATCGACCCCTGGAGCGACTGGCAGACTTACGCCGAAAAGCAGGGGGCGCCCCCTGTTGCCGATGCCGACGGTAAGTGGATCGGTTTCGGAGATGAAATGCTCTATGCGGTCATGAATGATCTGGATCAAAACCTGCACAACGGGTGTTACAACACGCTGCCCATCGGCATTGAGTTGCATTTATTGGTATTCGCTTTTGACCGCTCGGGCGCCCTGGGTAACACGATGTTTATTAAATATACCTTGATTAACAAGGGAAAAGATGATCTAAAAGATACCTACATCGGAGCCTGGGCTGATGTAGACAACGGTGACGCCAATGATGATCTCATTGGGTACGATATGGATTTGGGCATGAGCTATTGCTACGGCGGAAAGCCCGTGGACCAAATTTACGGCGCCCGGCCACCAGCCTTGGGGTGGGATTTTTTCCAGGGCCCTATTGTAGATTCTCCCGGAGATACAGTGAAACTCCCGGACGGCCGTATTTTTCCCAATAAAAAGGAATTGGAAGCCACCTCTTTTAATAAGTATTACAATGGAAATGCGACATACAGCGATCCACCTTACAGCGCTCAGGGGGCTGAAGAAGTGTGGAATTATCTGAGTGGTCGTCAAAAAGACGGTTCACCCTGGATTAATCCGATTACGGGTGAACAAACCACATTTCTGAACACAGGGGACCCGGTAACCGGTACGGGTTGGCTTTCTACGGCCGAAAGTCCCCCTGCGGACATTCGAATGTTGACCGGTTCCGGGCCATTTACCCTGGCTGTGGGCGATACGCAGGAAATTGTGTTGGGATGTGTGATCGGCCAGGGTTCCGACCGCCTGAGTAGCGTTTCCGTTTTACGGTTTTACGATCGGGAAGCTCAACAGGCCTACGATTTGGGTTTCGGAGTTCCGAGTCCGCCGCCCGTACCGGAGGTGACGGTTTCCGAATTGAATCGCAAGGTTTTGTTGACCTGGAAAGACAATGCCGAGCATTTTCAATCCAGTTACAAGTTTGAGGGCTACAATGTGTACATTGGGGATTCGCCCGCAGGCCCCTGGAAACGGCTGGCGACTTACGACGTTCCCAATGAATTGGGCGTTATTTTGGAACCGAAATACGACGTGAACAGCGGGCAAATTCTAAATATGCCGGCCGCGTTCGGGAATAATTTGGGGCTGCAATATCGGTATCTTCTGACCAAGGATTACGAGGGGTTGACCCTGGCCAACGGCAGAACCTATTACGTCGTGGTAACCTCGTACGCCTATGATCCGAACAGCATTCCCAATGTGTTGGAGAGCAGCTACAATGTGCTGCCCGTGGTGCCTCACCGACCCCGTCCGGGTACAGTGTACAGCAACGACGCCTTTGATCAGGTCAAAGTGAAACATTCGGCAGGAAAAGCGGCCCCCAGCAATTACGATGTTTGGGTGGAAGTGGTGGACCCGCTTCATGTTCAGACAGCCGACTATAAAATTACCATTAATGCCGATTCCACCTGGACGCTCTGGCGAAACGGGGAGGCGGTTCCTGGCATGACCAATGTGGACAAATACGGCATTGACAAAGATATTACCTACAAAACCCTCGAGGGAAGTCCAATTGACTTTTTTATGGGCTTAAAAGTAAATTTTAACAAAAAGAAGTTAGTTACCTGGCAGCCGGAACTGGTGAAAGGGGATTCGTCTTTGATCAAGCGCCTAACGAGCCCTCACGCAATAGAAGGGCGAGCCACCGATTTGGCGGTGGACGGTCGTTTTCATAAGGGAACTCGCGACAGCAGCTTAATCCTGAATAACTTGCAGATTCGGTTCACGGGCACAATTGATTCCACAACGCATGAAGTCACCTCGGGTGGCAGTATGGCCACATTACTTTTTGGGTTTGGAGATCCAGCTTTCTTTATTGCGAATCACCCCAAAAATCCCAATCCCGGTTCCCGGAACCCCTTTACGGTGCGTGTTCCCTTTGAACTGTGGGATATGAAACGAAATATTCAAATTAATGCGGCTTTTACCGACCAAAAGCAGAAATTGTCCGATTCCAGTTTTGTGCCTACTTGGGATCCCCGCGGGGAGTGTGTGGTGTACGCGGTGGCGTCTCCTTACGATGAGCAGGTGCACAACATCGGTTTCACCGGTCAGGATACCATGGCCACCTGGTCGTTTATTTTCAAGGACAGCACAAAATGGCAAACGGGAGATATTGTTCAGTTGAATATTCCTGACCCGGATACGTTTCCTCAGCCTGTTGTGGCCGGCAAGGAGGAATTTACGTTTCGGATTCAGGGAAAGACAACCGGTGTGCTGGCGGATGCCAAAAAACGCTTGAATATTATTAATGTGTTCCCGAATCCTTATCTGGCGTACAACATTTTGGAAAAAGATTTGCATCAGGAACATGTAACCTTTATTAATTTGCCGGAGAAATGCACGATTCGAATTTTCTCTATCTCCGGACACCTGATTAAAACCATTGAACACAATGATCCAAACTCCACAACTCACGACTGGGATTTAAAAAATGAAAATAATTTGCCGGTGGCCAGCGGTTTTTATATCGCCTACATCGACGTTCCGGGTGTGGGACAGAAAATCCTCAAAATAGCCGTTGTGTTCAGGGAGCAGCGTTTGAAAAATCTATAAAATAGAAAATTCGTGACGCGACAAGTTTAAATAAGGTAGGAGATAGAACGATGAAAATAAAAAGAAGCCTATTTTTAACAAGCGTACTGATGCTTGCCCTGTTTGTGACAGCGCTTTGGGCGGGCAACAAGGACAAGGTAGGCGGTGCCGGTGCACAGGAACTGCTGATTCCGGTGGGTTCCCGCGCCATCGCTCTGGGCGGCGCTGCCAACGCGATGGTCAAAGGCAACGAAGCGATGTATTGGAATCCGGCTGGACTGGCGGCTTCCGATGCCAATGCCGAAGCAACCTTTACTAATCTTCAATGGATTGCCGGAACAAAATTGAATTATTTTGCGGTCTCGGCTCAATTTGGCAATTTAGGAGCTGTGGGTTTGAGCGCCAAAATTTTCGATTTCGGCAAATTTCAACAAACCACGGAGTTTGAAACCGAGGGAACCGGTATTTGGGTGGAGCCCAGCATTGTGACCATGGGGCTCACCTATTCCCGGCAAATGACGGACCGAATCTTTTTCGGCTTTAATGCCAAGTTGATCTACGAAAGTTTTATGAACATGCGGATGTCCGACGTGGCTTTCGACTTCGGAGTGCAATATGTGAGCAGTCTGGGCGTGAAAATGGGCTTAACGCTGAACAATTTCGGCCCGATGATGCAGTTCCGCGGCACGGATTTGCAGCGGACGGTATCCATTCCCCACACGGAAGCCGGAACCCGTCCCATTGATTTGCGCTTGGAGGCCCAAAGTTTCGAATTGCCCAGCACTTTTGAAATTGGTCTTGGGTACGATTACCATTTGGGCCAACGCAATACCGTCACCGTTGTGACAAACTACCGCAACCAGAATTACGGTTTGGATGAATTGGGCGGCGGTATTCAGTATGCGTTCAATAATGTGGTATTTCTCCGTGGCGGGTACACCAGTGTTCTGGGTGGAACGGAAAACGACAATATTTTCGGATTATCATTGGGGGCAGGGGTGAACTACCGCCTGGCGGGTAGCACGCGCTTGCTACTCGATTACGCCTACCGAGATGTTAAGTGGTTTTCCGGAAACCAATGGTTTACGATTTCCGTGCAATTTTAGGGAAATACTCTCAAGCAATGAAAAAGGACTGACCCTTGAGGCCAGTCCTTTTTTATTTTTGGAGGAAATGGGTACGGACTGGTGGACCGCGCTATGTTTTCTTCTTGGAAAATAGAAGATTACGCCCACCGGCGACCGGGTGGGCTGGAAATCAGGCCATGTTCTGTGAATACGAATTTTGAAATATGCCTAATCCCAAAATCGCCGTTCCTTGTTCTAAAATCGCAAAATTCAGGGAAGAAAAAGGAACGGCTGTTTTTACCGCATTTTGGGCCAATCGTTTAAATGCCCTGTGGGAGCCAGTTCTGATCTTGAAAGAATGGCCCATTTTTCTTGTAACACATTAATCTGTGCGAACGTAGTCATCTCGTTCGCTTTGGCTGATTTTCTCTCAAAATCAAAATATTAGCGTGAAATTTTGCCGCCACCTCCCCCAATCATAAAATGAATGTACGGCCCTGCAAATGGTGCTTCGGGTGAATTGGGAATTTCCTCATTGCCCGCCGTCCAATTGCTACGGAAAGCGGAAATAAGATAGCCGACTCGGATTCCCAGAAGAAAACCGCCGATTCTGTCCGGCCTTTTTGGGGTTGCCAAAAGCGTGTAAAATCCGACACCAACATTCAACAAAAATTCCCCGCTGGTGAGTTGAAGGTTTCCTTCGGGTTTTTGCAAAAGCGCTTCAAAAGATGCCGGCTTATTCTGGCTGGCAATCTGCAGGGAAAAGCCCCCGCCTCCAAAACCCAAGAGGGGGTAGAGTCCCAACCGGGGGCGTTTGTACAGCAAATAACCGAGGTTAAACAGACCGTAGCCCCCGCCCAATCGAATCTCATTGCTGTGGGCCGTCACGGCGCCGCTTGAAAAACCGAATCCTTCGCCTCCCCAAATCAGACGTTTTTTGCCGCCAAATCCTCCTCCGCCCAGGGCCACAACGTGGGAGGTTAGGGGGGAATACCCGGCGGACGTCAACACTGCATTCAATTTGGAGATCTGGATCCAATTGGGCCCAAAGGAAAAATACCCCGCTCCAAATCCGCCGTGTTTTTCTTCGGCCGAAAGATTACTTACCAGTACCAGAAACAATAGAGCCACTAACCAGATTGCCCAGGCTTTTTGCCCTTTCATGGTGCTCCTCCTTTTGTTTTTTGGATGTCACCGAAATGAATCATGCGTTCCAGATTTTCGACATATTCTGCAAATCGTCGCCGTCCTTCCTCCGTAATGGCGTAGTCCGTGTGGGGTTTTTTCCCACGAAATCCCTTTGTGACGGAAATAAGGCCGGCTTCTTCCAATTTGGAGAGGTGGGTACTCAGGTTGCCGTCCGTCACATGAATGGCTTCTTTCAAATATTTGAAGTCCGCCCTTTCCACTGAAATCAGAATGGACAGCACCGCCAAACGAACGGGGGAATGAATCAAGGTGTCCAAAGGCTCACGCATTTTCCGTGGCATGGCGCTCTCCCTCTTTTCTGTATAGAAGATTCAAGCGAATTCCCGGGTAAAGATAGCCGGCGAGTACTAAAAGACATAACAAAAGTGCTTGAAGCAGTCCGTGTGCAAACACAAGCCCGATGGATCCGAGCCACCAAACAACGCCGGCCCATTTTAGGAGAGGCCATTCGTACATTCCGCCGCTTACAAACATGCCCACACCCGCAACGAGACTGACCAGAGCCGGAATGGCCTCGTAAGAATAGAGCCCTAACAAGGGAAAAATAAAGCCCACCAAAATAAAGGCTATCCCGCAACCGGCCCACAAATGAGACAAAGCTTTTGCGGTGTACGTACGCACACGCTCTCGCTCGGCCTTCTTTTTGGAATCGAAGATTGAAACAATCGTACCGATCCCCATAAAAACGATCCAATCCACCCAGATAAGATTGAATCGTTGCCAATAAATCAAGGCGTAATTCACCAATACGGCAATGATAACCAATATTCCCCAACCGATAAAATATCCGCCGTAAGTAGCATTTGACCGTTTGGTTTGTTCGATCATTTCTTTGATCAAACGAATATCCTCCAATGCGTTTTCCGATTTCATTTCTAGCCTCCTTTTAATATTCAAAGTACTTTGTACTACAAAGCAAATATAAAATAAAAAGGGTTCTTTGTCAAGGTTTTTTTGAAAATTTTTTGACTTTTTTTATCAGTCAGGTTTCGACAACCACTTTTAAAATTTTTGTAGCATCTTTCCCTAAAAAAGACTATTTTAATAATGATTGTCATTTAGAATTGAAATAGAAAGAATCATGACCGAATTTCCGCAATTTTCAACGATTGAGCTGGGTGACCGTTTCTTGCTGCACCCACTTTTTCAGCAATTGGAAGAGGGTATCTCGGAATTTACGTTTGCGGGCATTTATCTTTTTCGTCGAGACCACAAGTACAAAATAGCCCGGCTGGACGCAAACAATTTTGTCATTTCGGGAAACGACAGAAACGTTCCCTACTTTATGCTTCCCTTTGATTTGCCTGACCCTGCCACGCTCAACTCTCTTTTTGAACGCTTTTCTTTTTTGAAAAATGCCTCCCAAAAACAAGCCGAGGCCCTTCAAAAAATGGGCTATTTCGTCTTTCCCGATAGAGATAATTTTGACTACTTGTACAGTCGGGAGCAACTTTCGCGTCTCGCGGGTCGGAAATTCAGCAAAAAGCGCAATCTGCTGAAAAATTTTTTGGCGGAACACCGTTGCGAAGCGCGTCCCCTAATGGAAGAAAATGTGGAAGACGCCCAGAAAATTTTACAGGCCTGGTGCCGACTTAAGGGCGGCGGTCAGGACTGTTGGGCCGCTGAGGAAGCACTGGACAAAATGGACGAACTCCAACTTTGCGGTGGTATTTATTACATTGATGGCCGGCCGGTGGGGTACACATTGGGCGAAGAGCTTGCCCGGGGGACCATGTACGCCATTCATTTTGAAAAGGCTCTCCCTGAGTACAAAGGACTTTACCAGTACATCAATCAATCCTTTGCTGCCCTTTTGCCCGAACAGTACTTTCTGATTAACCGAGAGCAGGATTTGGGCAATGAGGGGCTTCGTCAAGCCAAAATGAGCTACCGCCCTGTAGGATTTGTTCGCAAATATCGGGTACAGGCTACACCCTTCAAAGAGGGAGAGGCCAATGCCTGAAGTTTGCAATTTTGAGGAGATTCTCTCCGAAATTTTGGCGGTTCGGCGGAGGGTTTCCGTCGCACGAGCGGCTTTACAGGAAATTTGCCGGATTTTGGTGGATCGGGTTCCACATTACAATTGGGTGGGGTTTTATCTCGTGGATTCGAAACGTTCGAAGGAACTGATTTTGGGGCCCTTTGAGGGAGCCCCTACGGAGCACGTCCGCATTCCCTTTGGGGCCGGAATTTGTGGGCAAGCCGCGGAGAAAAGGAAAATTTTTGTTGTCCCGAACGTAGAGCGGGAGTCCAATTATCTCGCCTGTAGTCCCGACGTAAAATCGGAAATAGTACTCCCCATTTTTAAAGGCGAACGCTTACTCGGGGAATTGGACATTGACTCCCACACGACGGCGGCTTTTACCCCTGCCGACCAAGCATTTTTGCAGGAAATCTGCCAACTTTCGTCCGAATGGCTCGAACAGTTAAACGAGCTGATTTAAATAGGGAGATGGCCTCTTTTCTCCTTGCTTTGTGGTCGATCGAGGTGAGCGTGCAAAAGCTGATTAACCACAATTGTCAAGGTCGGAGGCCCGGCACATTTTGTAAGGAGAAAAGACCGAAATTGGCCGAAGCAAGATTTTTTGCCGTACGGGGAATCGGGCAAAAAGCTAACAAGTAAATTTGAAATGCCTTTAAAAATGTCGTTCTATCATCTGGTGTAGAAAAGGAGGATTGCATGTCAGCAAAAGAAACCGTGGAAGTAGGACAACCGGCACCGGAATTCTGTCTGCCCGACCAAAACGAACAGAACGTGTGTCTGAACAAATTTCGGGGGAAATGGGTGGTGCTCTATTTTTATCCCAAAGACAACACGACGGGATGCACCGCCGAGGCGATCGATTTTACAGCGCTGCTTGACGCCTTTCGGGCGGCAAATGCTGAGGTGCTGGGAGTCAGCCCCGATTCCCCAAAAAGTCACGTCAATTTTATTGCGAAGAAAGGACTAAAACTTCGGTTGCTCAGTGACACGGAACGGGAGGTTTTAAAAGCCTACGGCGTGTGGCAGCTCAAAAAAATGTATGGGCGAGAGTATTACGGGGTTGTCCGCAGCACCTTTTTAATTGACCCAAGTGGAAAAATTGCGTACGTGTGGCCGAAGGTCAAGGTGAAAGGCCACGCAGAAGAAGTGCTTCAAACGCTGCAATCTCTGCAAGGGTGAAATCCGGTTTTCTCTAAGAAGTGTCTTTTTTCCCAAAATTAGGTCGCTGGAGAGAAAATCTTGTAACTACCGTTGTTTTTGCCAGACGGAGAGAGTGGTAGAATGCTCATTTTTTGCCGCTAATTCTGGCCACCGAGGAAAATTATTTTTTGTCACCTAACTTTGTAAAATTTGGAACCAAACGGACGGGAAAGAAGCTGCGGCAGCAACTCCAGTTAGATCCGCTGCGAGCGATTTTTCGCTCTGCCTTCTTTCCCGCCGCTCGGCGGGAACTTCGACCCTCCCGCACAAAATGCCTCCCTTCTTTCCGACCCCATTTATTCCTTGCATCTTACCCGATTATTTTGTTTTTTTAGAAAAAGAGCGCTGTTCAAAGTGTCGGGAATAGATTGCTGTAGTATTTTTGTACGAGTTCAAGGCGATTAGATTGAGATGGCTCGAACGGCCGTCTCAGAGAGGGCAAAATTTCGGGAGCGGGCGAAGAATGGTCTTATGCCCCCTACAAACAATTTCAAATCGAAAAATCGAAAAGGTTTTCCATGACGGCTAACAGTATTACCATCGGGCGCGTGCTACTTGCTTTTTTAACCATTGGGTTGTACCAATTGAATTTTTATTTTGGTGTTGCTGCCTTTTTTCTGACGATTGTGGTCATTTACCTTGATGCGCTCGACGGAGTGGTGGCGCGAAAACTTAATTTGGCTTCCGATTTCGGCGCCCTTTTGGACATTACCGGCGACCGGATAGTGGAAAATGTGTACTGGATTTATTTTTCTGCCGTTGGCATGATTTCATTCTGGGTACCCATGATTGTCATTGCCCGGAGTTTTATGGTGGACACCGTGCGCAGCGTGGCGTTTGCTGAAGGGAAAACCCCTTTCGGCGAAAAAACCATGATGAAATCCGGTTGGACAAAAGCCCTGACCGCGTCGCGCTGGAGCCGAGCCGTTTACGGAGTTTCAAAAGTGGTGGTGTTTTGCTTGCTCGGCGGGCTGCTTGTTTTGCACAAAGGGGTGGCCCGGGGATTGTTCTTCTTTCCGCACGACCTGGATTGGTTGCTGCGTACCCTAACTCAAATTTTGGTGGCCACGGTGGTGGTAATGTGTGTGGTGCGGGGCGTTCCGGTGCTGTGGGACGGTAGGGATTACTTGCTAAGCAAACGCTACCCACGAATTTTGAAAGACGACGACTAAACCATGAAACCGATTCGGGTGGCGGTTTTCGACGTGGACGGAACCCTGATTCCCCACACGTCGCTGGAGATTCTTTTCTCTCGGTGGCTGCTTCGGAAACGGGTTCTTGGAATACCCCAGCTCATTGCTTACTTGGAACACGTGTTCTACGGTCTTCGGGAGGACGTCACCGAAGCGATTCGTCGAAATAAATTTTACCTGCGGGGGATTCCCATCAATCGGCTGAAAGCGGAAATCCCGGATTTTTACCAACACAGTGTGCGTCCCAGATTGGCAGGAGAAGTAACCGAAAAAATGCGTCACTTGAAGGAAGACGGATTGACCATTCTTTTGTTGTCCGGTTCGCTCACGCTGCTTTTGGAAAATTTTAAACAGGACCTGCCCGTGGACGATGTGGTTGGGTGTCAGCTTGAAACGAGAAAGGGTGTGGCCACCGGACGCATTCGGGGCATTCACCCCTACGGAAGGGACAAGGTCAAAGCCTTCCGATTGTGGGCGGGGCAGCGACAAATCGATTGGAACGGGTCCTGGGCCTTCGGTGACCGCTGGTCTGACCGGCATTTGTTGCGGCTTTTCGGGCACTGCGTGGTGGTCAATCCGGGGCATGCGCTTCGCCGGTGGGCATTCCAACATTCCTGTGAAATAATTGAAACGGAGGAGCCAAAATGAAAGAGGAAAAAGGGTTTTTCGAAAGACCCGACGGAAGCAAGCGCTATTTTCACTTTTTCGAGGCGGAATCCGAGAAGGCGGGCATTTTGCTCATCCACGGCTTGGGTGAACATGTGTTGCGTTACCGGGATGTGGCAGAGCGCTTGACAAACGCCGGTTTTTCTGTGTACGGATTTGACCTGCCCGGACACGGACAATCCGACGGCAAGCGTGGTCATATTAATCGATTTCAGGATTTTGTGCGGGAAGTGGAAGGCTTCCGCAATTTTCTCGGAGAAAAGCACCGCAAAACACACTTTGTTTTCGGGCACAGTTTGGGGGGCTTAATTGCCTTTCATTTCGGATTGGCGGTTTCCGTCGATGCCTTTCGCGGGTTTGTCCTTTCTTCTCCCGGATTAAAGGTCCGAATGGCAGTGCCCGGTTGGAAGGTCGCGCTGGGGAAGTTTTTCTCCAACGTGTGGCCCGGATTTACCCAGAACAGCGATTTGCCGCCGGAAGCCATTTCCACCCAACCTGAAGAGGTTGAAAAATATCGAAATGACCCGCTGGTGCACAGCAAGATTTCGGCACGCTTTTACGTGGAAATGACAGCCGCCATGGAAGCAGTTTTTCAAAAAGCGGGGGAATTTACGCACCCCGTCCTAATTATTCAGGGAGAAGCTGATCCCATTGTGGACCCGGCCGGTGCCAGGCAGCTTTTCAATATCATTGGATCCGCGGACAAAGCGATCAAATTGTACCCCAATGCGTACCACGAGGTTTTTCACGATGTGGAACGGGACCGGGCTTTTTCCGACTTAATTGCCTGGCTTTCGGCTTATTAATCGGAAACTTTCTTTGCGCTTCGGGTGTAGGCGTCACGCAAATGTTCAGTCGCTTAGCTGCTTTGAATAAAAGTGAGGAGGAAGAATCATGGAAAATTTCAGGGAAAAGAGTTTCTGGCTTTCCAGTGTTCCTTACGAGCCGAATCCGCCTCTCAAAGGGGATCAAAAGGCGGATGTGGTGATTGTGGGCGGCGGTTTTACAGGTATTTCCACGGCATACCACCTGAAGAAAATGGCTCCCGGTTTGGACGTGGCCGTTCTGGAAGCGGAGGTCGTGGGGTTTGGCGCCAGCGGTCGGAACGGCGGCTTTGCCATGACGCTGTTCGGCCTGACGTTTGGCCTTACGGCGCTGCGTTTCGGCAAACAGAAGGCCACGGAGGCGCACCACTACATGGAAAAAGCAGTTGACCTGGTGGGCGATTTGGTGAAGGAGAATAAGATTGACTGCGACTACGAGCGCACGGGATTTTTGCGAGTGGCGACCTCCGAAAAGTACAAGAAGCGAATTCTGCACGAAATTGAACTGGTCAAATCTCAGGGAATCGAAGGCATCGATTGGATTGATCAGGAGGCGGTGCGGCGGGAAGTCAATTCACCCCTGTATCTTGGTGCCTGGTGGGAGCCCCGGTGCGCGCTGGTCAATCCAGCCAAACTGGCGTGGGGAATGAAAGCCGCTGCAGAACGCCTCGGTGCCCGGGTGTACGAGAATTCTCCGGTCAAAACCGTGTCCAAGGGAGAAAAAATCGTTGTCAAAACGCAGGAGGGAAGTGTGACAGCCGACAAGTTGGTTTTTGCAACCAACGCATTTTCCATTACAATTCCCGAACTCAAACGCAAACAGGTGCCTGCGTACACCTACATTGTCCTGACCGAGCCGCTTCGACCGGAGCATTTTGCCGAAATCGGGTGGCAGCACCGTCAGGGAATTGAGGATGCTCGTAATTTTGTTCACTACTACCGCCTGACAGCGGACAATCGCTTGCTCATGGGTGGAAGGGACATTGGCGTCACCTACGGCACGAAGTTGGACAAGGATCAGGACGAAAAAATCTTTGAGAAACTGGTTCAGGACATCCACGACACGTTTCCCGTTTTAAAGGACATTCGGATTACCCACCGCTGGGGCGGACCCGTTTCCGTACCGGTGGACATGACACCTGCGCTGGGTTACCTTGGCGACAAGCGGATTCTCTACGCTCTGGGCAGTATGGGGCACGGTGTTTCCCTGACGCACATGAACGGCTGGACGCTGGCCGAGATGGTTTTGGGAAAAGAAACCGAACGAACGCGCATCTTCTTTGTTAATCGGAAGGTGATTCCCTGGCCGGGAGAGCCGCTTCGTTTTGTGGTTAGTCAGGCCATTAAGGGGTACATGAAATTGGAAGACAGTCTGTACGATCCGAAGGTTTGAGAAACCGGCAAAATTCAAGATGGAGGGACTGAATCGTGCCGGCCAATTTGCCTCCGAAATATTTTTCTGCGGAAGCGGCTTTTCGCACCGCCAAAACTCCGCAGGAAAAAATAGCTGCCTTAAAGGAAATGCTGGCCATTATTCCCAAACACAAGGGAACGGAAAAACTTCAGGCCGAGTTGAAACGGAAGATTGCTCGGTTGAAAGAGGAGTTGCAGCGCGGCTCATCCACTAAAAAGGGTTTTAGCCTGTACGTGGAGCGCGAAGGCGCCGGACAGGTGGCTTTGGTCGGCCCGCCCAATTCGGGAAAATCTCTGCTGCTTAAACAATCAACCCATGCGCATCCTGAAGTGGCGGATTACCCGTTTACCACCCGCCTTCCCCAACCCGGGATGGTTTTTTTTGAAGATGTGCCCATTCAATTGGTGGATTTGCCCCCGGTAGCTCCCGGCTATTTTGAAAATTGGGTTGCCGGAATTCTGCGGACGGCGGATGCTTTGGCTCTCATCGTGGATGCCTCGGGTTCAAATCCGCTTGAAGATTTGGAAGCGGTGGAACGCCTCCTTGGCGAGAGAAAAATCCAACTGGTTCGGGAAGAGCCCGAATTTGTGGAACATCCGTCGGTAAAACCGATCCGCACCGTTTTGGTTCTCAACAAAATGGACGCGGCGAGTGCCCAGGAGAATGCCGAAGTGCTCGAGGAATTGTACCGGCACCGTTTCCCGGTAGTCCGTGTTTCGGCTCGGGAGGCGCTGGGTTTGCAGGAATTCAGGCGTGCGCTGTTTGAGCTCCTGCAGGTTGTGCGTGTTTATTCCAAGCGCCCGGGGCACGAACCCGATTTGCAGAAACCGTTTATTTTTCGCTCGGGTGCCACACTAAATGATTTTGCCAGGGCGATTCACAAGGATTTTGCCGAAAAGTTGCGTTATGCTCGCGTTTGGGGCCACGGCCGATTTGAAGGGCAACGCATTACCCATGAGTACATATTGAAAGATAAGGATGTCATTGAATTGCACATGTAAAACGATTGAGAGGCAATTTTAAAGTTTTCCGCTTCTCTCTCCTTTTCAAGGTAAGTACAGGGATTGGGGCAGCTGTTTTTCGCCGGGGCCCTCCCCTCGGGCTGCATTTCCAAAACCTGTTTTGGGGGGAGCGAGGAGGGGCAAATTCTTGGCAAATAATCTTTTTTGGAGAAACGCTGTGTTTTTTCAACCAAAAAGCTTTTGCAATTTGTTTCTTGATTATTTAATAGTGGTAGTTGGCGGGAAAATGGGCTCTTGTAAAAACAAAGGTATTTCCCATGTCCTTTCACTCCAGCGCGGTGAAATAGACAAACTCGAAAGACCGCCCTGAGAGCAAAAGGCACACCGAATAAAAATCAAGCCCTGAAAGGGTGGAAGAGAAAAGGGACAATTTATTTTTTCTGTTGAAAAAAACGCTGGATTAGCGCAAAAATATGCTTTAAATTGCCGTGTGGGGTTGTACTTACTTAAATGAAAAGTTGCTGTGGCTTTAAATGGGGCAATCGGAATTTGAAAAAATGACCCGAATGCCACCCGCGCTACCGAAACCCGAAACCATCTGGAGAACCAATGGCAGTACTGGAACTAAACCACGTTACCAAATCGTTTGGTGACGTGCGCGCCGTTCAAGAAATTAGCCTCAAAATTCCGGAGGGAAGCATTTACGGATTTTTGGGTCCGAATGGCGCCGGCAAAACCACAACCATTCGAATGATCATGCAAATTATTTTACCGGACTCCGGTGAAATCCGCTTATTTGGCGAAAAACAGCGGGCCGACCATTTGGATCGAGTGGGGTATTTGCCTGAAGAACGTGGGTTGTACCGAAAAATGAAAGTCGCCGATCTCATGCGATTTTTTGCCGAGGTGAGGGGAATCCCTAAAAATGAAAGCAAAGCACGCATTGAAACCTGGCTGGAGCGCTTTGGGCTTTCCGACTGGCGGGACAAGAAAGTGGAGGAACTCTCCCGCGGCATGCAGCAAAAGCTCCAGTTTATCCTCACTATTTTTCACCAACCCGGATTGATTATTTTGGATGAACCCTTCACCGGGTTAGACCCAATTAATGCCCAACTTGTTAAAGAGGTTATTTTGGAGGAAAACAAACGGGGAGCCACAATTATTTTTTCCACCCATCTAATGGATCAAGTGGAAAAGCTGTGCGACCATATCTGCCTGATTCACCGCGGGCACGTTATTTTAGAAGGGGAACTCAGTCCCATTAAACGCCGATTGGGGCGCAATCGCCTCGTTCTTTCGTACAAGGGAAAACCAGATTTTCTTCAATCGGACATGGTGGCCTCTTTTGACGATTACGGCAACTATGTGGAGGTGGAGCTGACGCGTGACTGTGTGCCCCAAGAATTTCTCAAAAAAGCGCTCGAAACGGTAGAAATCAATCGCTTTGAATTGGCCGAACCCTCGGTACACGACATCTTCCTGCAAATGGTTCAGGGGGAGGAGGGTGCCCATGCGTAAGGTTTTTCCCGTGTTGAAGCGCGAGTACGTGACAAGGGTCAAAACCAAAGGGTTTCTGCTGAGCACCCTTGTCCTTCCTCTCGTGTTTGCAGGCATGTTTGTGATTCCCGTTTTGTTGGTGAAATTCAGTTCTCGGCAGGTGCAGAGGATCGCCGTTGTGGACTTGAGCCGTCAAATTTGGCCGCAATTACAGGCCGCTTTCCCCGACACACTGAAAGACGGTCATCGCGAGTTTGTTTTTGTGGCGTTTCCCGCCTCTTCAACCACGCTTGACGAAGTCGAACAAAAGGTGACCCGGCAGGTTGAGAGCGGTGAATTTAGGGGATTGTTGGTTATTCCTGCGGGGGTTTTGCAGGGTGAAAAGGTTCAATATTTTGCTAAGAATGTGAGTAATTTCCGCCTAAATGAGCGTCTTTCCTCTCGAATCACACGAATTGCCAATCGCATTCGGCTGCAATCGGCCGGATTGGACCCGACGCAGGTTCAGAAATTAACCGAAAGCATTGGGCTGGAAACCTTCAAACTCACCAAAAAAGGAAAGGGGGAACGGGATTCCGGAGCCACGTTTGCAGTGACGTACGTACTGGTTTTTCTTCTGTACATGACGCTTTTGGTCTACGGCTCAACGGTCATGCGCAGCGTATTGGAAGAAAAAACGTCGCGTGTGGTAGAGGTCGTGTTGTCGTCTGTGTCACCGTTTCAGTTAATGGCGGGAAAAATCATTGGTGTTGGGGCGGTGGGTTTGACTCAACTGGTCATTTGGGGACTGACGGTTCTTTTTCTCTCTATTTACGGCCTGGGACTGGCTGCTTCCATGGGTGCCGCTTCCGTTTTGCAACGGTTTCACATTCCCCCTTTGGATCCGCTGGTATTCTTTTATTTTTTGGTCTTTTTTCTTTTGGGGTACGTTCTGTATTCCTCGTTTTACGCCGCAATCGGAGCCATGACCAACTCGGAACAGGAAGCCGCGCAGCTTCAAACGCCGCTCATTCTCTTTTTGGTTTTGCCAATCCTAATGATTATTCCCATTGTGTCGAACCCCAACAGCCCACTGGCCGTAGGGCTCTCTCTGTTCCCATTGACCGCACCGGTCATTATGTTCATGCGAATTTCAATCTTAATGCCGCCCTTTTGGCAAATTGTGCTCAGTTTGATTTTGCTAACACTAACCATTTGGGGGGCCATTTGGCTCACCTCTCGTATTTACCGCGTAGGGATTTTAATGTACGGCAAGCGACCCAGTCTGCCCGAGATCCTCAAATGGCTGCGTTATTAATGAGAGGTGGTTTGGTAGTGGGAAGAAAAAATAAGCGCAACTCCCGGCCATTTGGGTGAAAATTGTGGTGGGCAGCACAATGAAATTTCCGAGGGATGTTCAAATTTCGGCGGACTAAAACGAGTAGCACCTGAATGGAAGAAGAAAAATATACTAAAATTTCACTTTGGGTTATTACGAAAAAATGGTTTTGGCTTTCGTATGATCACATCGGTTGGCTGATCCTGATTAATTTTGTGGCGGCTTTGGCCAGTGTCACCGTGGTTGGAGTCGGGTTGGCCTTTGCCATGGTTTTTGTGTGGACATACCAGGTTTTGGCCGAGGGGTCATTTTCAATACGGGAAGGCCTGAACAGTGTTCGAAAACATTGGAAATGGGCGCTGGGGTACGGAACGTTGCTTTTTGCCATTTTGGCTGTTTTGACGGTCAATATTTATTTTTATGAGGTCTTTCAAATAGCCGGGCACTTTTCGGCCTGGTTGGCTATGCTCATTTTTTGGTTTGCCCTGATTTACCTCCTGTTTGCTCTCTGGGTTTTGCCGACCAAGATCTATTTTCAGGAATCTTTCAAAAACACGGGCAAAAAAGCTTGGATCCTCTGTTTTGACAATTTAAAGGTTTCCTTTGCTATGTTCGCCGTTTTTCTTTTTTGGATGGCCGTGGGATTGCTTACGGGTGTTTTTTATTTTCTATTGAGCCTTTCCCTACCGGTTTCTTTTGTTTGGGTAGCCTTTGGAGAAGTGATGAAAAAATACCACCGCCCCGATCCTTTCCCGGGTGCGGAGGAGCGCACCCTGCGGGAATTGGTTAAACCCTGGGCATCGTGAAAATTCGAGTACCTTGGAAAAATGAAGATGGTGGTATTTTGCCCCTTCGGGGCGGACGTTTTAATTGCGGGTTCGTAAATGTTTTTGGCGCAAAATTCGCAATTTTAGAGAAGGGAGCTTGGCTCCCGAATTCAATGGAGTAAAAAATTGCTCTTCGCGAGGTATCCCGCGCTCTGCAGGGATGATTGACTACGAGCCCTCCCATTTAGGGGGGGGACAATTTCAAGAAAAAAGGTCTGTCAATGAAAAGATTGATCCTATTGGGAACCGGAATTGCTTTGGTGCTTGGTTTTTGGGGGGCACGCGTCCCCGTGGCGTGGACGCAGGTGGCTCGAGGGTCTCTGGCAGGTCAGGTGACGGACCAGCAGGGTGAACCCCTTCCAGGTGTCAACATCATTGTTAAAGGTACCACAATGGGCACGATTACGGACGCACGCGGCCATTATTTTTTGCGTCAAATTCCGGCTGGACAGTACACCCTTATTTTTTCGATGATTGGGTACCAATCGCGAGAAATCCGCCACGTTCGTATTTTGGACGGAAAAACAACCCACCTCAGGGTTGTTCTCCGCCAAACGGCCATTGAAACCCCAGCGCTTGTAGTTACGGCCAGCAAAAAGCAACAGACCATTCAGGATTCTCCCGTCAGCGTGTCGGTGGTTTCGGAAAAAGAGATCGAATTTCGCAATACCCACAATCTTCAAGATGCTATTACCTTTGTGCCGGGTGTGTATTTAATTCACAATCAGCTAAACATTCGAGGCTCTACGGGGTACAGTCAGGGCGCAGGAAGCAGGGTTTTGGTCCTTTTGGACGGGGTGCCCTTTATTACAGGTGATTCGGGCACGATTAATTGGGACGCGATTCCCGTGACGGAGGTCGAGCGAATTGAGGTCATCAAAAGTGCCGGATCGGCGCTGTACGGTTCAAACGCTCTTGGGGGTGTTGTGAACATTATTACAAAAGACCCCACAACCGTCCCTCAAACCCGCGTCCGCGCCTCGTGGGGATTTTTCGATCGGCCCTACTACCCGGCCTGGCGCTGGACGCAGCGATTACTTCAGTTTAATGCTTTGGACGTCAGTCACTCACAAACCTTCCACAAATTGGGGATTCTCACTTCCTTCGGGCGGAAAACGTCCACGGGGTACAAACAAAATGGAGACTACACGCGTTGGAATGCTTTTGGCAAATTTCATTACCATTTTTCACCCCAAACCCATCTTATTTTCATGACCAATTTGGCCTACGAAATCCACGGGCAGTCTTTTTTGTGGAGAGGGCCGGCTACCAACGATCCCTTTGAAATAGCGCCCGACGCCATTGGTGACAAAATTCACTCTGGAAAGTATATCTGGCATTTGACCTACAAAACCATGCTGCGTCGTAATCTGGCTTTAATTAGCAAATCTTCACTCTACATGACGCGCTGGAAGGATTATTTTCATGACAACCACGATTTTTCGCACACCAACAAATGGGGAGAAGAAATGCTCCTCGAATACCAGCCCGTCCCGCGACACAGCCTAACTGTCGGTGCCGAAGGTATTTACCACCGAACCCACTCCTCGATTTTTGGGAACCCCTACACGTACGACCTTGGGGTCTACGCGCAGGATGAAATCACGCTGCCGCTTCATCTCAAAACGACAGTGGGGGCCCGATTTGATTTTCACCAGGTCAAGGACATTTTCCACGAAAGTCAACTCAGCCCGAAATTGGGTTTGGTGTGGCAGCCCTTTCGGGGAGCGGCCTTTCGCACGTCGTTGGGCAAGGGATTTCGCGCGGCGGCTATTTCGGAAATTTTCACCCACACCCTTGCTTCGGGCTTCCAGGTGTTGCCCAATTTGGAGCTTCGAGCGGAATCGGCGCGGGCCTTTGAGGTTGGATGGAACCAATTTTTAGGTGATTTGGCCAATGTGGATGTGGCGTATTTTCAGACCACGTATCGAAATATGATTAGCCCGGAGTTAGTTACCTACGTGCCTCCGGCTTTTCATTTAGCCAATTTGGAGCGGGCCCGCATTCGTGGAATTGACACCAGCACGCGCCTGGCCGTGCTGCCGCGCTTCCTGAATGTAAGCCTTAATTACACCTACTTGAGTGCCGAGCGCCTGGACCAACTGAAACCGGTGGTTTGTCTCGACGATTTTGCCCACATCCCCAAACGCACACTTCCTTACCGCCCCCGCCACATTTTTACGGGCACCCTGGCCCTAAACCTTTCACACGTTCAAGCCGCTCTCGATTACCGCTACATGAGCCGATTTGAGGAGGTGTCCGCCTACTGTCACGACGCCCGCGTACCCGTTCGGGTTTGGACGGCACGGCTCTCGGCGCACTGGCGAGGTTTCCGCCTGGCTTTGCGGGCGCAAAATCTCACGCAATATTATTACACGGAATTCGAGCGAAACATGTCCGCTCCCCGAAATTACACCTTTACCCTCCAAAGGAAATTTTAGTCTGAAAACTGGGGAAACCTTCGGCGCTGAGAAAAAGTTTAGGAAATAGCCTGTTGCCTGTAACAAGAAAATTTTGAGGAGCTTTCGCGGTTCGGGTAAACGGACAATCCCCAAATGGTTGCTTTTTTTCACACTCTTGCCCGCGTGACGGTGCAGGTCGTTCAAGCCTACGGCTACCCGGGTATTTTCCTTCTCGGCCTTTCCCTTTTTATCTACGAGCCCATTGCCCCCGACATTTTCATTTTGGGCGAAATTGCCACAGGCCTGGTTCCGTTTTGGGTAGCCGTTTCGGCCTTGCTGGGAACCACCGTAGGCGTGACTTTGGGCTATTACGCCGGGCGCTTGCTCAACAAATGGGGACTACGCAGGGTGCGTCAAAACAAATATTTTGGAAAAATCGAGGATTGGTACCAAAAATACGGAGTTTGGATCGGCTTTTTGGGTGCTCTTTCCCCCTTGCCGTTGCGCGAAATTAGCTGGTTCGCAGGCATTTTTCGCCTTTCTCTGCCGCAATTCGTGTTGGCCGTTTTTTTAGGACTGGTTCCTCGCTATTTTGCCGAAGCCTTTTTGGGAAAAGCCCTGTTACATTGGCTTCACCGCTGAAAAAGCGTCTTACCCCCGAAGCCATTTCCGCCACGCCGTGAGAGCCGTTTTGTTGTGCGAAGAAGTGGCGTCTTCGTCGGGTCGGTACCCGAAATCTTTGCCTGTGTATTTTTTGACCAGGGCCAGAACCTGCTCACGAACAAAGGGCAAAGGTGACCCTTCTACCAGCCGAAGAGCCAGAGCCGCCCCTGCTTTGGGATCGATTTGAAAAGTGCGTTCCACAATTGCCATTCGCACGAAATCGTCGCTATTTTTCTCAAAGGCTTGCCGAAGCCAATTCAAGTCGCTTTTTGTTGCCAAAAAGGTGCCCAGTTTTTCTTCTGAAATCTCGGAAAGCTGGTCTATTTGAATGGTGTCGTGGGCTTCTTCGTGCAGAGCGGCAATGTGCGGCCTGCCCAGGCCCTTGCTCTGGGCATATTTCCCGGCGCCGTAAAAAAGGAGTCCCACAAAAACAGCAATCAGCGTACCGACAAAGATGTTCCGCAGAGCAATGGCTTTGGATTTTGCCCGAACCACGTAAAGAACAAGCACCACAAGCAGCAAGAGCAGCCCGTAAAAGCTCACAACGGTGGGGCCGCTGGGGAGATCGGCCACGTAAGAAACGTAAAGTCCAAGCACACTTACCACGAGCCCCATTGTCCAACCGATGAGAAGTTGCTGCCAGAGTTTGTCGGTGATCATCATGGAGGTGACGGCCGGAACCACCAAAAACACAAAAACCATCAGAACCCCGGCTGTTCCGACGGAGTGGGTAATGACAATGCCAAAGCTGACGTAGAACAGAAAATCCCAGAAGGGCACCGACATGCCGCTCCGGTACGCCTTTTCCGGATTGTCGGAAATCAGCAGAAATTTGTCCCGGAAGATGTAATGGAACAGCCCGACAAGTGAATACACCAGCGCTGCTTTTCCGATTGTGGACCACTTAACCCACAGAATATTGCCCGTCAGCATTTCCTTAATGTGTTCGGCGCCGTGGGGCGCTTTGTCAATAACCAAAATCGATATAGCTGCTGCTAAAGCGTACACCAATCCGATAATGGCTTCTTGCGGAACTTTGCTTTCTCGGAATCGCGACACCGAAAAAATAGCGGCTCCAATGAATGTAAATCCCAGGGAAAACCAGTACGCCACGGTTGTTTTTGGCATGATGCCGAAAAGAAAGGCAACCGTGGTTCCAAGCGCTGCAATTTGTGCCAGCGCCAGATCCACAAAAATAACCTGGCGTCGAATGACGTGAATCCCCAAATAGGAATGAATTCCCACCAAAATCAGACATTCGAAAAAGGCGGGTAGCATGATGTCCATGACGTTGAAATGCATGTAGCTCCTCTCCGATTTTTCCGTCACCTCTAAATGGTCAAGGTGCGTTTTTCGTACTCAATTTGATGTAGATCGGTCTCGCCCACCGGCATTGGTCTTCTCAAACGATTCCATTTTGGGGAACCGAAGGCAAACCCGCCAAATCGCCGGCAGGCGAAACCGCACGTCCGAACAAAAAATCACCCCGCAAAAACGGGAAAATAAGTTGTTGCGGTATCTACGGTGTCTGTCCTGTTCCGTGCACCTTCAGAAAAGCGGCGCGCAATTGGGAAACCCAGTACTCGTACAAATCGAATTCCGTTTTAACTTCCGGCACCCCGCCCACGTAAAATGGAACAATCACCGGAACGGCCCCCACTTTTTCCGCGATTCGCCGTACCTTGGACACGTCAAAATAATTGGCTGACAAAATCACGTGGACGTTGTTTTTGCGCATTTCGTTGACCAATTCCTCCACGTGTTTCGGTGAAGGCGGAATGCCCGGCTTGGGTTCCACGTTGCCGATTTCCTCCAACCCGAAAAGTTTCAGAAAATAGATCCACCCCTTGTGGTAGGTGACAATTTTCTGACCGCGAAACACCATGCCTTCTTTCAACCAGCCGCCCAAATAATCGATTAGCTTTTTCCCTTTATATTCTTTGGATTGCAGAAAGGGAATCAAATTGCCGGAGAGGGCCAGTTTGGTCAGCATTTTCCCCCCCATGAGCTTGACCAGATTTTCACCAAAGAGCCGCCGGTCTATTTCGGCCTTGAATTTTTGGTTGTTTGCCTCGAAAAAATCGGCATTCTCCGGAGACACCTTGCTGAGCCCGATGGTAATATTGTCGGCTACCACTTTCATATTCAGAGGACTTGTTTGGATGTGCGGGTTGCCGTAAATGTGCAGCCCGCCCTCCGACCGTGTGAGGGCCGTGGGCTTGTCCAAGAGTTGAATGCCGTCATAAGCCGCGACGTACCCAATTTGGCCGGAACGGATTTTGGGGTTGTTGGCCATATCCATGAGCGAAGGGACCCAAAGCTCCAAATCCAGGCCCGTGGTTACAAACAGATCGGCATTTCGCATGAGGGCGGCGTAGCTTGGTTTGGGGCGGACAAAATGGGCGTCCTGATTTCCCTTCACAATTGCCGTCACCTGAACCTTGTCTCCGCCAATATATTTGGCCACATAGGCGTAATCGGGCAAGGTGGTGACAACCGTAATGATTTTTGCCGAAGCTACTTGCGAGGTAACCCCGAACAAAAAAGCGAGTGCAAACAGCAGCCATTTATTTTTCAACATTTTTTCCTCCGACTTTTATCTAAATTAATACCGTTCGTGTTTGTGGGGGCCGGCGGCCCAGGTGATTTGCAGCCAGGCGCGATCTTGCGCCTTTTTAAAACTCGTGCCGTTTCTGTGTTGAAATTCCAGCCGCATTCGGACCCAGTGGCTTTGCCACCACGTGACGTACGGCACCAGTTGGTAAATCGATTTTCCGGCGTTATTCAGCGCAAAAGGCTGGGTCCAATCGCCCCGAAGGCCGATTTCCCACCGTTCGCCGACTTTTCTTTGAATGTAGGAATAACCGCCTAAGGCTGTTAATTCCTTTTGTTGTGGCAATTCCTTTTTCACGTAGTACAGTTCGGAACGCCACAGAAAATTCTTGTAGTGGGCCCTGTTAACGGGTTCCCAGAAATAGGTGAAGTCCAAACCGCCCACCAGCGTTCTGTGAGGCGAGGCCGAATCGGCATTCTGCAGCGGGAAGGCAGGATCGACCACGTGATTTTGCCCTACCATTCCGGTAAGTCCCAATTCCACGTAGGTGTTGGTGGACAGGTCGTAGTAATTTTTCAAATGGCCCAGCAGAGCCGGAACGCTGTAGAAATTGCCGGAAAAAAGGTGCGTGTTTTGGCCGTTGGTTAGTTGAAGGGTGAGGTACTGCGTAACGGGCCAAAATCTGGGAACGCTCCAATCCAGTGAAACCCCAGTCTGGTTCAAGCCCTCGGGCCCAAACAATTCTTGGATGGCCAATGGAAAGAAAACCTGATCCAGCGAATGGGCGTGCCAGCGGTTCAGGACGCCGAATTGTTGGCGGAATTTTCCCACCGTAAACGAGAGCCCGGGAATTTCGCCAGACCAAACGGCGTAGGCTTCGCCCAACTCCGCTCCTTCGGGGTGAATTTCAACGGCGATTTTTGTGTAGCTGAAAGGGTCTAAATCCGAGCGAAAATGGAGCCCTAAAACGCGAAAATTGCTGCCACTTCGTTCCGTCCCCAAATGGTGTGGGGATTCAAAAAGGTAGTGCCCTAAAAAGTCGCCGGTAACGCTGATTTCGGGATTAATCGCCTGCAAAGCCCGTTGTCCGCCGCGAAAGACCTTCATTTTCTTTTCAGCCGGTGGCTTTTCGGCTGCAGCGGCCTGCGCTTCCTGCAAAATCCGCTGCAATTCCGCCTGAGCTTGCTTTTCTTCCAAAACCCGAAGCCGCTTTTCCAGAGACTGAATTTCTTTTTTAAACTGCACGGTGGTGGTGTCCTTTGCTGGGGTAGGCGATTGCCCGGGCTGAGCCGAAGCGAATTCCGCCCAAAACAGCACACCGATTACAAACAGAAAAATTGAGTTCCGTCGCATAAAAACCTCCTCGATTTCAATTTTGGCACACGTTCCCGAACAAAAATCACCCGACAAATCGAACTGGCGACAGTCCACCCGTGATTTTTTTCAATTGGAAATCTTGAGAATCTTGTTCAGGAAAATGCGGGGGGACTACGAGGAGATTGGGACGAAAATTGTGCGGTTGTTGGTGTGCGACCCTCGGTGAGACTCAGGAGCAAAATAAGAAACGCAAAAACGAGCAGTTGGACCAGCAAACCAAAGGGGGAAATCGTCAGCAACGTGGTCTGAATGACAAATGCCGGGCAATTGTTGGTTTCGCGCTGGTTGAGGGGGTGGTTGTGAAGGAACGGAGCGTAGGAAACAAGAAACAGAAATTCCAGTCCCGCTACAAAAAAGAGAAGAACAAAGAATTTTTTAAGATGTCCTTTTGAATCGGTCATTGGAAAAGTGCGTTGCAGTTCCGTTTTTGTTCAAAAGCCTTCACAACCGTTTAGAACCAATTTTTATTAATTGTATGAAAAGAAATGCTCAAAAACAATAAAAAAATGGTGAAAAGCCTCTCTGCTTTCAAAAAAGTCGGCAGAAAAATGGGCCTTTTTAAGAGGGTTCGGCAGGATGCCGGGAGTGACTACGACGTCAGGAGGGAAAAATAAAACGGATTTAAAAGTCCGAATTTTCAATCCCTTGTACGTGTGGGGTTTCCTTTGTGTTCGAAAAAAACCTCAGCCTGAAAAATTTGAGCTTTTTGTAAGCAACCTTACAGATTTCCCAACGCCATTTTGCTATCTTGTACCTGAAATTAGGAAAAGGAACTAACAAAAGGAGAGAGCATCATGAGAACATTTCAATGGATTTTAATGGTATTGAGTGCGCTTGGGCTGATTTTGCCAGCCTCAGCACAAGTAAGGGTTACGGCCACCGCGCCGTATCGAACCGTTGACCAAATGTTACTGGCCAACGAGATTAACGAAAGCGGAGAGCCCTATGCCGAAGCCATCGGTTACAATTTGGACGATCTAATTCCAACTCAGCCCACCACGCCCGATCGAATTGGTTACGTATTGGGGATCGAGAATTACGAATATTCCCGCTACCAATTGGGCGTATTAATTGCTCGTTCCGGAATGGGAATCCACCTCATGTGGGGGCCGGTCATTCGAGCTCAGGCGGCCATGGAAAGTGATCCCGCTTTTGACGGTTCTTTTACGGGCGGAACTCCCAATGGCTATAAAGAGGATGACCAGCTCAAGAAAAATATCATGCATTTCGGCACGCTTAGCGGGCACCAGCCGCCCATGAATCCTTGGCCTCAATTCGGTGAATTTGTGGAGGGCGATCCCCATTATATGCAACCCCCGGACGCAAACACCTTTACCCACAATTTTGCCACGCTTCGCTGGGATCGGAGTAAAATGAGCAAATGGCTTTCCCCCGATGCCATGGGACAAACCCTTATGAAACAGTACCTGTGGTCACAGGACATGCTGGGAGCTTTTCATGACAGCGACGGAAATGAAGTAGTCGCCACCGGCTCCAACAGCCCGGATTCCACCAATAGCCCGCATTTTGACGCTGGCAACAATATTTTCTACGGTGGTGACGACTTGGATGGCTTCGTGGGACAAGTTTTGGTCGCTGAGGGAATTAACAAGGTCAAAAATATCCTGACCAATTTAGCATTCGACGGTAACTCCCTTGGAGGTGTGGACCCAATGAGCTACGACCCCGCCGCCGGGCTTCGGTATTTTCCCCACTTGATTTCGGTTCAGGAGACACCGATTCCCGGCGTAGCCCTTCCGCCCCAGCCGGGCAATTACCAGGTAACCGACCCACACAGTCTCCTCTTCGATCAAATTTCACTCATTTGGGGTACGCTAAATTTCAAGAATATGATGGACCCCAACAATTCCAGTGATGAAAAACATTTGGCCTACCACGAGGCATTCGATGGTGATCCCTTCCCGGCTGACATGAGTGCAACAGGTAAACCCGGCCCCTATGATTTGATGAAAGGCACCTCGGCTGTTATTTTCAAAAACCTAATGGCCATGCACTTTAACCCAGCGATAGGGAGTTTTGTGGATTCCAGTACCGTTCAAGGCGGTACACTTGTTCAAGGAACGGCCATTACCAGCGAGGTAGTTGGCTACATCCCTGTAATTTTAAAACTAATAGTGGAGGAATTTGCTGGCACACCTCTGAAAAATGTGGCGAAAACTGCCCTCAATGCTCAGGCTCAATTCATCTTGGATTCACTTGCTGCCCCAGACGGCGGTTTTTACAACGGTTTCACTGTGGGCAGCGGAGCCTGGTCAACCCCGAAAACGGCCGCGGCACAAGCCGGGCTCATTCGAGGATTGTACGCCGCCTACCAGGTTACCGGCACGCAAAGCTATCTCGACGCGGCGAATTCCGGGTACAATTATTTAATCGGCCACTTTTACCATAGAGCCAAACACGGATTTCTTTCCGTGGAAGGGAATCCCACGGCCACTTACACGCCCCGACTGGTGGCTTTGCTTTCGGGTGCTTTGCGCGAGGCACGATTGGTCGGCGGAAACACGCAGGCCACGCAAATTTACGTGGATTTCTGGGATGCCGTCGTGGAAAAAATGCAATTGGCTGAAGGGGCTGCTACCGGTGAATCGGGTAACGATTCCGACGGAGACGGAATCCCCTTTATTCCCGAACAGCCAAATCAATTGGCGCCCGTTTTTGCCGCTTCAGCACAGCAACAACTCACAGGCCCCCTTTCGGTGGAATTGACCGGTTTTTCTTCGTTCGTCACTGGAAAATCAGTGGTTCTCAAGTGGACAACTGCCTCGGAAACCGACAATCTCGGTTTTGAAATTCAGCGCGGTTCAACACCGCGGTCTCTTGAAAAGATTGGTTTTGTAAAGGGGAACCAAACAACATCCCAATCTCATTCGTACCGCTTCGAGGATCGACCGACACGATTGGGCAGCTACTACTATCGGCTAAAACAAATCGATGTCAATGGGGTTACTCATTTTTCGCAAACCCTCACTGTAACGGTAACGGCTCCACATCACTACACATTGGAACAGAATTACCCGAACCCCTTCAATCCCGTTACGCGCATTCGATTCGGGTTGAAAGAGCCCGGGCACGTTTCCCTTATCGTGTACGATCTCACCGGTCGCAAAGTGGCGATTTTGATCAATGCGAAATTGGAAGCTGGCACCCACAGCGTTACCTTTGACAGCCGTAGTCTGCCGGCAGGCATTTACATTTACCGTTTGGTGACAAATGGTTTCCAGGCCGTCAGAAAAATGACTTTGCTAAAATAGCGCTCAAAGTCCACAGGCAGGTCGGAAATAATCGACCTGCCTTTTTGTTTTTTCGGAAAACAGAGAGTCCCTTTTCAAAAGCCTTTTTGTGCGAAAACCGGCCCCCTTTGACGCCGCCCAACACAAATGAAAACCTTCTTGGCAAAATCACTTCTTTCTTGAAACAAAAAGCAGTCTTTCTCGATTATCTTACCGTGTCGAAAAAAACTGCTATTGGAAATGGGGCACCGGTGCGTTTGGATTGAAAAAAGCAAGGGGAAAAAGCGTTCAAAAAGCCTGTATTGGAACAATTAGAAAAGCTGTATTTTTAACGAAAGTAAATGAGCAGGTGCTTGATTTTTAATAAGATTAAAAAAATGAACAGACGCTAAAAAAATCTTGATTTTTATTGAGAAATGCTTTAAGTTTCAATTAGTTTGATTTATTTTTCCGTTCGATTTTGCGGAAAATTCCGTACAAATAAAAGCAGTGTGAACCCCGTGAGAAAAGAGGAGGTCCCATTGAAAATCGGAATTCCGAAGGAAATTGTTCCGGGAGAAACCCGCGTTGCGGTTATCCCAACCATGGTTTCCGTTTTAAAAAGAGGGGGGCATGACGTTTTGGTCGAGGCCGGCGCAGGTTTGGGAGCCTTTTGGCCGGATGCCGCTTACGAGGAAGCCGGTGCGACCCTTGTAAAGGACCCCGCCGAATTGTATGGCTCGGTGGATTTGCTCTTCAAGGTTCAAGCCCCTCGTGTTCACCCCGTTACCCAAACCCACGAAGTCGACATGCTGCGGGAGGGGGCGGCTTACATTGGATTTTTAAATCCGGCTTACAATGGGGAAGCTATTCGGAAAATGGCTGCCCGAAAAATAACCGGGTTTGCCATGGAATTTGTGCCGCGGATTTCTCGAGCACAAAACATGGATGCGTTGAGTTCCATGGCAACGCTGGCGGGGTACAAAGCGGTTCTCATTGGGGCAGATCACATTGGAAAAATCTTTCCGCTTATGATGACCGCAGCCGGAACCATTCCTCCGGCCACGGTTTTGGTGCTTGGTGTTGGCGTGGCGGGTTTGCAGGCGATTGCCACTGCCAAGCGGTTAGGGGCCAAAGTAGAAGCCTTTGATCCCCGCCCGGCCGTAAAAGAACAGGTAGAAAGTTTGGGGGCGCAGTTTGTCCCGATGGAAGTGTTAGAAGATGTGGAAACAAAGGACGGCTACGCCAAAGAGCAGCCGGAGGAGTTTTTGAATCGGGAGCGCAATGTGATTGGGGAACGGCTGCCTCGTGTGGATGTGGTGGTCACAACCGCACAAATTTTCGGGAAAAAAGCACCCCTCCTGATCACGGAAGAAATGGTGCAAAAGATGCCGGAAGGGGGCATTATTGTCGATTTGGCGGCAGAACAAGGGGGAAATTGCACATTAACAAAACCGGGAGAGATGATTACAGCGCACGGCGTCTCGATCTTCGGGGCAGTCAATTTACCGGCAACGCTACCCGTTCACGCCAGTTTAATGTATTCAAAAAATGTGACCAATCTCTTTCAACATTTGTACAAAAACCCTGAAAAAGGGCTGGATTTTGAGGATGAAATTACCCGCGGGGCTTGTATTACGCGAGACGGTGCGATTGTGAATGAGATGGTGAAAAATCTTGTCGAATCCGGAGGAAATTGAAATGGCTGAATCCTTAGTCGTGTCTTTAACCATATTTGTGCTGGCGATTTTTGTGGGATTTGAGGTGATTACCAAGGTTCCCCCTTTGCTGCACACGCCGCTCATGTCCGGTTCCAACGCCATTTCGGGTATTACACTGGTAGGGTCTTTGATTAGTGCCGGAGCCGGTGCCAGTACATTGAGCACGGTGTTGGGTGTCCTGGCTGTGATTTTTGCCACCATTAATGTGGTGGGTGGGTTCATGGTAACCGACCGAATGTTGGAAATGTTCAAACAAGACAAGAAACAGAAATAGGACGTTGGAAAATCTGTTTATCTCAATGGGATGAAGAACCGGTTCTGAAAAATAAACAAGGAAAATAGATTATGGAAACAATTACCAACCTGGTTTATCTTGCGGCGGCCATTTTCTTTATTTTAGGGTTGAAATTGTTGAGCTCTCCCAAAACCGCACGTAAAGGCAACCAATTGGCAATGATCGGCATGTTGTTGGCCGTGGTCATGACACTTTTCGACAAAGAAATCCTCTCGTTTACCTATATTATTGTGGGATTGGTTGTCGGCGGGGCCATCGGAGCCTACGCAGCAAAAGTGGTTCAAATGACCCAAATGCCTCAAATGGTGGCTCTCTTTAACGGTTTTGGTGGCGGAGCTTCGGCTTTGGTGGCTTTTTCGGAATATTCTCGGATGACGGGTGAGCCGCGAATTGATGTGTTTATTGCTATGATTTTGAGTATTTTGGTTGGAACCGTCACCTTTTTCGGAAGTCTGGTGGCCTACGCTAAATTGCAGGGAATCATGAAAAGTGCCCCTATCGTGTACAAAGCCCAACAGGTGGTGAACGGTCTGATTTTACTTGTCATTGTAGTGCTTGGGGTGTTGGCCGTCCTGAATCCCTCCGCCTGGATTTACCTGCTTCTGATCGCCGTTCTTTCCACCTTTTTGGGGGTGTTGGCTGTTATTCCCATCGGTGGCGCTGACATGCCCGTCATTATTTCGTTGTTGAACTCCTATTCGGGTTTGGCGGCGGCTTTTACAGGCTTTGCTCTGGAAAACAACGTGCTCATCATTAGTGGGGCGCTGGTGGGGGCTTCGGGAATTATTCTTTCTGATCTGATGTGTAAGGCCATGAACCGTTCGCTGGCCAACGTTCTCTTTGCTGCCGTGGGCGCCGAAGGGGGCACGGGCCCCGCAGCCGAACACAAACAGGTGATTCGGTACACTGCCGATGACGGGGCCGTCATGTTAGATCGCGCCCAATCGGTAATTATTGTCCCGGGGTACGGGCTGGCTGTGGCGCAAGCCCAACACGTGCTGTGGGAATTGGCCAATATGCTCATCAAGCGGGGGAAGAAAGTCCGTTTTGCCATTCATCCGGTGGCAGGGCGAATGCCCGGACACATGAACGTGCTTTTGGCCGAGGCGGGCGTGCCCTACGACCTATTGGTTGAAATGGACGAAATTAACGACGATTTTCAAAACACAGATGTGGCCCTGGTGATCGGGGCAAACGATGTGGTCAATCCGGTCGCGCGTACCAAAAAAGACAGTCCCTTGTACGGAATGCCCATCTTGAATGTGGATCAGGCACAGACGGTCATGATCGTCAAGCGCAGCCTTTCCCCGGGCTTTTCCGGTGAAGACAACCCCTTGTTTTACGATGAGAAAACCATGATGCTTTTCGGTGACGCCAAGAAAATGGTCACCGAACTTGTTCAGCGTTTGAAAGATTAGTGCGTTTTGGCAGCACTTGTGAAGGTGAAAGCAAATCGTTTTGAAAAGGAAATCGCACCGTCTGCGGTTTCAAAAAACGGCCCGAATTAATTTTTAAGGCGGAAAATGGTCGGTTGTCAAAGAAGCGCAAAATTGTAGATCGTCCGGCTCCGGCCCCAAAACCGCAAGGCAAAAGCGACTTTCGTCGGACGGATTGCGCGGCATTCGCGGCGTTTTTAAAAATGTGTCCAGACGTACCCGTTCAAAAGGGGCGCTAATTCAGGCGTCCCTTTTTTAATTGTCTTATTTGGGAGAATATTTCTTGCAAATGAAGGCGAAAAGCGCTATCTTAATTGTAAAATAGGAATGATTCTGAATTAATAGCGTTCGGTCCAAAAAAAAATGAAAAACGGAGGCATAAAAAATGATGAGCAAAAAAATGCAAGCTGCATTGAACGAACAAATCAAACATGAACTGGAATCGGCTTATTTGTACTACGCTATGGTAGCGTATTTGTCCGATCAGGGCCTGGATGGGATGGCTCAGTGGATGAAGGTGCAGACGCAGGAAGAGCTGGCGCACGCAGCCAAATTGTTCGATTTTATTGTGGAACGCAACGGCCGCGTGGAATTGGAAGCCCTAAAAAAGCCCCAAAAGGAGTGGGATTCTCCCCTCTCTGTTTTTAAAGATGCCTACCAGCACGAGCAGTTTATTACGAGCAAAATAAACGACCTCTACAAACTGGCGCAGGAAGAAAACGATTACCCCGCAGCCGTTTTGCTGCAATGGTTCATTAATGAGCAGGTGGAAGAAGAGGCAGCCGCTCTAAAAGTTGTGGAAGATTTGGAACGTGTGGGCGGAACCGGACACGGTATTTTTATGTTGGATCGGGAATTAGGTGCCCGCACCTTTACTCCGCCGACCGCCGAAGGGGAATGAAACAAACGCACTCCTCGGCCTTTTGGGGTTGCGACAAGTTAATGTTGAATTTTGCAAATTAATCTATTAAATTTCAAATAAATTAAGAGATTCTATTTCAATCAATCCGCAAAGAAAGTTCCCCCACTTCGGGTCAGGGGGTATTTTGAATACATGGCACGCGACATCCAGAAGCTCGAAGCAATTCTCCAAAATGTCGAACGACCGGGACGCTACATCGGACATGAATTTAATTGGGTGCTGAAAAATCCCGATGCCGGGCTGGTTCGAATAGCGCTTGTTTTTCCGGATGTCTACGAGCTCGGAATGTCCTACGAGGGCTTCCAGATTTTGTACCATATTTTGAACCGGCTCCCTTTTGTGTGGGCGGAACGCGTTTTCACCCCCTGGCCCGATTTCGAAGCCGAATTAAGGAAGTGGGAAATTCCTCTGTTTTCGATTGAATCGAAAACGGCGCTGCGTTCTTTTGACATACTCGGATTTACGCTTCAATACGAGCTGCACGACACAAATATTTTAAACACGTTGGATTTGGGAAAGGTGCCGGTTCGTCGGGAGGATCGGGGCGAGGGGGACCCCTTGGTTGTGGCCGGTGGGCCCTGTGCGTACAATCCGGAACCGTTGGCGAATTTCGTGGACGCCTTTGTTCTCGGGGATGGTGAAGCGGTTGTAACCGAACTGGCAAAGGCCTATCGGGAGGGCAAAGAAAAGGGGCAATCCCGTGTTGACATTTTAAAACGATGGGCCGCCATTCAGGGCATTTACGTTCCCGGATTTTATCAGGATTTTTATACCGAAGGGGGGCACTTTCAGGTTTTAAAACCCGTTTTACCGGAAATCCCCCGAAAAATCCACGCACGTATTTTGCCTGAGTTGCGGGAAGAGGCCTACCCCACCGCCCCTCTGGTTCCGCTTGTTCGGACAACGCACGACCGCCTGAGCGTGGAGGTCATGCGCGGTTGTACGCGAGGGTGCCGTTTTTGTAACGCTGGCTACATTTACCGACCCACCCGCGAGCGTCCGTACGAAAATTTAGTGGCGTACATCGAAAAAGTGCTGGATGCAACCGGGTACGAAGAGGTTTCACTGGTCTCACTCTCCACCTCGGATTATTCGGAATTGGGTGAGCTTTGGTTTGCTCTTAGGAAGATCCTGAAAGAGCGCCACGTGTCCCTGTCCCTTCCTTCTCTGCGTCCCGAAACCATTACGCCTGAGCTGTTGCGCTCGTTGAAAGCCGAAAAGAAAAGCGGGTTGACTATTGCTCCCGAAGCCGGAACCGATCGCCTGCGCCGCGTCATTAATAAGTTCATGCGAGACGAGGATATTTTGCGGGCGGTGGAAACCGCTTTCAGCGAAGGGTGGCGAATGGTCAAGCTCTATTTTATGATCGGCCTTCCTACTGAAACGGAAACGGATTTGCTCGGCATTGTCGATTTAGCCCGAAAGATTCTGCGAATTGGCCGGCGTTTCGGCTCCGTGGGCGTGCGGATTTCTATTTCGCCTTTCTCTCCAAAACCGCACACGCCTTTCCAATGGGCGGCTCAGGATTCAATGGAAATGTTGTCCAGGAAAATTCATTTCCTCAAGAAAAACTTGCCCGGAAAACACGTGGAAATGAGCTACCGGGACCCGCGCGTTTCTTTTTTGGAGGATGTGCTGTCGCGCGGCGACCGGCGTCTGGGGCGAGCTATCGAACAGGCGTGGCGGAACGGTGCGCAATTTGACGCCTGGAGCGATCACTTCAATTGGCAAGCCTGGAAAGACGCCTTTGAACAAACGGGAATTCAACCGGAGGACTACACACGCAAGCGCAGCCTGGACGAGCCGCTCCCGTGGGATCACATTTCGCGCGGGATCCTCAAAAAGTACCTGAAGGAAGAGTACCGGCGGGCCGTGGCGGGAGCCATTACGGCGGATTGCAAGTACACCCTGTGTAATTTGTGCGGTCTGATGAAATTGCCTTCCTGCCAGGAGGTGGTGAAGCGGGGCACCCGTGAAAAGGCTTCAACGCCGGAAGATATTCTCATTGAGCGGGCGCTGCACCCGATCTACCATTGGAAGGACAAGATTCCTCCCGAACCCGAGGTTCCCGGCGAAGAAATCGTTTCCGCGCAGGCATCGCCGCGCACGTGGTACCGCTTTCAGTACCGAAAAGAGGGATGGATACGTTTTTTAGGGCATTTGGACTTGCAAAATGTCTTTCATCGCGCGTTCCGTCGGCTGAAACTACCGTTGGTTTTTAGCGAAGGATTTTCTCCGCATCCGAAAATTTCACCCGGCCCGCCCCTGCCGTTGGGCTACGAAAGCGAAGCCGAATATTTGGACGTGCAGCTTTTTGGGAATCATTTTCCCGATCTGGCGGAAAAGGTAAATGGGGTGCTGCCTGACGGTGTGACGGTGGTTAAAGTTAAGGAAATGGGGGAAAAAATAAAGCCAATTTCAGCCGTTGCCGAAGGGGCTACGTACCGGGTGTTTTTTTCGAATTCTCCGGAAGCGCCGGAAGAAAACCTAACCCGTTTCTTGAGCCTGTCGGAGGTTTGGGTGGAACGGTTTCGGAAAGGACGAAAAAAGCAGATCAATGTGCGGCCTTTTGTTGAGCGACTGAAGTGGTATTCGGTGGAAAAGCGTCTGGATGTGGAAATTCGTTTTCAAAACGGGCGAGGGGTTCGCATTCCGGAAATTCTCACGGCTGTGTGGGGGAAAGAACCGACTTCGCCGGGTGCTTTTCGGGTGCGGCGGGTTTCTCTTTGGCTGGAACGAGAAGGCAAACGCCTGACGCCAATGGAGCTGTAATCCGTCTGCAAAAGCAGCGGGGGGTATCCCTAAAAAAGTGGTGAATGTACAAACGGCGGGGTTGGGGCAAATTGCGAAAAAAGGGGGACAGTAAATTTAAGAATTTTTGATTTAATGAGGGAATACGTTCTTTATGCGAAAAGAAATTATTATTAATTCGTCCATCGCCGGCACACGCGTTGCCATTTTGGAGGGTGGACAGTTAGTCGAATTATTTGTCGAGCGTCCCGAGCAGGAACGCATGGTAGGAGATATTTACAAGGGGGTGGTGGAAAATGTGATTCGCGGAATGGGGGCGGCTTTTGTGGACATCGGACACAAGCAGAATGCCTTTTTGCGATTTTCGGACATTGGCGATTTTTTTGAGAGTTTTGGCCCGATTCTCAGTGACGAGGAATCGGACGAGGCTTACTGGAAAGCGCTGAAAAAGGAACGCTCTCGGAAGGGAGTGCCGCTGGTTTCGGGGCAGGAAATTTTGGTGCAAATTGCCAAAGAACCGATTAGCACAAAAGGGGCGCGCGTTACCTCTGAGGTCTCCATTCCGGGGCGGTTTATGGTATTGGTGCCGGGGTACAATCACGTGGGAGTGTCCAGAAAGATCGAGAATTTTCGGGAGCGCAAGCGGCTTAAAAAGATTGCACTACGCATTCGCCCGGAAGGGTTTGGGCTGATTATTCGGACGGCAGCAGCCGAAAAAGACGAAGCCGTTCTCAAAGCCGATTTGGACAACCTGTTGCACACCTGGGAAAAAATCGAGCGAAAAGCGCGCAAGGAAAAGGCCCCAGCCCTGGTGTACAAGGAAATGGGCATGGTTTCCTCCGTTATTCGGGATTTGTTTACGCAGGATGTGGAACGTGTCGTGGTCGATTCACGCAAGCTTTACCGGGAAATTACACGCTATTTAAAGGATGTGGCTCCGCATCTCATGCCCCGGGTGGAATATTACAAGGGCATGCGTCCCATTTTCGATGAGTACAAAATCGAAAAAGAGATCGACAAAAGCTTGTCCCGCAAGGTTTGGCTAAAAAGCGGCGGGTACATCGTCATCGACCAGACGGAAGCGCTGGTCGCCATTGACGTCAACAGCGGCCGCTACGTGAGCCGGGGTGAGCACGAGGACAGTTCCCTGAAAATCAATCTGGAGGCCGTTCGAGAAATCGCACACCAATTGCGCCTGCGGGACATGGGGGGGATTATTGTCATCGACTTCATCGACATGCGAGACGAGCGCAATAAAATGAAGGTCTACACCGAGCTACGAAAAGAGCTCCGAAAGGATCGCTCCAAAACGAGCGTGGCCCCTCTGAGCGAATTTGGCTTAATCGAAATGACCCGGGAAAGGTCCCGCCCCAGCCTGTTGTTTGATTTTACGGAACCCTGTCCGGTGTGTGACGGCGTGGGGCACGTGCCGTCGAGTCCCACGGTGGCAGCTAAAATCGAGCAGGCCATTCGTCGGTTGCGGGCTACTCGGAAAGAACGACGCATTCGCCTGGAGGTAAATCCGGAAATGGCCAAATTTTTGGACGACGGCCTGTGGAACCGCACCCGAAAACTTATGCTAAAATACATGATTACGATTGAGGTTGTGCCCAACCCTGAATTGCGTTTTTGGGAATTTAGAATTTTGGCTAAAAAAAGCGGAGCCGATTTGACGGGTGAACTTTTGGGCAAAACGGAGAGCGAAAGGGAGCTGGAGAAACTTTGACCCCTTTTGTTTCGGTAGAGCTTTTGAAACCTGTTCCGCAACAGGTGTTGAGAAATCACATGGGATTGTCGAGTTCCTCAGCACTTTTTGCAAAAGGCAACTCAATTGGCCAATAAAGGCTTGACATCATCTTGTGGGTTTATTATATTAAAATGTTTGGATTTAAATGAAATTAGAAAGATGGCGAAGGAGGTTTTGATTTCATGTACGCAATTGTGGACATTGCCGGCAAACAGGTAAAAATAGAGGAAAAGGCCAAAGTAAAAGTGCCTTTCTTGGGGCTTGACGAGGGGGAGTCGGTTACGTTCGATCGGGTTCTCTTGGCATCCGATGAAAAAGAGACAAAAATCGGAACTCCCGTTTTGGAGGGGGCTCGGGTTGAGGGAAAGGTGCTCCGGAACGGCCGGGAGAAAAAGGTGCTGGTTTTCAAGAAAATTCCCCGCAAGGGCTTTGACAAGAAAAACGGGCACCGGCAACTTTTTACGGAAATTGAAGTGGAAAAAATCGTTTTTGAATAAAGGAGGTGGTGTTTTATGGCACACAAAAAAGGCGTGGGTAGCTCCAGAAACGGACGGGACAGCAATGCCCAGCGGCTGGGTGTTAAAATTTACGCCGGTCAAAAAGTAAAGGCTGGAAATATTATTGTCCGTCAACGAGGAACCCACTTTCACCCCGGTGAAAATGTCGGGATTGGCAAAGATGACACCCTTTTTGCAAAATCGGACGGTGTGGTAAAATTCGAAACGCGGAGAGGGAACCGCAAATTCGTCAGTGTCGTAGCTTAAAAAGAGAAGATTTTTATCTTCTCTTTTTTTTGTGCCCAAATTGGGGGCGGGCTTGAAAATCTTGTGAGTCGTTTTGGATGACAGGTAATCTTAAGGGGGAAATTTGAGGGAAACTTTTTGGCGCAAAAGCCGTTTGCTGAGATTAAAAAGTTCCCGAGCTGAATTTTAGGATGTTTTCGAGGCTTTTTGGATGTACCTCTGTTCTTAGCGTTCCGTTTTGAATAAATTTTTGGAACCGAACCCATTTAATTCAGGAGGATCAAATGAAAGTAAGTGTTGTAGGAGCCGGACACGTTGGCGAAACCGTCGCGCGCAATGTGGGCGAGCTGGAAATTGCCAACGAAGTGGTTTTAATCGATATTATTGAGGGTCTGCCGCAGGGCAAAGCACTGGATATGTGGGAATCCGCTCCCATTCGGGGATTTGACACCCGCATGGTGGGTACAAATGATTACAAAGATACCAAAGATTCCGATGTTGTGGTCATTACGGCAGGTGTTCCCCGGAAACCCGGCATGAGCCGAGACGATCTGCTTAATACCAATTTTAATATTGTCAAACAAGTGACTGAAAACATTGTCAAATATTCTCCTAACACCATTCTCATCGTGGTTTCCAATCCCCTGGATGTCATGGCCTACACTGCCATGAAAGTGAGCGGATTTGATTCCTCGCGTGTGTTCGGTATGGCTGGCATTTTGGATACCGCTCGTTACCGCTCCTTTATTGCTCTGGAAGCCAATGTTTCCGTGAAGGACATTCAGGCCATGGTTTTGGGCGGCCACGGGGACGACATGGTTCCTCTGCCTCATTTTACCACCATTTCGGGAATTCCCGTTTCTCATTTCATTTCCAAAGAAAAGCTCGATGCTATTGTTCAGCGCACACGCGGCGGCGGCGGGGAAATTGTCAAATACCTGAAAACCGGAAGTGCTTACTACGCTCCGGGTGCGGCCGTGGCTCAGATGGTAGAAGCCATCGCCAAAAATAGCCACCGTATTTTGCCCTGTTCCGCCTGGTTGACCGGCCAATTCGGCATTCAGGACACATTTGTGGGAGTGCCGGTCAAATTGGGCAGCGCGGGTATTGAAGAGATCATTGAGCTTCCTCTGACAGACGAAGAATTGGCCGCTTTGAAGGTTTCAGCGGACCATGTGAAGGAGAATATTAAAAAGCTCCCGTTGTAATTTTCTCTCTTTGAAAATTTTCAGTTAGACAGTGTGGGAAACTTCCTGAAATATTTTGGGAAGTTTCCGCCATTTTTTGGCATTTCGGGCAGGGCGGTTTTTTGTGCCTTTTGGTTTGTGAAATCGACGGGTGCGTCCGAAACGGTTCTGCCAAGGCTGCCGGAATTGACACAGCACGGTTCGAACAGGTCGCCTTTCGGCTCAGATCCGGAAAGGGAGCGCCTGTTCAAAACAAACATTTCGAGAAAAAACTTTTACTAAAAGTGGATTGAAGTTCTCCCAAAATGGAGGTATCACATGTCTGAGTTTACACACGATATTCTGATTTTGGGGTCGGGAATTGCGGGATTGAGAGCCGCTTTGGAAATTTCCATGCAAAGCGACGGCAAAGTGGACGTGGGCATTATTTCGAAGGTCCAGCTCATGCGCTCCCATTCCGTAGCAGCCGAAGGAGGAACGGCTGCTGTGCTCCGCCCCGAAGAAGGGGACAGTTTTGATCTCCACGCCTGGGACACCATTAAGGGCAGTGATTTTTTGGCCGACCAGGATGTGGTGTACCGATTTGTGAAGATGATGCCGGACGAAATCCTTCGTCTGGACCGCTGGGGAATTCCCTGGAGCCGAAAGCCGGACGGCCGTATTGACCAGCGTCCCTTCGGCGGACACGGCTACCCCAGAGCCGTGTACGCAGCCGACAAAACCGGTTTTTTTGAAATGCAAACGCTGTACGACAATTTGCTCCAGTACGACAATGTGACCCGCTACGACGAGTGGTTTGTGACCTCCTATATTATTGAGGACGGCGTGTTTAAGGGATTGACCGCTTTCGACATGGCCACCGGCGAGTTCCATGTGTTTCGGGGCAAGGCACTGATCATTGCTTCCGGCGGAATTGGTCGGGTTTCCGGATTTACCACCTATTCTCACACCGTTACGGGTGACGGCATTGCCATGGCCTACCGGGCGGGCATTCCGTTGAAGGATATGGAATTTGTCCAATTTCACCCCACAGGCCTGATTCCCACCGGCATTTTAATGACAGAAGCCTGCCGGGGCGAAGGCGGCTACCTCCGAAACAACAAGGGCGAGCGGTTCATGGAACGCTACGCTCCCAGTCGGATGGAATTGGCTCCCCGCGATATTGTGTCGCGCTCCATTATTACGGAAATCAATGAAGGCCGAGGCTTTCCTGGCCCGCGTGGTCTGGATTATGTGCATCTTGACTTGACCCATTTGGGCGCCGACAAAATCAATGAGCGGCTGGGTTTTATTCGAGAGCTTACCATGAAATTTGTGGGTGTAGACCCGGTCAAAGAACCCATTCCGATCCGCCCGGTGTGGCATTATCTGATGGGTGGTATTGACACCAATATCGACGGAAAAGCCAGCGGTGTGGAGGGTGTTTGGGCCGCCGGAGAAGCGGGCTGCGAAAGCCTCCACGGGGCCAATCGTCTCGGAACCAACTCTACAGCCGAGTGTCTGGTGTACGGTAACATTACCGGCAACGAAGCGCTAAAATACATCGATGGCAAGGAATTGCCAAAATTTAGCGGCGATGCGGTCCAAAAAGAAAAAGACCGCATTTTCAACGATCTGATGAAACGCGATGGCAAGGAGTCGGTGTACGAATTGCGTTCGGAGGTACGGGATATTATTGACAAACACATGCCGGTCTACCGTACGGGAGAAAAAATGAAAGAAGGGCTGGAACGGATTCGGCAGGTCAAAGAGCGGTACAAAAATATTACGGTTCGAGATAAAAGCAAAGCCTACAATACCGATCTGGTCTTTGCCCTTGAGCTTGGCTTCATGATTGACGTGGCGGAGGTTTTGATTGCCGGTGGTTTGCGGCGGGAAGAATCCCGTGGCGGACACGCTCGATTGGATTTTCCCAAGCGGGATGACGAAAAATGGCTCAAGCACACGGTGGCCAAATATACGCCTGACGGCCCTGAATTTGAGTACAAACCCGTGGCCATTACCACCTGGAAACCCGTTGAACGCAAGTATTAGGAGGTTGAAATGAAAACAGTCGTTCAAGAAAAAAGAACACATCCCAACCGGTTAGGCATTGGCGGCTGGTTTTACGGCGGCAAGTTCGGTGTCGAGCGGTATATTTTTGCCCTGCATCGTTTGGCCGGTTTGGGCATATTGTTGTACTTTATTATTCATATTTTTGTCACCGGTGCGAAGATTCACGGACAAGCCGCGTGGCAATCGGCCATGAGCAGCGTCAGCGGACCGCTTTTTCACATTGGTGAGTATTTGGTTTTCGCTGCCATTGCTTTCCACGGACTAAACGGAATCCGCCTCATTTTGGCTGAATTCGGCTTGGTTTTGGGAAAGCCCAAACGCCCGGTCTATCCGTACACCACGGCCAATATGCGCGTTCGCGTTTTGACCTGGAGCTTAATGATTTTAGCCGTCATTTTAATGTTTGTGGGTGGCTACGATTTCTTTTTGATGCATTAATAAGGAGGTTCCCATGCGTGAATCTACGTTGTGGTTTTGGCATTTAATCGCAGGCGTTGTGATTCTGTTTGTTCTTGGAATTCATATCGGCGTCATGCATCTCGATAAGATTTTGCAGGCCATTGGGCTTCTCTCCTCAAGCGATGTGTTGGCTTACGCTTCTGTGTTGGCCCGGGCCAAATCAATTGGCTATTTGATTGTGTACCTTTTGTTGATCGGTTTTGCTTTGTACCATGGTTTTTATGGATTGCGATCGATGATTCTGGAAATCTCCATGTCCAAAACGGCTGAGAAAATTGTCAATTGGGTGATTGTCCTCTTTGGTCTGGCCCTGTTTGTGTACGGCGCCTACGCCATTATTGTCGGTTACACGATCGCGACAAACGCTGCTTAGGAGGATTTACGAATGAGTGAAGAAAAAAAGGCTGACTATAAATCGAACTTTCGGGAAACCCAGGACATTGTCTTTAAGGTGTACCGGTTTGACCCGGATGTCAATACCGAGCCGCATTTCGACACCTACACGGTGCCGGTGGTCAAGGGCTGGACGGTGCTGGACGCTATTATTTACATTAAGGAAAATATGGATGCCACACTTTCCTATCGGGCTTCTTGCCGAATGGGGATTTGCGGCTCGTGTGCCATGGAAATTAACGGGAAACCTCGGCTGGCCTGCCAGACACAGGTCATCGCGGAATTGAAGTCTGCCGAAGTAACGGTGAAGCCGCTGGCCAATTACCCCGTTCTCCGTGACGTTGTCCCTGATTTGACGCCCCTGTTACAGCACCACAATGACGTCAAACCGCACATTATTCGCAAGGACAAAGAAGATCAGAAAAATCCGAAGGGTGAACTTTACCAGACGCCCGACGAGTTGGAGGAATATCTGCAATTTTCGTACTGTATTAAATGCGGTGCCTGCGTGGCCGCGTGCCCCGTGGTTGCAACGGACGAAAACTTCCTGGGGCCGCAAGCTTTGACGCAGGCCTACCGGTATTGTATTGACACGCGGGACGACGGATTCGACCTTCGAATGGACGTGGTGGATGATGTCCACGGAGCGTGGCGCTGCCATTTTGCCGGAGCTTGTTCCGATGCCTGTCCCAAGGGTGTCGATCCCGCATTTGCCATTCAATTGCTAAAGCGAGAAATTACGGCCCGAAAATTCGGTAAGAAGCGGGAACCGGCTCCCATTGCCAAACAACCGACAAACGTCAAACGTCGGGAGGATGTGCCTTACCCGCCGGAAAAAACCGTTCAGTAGCGGAAAAATTTCTATCGGTTTGAAAGAGGCAGATTCCGTTCGAATCTGCCTCTTTTGGTTGTACGGCTAGGCGCAGAAGGCTAATCCAAAGAAATCCTTACATGAGTTAAGAATAATCTTGACTTAGTCCGTTTTTATGGCTATTATTAAAACAAACGTTTTACTTTTCGAATTTGGTGAATCCGACAGGCATACCCGAACTCTAACCTTAATCAGCGGTAGCGGATTCCAATGACGTGAGCCGTGCTAATTTGTTTGAATCGGCGTGAAAATGCCGGTTCAAATCACACACCCGAAAGGGTGCTCATTATCGAGTCTACCTCAAACCTTGTCGGACTTTGGGGGTAAAACCATTTTCACTCTGTAAACGTGAGGAATTGCACTATGA
>CAZOHG010000030.1:0-42444 GCA_964579725.1 uncultured Deferribacteres bacterium
TTTCCCTGGCAGAGGTGTACACCAATCGGGGAGAGGCGGAAAAAGCTCTTCGCAGTTTGTGGGCTGTGGGCGATCTGGATCACCCTAAAATAACGTTTATGCCAATGGATTTCCGCGTTTTGCGGTTTGGTAGGGAAATATTGTTGGCCACAAACTTGACCCGCCTGGGCAGATTGGCGGAGGCGGAAAAACATCTGAAAAAGGCCGAAGAAATGTGGCCGGAACGAGCGGAATTGGCGCATGCCTGGGGAAAATGGTTTGAAAAAAAAGGGCGACTTTTAGACGCAAAACGTGCCTTTGAAACTGCCACTCGTCTGGAACCGGAGTCGTTTTTGTACCATTTTGAAAAAGCCACCCTTTCTCTTCGGTTGGGAGAAGCGCGCGAAGCCAAGCGCAGTTACGAGGTTTGCCAAAAACTTATTCCGGATAAAAAGGAAGTGTTGCTGAATTTGGGGATTCTGGAACGCATCTACGGGCGATTTGAGGTTTCCCTGAGTTACCTGCAACGGGCACGGCGTCTTTACGGAGAAAATTCGGAGGTTCTTTTTCAATTGGGTTTTACTCTGTTGGATTGGGGGCGTCTTACGGAGGCGGCCGAAATTTTGGAAGAAAAACCGGCAAGCACCAGCGAGAAACTCGATTTGCTACGTCTGTTGGTGTTGCTCGAGAAAGGGGACGTTCCGGTTTTCGAAAAGGAATTGGAAGTCTTTTTGTCCCGTTTCAGGCGTTCGGGGTATTTCCCGGCACAGGAAGTTGGTGCCGGATTCCAGGCCCTTGCCGAATTTTACGTCAAAGAAAGCCGCTTTTTGGAAGCCGAGTTAGCGCTTCGCCTTTTTGAAAAAGCGGCGCCCGAAGCGTTTCGGAACAGTACTGAGCACTTGGCGGACGTGCAAATGCAGGCCTTTCACTTAAACGGTGCCATCGCAACACTGGAAAAACTCCTGATTCAACCCGGGCAGGCTTCAGATCGCATCCGCTATTTTCAAAAATTGGGGAAATGCTACCGGGCGCTCGGTGTAGAGCAAGCCGTCGGCCTTTGCGAGCAGCAGATTCGGATTTTGCAATCGGCCGCAACACAACCGTCGCCTATTCCCGTACCCGTTTAATTGGGAATCGGAACTTCCCTACCAGGTTGCAGCAATGAAAAATATGGGCAAGGGGCTGTAGAAGCTGCCTCCCGGCAGTGACGAAGAATGAAAAAACCGGGTGAATTTTGGGAAGCCAATTGCTCCTATTTTTAGGTCATCTCTCCCTTTTTTCTAAAAGGTCACCAATTCCTGGTAGTGGTACTTTTTCTTTAATGAATCGACGAGGGCTTTGTAAGCGGTTCTCTTTTTTGTCCAGAGCAAGTAATTTTTAATTGCCCCTCTGGCTTTTTCAAACGATTGGGTACTTTTCATTTTTTTCAAGACCTTCACAATCATAAACTCTTCGTCATCCTTTCGTTCCAATGGGTCACACACGGCGCCTTCAGGGGTTTTTTCAATTGCCTTTGCAATGTCTGGCGGCAATTCCGTTCTGGGAAAATTTTCAAATAGTCCCCCGACCTCTTTTTTGTAGTCCAAATCCGAGTAGGTTTTAACCAATTTGGAAAAGTCGGCCCCGGTGCGCGCTTTTTGAACAATTTCCTCCATTTTTTTATGAAGAGAGTCTTTTTGGGCACCGGTTTTTCCGGCAAAGGAGAGGGTCAACAGTTGGAAATTAGCCGTTGCCCATCCATTGTAAAAATCCTTTATTTCCTTTTCCGAAACCGTCAAATTTTTGTACACCACTTTCTGGACGTAATTTTTCATGTAAAGATGGTACAATTGGCGGTCAATGTAGTTCTTTTTGTACCTGTTAAGGGTCATGCCCTGTTTGGCCAGGTCCCGAATGGCCGCTTCTTTTCCACCGAAATGGGCAAAAAGATCGGCTACGTTTTTTTGAACAGAATCGGTGGGGACGGAAAAGCCCCTGTCACGTGCCGCCGCAGCCAACAGTAAGCGATTGGAAAGTCGGTTGGTTTGCGATTTGAGAAACGAAATTAGCTCTCCCTTTTTGATTTTTTCCGGCGGGTCACCGAAAAAGCCGTATTCCTGGTAAACGGCGGGAAAAATGTCCGACGCTTTCAATTCAAATTGGCTGCTTTTGGTGAGTACAACGGATTTGTCCGGATCCAGAACAGGGATTTTTTCCGAAAGAATTTTAAAAAAGTGGTACTCCGCCTGACCGCCGGGTAGAGTCTTTTGAACCGGTCGGGTGGAACAAGCCAGTACCAACGCAGCTAAAATGAAAATCCAAATCGAAATGCGTTTCATGTGGTGTCTCCTTTTGGATTGGTCCGTAGAATCTGCCTCAAATCAGCCCCGTGTTGTTTGAGCCATTGTTCGTGTTTTCGGTAGTGCGGGCAGCGTTTTTCCACACGTGCCCAGAATTTTTGGGAGTGGTTTGGTTGCTCGAGATGAGTTAATTCGTGAATCACAACGTACCGCAGCACTTCTGCGGGCGCCATGAGCAGCCGCCAGTTAAAATTAAGATTGCCCCGAGCCGAACAGCTTCCCCAGCGCGTTTTTTGATCTCGAATGGTCACGCGGCCAAAGCTCAGCTTAAAACGACCGGCGAGTTGTCTGGCCAATTGTTCAATTTGGATTTTGGCCTGCCACCGAAACCAGGACTCCAAAATTTCCGCAAAAGGAACGGTTTCCGTCTGGGGGGCTCGGATTTCAATGGTGCGCCCTTTTAATTGAACCGCAAAATAAGATTTCCCGTGCCTGCGAAGTGTGAGCGTGTGAGGAATGCCCTTGTACGAAACCACGCTGCCTTCCTGGAGCGGCGGTGTGGTTTTGGGTTTGTTCCGGATTTGGGTAAGATGTTTTAAAATCCACGCTTCTTTACGGACAAGCAATTCTTCCGCCTTTTTGAGCGGGTAAAAACGCGGCAAAATGACCCGAAGTCCCGATTCGGGTCGAATTTCCAACCGGGCGTAGCGGGCCCGAGAGCTTTTGCGCAGCCGGTACCGGAGCGTCTGACCTGAATGGGGAAGACGAAAGGTGCGGATTTCTTCCGGTCGGTCGGAGATTAAAAGCGCTAATCGAGGCATTGCATTTTCCCGCAGCCGGTTTGTTTTCGCACCACCTTGCCGGTCAAAAGGCGCAATCCTTCTTCAATTTCCACTTCCTGAAACTTTTTGTTTGGAGCCATTTTGGGGCTCGTTCCCGTTGTGAGAACCTGTTCCGGCTTGCTGCGGTCGCGGTAAACAGTCATGCCTTTGCAGCCCAGCTGGTGCGCCAGCAGAAACGCTTTGGCAATGGTTTCGGGGGGCGTTTCGTAGGGGAAATTAATGGTTTTGGAAACCGCGTTGTCGGTGTGTCGCTGAAAAGCTGCCTGAATGCGAACGTGCCATTCCGGGGCAATTTCTCTGGCAGTTCGAAACAGGCGTTTTGTTCGGGAGGAAATTTCGGGAATCTTCGCCAAACTGCCGTAGCGCGCAATGCGTGTCAAAACGTCTGCTTTGTAAAACCCTTCCTTTTTGGCGATTTTTTCAAAAATCGGGTGAATCTCCAAAAGTGCTTCGCCATCTAAAACATGCCGCTCAAAAATGGGAGCAAAGAGCGGCTCAATGCCTGAGGACGTTCCGGCAAGAATACTAATCGAGCCAGTGGGTGCAATGGTTGTGCGCGTGGCGTTGCGAACGGGGCCGGTGCCCCTTTGCGCGTACACACTTCCTTGAAAATTGGGAAAAGCACCGCGCGCCTGCGCCAATTCTTGAGATTTGCGAAGGGCTTCCTCTTGAATAAAGTGCATGATTTCCTCTGCCTGCGCAATGGCTTCTTCCGAATCGTACGGAATCCCGAGCAAAAGGAGTAGGTCGGCAAATCCCATTACTCCCAGTCCGATTTTCCTGTTTCCACGCGTCATTTTCTTTATTTGAGGCAAAGGAAAGCGATTGATCTCGATGACGTTGTCCAGAAAGTGGACGGCCGTGTGCACGTTCCGGCGCAGTCGTTCAAAATCGACCCGACCCGAGCGTACAAAATGGGAAAGATTCAGAGACCCCAAGTTGCAGCTTTCGTAGGGCAAAAGAGGCTGCTCACCACAAGGATTGGTGCTTTCGATTTGGCCGAGTTGTGGTGTCGGATTGTCGCGATTAACGCGGTCCAAAAAAAGGAGGCCGGGATCGCCTGTTTCCCACGCGGCCTGAACCAAAGCGTTAAAAATGTCACGGGCTTTCAGACGTTCCACAGATTTACGGGTTCGGGGATTGACCGTTTCAAAGAAATCGCCGGTTTGAACGGCTTCCAAAAATGCGTCCGAAACGGCCACAGAAATATTGAAATTTCGCAGCCGCCCCGGTGATTTTTTGGCGGCAATAAATTCCAAAATATCGGGGTGGTCAAATCGCAGGACCCCCATGTTGGCCCCACGGCGCATTCCGCCCTGCTTAATGGCTTCCGTGGCACAGTCGAACACTTCCATAAAAGAAACCGGCCCACTGGCCCTTCCGTGAGTGGAACGAACCAAATCGTTTTTGGGACGAAGTCGAGAAAAGGAAAATCCCGTGCCGCCGCCCGATTGGTGGATCATCGCGGCCTGCTTCAAAGAGGTGAAAATCGACCGAATCGAATCGTTTATTGGCAGCACGAAACAGGCGGAAAGTTGTCCCAGAGACCGCCCGGCATTCATTAAAGTGGGTGAATTGGGGAGAAAATCGAGCCTGGCCATCATTTCGAAAAAGGCCTCTTCCACGGCCTCAGTGGAAACCGACGGGTCAAAAAGGCGGTCTGCGGAGGCCACCGCTCGGGCCACGCGTCGGAAGAGATTCTCCGGTGTTTCGACAATTTCGCCCCGGGCATTTCGTTTTAAATAGCGGCGCTCGAGTAAAATTCGGGCATTTTGCGTCAGGGGAATTTTCATGATCGGACAGCAAATCCTTAAAAATGTTCTCTTTGGATTTTTTGAAGCGTCCCCCGGCCTAAAATTTCCGGCGTTTGGGTTCAAAACGAGAAACAAGTGCTACAGGCAGCCAAAATCGCCAAAAGATTTCTCTTTGAATGTAAAGGCGAAGCGATTTGAAATCAAGGAAATTTTTACGCTTTGTAAATTCTCTCAAACTGTACGTACCAATGTGGTTGCCTGTTTTTCTGTGAAACAGCTTTGGGTTGGAGACAAAAGACAGAGAAAGCGTATTTCTTTGAAAATAAAAGAGCTGAAAAAATGAATGTGCTGAAAAATTCTGGTATGTGCTTTGCATTAACTGCGAAAAGAGAAAGCAAACGGCTTCACCCGCAGAATATTTCGAAGGCTCTCCGATCGTCAAAACAAGGAGAAAAGGCCTTTTCGACGGGGACGCGCAAGGGGACGTGTGCCAAATGGTTGTTAAGAACTTCAATGCGAGGATTTCATGCAGGCTGTTATTTTGGCAGGTGGTTTGGAAACCAATCTCTCAATTCTTACGCGCCGTTACCCCAAAGCGCTGCTCCACGTGGCAAATCAGCCGCTGATCGATTACGTCCTGAGCTATTTGCGGCAGTGGGAAATCAGGGATGTCATTTTTTGCCTCAATGAAAACACCGGCATCCTGAAGGAGTATTTAAATCAAGCCAGGTTCAAGGATTTCACTTTCCGCTTTTACGAGGAACCCCACCCGCGCGGCACGGCCGGTACATTGGTGGACATTCGAAAATGGTTGACCGACGAGCACGTTCTTATTTTAAATGGAAATTTGGTCAGCCAGATGGACATTTCCACGCTGGTGCACTACCACGATTTGAAAAAGTCCTACTTCACGATTGTGACGGGCTACCCCCTCAAAGAAGCACCCCAGAATGAAGAAATTATTTTCCGCGCGGACGGCTCTATACAATCGGTTCGCGGACAGAATTACGCATCTGAATCGCTTTACCGGGCCGTACCGTTGGGGCTGTACCTCCTCAACCCGAAAATTCTGGAAATCTTTTCCCGCTACAAGGGCTATTTGGATTTAAAAGAGCAGTTCGTTGCTGCTCTGAGAAAACAGAACATACCCGTTTTTACGTATGTTTCCTCGGAATTTACCCGAAGTGTCCGCACTATTGAGGATTACGTCCAATTGAATTTTGACGTTTTGTACCAGAATTGGATGACGAATTTTTGGGGCAGTCAATTCGGAAATCAAGTGTGGGCGGGGCGCGGCGTTCAAATCGACGATTCGGCGGAAATTATTGGTCCTGTGGTTTTAGGTGAATACACCACGATTTCTGCCGGGGTGCGAATTATTGGGCCGGCTGTAATCGGTAAAAATTGTCATTTTGCCGAAAACAGTTTTTTGCGGGAAAGTGTGGTGTGGAACCACACGGTTTTTCGTCGAGCAAGCCACGTGGAATTTTCGCTGGTGGGCGAAGGATTTACCATTCAAGAAAAAAGTTATTTTAGTCGCCAGGTCATGTTGGACATGCCCTTTGAATTGGGCGAAATTAATCTTCTGCCTCGCAATATGCGTATTGAATCCATTCTCTTGCCCGAGCCCGTTCCTGTTCTTAAAACGCTTCAAATTGAATTTTTCCGGATCGCCAAGCGCAGCCTCGACGTTTTAGGGGCGGTATTTTTACTCGCACTTTTTGCCCCCGTGTGGGTGCTTTCCGGCCTGTTCGTGCTTTTGGGAAGCGGGTTTCCGATCTTTGAAAAGGAACGACGGCTGGGTCTTCAGGGGAAACCGTTTTTTGTGTACCGATTTCGAACAAAAAAAACGGACGGCAAGAAAGCGAATAAAACAGTTTCGGGTGAATTTACACGCGTGGGAAAATTCTTGAAATTGTTGAATATTGACGAACTTCCCGAATTATTCAGCGTGCTCAAGGGCGATATGAGTCTTGTGGGCCCAAGGCCATTGGATCTGGCGGACATGCGCTTTTCACCGGGCTGGCGCGACGTGCGGTTGCGCGTTAAACCGGGAATTACCGGATTGTGGCAAATAAGCGGGGAAAACAAGCACACCTTCCACGAGTGGATTCGAAACGATATTTTTTACGTGCGAAATCAATCCTTTCTATTGGATGTGAAAATCCTCCTCAAAACCCCGTTTCGGCTCTTAAGGGGAAAACAAATCCGATGAGCGGCCTGGAATTTCGTTTGCCCTGGGTTGGAAATCGACGCAAGTGGGACAGCGCACAACCAACGGACAGGCCCATTGCGGGGCAGGTCGATTACGACGCCGGTCAAAATCACTTTTTTGTAAACCAGAGCCGAATTCCCTGGTGGAGATGGTTTGAACAGGAATTGACCTTTCGTCAGCTTTTTGTGAGTTGGCCCTTTATTCAGGGACGCGTGCTTGAAATCGGGTTGGGTCACCGTCCCTTTTGGTTGTTTTTTCACCACCTTTCCCGCCACTATGTGTCCCTCGATTTTTCGGCCTTGCATCCAGAAACGCAGACGACCAACCTTTCTTTGGATCCCCGGAACCTCCCGCTGAAACCCGAACATTTGGACACAGTGGTTTTGTGGAAGGTGCTCCGATTGGTTCAAAATCCCTCTCAATTTTTGGAGCAGGTGGTTGCGGCACTCCGAACTGACGGACACCTGATTGTTCTTGTTTCTCACGAATGGGGAGATGGGAAATCGACTCCGTCTTCGCACGATTTTTCTCCAGGCGATTTGCGGAAGTGGTTGGCTTCACTTGGCCTGCAGGTGGAATTTGAGCAAAATTTTACAGGCAGGCAAATTTCTCTCCTGCAAAAATGGAACGCCTGGGTAGGTCGACATCCGAAAGTCCAAAAAAGCCCCCGTTTTCTGGTACGCACGATTCTTTTGGCGGAGAAGGTCTATTTGAATTGGTGGCAAAAAAGAAATGCCGCCGCACCGTCAGGTGACGCGCCACAGGAGCCTTTGGCCACACTTTTGGTCGGGTGTAAAACCTCCCAAGTGTAGCCACAGAATCGTTCCTCGTTTCGCAATTACCAAATACGAAATTTCAGACCAAAATGTGCCGTCTTTGTTCGTACATTGGGGCACTTAAGCAAAATGAGCCTGCCCTTTCCTCTGTCAATCGACCTGATTTGTGATTTTCCCTAAATTCAAAACAACACCTTCTGCATTTGTGAGAAGGAGTCCTGCTTCCGAACGCTTGGCGAGAATTTCATCTTGATTTTTACTAAGAGAATTCCTATTTTGAACGGAGCTTTTTACTAAAGGAAGCAGACCAGCGCGCTTGGAAGAGGCAGGCTACCGGACAAAAGGAAAGAGAGAGAATTGATTTTACAAATATTGTGCCAAATTTGTGTTTTCTCTTGACAAGCATGTGCTTTTGTTGTAAATTAAAATTTGGAATTTTGGAGAGAAAATGTCGATTACGCTTGAGGATGTAGAAAAAATCGCCCAATTGGCCAAGCTGTCGTTTAGCGCGGAGGAAAAAGAAAAGTTTACGCGGCAATTGGGGCAAATTTTGCGGTACGTGGAGAAACTCAACGAACTGGACACGGAGGACGTACCGCCGACGTACCATGTAAACGCCGTGCACAATGTTTTTCGACGCGACGAAGTGAAGGCTTCCCTGTCCCAGGAGGAAGTACTTCAAAATGCTCCGGCGCGAAAAAACGGCTATTTCAGCGTTCCTAAAGTGATTGCGCAGGAGTAAAATGGGGACCAAACCCAATGCTTTGCGGATCTTGGCCGTGATTCCGGCTCGGTACGCCGCCAGCCGTTTTCAGGGTAAAGTGTTGGCTCCTATTCTCCAAAAACCCATGGTGCAATGGGTTTTTGAGCGGGTGAGCCGCTCGCGCTACATTGACGAAGTTTGGGTTGCCACCGACCACCCAAAGGTTCGGGAAGTGGTGGAAGGATTTGGAGCGCGGGTTGTCATGACGTCGCCAGCGGCGCGCAGCGGAACTGACCGCATTGCCGAAGCCGTCCGTCATGTGCCGGCCGATATAATTGTGAACATCCAGGGAGACGAACCCATGATCGATGCGGGGGCCGTGGACAAAGCCATTGAGCCCCTTTTTCATGATGACACAATCCGGGTCTCGACCCTTGTTCGCCCGGCGCAAAATTTGGAAGAAATGGAAGATGTCAATACGGCGCGGGTCATTTTCGACCAGAACCACAATGCCATTTATTTTACAAGAGGCATTATTCCCTACAATCGAGACGTAGCGGACAGGCGCCGTTGGCTTTCTGAATTCACCTATTTTCAACATGTTGGCGTGTACGTGTACCGAAAAGACTTTTTGTTGACTTTTGCTGCCTGGCCCGAAACGCCGTTGGAAAAGATTGAAAAATTGGAACAATTGCGGATTTTGGAACACGGGTACAAAATTCACGTAGTGGAATCCGATTACGTTCCCATTTGTGTAGATGTACCTGAAGATATTCCCCGAGTGGAAGCGATTTTGAGAAAAGAACTGGAGACGAGAGCGAAGTAATGGCTGAGCTAAAATCGAATTCGAAAACCAAATTTATCTTTATTACGGGAGGCGTGGTCAGCTCTTTGGGAAAGGGGATTGCTGCTGCATCCTTGGGCATGTTGTTAAAATCGCGCGGCTTGAAAGTCACTATTGAAAAATTCGATCCTTACATAAATGTTGACCCGGGAACGCTTAGCCCGTTTCAACACGGGGAGGTCTTTGTGACGGACGATGGCGCCGAAACCGACCTGGACTTGGGTCATTACGAACGATTCATTGACACAAACATGACCCGAAAAAACAACACCACGACGGGACAGGTTTATTACACGGTTATTACAAAAGAACGGCACGGGGACTACTTGGGCAAAACGGTACAGGTCATTCCGCACATTACGGATGAAATCAAGCGCCGCGTGTGGGAAGTTGCGCGGAACGACGAGGTTTTTGACATCGTCATTACGGAAGTTGGGGGGACGGTTGGGGATATTGAGGGACTGCCCTTTTTGGAAGCCATTCGCCAATTTTGTCTGGACGTCGGGCCTGAAAATGCCTTGAATATTCACCTGACCCTGGTGCCTTACATTCGCGCTTCCGGTGAATTGAAAACGAAACCGACTCAACACAGCGTCATGCGGCTGCGAGAAATCGGAATTCAGCCGGATATTCTACTTTGCCGAACGGAACACCGGCTTTCGCGCGATGTGCGGGAAAAAATCGGCCTTTTTTGCAATGTACCGCCACGGGCTGTTATTGAAGCGCGGGATGTGAAGACTATTTACGAAGTGCCTCTGGTACTGCACAAAGAGAAATTGGACGACCTGGTCATTGAAAAATTGCGCCTGGAGGCTCCTCAGCCCAAAATTGAAAAGTGGCGTGAGTTTGTGGAAAAAGTTAAGCATCCCCGTCAATCCGTTCAAATTGCGGTGGTTGGAAAATACATTAATCTGCACGATTCGTATAAGAGCATTATTGAGGCATTTGTGCACGCCGGTGTGGAAAACGACGCCCACGTGGAGTTGATTTGGGTGGATTCCGAAGACATTGAAGCGGAAGGGGCCGATAAATTTCTCCACGATGTTTCGGGCATTTTAATCCCGGGTGGTTTTGGCACCCGCGGTGTTGAGGGGAAAATCCAAGCCATTGAATACGCACGGGTGAACAAAATCCCCTTTTTCGGAATCTGCCTCGGCATGCAGTGTGCCGTCATTGAATTTTCCCGGCACGTGTGCGGGTTGAAAAATGCCAACAGTCGCGAATTTGATCCCAATACCCCGCACCCGGTTATTGACATCATGGAACGCCAGAAGGGGCTGGAAAATTTGGGGGGAACCATGCGCCTGGGTGCCTACCCCTGCGTGGTAAAAGAAGGAACTCGGGCGTACGAAGCCTACCAAACCAGGGAAATTTCGGAGCGTCACCGCCACCGCTACGAACTCAACAATCATTACCGGCAGATTCTAACGGAAAATGGCCTTCAATCCAGCGGTATCTACCCCAAGGAAGATTTGGTGGAAATTGTGGAATTGCCCAAGCACCCCTGGTTTGTGGGGGTTCAATTTCACCCGGAGCTCAAATCCCGCGTCACAAAGGCTCATCCGTTGTTTCGCGAATTTGTTAAGGCAGCGTTGAATTTTCAGAATGACCCCAAAAAGACGATTTGAGGGAGACTCCCCTGTGGCGGAAGGGCATTTTCCCGATTTGCGGCGGCTAGAATTTTATGAAACGCGACACAAAAAGAGCAGAGATTCGAAAATAGTCCTGAATTTTAAAGGAAAATAAAATGCACGTTGTTGAGGTAAACGGCATTCAAATTGGCGGCGGGATGCCGCTGGTTCTCATTGCAGGTCCCTGCGTGATTGAAGAGGAAAGCCTCGTTCTGGACACAGCGGGACAAATTAAGGAAATTGTGGACAGAGTCGGTATTCCGTGGATTTTTAAATCGTCTTACCAAAAGGACAACCGCTCGTCAGTGGAATATTACCAGGGGCCCGGTCTGGAAAAGGGATTGAAAATTCTCCAAAAGGTGAAAGAGACCTACGGCGTACCCGTTTTGTCGGATATCCACGATCGCTGTCAGGCCGAACCGGCTGCCGAAGTTTTGGACATTATTCAAATTCCGGCTTACCTTTCAATGCAAACCAGCATTACGCTGGCCGCTGCCCGAACGGGAAAGGTCATTAATGTCAAAAAGGGGCAATTTCTTCACCCGAAGGATGTGGAAAAAATTATTCGAAAAATCGAAAGCACGGGCAATCATCAAATCATCCTCACCGAGCGGGGCAGCGTTTTCGGGTACCACAATCTTGTGGTGGACATGCGGTCGTTTCCCATCATGCGATCGTACGGCTACCCGGTGATGTTTGACGTCACCCATTCGATTCGTATTTACGGGGTGCCTTCCTCCGACGCGGCAGGGGGCGAGCCTTGGTTTGTACCTTACCTGGCACGCGCCGGTGTGGCGGCCGGCGTGGACGCTCTTTTTGTGGAAACACATCCGGATTGCAAAAATGCCTTGTGCGACGCTGCCAGTATGTGGCCGTTGCAAAAATTAGAGGAGCTGCTTATTCAGGTGAAAAAAGTTGACGAAATGGTGAAACCGTGGCTCGCCAAATGAAACAGGCTGAAATAGGAAATATTTGCAGGAGACAATTTTATGCGTTTTTTCATTGATTCGGCGGAGATCGCCGACATTCAGACCGCTCTGGAATTTGGATGGTGCGACGGCGTGACGACCAATCCAAGTCTGATTGCCAAATCGGGACGGCAGCTCAAACCCGTGATTCAGGAAATTGCCGCTTTAGTTGAGGGTCCCGTTTTAGCGGAAGTGATTAGCACAAAGACAGAGGACATTGTGGCCGAAGGCAGAGAAATGGCTGCCTGGGCAGAAAATGTGGCGATTAAAATTCCGCTCACTTTGGAAGGATTAAAAGCGGTTCGCGCGCTGGAAGCCGAAGGCATTTCGACCGGCACAACGCTGGTTTTTTCGCCTTCGCAGGTTTTGTTGGCAGCTAAAGCGGGAACCCATTACGTGATTCCCTTCGTCGGTCGTTTGGATGATATTTCTTCTCTGGGAGCGGGGTTGGTGGCGCAGGCACAGGAGCTTTTGGGTAATTACAGATTTCGGACGGAGGTGCTGGCGGCCAGCATCCGCACCCCGCGTCACGTGCTGGAATGCGCCTTGGAGGGCATTCCCATTGTGACGGCACCGCTGAAGGTGTACCAGCAAATGGTAAAACATCCCCTCACTGACGTGGGAGTGGATCGATTTTTGGCAGATTGGGAGAAGGCCAAAAAGAATCTTTAAAAAATGGCCGGGCGTTTTACGGTCGAGATTTAGGCGGATTACGGGAAAAAGCATGCACGTAAAGGTTCAAAATAAAATGGCGCCTCCGCTTGGTGAGAACATTGTCGAAAGGGGAAGGCAGGTTATTCGACTTGAGGCGCAGGCGCTGGAAAAGTTGGTGTCGCAGGTCGACGCCTCGTTCGAGAAGGCGGTACAACTGATTCGCCACGCGCAGGGCCGGGTCATTGTAACGGGTATTGGAAAATCCGGCATCGTGGGACGCAAAATTGCGGCGACTCTCACCAGCACCGGAACGGCGGCGTTTTTTCTTCACCCCACGGAGGGCGCCCACGGCGATTTGGGCATGGTGCTGAAAGACGACGTGGTTATTTGCATTTCCAAAAGCGGCAACACGGAAGAATTGGCTCAATTGGTCCCCATTTTCAAGCGGATCGGCGTACCGCTTATTACCATGACGGCCAACCCTGAGTCCGAACTGGCTCAAAAAAGCGACGTCGTTTTGAATATTGGGTCGATCGAGGAAGCCTGTCCCTTCGATCTGGCCCCTACAGCCAGTACCACGGCCACCATGGCGTTGGGAGACGCCCTCGCGGTGGCGCTGTTGGAATTGCGAAATTTCAGTCTTGAGGATTTTGCCCGACTTCATCCGGGTGGTTCCATTGGACGGAAGCTGTTGCTGCGCATTGACGATGTCATGAGTACGGGTGACCGCCTTCCGCGCGTTCACCCGGAAACGCTCCTGAAAGATGCCATTATGGAAATCACCTCAAAGCGGTTCGGGGCAACCAGTGTAACGGACGAATCCGGGCATCTCTTGGGAATCATTACGGACGGCGATGTGCGGCGTCTTATTGAAAAACGCAAAGATCTGTGGAATTTAAAGGCGGCACAGGTCATGACGCCTAATCCCATTGCGGTGAAGGTGGGAATCCTGGCCTCGGACGCATTGAATGTCATGAAAATTCGGGCCATTAACACCATTTTGGTCGTGGATGCGGAAAACCGTCTTGTTGGGATGGTTCACATCCACGATTTGCTGAAAGCCGGGATTTCTTAGCGCCGAAACGAATAAAATTACCGGGTGGAGTTTCCCCCAATATTGGAATGCGATGGCAAAACCTTTGCGGAAACGTATAAAAAACAATTTTATTTATGTGTTTGTTTTTTATCTCATTTTGTTTGTCAGGCTAATCCCTCGCCGGAGGGCTTTTCAGGTCTTTGAAAAATTAGGGGCTTTTGCCTTTTGGGTGGCGGCTGATGTGCGAGAGAAAATGATTCGGCATTTAACTTTCGCCTTCGGCAGGGAAAAAACGGATGGGGAAATCAGAATTTTAGCGCGACAGTCTTTAATAGATTTAGCGCGCAACGCAGTGGACGCTGTTCGATTGCCCGTTTACACCTTGCGCGATTTGGAAAAGTTTGTGTCGGCCGAGGGGCTTGAAAATCTGGAAAAAGCCCTGGCGCGAAAAAAGGGGGCCATTTTGGTCACGGGACACATCGGTTCCTGGGAGGTTTTAGCCGCTTTTGTGGCGATGCGAGGTTTTCCGCTTTATGTTGTAGGAGCCCGATTGTACGATCCCCGATTGGATCGTTTGCTGCTCAAGATGCGGGCAAGCGGGCGCTACCGCAATATTCCGCGCGGCGGAAGCACCCAAAAACTTCTGAAAATTTTGCGGCGTGGAAATGTGTTAGGGATTCTCATCGACCAGGACACACGCGTCGCAGGGACTTTTGTGCCGTTTTTTGGAAAATTGGCGTACACGCCGGTGGGGGCGGCCATTCTGAGTATTAAAACTGGGGCTGCCCTGGTGCCGGTTTACATTCATTTAGATGAAAAATACCGGCACACTATTCATATTTTGCCGGAGTTTGAATGTGAATTGACCGGAGACACCCGAGCTGACGCCACGCGAATGACGGCGGAATTGACACAGATTTTGGAATCCTTTATTCGGCAGCATCCTACGCAATGGGTCTGGATGCACGAACGTTGGAAGACGCGGCCAGAAGAGGTGAATTTTTAAAAATGAGAAGAGGGCTCAAAATAGGGGTAGGATTTGTGCTGCTGGTCGGGCTCTTGGCAGGCTGTAGCGGAAAAAAGTCGGCGCAACCTGTGGCGTCGGCGGTGAAGCAATCGGTAGAAGTCCCCGACCAAGAGGCATGGAATTCCACGGCCATGGCCACCCGAAACGGACATTTGACAGCCAAAGTGCACTACGCACACATGAGCCGCTTTACAGACCAGGACCTCATGAAATTTGACGGCGGAATTACCGTTTATTTGTTCAATCAAAAGGGACAGGTAACGTCGGTGGTTCAATCGGATCGAGGTATTTTGAACGAGAAAACCAACCGGGTGGAGGCGTTCGGGCATGTTGTGGCGCACGCCGACAGTGAGGATGCCACGCTTTACACCGATCATCTAATTTTCGATCACAAGCGAGGAAAATTGTTCACAGACGCCTATGTTACGGTAACTACGCCGCGGGACACGCTACACGGTTACGGTTTTGAGTCGGACCAAAGCTTTCACCATTGGGTGATTCGTAAGCCGAGCGGCGTCTCCAAAAGGCCGGTAAATCTGAATGTGGAGAAGCATTTTGAAGCAAAACGGGCTCCAAATGATTCAGCCCGACAACGGATTTCCGAAGATCGCCATTAGACGTCATGATTGCGCGCCGGCCGTTGTTCTTTGAAAAATTCTTGTGGACCTTTTTTGTCCTGTTTTTTTCGGCTGTTGGCGCCTGCGGACAAACAGCCGATTTGGCACGTTTGACCCACGCCGATTCTTTGATTTACGAAAAAGTCGGCAACGAAGAAATTCTCCGCTTTGTGGGCCACGTGGTTTTTCGTAAGGAGCCGAAATGGCTGCGCTGCGACCGCTCCGTGTACTACCGGGATCGAGGCATGGCCGTTTTTAGCGGAAATGTGGTTTTGAACGATTCCGGGCGGGTACTTCGAGCGGACGAAGTCACGTATTTTCAAAATCCCGAACGCGAGAAAGCCGTGGGACGCGTTAATTTTCGGGCGGATGGGAAAAAAATCACTTGCGCGCTGTTGGAATATGTGGACCCTCAGCGAAAGGCTTTGGCTTTGCGTCGGGTGGTATTTCGCGATTCGCTGAATTCGATTTCATTGTTTGCAGATTCTGTAACTTACTGGTTAAACAAAGATTACGGTTTGGCAACAGGGCATCCAAAATTGGTAAAATACGATTCGACCGGGGCGGTCGAAATCGAAATTCGCGCCAGCCGTTTAGGCTACGACGGCAAGAAGGCACAGGCCGTCGCCCTGAGACATGTCAGAATCACTAAAGGGGACGTGGTCGCTCTGGCATTTGAGGCTCGGTTTTTCGATTCCGAACACAAAGTGGTGATTTTCGGGGCGCCGCGGATACACCAGGGGGAAGATCAAATGAAGGCGGACACCATCGAAATTTATTTAAAGGGGAAACTTTTGGACCGTGTACACCTCAGAGGTCGCGGGAAAATGACATCGAAGGTTCATCTGAAAAAAAAGACCCTAAAAGATTGGATTTCAGGGCGGGACATTTGGCTAACGTTCAAAAACGACACGCTCAAAACGGTTGTGGTAAAGGAGCAGGCCATTAGTTTGTACCACGTCATTGAAAAAGGGAAGGAAAAGGGGGTTAATCAGGTGTTAGGGGATTGGCTGGAGATCGCGTTTAAAAGGGGAAAACCCGAAGAAGTACGCATTGAAAGTTCTCCGGGACTGGCTCGCGGAAGATTTTATCCCCCGGGTGCACAGGTTCAGCCCCTCAAACCGTGAGCGTACGAAAATCGAACTTGACGCTGTGGCAAAATGGCAACATTGAGATCTGAAAATTTAGTCAAAATTTACGGAAAACGCCGTGTGGTAAAAGGGGTTTCCGTTGAGGTTAATCAGGGCGAAATTGTGGGGTTGTTGGGCCCAAATGGGGCCGGAAAAACCACAACATTTTATATGATTACCGGAATGATTCGCCCGAACAGCGGTCGGATTTTTTTGGGGGAGAAGAATCTGACAAAATTGCCGATGTACAAAAGAGCCCGAATGGGAATCGGTTACCTGCCGCAGGAGGCTTCTATTTTTCGGAAACTGACTGTGGAGCAAAATATTCTGGCCATTTTGGAAATGCTGCCTCTCTCGAAAACCGAGCGAAAAGAACGCCTGACCGCTCATTTGAATGAATTGGGAGTCAGTCATTTGGCCAAAAGTCGCGGGTACAATTTGTCGGGCGGGGAGCGTCGCCGGGTCGAAATTGCGCGAGCATTGGTCACCCGTCCCAAATTTCTGCTGTTGGACGAGCCCTTTGCGGGAATCGACCCCATCGCGGTTCAGGACATTCAGGGGATTATTCACCAATTAAAGCAGAAAAATATTGGTATTTTGATTACAGACCACAATGTTCACGAAACCCTGTCCATTACCGACCGTGCCTATTTGTTGTACGAAGGGACGGTTTTAAAATCGGGCACGGCGGAATTTTTGGCCAATGACGAGGAGGCCAGGCGGCTTTACCTTGGGGATAAATTTCGGTTAAATCGATGATAAAAACAACGGAATGGAACAGTACGAAAGGAATTGCAGTGGTTAAATTGAAGGTGATTTTATGGCTCAACTAAGTCAGCGATTGTCTTTACAACAAAAACAGTCGCCGCAACAGGTGTTGCTGTCCACGTTGCTTCAGTTGCCTCTCCTGAGTCTGGAGCAGCGGATTAAAATGGAATTGGAAACCAATCCTTTGCTGGAAGAGGCTCTGGAAGAAGAGTTGGAGGAGGACCTGGACGAAGAGGAAATCCCCGAATTGAAATTGGAACAGGAAAAAGACGACGGCAAAGAGGAGGAAAAATCCGACGAAGAAGAGGTAACCGTCGATGACGACGACGAAATCGACTGGGACCAGGTGTTAGGGGACGACGAGAAGGACGAATTTCGCATTCCCCGAGACAACAGCGCCGAAGAATACGAACGTCCGGAAGTGAGCCAGGTTTCACTCACCGACAAGTTGTTGGAACAGCTTCACATGGTGCCCGATTTGACCGACGAGGAATTGGAAATCGGGGAATATCTCATCTGGAATCTGAACGACGATGGCTACTTGTGCTGTGACGTTTCCGAAATTGCTGAAAATTTAAGCGTGACGCCCGAAAAGGTTGAAAATGTCTTAAAAATTGTTCAAACCTTTGATCCTCCGGGCATTGCCGCTCGAAACTTGCGCGAATGTCTGCTCATTCAATTGCGCGAAGAAAACGGCAACCCGTTGGCCATTCGCATTTTGGAGGAGGATTACGAGGATTTTCGCAACAAGCGCTTTGAAAAAATCGCCAAAAAATTGGGTGTTTCACTGGAAGAGGTTCGGCAGGCGCTTGAAGATATTTCCAAATTAAATCCAAAGCCGGGAGAGGGATTTTTCTCGACCGAATTAAACTACGTTGTGCCCGACGTGATCGTAGAGCGCGTGGACGACGATTTTGTCATTACCCTGAACGATTCGTACGTGCCACGGCTGCGGATCAATCGAATGTACCGAAAAATGCTCTCCAACCGAAAAGGGACGTCCAAGGAAGTCAAGGATTACATTCGAAAACGGTTGGAATCTGCGCGGTGGCTCATTAATTCCATTGAACAGCGGAGAGCCACCATTCTCAAAGTCATGCATGCCATTGTGGAGCGGCAGCGCGATTTTTTCGAAAAGGGACCCGGCAACCTGAAGCCCATGATTCTAAAAGACATTGCAGACGACGTGGGCATGGACATCTCCACAATAAGCCGTGTCACGAACGGCAAGTACGTGCAGACGGATTTTGGCGTGTTCGAGTTGAAGTCCTTTTTTAGTGAGAAGATGCGGAAGTCCTCGGGAGAAGAAATCTCCAACAAGGTCATTAAAGATCGCATCCGCGAGATTATTGAAAACGAGGATCGCAAAAAACCTCTGAAAGACGATCAGATTGTGGAGATTTTGGGGAAGGAAGGCATTCCTATTGCGCGCCGCACCGTCGCAAAATACCGGGAACAAATGGGGATTCCGGTCGCACGGCTGCGCAGGGAGATTTAAAGCACCAATTTTTGGAAAGGACGATTTTTGTGGAAAAAATGTACGCAACAACGATTTTAGGTGTTCGCACCGAAAAAGGGGTGGCGATTGGCGGCGACGGGCAGGTGACGTTTGGCAACACGGTCATGAAAGCCACGGCGCGAAAGGTGCGTAAAATGTACAACGACACCATTTTGGCCGGATTTGCCGGCGCAGCCGCGGACGCCTTTACTCTGTTTGAGAAATTCGAGGCGCGTCTCTCCGAATACCGCGGCAATCTGTACCGTTCGGCGGTAGAACTGGCAAAGGAATGGCGCACCGACAAATACCTCCGCCGCCTGGAAGCCATGCTGGCCGTCTTAGACAAAGAACACGCGCTCATTATTTCCGGTACCGGAGACATTATTGAGCCGGATGACCAGATCATTGCCATCGGTTCGGGCGGCCCCTACGCCCTTGCAGCGGCGCGGGCACTGTTGAAACACACCGAACTGAATCCCCCTGATTTGGTTCGAGAAGCCCTGACTCTGGCGTCGGAAATTTGTATTTACACCAATTCCAACATTGTGGTTGAAACCCTGTAAAGGACAGAACTTTTTATGAAAAAAATGACAGAAGAATTAACGCCGAGACAAATTGTTTCCGAGTTGAACAAATACATTATCGGGCAGGACAAAGCGAAAAAGTCAGTTGCCATCGCTTTGCGCAACCGCTGGCGCCGACTTCAGGTTCCGTCGGATTTGCGCGAAGAAATCATGCCCAATAACATCATCATGATCGGGCCGACGGGTGTGGGGAAAACGGAAATCGCCCGCCGTCTGGCAAAATTGGCGGGGGCTCCCTTTATTAAAGTGGAAGCGTCCAAATTTACTGAGGTGGGTTACGTGGGGCGCGACGTGGAATCCATGATTCGCGACCTTGTGGATTTTGCCGTCAATATGGTGAAATCGGAACGCACGGAAGAAGTGCAGCCCCGCGCCCGGCAAATGGCAGAGGAACGGCTGTTGGATTTACTTCTCCCACCCATTCGCCGCCGCAACAAGGAGGGGGAATACGAGGTAGGTGAAGAATTGGAAATAGAAGAAATGCGGGAGAAAAATCGGGACAAGTTGCGGGAATTGCTGAAGAGCGGAAAGTTGGAAGATCGGGTAGTGGAGCTCGAGGTGCCGAAAGCTCAGAATCCCATGATGCAAATTATTTCCCCCGTGGGTGTGGAAGAAATGGGATTCAATTTTCAGGATTTGTTAGGCGGCATGATGCCCAAAAAGGTGAAAAAACGGAAAATGACTGTGGCCGAAGCGCGGGATTTTCTCACGCAGGAAGAAGCCCAGAAGCTCATTGACATGGACGACGTCATTAAACAGGCCATCATTCGGGTGGAAAATTCCGGCATTGTCTTTTTGGATGAAATTGACAAAGTGGCCGGCGGAAAAAGCGGAGCGGGACCCGACGTCTCTCGCGAGGGCGTGCAGCGCGACTTGCTGCCCGTTGTTGAGGGAACCAACGTCATTACCAAATACGGCATGGTGAAAACTGACCACATTTTGTTCATTGCTTCCGGCGCTTTTCACGTCTCGAAACCGTCGGATTTAATCCCCGAATTGCAGGGGCGTTTTCCCATTCGCGTGGAGTTAGACAGCCTTACTGAGGACGATTTTGTCCGCATTCTTACGGAGCCGAAAAACGCCCTGATTAAACAGTACCAGGCCTTGTTGTCCACGGAGGGCGTGGCCCTTCACTTCACGCAGGGGGCAATTCGTGAAATCGCCAAAATTGCGTTTGAAGTCAACGAACGGACGGAAAACATCGGGGCGCGCCGCCTTCACACCGTGCTTACTACCCTGTTGGAAGACATTTTGTTTGACGTACCCGACGTGAAAGAAGCGGAAATAACAATCGACAAAAAACGGGTTCAGGAAACGCTGGACGCCATTGTGGCCAACGAAGATTTGAGCCGGTACATCTTGTAACAAATCAACCAAAGGGTGTCTCAGGTAACGCCTTGACGTCCCACGGGTTGACCGGGACATTTTGCTTTTTGCGAAACAGATTTGACCGGTTTTGGCAAAAATGAAATCAGAAGTTTGATGAGATCGCTTAGCCGGCATGGAACGACAGGTACTCAGGGGAATGGTAACTTGTGAAACAAACACGTAGGCTAACTCGAAGGAGGAAGTTGTGAAACGAGATTTTTTGGCCGTTACGGATTTCACAAAAGATGAAATCCTTGAAATAATGGAATTGGCGAAAGAATTGAAAAAGGTCCAGAAAAACGGCAAAGAGTACAAACCGCTCCGCGGAAAATCCATGGCCATGATTTTTCAAAAGCCTTCGGCGCGCACACGCGTGTCGTTTGAAACAGGCCTGTACCAATTGGGCGGACACGCCATTTACCTTTCGCCTAACGACATTCAAGTAGGAAAACGTGAGGCGGTGGCGGACATTGCGCGCGTTTTGTCCCGCTACAACGACCTCATTATGGCTCGACTTTTTGGCCACGAAGACATTTTGGAATTGGCGGAATACGCCACCGTGCCGGTCATTAACGGTCTGACCGATTTGCTGCACCCTTGTCAAGTTATGAGCGATGTTTTTACAATTACAGAAAAAAAGGGCAGCCTGGAAAACCTGCGGATTGCGTACATTGGGGACGGCAATAATGTGGCCAATTCCTGGCTGAATATGGCCTCCCGCCTTCCGATGAATCTGGTGCTGGGAACTCCCGAAGGTTTTGAGCCCGACAAAGAGATTCTTTCCATGGCCAAAAAAAGCGGTGTGAGCCAAATCGAATTTTACCACAATCCCAAAATGGCCGCAAAAGGTGCCGACGTCATTTACACGGACGTTTGGACCAGCATGGGACAGGAGAAGGAGCGGGAAATCCGGCGGGAGGTTTTTAAGGAATACCAGATCGACGACGACCTGCTGAAGTTGGCCGAAGACGAGGCAATCGTCATGCACTGCCTGCCTGCCCACCGTGGGGAGGAAATTACGGACAGCGTCATTGACGGACCCCACTCGGTTGTGTTCGAGCAGGCGGAAAATCGCTTGCATGTGCAAAAAGCCATCATGGTCAAACTGTGTAGCGGGGAGTAACCGTGAGTTTGGACGTTGTTCGATTTTCGGAAGCCGACACCGAAAAGTGGGAAAATTTCGTGGTCGCAGCCAATAACGGGACCCTTTTTCACACCAGACGGTTTTTAGAGTACCATCCAAAAGAGCGTTTTCAGGATCATTCGCTTTTGTTTTTCAAGGGAAATAAATTGGTGGCGGTTTTTCCTGCGGCTGAACGGGTAGAGAAAACAGGGCGCGTGCTGCATTCGCACCCGGGCGCTTCCTACGGGGGCTGGGTGGTTCCGCGGGACATCCACCTGAAACGCTCTTTTGACCTGGTGCAGGCGCTGGTGGACTATGCCCGAAATGAAAATTTCCGAAAATTGGACATTACGTTTGCACCGATTTTTTATTCTCACGAAATTAACAATTACCTTGATTTTTCCCTTTTTATGAACGGCTTTACGTACCGCAAACGGGAAGTGTCCAGTTTCGTGACCCTCAATTTCGAGGCGGATTCCGTGCTGGAAAAATTTAAACCGGAAGCCCGAACGGCGGTTCGCCGGGCCCGAAAATTGGGCGTTGAAGTTCGGGAAAGCGACGATTTCCCCCAATTCTACGCAATTCTCAAAAAAAATCTCAAAATGCGCCACAATGTCCAGCCCACGCACACGCTGGAGGAATTGCAAAAGCTCAAGGCTCTTTTCCCTGAAAAAATCCGGCTCTACGGCGCCTACCTCGGTGACAAAATGATCGCCGGAGTGGTCATGTTCACGTGCAACACACTGGTGAATCTGGCGTTTTACATTAGCCACGACGAATCCTTTCAAAAATACCGACCCGTTAATTTGCTTTTTTACGAGGTTTTTCGCAGGTCCATTCAAATGGGCTTTCGGTACTTTGATTTCGGGATTTTTACAGTCAATATGGTGCCCAATTGGGGACTGGCGCGGTTTAAGGAAAATTTTGGCTCCAAGGGGATTTTTCGGGACACATTTGTTAAGGTGCTTTAACACGCGCCGGGGAGAGCCGTTGTGAGAATCCTACACATTGCTCCTTTCAATGTGGCCGGTGTGCCCATTTCGCTGGTGCAGGCCGAGCGGGAATTGGGGCACGAAAGTCGTCTCATTACGCTGGCTCCTCACCCCTACGGCTACGAGGAGGATATTTGTCTGCGGTTGCCCTTTGCGGATCTGTCCTCTTTGCATTTTGTGAAAAAGCTGTTTTCCGCTCCCGCAAGGCTTCAGGTGACCAACGTCCACAAAATTCCGGAGAAAATCCCCGTTGAGTGGCGTCCCCGGGGCCCAGGAGAAAAATGGCTGATTCGTTTTCGGGAACTTTTGTGGGGGCCCGCCGTTCGCCGCATTCAAAAGAAAATCGATTTCTGGCACTTCGATTTGTACCAATTGGACGGCGGCCTCGAATTTTTCAGAGACGGGCGAACGGTACGGGCGCTAAAGCAGCAGGGGAAAAAAGTGGTAGCCTGCTACACGGGAAGCGACCTCCGTGTGCGCGGCGTGATTCCCGAAATTGACCGAGCAGTGGATCTAACGGTTACGGTGGAATTCGACCACATTTATTTTCATCCCAGGATTCACCCGGTTTTTTTCCCTTTTTTCCCTGAGCGGTTCGAACCCATTCGGGCGCACAATCGGCGCCCGGTTCGTATCGGTCACGCGCCCTCTCACCGGGCAGCGAAAGGCACCGATGAAATTTTGAAGGAATTGGAGCGGCTTCGTAAAAGGGCACCGGTGGAAATTGTGTTAATTGAGGGACTGCCGTACCGCGAGGCGTTGCGGTTAAAAAGCACCTGCGATTTATTTGTGGATCAAATTGGCGATTTGGGGTACGGAATAAACGCCTTGGAGGCGCTGGCGCTGGGAATTCCTGTGGCCACTTCCCTGGTTCGGGGATTTTCGGAGAGATTTCCGGATCACCCGTTTATTGACGTTACGGACGGCCGGATTGCCGAAAGATTGTTTCCTTTTGTGGAAGATTTTCGTTTGCGGGCGGAAACAGGACGCCGGGGACGTGCCTGGTTGGAGCAAGTGCACGATGCGCGCCAGGTGGTCAGACGCATTCACCGTTTAGCGGGAATTGAAGAGTAAAAAAGAAGGCGCAAGTTAGCAGAATTTGATGAAGAGGATTGTAAGAAAGGCGCTCTGTTCGCTATTCATTTGACAATTGAAAAAAATGGCTGCGAAAATTTTGATTGGGACCTCCGGGTACAGCTTTGAGGACTGGCGGGGCGTGTACTACCCGGAAGACATTGACAGGGGGAAAATGTTGGATTACTACGCCCGGGATTTTAAAACGGTCGAAATTAATTCCACGTACTACCGCATTCCCAACGGGGCGGTTTTTTACCATCTCAATCGAAAAACGCCCTCGGATTTTGAATTTATTTCCAAAGTGCACGCCGACGTTACGCACAAACGGAAAAATGTGGCCGATTCCATGGCGGCGCTTCACGAGGTTCTTCAACCGCTGAAAAAAGCGGGCAAACTCCACGGGTTGCTGGCGCAATTTCCGTGGGGATTTAAATTTTCACCGGCCAATTTGGCTTATTTGGCAGATGTCAAAGAGCTTGCTCGAGAAGTTCCCCTCTTTGTCGAGTTTCGGAACCGGAGCTGGGTTCGCGACGACGTCTACCGATTTTTGGCAGAGAGGCAAATCGGCTACTGCAATGTGGACGAGCCCCGCTTTTCGTCTCTGGTTCCTCCGCAGGACATTGCCACTACTCCCTTAGGTTACGTGCGTTTCCACGGACGAAATGCCAAAAATTGGTGGGGGAAGTCCGGCGGCGATCGGTACGACTACGATTACTCCCCGGACGAATTAAAGGAATGGCTGGGGCGAATTCGGTCGTTGCAGCAAAAAACCCGGAAAACCTACCTGTTTTTTAACAACTGCCACATGGGGCACGCCGTCCTAAACGCCAAACAAATGGAAGAATTGTTGCGGCAGCAGGGAATGCTGGAATTGGGAACGCCAACAACATGAAGCGACGGTTCCATTGGGTTTTTGCCAATTCCATTCAAATGTTTGCAGGCGGCGAAATCTGGATGTTGACCGCCATGCGGGGTCTTCGCCAACGGGGGCACACTGTTAGCCTTATTTGTCGCCCAGGAACGGAGCTTGCCAGGCGGGCCCGTGCGGAGGGGTTTCCGGTTTTCAATCTCCAATTTCGGGGCGATTTTGACCCCATTTCTATTTTTCGGGCGGCGGCTATTCTTAAAAAAATCCGGCCGGACGGTCTTTTGACCAACATGGACAAAGAGCTGCGAGTGGTGGGAACCGCCGCGCGATTGGTTGGCGTTCGGGTCATTCTTCCGCGACGGGGGAGCGATTTCCCCCTCAAAAATCACACCGTTTACCGATGGAGTTACACGAAATTGGCTTCTGGGGTGTTGGCAAATTCCGAGGCAACCAAGCGAACGCTTCTTAAAAATGCCCCTTGGCTTTCCCCCAATTCGGTGAAGGTAATCTACAATGGAATCGATCCTGCGCCGTACGTGAGACCGCCGCAGAGAAATTTGCGGCAGGAATTCGGTTTTGCCCCCGAGGATTTTGTGGTGGGTTTTGTGGGTCAGCTCGACGAGCGCAAAGGGGTTTTCGATCTGCTAAAAGCCTTTCGCCAATTGAGTGCGAAAATTCCGCACCTGCGCCTGCTGCTCTGCGGATCGGGTAATTTGCGGGAAAAAATCGTGAGATTTCTAAGGGAAAATCACCTCCTGAAAAAGGGAGTGCTAACGGGATTTCGAGACGACATTCCCGAAATCATGAAAATGATTGACGTACTGGTTTTGCCGTCTCTTTGGGAGGGGTTCGGCATTGTGGTCATCGAGGCCATGGCGGCTGCAAAGCCGGTTGTGGTGACGCGGGCGAGCAATTTGCCCGAAATTGTAATGGACGGCGTGGAAGGGTTTTGGGTGGAACCCCGCTCGCCCCGGCAAATTGCCGAAGCACTGGCTCGTTTGGCTCGAGAGCCGGCCCTTGGGAAAAAAATGGGAGAGGCCGGACGGCGACGGGTTTTTCGGCAATTTACCCTCCAACACATGGTGAGCGCTCTGGAGGCCTATTTTTGGGAACTTTTGGCAAAATGAGGCTGTTTTTTTTTATCGTTTCCCAAACGAATCGGCAAAAACCCTACAAAAGCCTGTTTGAAGGAAAAATTTGGCTTTAGCGGAGGGGGTAAAAAATCAAAAAAGGACCAGTGAATCGGTAGCGCATGAAATTTTGGACTCGAATCGAACAATTTGGCAAAAAGAACATTTTGCGACACACGGAGGGCCTTTGGGGGCGTCGGGTTGTTTTTCCCAATCAAGTGGACTGGGACCGTGTAAAGCGAATTTTGGTTGTGAAACAGCACGATCAGTTGGGCGATTTTCTCTTGTCCACGCCGGTGCTGCGGGCTCTCAGAGAACGTTTCCCCGATGCACACCTGAGTCTTTTGGTTCGGCGCTACGTCGAACCGGTGGCTCGTCACAATCGCCATGTGGACGAGCTTTTGGCTTTAGAAGAAGTGGGAACCCATTGGAACTGGGCTAAATTTCGACGATTTTGGAAAGGGCTGAGAAGCGGTTTTGATCTGGTGGTTGTTCTGAACACCGTCTCCCACTCACTGACAACCGATTTGTTGTCCTGGCTGGCTCACGCTCCCTACGTGTTGGGGCCCTCTCACCGCCTTTTTGCAGGAACCCACCGGAATTTTTTCTACAATTTAATCGCCCCTTATATTGAAGACGGTCGCCACCAGAGTGCTCAATATCTGGAAATTGTGGCGTACATTGGAGCCACAACGCAAAATTTGCGCGAAGAAATCACCATTTTGCCCGAGGAACAGGAATGGGCGCGATGGTATCTCAGAAAATTGGGATTCGATTTGGCGAAGCCAATCTTAGGGATTCACCCGGGCGCCGGGAAAATCGGAAATCGTTGGCCGGCGGAAAATTTTGCTCAGGTCGCGTCGCGCCTGGTGCAGGAGTTCGGCTTACAGCCCGCTCTTTTCTACGGACCGAAAGAGGGGACCCTGGCCGATCGGGTGGAAAAAGAAGCCTCGGTTTCGCTGGAGCGGATGGACGATTTGGACCTGCGCGAATTGGCAGCCGTTTTTACCCAACTGGATTTGTTTTTGGGAAACGACACGGGAACTACCCATGTAGCTGCCGCCGTGGGAACCCCGCTGGTTGTGGTGTTCGGTCCCACCGACCCACGGCAATGGAAGCCCTGGGGGGAGGAATTTGTGGCGGTTCAGAGTAAAGACGGGCGGTGCGATTCGGTTTCTGTGGAGGAAGTGTTGGCATCCGCCGAGAGTCTACTGCGGAAAAAATGGGGGCTGCCGAAGAATTCGCGAAAATAGCGCCCGCCCTAAAAGGGGAATTTTCCTCCAAGCCTACGGCTGTTTTAGCCCTTCTACGGTAACTGGTCAAACCATTTTCGTCTACTTTTCCGCATTTAGAACATTCGGATACCAAAAGAATATTCCTTGCACACTGCCCCAATTTCCTCAGGTTCAACCAAAATGTATTTTGGCCGAAATGGGCTTGAATTCAGGCCGAAATTTTCGTAACTTAAAACAATTTCTGGCGCAGAAATCGTGTAAAGGTTAAAAAGCAGTGACTTTTTAAGTAGGGAATGCTCACGTGTTTAAAACCACGGCCGAAAAAGTCCCCCCTCATTCGGAAGAAAACACCCTTTCGAAAAAATACTCTCGCACCAAACTGGTGCTCAGCTTTTTGGAATACGCCGTAACACTTGCCTATTTTCTTTTTTTGATTTTTGCAGGCGGGAGCCTTTGGTTAGGGCGTGTAGCGGAAGGTTGGGTTCCCCAAACCTACGGAAAATTAATTGTATTTACCTTGTTGCTTTTTCTGTTGAACGGCGTTTTAACCGCTCCGGTAAAGTTTTACGCAAACTTTATTGTGGACCACCGCTACGGTTTGTCCAACCAGAACTTTTTTCAATGGCTTTGGGAAGACCTCAAAGGAACATTGGTGGGATTGGTACTTGCTATTCCTCTTCTCCTTGTTTTTTACTATTGTTTGCACAGATGGCCGGTTTGGTGGTGGCTTCCCGTCGGGACGGTGTTCTTTTTCTTTTCGGTGGCTTTGGCCAAACTGGCGCCGGTTTTGATTTTTCCGATCTTTTACAAATTTTCACCCATTGAAAATGAGGATTTGAAATCGCATATTGTGTCTCTCTGTGACAGGGTCGGCATTCGGGTGCGAGAAATTCTGTCTTTTAACCTGAGCAAAACCACGGAAAAAGCCAATGCCGCTCTTACGGGTTTGGGAAAAACAAAACGCATTATTTTGAGCGATACGCTTTTGAAAAAGTTTAATTTGGGAGAAATTGAGGTGATTTTTGCCCACGAATTGGGACACACCTATTTCGGGCATATTCGAAAAACCCTCATTTCCGGTTTTATTTTTACCTTTGCGGGCCTTTTTCTAACGGCGTGGAGTTTTCGTCAGACGTTGCCGCATTTGGGTTTTACCCGTGTCGATCAAATTGAGGCGTTGCCGCTTTTGTTTTTGTATTTGCTGCTTTTCGGGCTGGTTACCACACCGCTGCAAAATATTTTGTCCCGTTACTACGAACGACAGGCAGACCGGTTCGCATTAGAACTGACGGGAAATGCAAAAGATTTTGTGGAAGCAATGAACAAATTGTCCGAAATAAATTTGAGCGATCCGCGGCCCAATGCGGTTGTTGAGTTTCTGTTTTACAGTCACCCGTCCATTGAAAGGCGAATTGAAGCTGCTCTTAAATTTGCCCGAAAAGACTACGTGGAAATGGCCGTTTGATTTGACTTCTGGGCGCCAAAATTTCTTCCAACTGAGATTGGAAATCTCTGTAGCTTTCTGTTTTTTGTACCTTTAGCTTTTTGATTTTTCACCCGATATTTGAAAAGGGTGAGGGATTTTGCTGTGTGGTGTGTGTTGGGATTCTGCGAACTATTGACGGTTTGAGGTGTTCATGGTTTTGCGTCGACTGTTTTTGCCTTTCCTCCTGTTTTTCCTTTTATTGCATGCCAATTTTGCGTCGGAAAAAGGCGATTTGGAGCGCAAAGCGCTGATTTTTTCCCACAATGAGGCTCTTTTTCCAATTCCCAAAAGCCTGCAACCCCAAGTTGATTTTTGGATTAAAGTGTACTCAAAATATTCTCTCAACCAGCACGTCATTCACGACGCCCGAAATCTGAACATTGTGTACGAAATCTTTGACATTCGCTCTGTATTTGGAAACCGGAAAGTGAGTTACCGCACCATCCGGCGCACCGTGCGCCGACGGACGGCTTACTGGAGATCCGTGCTGCGGCAATTGGCTTCACATCGAACTAATTTTAATCATTTGACCGGAGACGCTAAACGGGCATTTGACCTGTGGGGCCAGAAACGCAGTCACCGATTTTATCGAATGGCGTCTCGGAATATTCGCGCCCAGCGGGGACAGAAGGAACGTTTTCGCAAAGGGGTGAAGCTCTCCGGACGCTATTTGGTTTATATGAAAAAGGTGTTTCGGGAGATGGGGCTTCCCGAAGAACTAACGGCCATTCCGCACGTGGAATCTTCTTTTAACTACAATGCCTATTCTAAAGTGGGGGCGGCAGGCATTTGGCAGTTTACGCGGCACACGGGTCGATTGTTTCTGAAAATTACGTACGAAATTGACGAACGTTTGGATCCGATTTTGGCCACGCACGCGGCTGCCGAACTCTTGCAAAAAAATTACCAGGAATTGGGCAATTGGCCCTTGGCCATTACTGCCTACAATCACGGCTTGCAGGGGATGAAGCGCGCCAAGGAAAGATTGAGAACGGACGACATTGCAGTCATTGTGAAAAAGTACCGAAGCCGGAAATTTAAATTTGCCTCACGAAATTTTTACACGGAGTTTTTGGCAGCTTTGAAAGTGGTTTCCAACTACGAGAAATATTTGGGGCCCGTTGCGTACGATCCCCCCATTCAGTTTAAGGAATTTGAAGTACCAGCGTACGTGCCGGAATCTGCCATTGAAAAATATTTCGGCCTTTCTCGGGAGGTGATTCGCGAATACAATCCTGCCATCCGCCCCCCGGTTTACAGCGGGAGCAAGTATTTACCCAGAGGCTACCATTTGCGAATTCCGGTGGGTGTGGACGCGGATGCCCTTTTCGCCAAAATTCCCGAATCGGAGCTGCACAAAACACAAAAACGCCTCAAGTGGTATCGGGTTCGGCGAGGAGACACGATTTCCAGAATTGCGCGTCGCTTTCATATTCGATCCAGCGATTTGATTTTGGCCAATAATATTCGAAATGTCCGACGGCTGCGAAGCGGTTCTATTTTGTACATTCCGGGGCGGGGCAGCCGAAAAGTTTTCACACATCGCCTCGTTCGTGCGCACAAAAGCACCCGGGTGGCCGTAAACAGGAAACCGGTCAACCCAGAGCCGAAGAAAAATTCGGCCATTGCCTCGGTCGCCAAAAAAGACACCATTGGCATTGTTTCTCCGGGAACGACACAGATCATGGTTGCCAGCAGAGCCTCGACGGAATTTTACGGCCCTTTTCAAAATGAACCGCCCGCTGTTCGGCCTGTTGAAGTGGACACGGCAGGACGGACACTTCCCACGTACGAAGTTCACGTGACAGCCACCCAGCCGGAGCAAGGCTGGATTCGCGTCGAGCCGGATGAAACGCTGGGGCATTACGCGGATTGGCTGGGAATCCCAACGCAGCGTGTGCGGCGCTGGAACGGGCTTTCATACGGTCAGTATTTGCAAATCGGTCAACGGATTCGTTTGCGGTTCGAAACCGTTTCTGCTTCCGATTTCGAAGAAAAGCGACTGGAATACCACCGAAGTTTGGAAGAAGATTTCTTCTCCAATTACCGCGTGGTAGGCACCAAAATTCACACGGTGCGCCGCGGTGAAAATATTTGGTACCTCTGCAATTCGGTGTTTGAATTGCCCTATTGGCTGGTCAAAAGCTACAATGGTGATCGAAACCTCTTCAGGCTACATCCGGGAGATTCCATTGTTATTCCGGAAGTGGAAAGCCTGAATCCTGACCAAGAACCGGCTCAGGCGGATGCCGGCCTTTCGCGGTAGGCATTTAAATTAAAATCCATTTGGGAGGAAAGAAAAAAATGCAGCGACTTTGGGCTGTTGCGGGGATTTTTCTTTTAATAGGAAGTTTTTGGGTCGGGTGCGAATCGAGCCGAAAGCCCGTTCGGACGGGCTTGGATGTGCTGCTCTCGGAACGGCAGGAACTGATTTGCGGCAAACGCGTGGGCATTATTACGAATCAAACCGGCCGCACAGCTGACGGTCGTTTTATTGCCGATGTGATTCAACGAATCCCCGGTGTCACCCTGACGGCTCTATTCGGGCCGGAACATGGGATTCGGGGGAAACGAGCGGCGGGGGCTTTTGTGGAATCCTACCGCGACTCCGCAACAGGGGTTACGGTTTACAGCCTTTACGGGAAAAATCGAAAACCCAGCCCCGCCATGTTGGACAGTGTGGATGTGCTTCTTTTTGATATTCAAGACATCGGCGCGCGATTTTACACCTACATTAGTACCATGGGGCTGGCCATGGAAGCGGCAGCCGAAAAGGGAATCCCCTTTGTTGTGCTGGATCGGCCCAATCCGATTACCGGTGACATTGTGGAAGGCCCAGTTTTACAGCCGGATTTTTCCTCTTTTGTCGGCATGTACCCCATTCCCATTCGCCACGGCCTGACTGTAGGGGAATTGGCTCAAATGATAAACGGCGAAGGTTGGCTTTCCAACGGTATTCAGGCCAACCTGACCGTGATGCGAATGGAAAATTGGCACCGCACCCTCTGGTACGATCAGACGGGATTGCCGTGGGTTCAAACCTCTCCCAATATGCCCGATTTGGAAACGGCTACGTTGTACCCGGGAATGTGTTTAATCGAAGGAACCAATATTTCCGAGGGACGCGGAACACATTCCCCGTTCAAGTTATTCGGTGCCCCGTGGATTCAGGGGGACTCCCTAAAACATGTGCTGGAAAACTTTCATTCTCTGGGTGTTTCATTTTCGACAACGGAATTTGAGCCGCAATCCCTTCCGGAAATGGCACCCAATCCCAAGTATCTCGGGCAAATTTGCTCGGGTCTTCACCTGCGGCTCACCAATCGGAATATTTTTCGTTCTGTTTCCTTTGGTGTGGAAGTGCTGAGTGCCATTCACCGCCTGTACCCAAAGCACTTAACCTTTCGCAAAAGCTTTGATTTGTTAGCCGGACAATCGACCTTACGTCAACAAATTGAAAATGATGTTCCACCCAAAGATATTGTGGCCGGCTGGACACGCGAAATTTCCGATTTTAAAATAAAAAGAAAAAAATATTTGTTGTACCGATAATCCTGAATCAGTGCAAATCGGATGCGATCCTGATATGGTGTTGTTATGGGCCCTACAAAAAGAATTGGCAAGCCAATAATCTTGAGCCCAAACGGATTCTTGAGGGCTGAGATTTGAGAGCAGATTTATTTTTTGGTATTTGCTTCCGTTCGCCCATAAATGGCTGGGCTCGTAGTCATGCGTCCCTGCCGGAAGCGGGATTGAAAGATTGGGGTTTGAAGATGAAAATCGCTTTTTAAGTCCGAGCCCCGAAGGGGCGTAATACACCAGCCCGGGGCAACGCGCTGTGGACGGAAGGAACATTGCCCGGAATCCTCCCTGAAGGGAGCAAGATAGAATTTTGAGCGAATGGTCGGGTTTCGTTCCAATTTCGGCGTCCACGGGACTCAGAATGTTTCCCAGCCTACCAGTTCACTATTGGGCGAAAGGCGGCGGGCAAAATCAAACAAGGTTTTGTGAAAAAGTAAAAATCGTAGAGACAAATCAAATCGTCATGATTGAATTTTTCCTGAACAACCAGCCGAAAACATTTTCCGGTGATGAAAATCTCTCTCTCATGAAATACCTTCGGGATGTGGAAGGTATAACATCGGTCAAGAATGGCTGCGACGGCCAGGCCGCGTGCGGAGCTTGTATGGTGGAGCTGAACGGAAGGCCTGCTTTGTCGTGTGTGACTCCCATGAAAAAGGTTCAGGGCGCCGCTATTTTTACGTTGGAGGGATTCCCTGTCAATGTGAAAGAGACGCTTGCCAGGGCTTTTGTTCGAAAGGGTGCCGTTCAGTGCGGATTTTGTACACCGGGTATTCTCACTCGTGTTAAAATATTGCTTCAGGAAAATCCTACCCCCTCAGAAGCGGAAATTCGAAAAGCTCTGCGTTTGAATCTTTGTCGGTGCACCGGTTACCAAAAAATCGTGGAAGCGGTTCAACTGGGTGTTGAGGCTCTTCAAAAGAACCAAACAATCGAAATCGAGATGCCGGGAGGCGTAGGTAAGCGCCACCCAAAATACGAGGCCTACGAGCGCGCCTTGGGTCAGGCACCTTTTGTAGATGATTTGCGCTTTCCCGGAATGCTTTTTGGAGCACTCAAATTTAGCGATCATCCTCGCGCAAGGGTGCTTAAAATCGATGTGTCCCTGGCAGAATCCGTTCGAGGCGTTCTCCGTGTTTTTACAGCAAAAGACATCCCCGGAAAGCCAATGGTCGGTTTAATTATTGCGGACTGGCCGCTCATGATTGCCGAGGGCGAGGTGACCCACTACATTGGGGATGTTCTGGCCGGTGTGGTGGCAGAAACAGAAGAAGCGGCTCGGGAAGCGGTTGGTAAAATTCGAGTTGAGTACGAAGTGCTTGAGCCCTTAACGGATATGTTACAGGCGGAAGAAAGCCCCATTCGGGTTCACCCTAACGGGAATTTGCTGGAGACCACCGTCATCCGTCGCGGTGAGCCCGTGGACAAGGTTATTGCATCCTCCGATTTTGTGGTGTCAGCCACGTACGAAACCCAACGGATTGAGCACGCTTTTCTTGAAACAGAGGCCGCTGTTGCGCGCCCGTGGAAAGAAAATGGAGTGGAGGTTTTTTCGGAGAGTCAGGGAGTTTACGAGGATCGGCGGCAAATTGCCCGTATTTTGGGATTGGAGGAAAAAAGGGTCAATGTGAATTTAATTCCAAACGGAGGGGGATTTGGGGGGAAGGAAGACCTAACGGTTCAGGGCCACGCCGCGTTGTTTGCATATTATTTGAAAAAGCCGGTGAAGGTGCGCCTCACCCGGGACGAGTCCATGCGAATGCACCCAAAAAGGCATCCGATCCACATGGAATACACCGTTGCGGCCAATCGGGACGGAAAACTTACGGCCGTCAAGGCACGGATGATCGGGGACACGGGCGCCTACGCCTCTGTAGGCATGAAGGTACTGGAGCGAGCCGCCGGCCATGCCGCCGGTGCCTATTTTGTTCCGAATGTGGACGTAATTGCCAAAACGGTTTACACGAACAACATTCCCTGCGGGGCCATGCGCGGTTTCGGTGACAATCAGGCCACCTTTGCCCTGGAAAGTGCCCTTGACGAATTGTGCGAAAAAGCGGGGTTTGATCGCTGGCAATTTCGTTTCGACAATGCGTTGGTAAATGGCTCAATGACCACAACGGGCCAAATTTTAAAGGGGGGCGTCGGTGTGCGGGAAACTCTTTTGGCCGTAAAGGAACCGTTCTACAAATCCCGGTACGCAGGATTGGCTTGTGCTATTAAAAACACCGGCATCGGCAACGGAGCCCCCGATTTCAGCGAGGTAAAAATTGAGATTCAGTCGGAAGATCACATTGTACTTCACCACGGCTGGACGGAAATGGGACAAGGGGTAAACACGGTGGCACTGCAAATGTTTTGCGAAGCCACAGGCCTCAATCCCAAATGGGTGGAAGTCAAGGTCTCGACTCAGTACGAGGCGAAATCGGGAATGACAACCGCCAGTCGTGCCACCTCTTTGATCGGAAATGCTATTTTGCAGGCGGTAAAGGAGCTGCAAAAAGATCTTCAAACGCATTCTTTAAAAGATTTAGTGGGAAAATGGTACACAGGACGATGGGTGTGTGACTGGACAACCCCTCCCGGAGCTCCCGGCGAAGTGCGAACACACTATTCTTACAGCTACGCCACCCAGTTGGTGGTTCTCAATGACGCGGGACAAATTGAAAGAATCTACGCGGCGCACGATGCGGGAAAAATCATTAATCCCACTTTGTTTGAGGGGCAGATCGAAGGAGCGGTGCACATGGGGCTCGGGTACGCCCTTTCGGAAGATTTCCCGCTGAAAAATGGAATCCCGAAAACCACGCGCCTCAATCGACTGGGAATTTTGAAAGCGACGGAAATGCCCAAGGTAACCGTTATTGGGGTGGAAGTGCCGGATCCGATTGGCCCCTACGGGGCGAAAGGCGTCGGGGAGATTGGTCTGGTTCCCACGGCGCCGGCTGTGGCCAACGCCCTGTACCAATTCGACGGGATTCGCAGGCGAAAATTGCCCATGTTCGGTCCGAAAAAGAAAAACATTCCCGTTTCGAAAAATGCGTAATCGGAAGCGCCAAGTAAAGGAAATTCCTTGCCTCTTCTCTTAAAAAATACCACTTTTGTGGACTGGCGCACGCTGGAATTTCGGCGTACGCACCTTTATGTCACAGAGGGTCATTCCGGTTCGGTCTCTTTTTGGAATGAAGTGCCGGATTTGTCCCGGTTGGAACCACGGACGCGCCTTTTGGATTGCTCCGGTCGATTGGTGACTCGTTCTTTTGGAAATGCCCACCACCATGTGTACTCGGCTCTGGCCCGGGGGATGCCGCCGCCACCCAAACAACCCAAAAATTTCTATGAAATCCTCAAACTGATTTGGTGGCGGCTTGACAAAGCACTGGATTTGGAAATGATTGAAGCCAGTGCCCTGGCGACAGCAGTGGCTTGCGCCAAAAATGGGGTGACGTTTGTCGTGGACCATCACGCTTCGCCCTTTGCTGTGGAAGGGTCTCTGGAAACCATCGCGAAAGCCTTTGACCGTGTGGGCGTTTCCCATTTGCTGTGTTACGAACTTTCGGATCGAGACGGGGAAGAAGTGCGCGAGCGCGGCCTCGCTGAAACGGAACATTACCTAAGGTCCGGCCGTCAGGGATTGGTCGGATTGCACGCTTCTTTTACGGTAGGGGAAGAGCTTTTGCAACGAGCCGTGGAACTGGCTGAACGGTTTGAAACCGGTATTCACATTCACGTAGCTGAGGACCCAATTGACGAGGAACAGACGCTGAAAACTTACGGACAGCGTGTTTTAGAACGCTTTTGGGAAACCGGTGCCCTGCACAGGAGCAAAACGATTTTAGCTCACGGACTGCATCTTGATCAAAAGGAACGGGCGCTTTTCAGGAAATCGGCCGCCTTTTTAGTGGAAAATGTGGAAAGCAATTGGAACAACAACGTCGGCGTTTTTCGTGCGGAGGGATTGGGCAAGCGCCTTTTGTTGGGAACGGACGGCATGCACAGCGACATGCTGCGCAGTGCCAGAGCCGCTTTTTGGGTGGGAAGGGCCGAAAACACGTCCCCAGCGGAAATTTACGCTCGTTTTCGGAAGATTCACACTTATCTGTCGGAAAATCACTTTAAAGGAGATGGCGAAAACAATCTGGTGATCTTAAATTACGATTCCCCTACGGAAATCTCCGCTGCCAACTTTTTATCTCATTTTATTTACGGAATAGAATCCCGCCATGTGGAAAGCGTCATTTCGGGGGGAAACCTGATTTTTCACAAAGGGCACATCCTCACGGTGGACGAAAGTGAGGTCCTTCGATTTGCCAGAGAGCAGGCCCAAAGGCTCTGGCGAAAATTGTGAAAGGTTTTTGGGCAATTGGAAAAAATGGACCACCGGTCAAACACAAAAATTTCATAAACCACAAGTTAAGTTTTTTTGCCCACAATAGGCTAAGGCTGCCAAAGCCTGAAGCGGAACGTAAAATTTAATCTGTGGACGGTGGTTTTGAATCATTTTTGCATTTTAGAAAAACTGAAGCCCTGTAGGAAAAAATTAGTCAGATCAACACAATAACACGGAGGAAGATGACATGTGTAAGGCGCAATCGTTTGATTTCCCGAAAACTCGATGGCTCTTGTTGTTGGTTGCCTTCGCTGTTTTGATTCCGGGCTTCTCGTCCAATCTGTTCGCCGCCGATGTTTTGTGGCGGTTTAATCCGGCGGCCGGGTACGTGGACACCTCACCCGCTGTTGGCGATCTGGACGGAGATGGGGTACAGGACCTTGTTCTCTGTACCACGGAGGGGCGGGTGTTGGCTTTGGACGCAAACGGTCATATTAAATGGGCCACCGATCTCCAGCAACCCATTAGCAATCCGCCAACCCTTGCGGGACAGCCGCTCCGGATTTACATCATGACCAATCCCGGTAATATTTTTTGCCTCGACCCAAAGAATGGTGCGAAATTGTGGACATATCGTATGCCCTCGAGTTTTCAGTGGGGTATGGCGGCTCTTGCCGCGGCTGACATGACCGGTAACGGGCAAGTCGAACTGATCGCCGCCGACCATCTGGGTCATCTGGTTTGTCTGAAAAAGAATGGTACCCCGCTTTGGAAAACCACGTACCGAAGCGGCTTTAACACAGCCCCTGCGATCGCCGACCTCAATGGCGACGGCCTGCCAGAAATTCTGCTTGGCGCGACTAAGCAACCGCTCGTCTGCTTTTCGAATAGGGGGAAAAGGCTCTGGCAAATCAAAGGCACCGGTGCTGTGGGCTCCTCGCCTGTAGTGGCCGATTTAAACGGCGACGGCCGTCCGGAAATCCTGGTGGGGGAAGGCGACGGCTTGTCTTTGTACAACGCTGGCGGCGTGCGGCAATGGCACTTTCCGATGAAGGGCAAGGTGCACGACGCCATTGCCGTAGGCGATGTGGATCGGGATGGTCGGCCGGAGATCGTAATCCTTGATCTTTTGGGAAAAATTGTCTGTCTTACACCTGCGGGAAAACCGAAATGGACAGCCAGTGTGGCACAGCGGACGCGGCGTTCTCCGGCTATTGCTGACATTGACGGCGATTCCAAACCGGAAGTCGTTGTCGGCAACTACAGCGATGCCCTGTATGTTTTTGACGGACAGGGAAATTTGAAGCAGCGCGTTCCTCTTAACGGCGGCATGAATGCCGCCCCGACCATCGTTGATTTTCATGGCGACGGTCAATTAAGCGTGGTTTGTGCCACCATTTCCGATGTAGTAGCGCTACGCTGGATGCCCAAACGTCCGGGCGCACTGCCTTACGTGGCGTGGGCGGAATATCGGGCCAACTCGGCTCGCACCGGCGCACTGCTCAAAGTGAAAAGGCGCAAACGCACGTCTATTGCTTCCGTTGATTACGGACCCCTGCACGTGGGGCTGAATTATTTGCGCGTCACGGTTGCCAATCCTCAAAAACGGCACCTGACCCTAAGAGTGGAAATTCGTAAAAATAGGGAAGCGCCTCTCACAAGCCGTTTTGCTTCGTCCGATTCGGCCTTTTCTTACCAGGTGCCGTACAGCATTGCCGGACAAAACCCTGTTGCAATCCAATTTCAAATTGAACTGCGGGCGGGGAAAAAGCTGCTTGCACAACGTCGGCGCACGTTCTACCTCGTTCCATTCGCCAAAGATGTTACAGACCTGCGGCAAACCATCGCTACGCTTGAAGAGAATGCTACCCAACTGCCGGAGGGGTGCGGTATTGAAGATCAAATTACACTGCTTAAAATGAAAGTGAGCGAATTGGCAGAAGCGTCCCGAACTGCCGGAACGATGTCGCCCCTGCGGCGGGCTGAACTGCGCACCCGTTTTCAGGAAACCCAAGTTAGGGCTTCCCGTCTGCGCGCTTTGACCCGCGCCGCAATACAGGCAGGAAGCTCGTTGGCGGCTTACGCTGCCAATCCCTGGGCACCATTCGGTGGAATGGATGAAATTGTGGAGGGCCGCACGCAAAAGCCCGATCTTAAAATAGAAGCATTTGAAGGAGAAATTGAATCCGCTGCCATTAATCTCGCCAATTTCAGCAGGCATGCGGTGGTGGTGCGGGTGGAGCCCCAAAATCTGCGCTCAACGGATTCGTCAAATGTCTCTTTTCGAAAGGTATTCGAATTTCACGAGGTGCTCGATGTGCCGACCCATTCACTGGAATTGGCGGCAGACGCTCTGCCCAAAATGAATCAGGCGCGCACCGTGACAATTCCGGCGCAGAGTGTGCGTCAGATTTGGTTGAATGTCAACGCCTCAAAGCTTCGTCCCGGCAAGTGGACAACGCGGATTCGCTTCCGTACTCTGGAGGTAGAGCCGAAGGAAACAATGGCCACCCTGAAAATCACCGTGTGGCCCATTCGCCTGTCCCGTGAAAACCCGCTTCGCCTGTGTACCTGGGGCTATGTGTACGGTTCGGTGCTCAAAGAGATGCCGAACGAGGCTTTGAGGGACAAGGTTCGCCACGGTACCAACGTCTTTGTCGCCACCAATCGCTTTGCTCCACGGGCACGCTTCAATGGACAGGGGGATTTGGTGGGAAAGATTGATTTCTCGGCTCACGATGACTATGTGCGCCGCCATTCTCCCTACGGCATGATTCTCTTTTTCAACTACGAATACAATTTGACGGGGCCTGCAAAACCGTTTTCACCAATCTGGGCAAAGGCCTACAAACGATGGATTAGCGCGTGGGTCCAGCATCTTTTAAAAATGGGGCTGACCTACAACGATTTTGCTTTTTACCCGGTTGACGAACCCGGATTGCGAAAGGGACAGATTGATCAGGTGATCGGTTACGCCAAACCCATTCGGCAAGTAAATAAAAAAATAAAAATTTACGTCGATCCCGTAGGAGAAACCAGGTTGCAGGATTTGAAAAGAATGGCTCCCTTCGTGGACATTTGGTGTCCGAATCGAAGGGGCTACCTCTTGCACCAGGGTGCCAAAAAATTGGATTTTCTTAAATCCACAGGCGCCGCCGTGTGGACGTACGATTGCGAGGGGGATGCCAAACAGCAATCGCCTCTGGGCTATTACCGTGCACAGGCGTGGCTGGCCTGGCAACGGGGACTAACCGGCATCGGCTTTTGGTCCTATTGCACGTCAAATTACGATCCCTGGTACGTGCCGCGCGGCGGACAGGATTACCTGCTCATCTACCAGGGGGACGGCGTGGTGACCAGCAAACGCTGGGAAGCGGTGCGAGACGGAACGGAGGACTACGATCTTTTGGCGCAATTGCGAGAAGCGGCACAAAATCCGCCAGCCGGTGTTTCGCCGAAGGTCGTTCGTGCCGCCAAAACGTTCCTGAACGCCAAGGCACAAGCCGTTGCCGCCTTTTGTGGTCTGGAGCAAGACGGGACGCTGCCTGGTACAAAGGGGCCATCCTGGTTGCGCAAAGTAGCCGACCGGCGCTGGCAAACCATCCAGGCCGTTAGACACCAAATGGCAGAGCTGCTGCTCAAATTGCAGGGTAAAAAGACGAAATAGCCGAACATTTTATCGGACTTAGGAAGCAATTCGCCCAAACGGGCAGAGAGTCAAAAAATAACTGGCGTTGCCATTTCCGGGCGGCGTTGTTGTGATTTCTTCGAAAAACGAACGAACTGTTGGACGGTACGGACTTCTTCGGTTAATTCCAGAAATCCCAGACAAGGCCGAAGCGCAGGCGTCTGCCTGCTACCGGGTACCCGGGGAGCCAATAATCGGCATTGTTCAACAAATTTTCAAAAGCGAAGAAAAACCGCAGGTCCGCCACTTGAAAATGGGCGTACACGTCCCAAAAAGCGGCCGCCGGCAAACGGACAAAAATTGGAGAGCCGATTTTCGAACTGACGTTAGCCCAGCGGGAACTTTTTACACGCGCCAAAATTTTCAGGGCAGCGTGCAAATCCCCTTGAAAAAATGTGTGGTGGTACTCAAACGCGGCAAACCCCTGTGCGTTTGGAAGAGCGGAGGTCCAAAGGCTTTTGCGGACGGAGGCAACGCGAAAAGACCCTGCGGCCTCGGCAACGAAGCCATTTTGCCCGGTCACATTACCCCAGATTGTTAAATTGGCGGCGTGAAATCCCTTGGGAATCGAGAGGACACCCGGCGTGCGCAGCCAATGAACCCCTTGAAGCTGCAATCGAAGCGTCTTGCTGTTGTTTGTCAGAATAGGCCAAGAGAGCCCCTCCCGCAGAACGCGAAACGGGCGTTGTACGGTGCCCCGTTGAACGGCCCCAAACAGCGGTGTTGCGCGGAGCCAGTCCCAATGAAAACTCGTGCTGTCCCGCAGAACAGGGGAAAGCAACCCTCCTCTGTGGTAGGTGAATTGAACTGAAACGGTCGGGAAACGCTTTTGGAATGGAATTAAGTGAGCGGCCACAGAAAGGCAACGGGATTTCCAATTGCCCAGGGCGAGACTTGCTTCCGGTTTAAATTGCCAATCGTGCCCAATTGGAATGGCGTCCTGAAGGCGCAATGTCGTCAGCCAGGCTGTCCGAACGACGGATTTGTAGCGGAGCCGGTGCACAGAAGCTCCGGGCTCAACCCCCCACGCTTGTTTGCCTCGATGGCCCGTCACCCGGTACGCCAAAATTCCGGTGCTCTCTTCATTTTTTTCGTGAAAATAGGAACCAAAATTTGTCCACTCTTCCGCCAAGTTTTGAAATTGCCACCTGAACGAGCGTCGGAGCGTTCCCTGTTTGGGGCCCATTGTCCATTCCCCCTGAATACGCCTTTCGGTCAGTTTGCGTTTTAATCTTGGTAAAACAGGTGCACCCGAAAAAACACCTGCGCCCGGGAAACCGGCTTCCGACTGGTGTAAAATGGCAAACAGGTTCAGGGTTTTTCCGTTTGCCAAGCCTTTTTGTACCTGAAAACCCGTTTGGTACAAATTTTGGGTTGAATGAGGGCGCCAGCCTGAATAGTGGCCGATGCTTCCAAAGGGTTGTACCCGAAAGCTTGGGGTCACGGTTTTCTGAAAGAGCGCAAAAACTTCCTCACGCCCAAAATCGTGTGTGAGGTAATGAACCCGCACAAAGGGCAGAAGAGTGGACTTCCAGAAGGACTGCAGGTTCAATTGGTGTGAAACCGGCCCCGTTCCCGAAAGAGGAACATTGTGAGAATCAGTGAAGCCCAGACGCCCCAAAAAGGCAGGGGACCAGCGAATCGGGTCAAAAAACGGCAGCAGGTACGAGTCCTCCGCGACGCCGTTGAAGGCGATGCCCGTCCCGAAAATATCTCCAAAGCCCGAGCTAAGAAAAGCGGGTTGACCGTGTTCCCCCGCTGCCAAAATCGAAACGGCCGGTGCGGATTGAAGAATTTCGGCCAAATCGCCGTGAGGGAAAACGAGCAAGGTACTGTCGGTAAGAGACCAGTTGGGCAAAGCAGCAGATTGTGCCATGCACAGAGTGGGCAGCCCAATTAGCCAAACCCAAACCGCAGCTTTTTGTGTCCAGCTTCTCACGACGTGCGACCCGTTTTAGAAGAGCGGGGCGAATTTTCGGCAAGCCCAGGCACGTGTTGTTCCAAAAACGGAAAAAGGAAGGGAATGAAAAAGAAAAAAAGGAGGGTGTTGCTAACCATGTGTAGGATGTAAAAACCGAGACCGTACAAGAGGCTGGCCAGAAAAGTGGCTTTGGTAAGGCCTGAAAAAATCAAAAAACTCACTGTGGTCAAAAAATCGAAACAAAATGTCACGCTGAGTCCCAGAAGTCCGAACAGCGGCATTTTTACTAAAGGCGGCCACCGAGTGATTCGGCGGCCCAGTGTGGCACCCGCCGCAGCC
>CAZOHG010000031.1:0-41481 GCA_964579725.1 uncultured Deferribacteres bacterium
CCAAACAAAAGAGTGATCGCATATTTTTTCATTTTGTTCACCTCACGTTTTGTGCTTGTGCCAAAGGGAAATTCAAATTTTGAGCCAAAAAAACGCACAAACACAGGGAAAAACAGAACAATTCAGAATTACTTGTTATTTCAAGAGTTAACTAAAAACTACGAACAAAAAACACCAAAAATTTTGCCCCCAAACTGAATCAAACAAAGGCACGTCCGCCGGTGTCCGCGAACACGCTTGAGACACCGTTTGACATTGTTGTTCGATGTTTAAATGTAAACAAAATTTAAAAAAAATCAAGGGGGATTTTAAGCGAGGACAAAATTTTCCCGCAGCCGATTCTCGAGCTCTTTCTCATTTGATTTCGAGCGGAAAAATGGGCAACCATTCATTGGACATTTTGTTCCTTCAAAAAATCGGGGCGAAAAATCCTGCTCCGGTAATTTTCGAGAATCGGTCGTCAGAATGAAAGTACCTCTCGAGAATCCGGCAAAACCCTTTCCGGCCAGTTCCGCACACCGTCGTTTTTCCCATTTCTTACCCAACACAAACACCGGCAGTTTTTGCTTGAAACACGGCACTTGTTTTGGTATTTTAAAATCACAAACGGGACGGAAAACTTCACATGACTCTTTTTGTTCGAAAAAAAAGTCCGAGTAAACGGCCGGTTTTTCTCACGTGGCCGGTTTTTGTAATTGGATTCGCGGCAACCCTATCACAAATCGTCTTTTTGCGCGAACTCATGGTCGTGTTCTCCGGCAACGAGCTTTCGCTTGCCATTGTTCTCGCAAGCTGGCTTTTCTGGACTTCCTTAGGTAGCGGCGTTCTCGAGAGAATTCTGCCGGTTCGCCAACGGCCGGAACGCCGTCTGGGATTTACTCAAATGGCTTTGGCGGTTCTCCTCCCCGCTTCTCTGGTTTTTATTCGTGCCAGCCTGACGCTTTTCCACCGCGTTCCCGGTGAAATCCCCGGGCTCATGCCCATTTTCTGGATTTCGCTGCTGTCCACAGGCCCCTTTTGCTTGCTTTCGGGGTGGGCTTTTGCCCTCTCGGGGAATTTCCTCACGGCGGCAGAAAAATCCCCCGCCGACTCCGTCGGGAAGGTTTATTTTGCAGAAGCAGCCGGTGCTGCTTTGGGCGGATTTTTGGTTAGTCTTTTTCTGCTTAAAATCTGGAATTCGGCGGAAATCCTCGGTCTTGCCGCTTGCTTTGAATTTCTTTCCGGTGCTCTTTTGCTCGGCTTGACCTCCAAAAACCGATTGTCTTTCGGTATTTGGATTTTATTCGCTTTGTCCTTTTGGGCAGTTGCCATTTTTGAAACGCCGGTTCTTCAACGGAAAAGCCTCGTTTTGCGCTGGAAAAATCAAACCCTCCTGACCAGTCAAAACACCATTTACCAAAAGATTACCCTCACGCGGTTGGGAGAACAGACCAATTTCTACCAAAATGGGTTGTTGTCTTTTTCTATTCCGGACCCGTTGGGTGCCGAGGAAGCCACCCAGTTTGCCCTGTTGGAACATCCGGCGCCTCAACAGGTTTTGCTGATTGGCGGAGGTTTAGGGGGACAACTTCCGAAAATTTTGGCTCACCCCACCGTTCGGAACCTTGATTACGTAGAGCTGGACCCCGTTCTGGTAAAACTTGGAAAGCGTTTCGTTCCGGGCGCCGCGAAATGGCTACATTCCCCCAAAATCCACGTAGAATTTTGCGACGCCCGACTTTTTTTGCGGCGGTCGCACACCCGTTACGATGTGATTATTTTGAACGCCCCACCTCCTTACACGGCTCAACTAAACCGACTTTACACGCGTGAATTTTTCACACTCGTGTCCCGACATTTAAAAAAGGGCGGCGTTTTTACGTTTGCCCTCCCTTCCTCCGAAAATTTTATTGACCGTGACCTTGCCCTTCTCCTCACCACCTTTCGGCAAACCTTGCGGCAGGCTTTTCCACAAGTTCTTCTGTTGCCCGGCTCCAAAGCGCATTTTTTGGCTTCCAACGAAAAGGGCGTTTTGACCGACGATTACCACATTTTGGTTTCACGTCTACAAACCCGCGGCGTTCGCAACCTGTTTATTAGTCCCTACTACCTGCCCTACCGTCTTTCTCCGGAACGCTTGCGCAGCTTCAACCGGCAATTGGACAAGGTACCACCCAATCAACCGGTAAACACCGACTTTCGACCGTTGGCCTATTACTACGACATTCTTCTTTGGAGCACCTATTTTTTCACAGGAACGCGTAACTTTTTACGACAAGCGGCGCACTTGCCGCGCGCAGTTTTTCCGCTCGCTTTCGTGGGCCTTTATTTCCTCTTGTTTTTGGGATTAGGATTCAAAAAGAAACGACTGAATGTGCAGGTAGGGCTCTCCATTTTTACCATCGGCTTTACAGAAATTACGCTGGAGGTTTTGCTAATTCTCGCCTTTCAACTTATTTACGGCTACGCCTACTACTGGCTTTCCCTAATCGTGACCTTTTTCATGGGAGGGTTGGCCTTGGGGGCGGGATCAGCCCTTCACCTGAAACAAGACCCTCGCAAAACCTACCGGCACTTTCGATGGGTGCAGTTTGCGGCGGCACTTGTCCCCTTTCTTTTCATTGTTTCCTTCACTGGGCTACACGGACGGAACGTGCCGGTCGTTTTCGTGGACACTATTTTTGCGCTGCTGGCGGTGGGCGGCGGGTTTTTAGGAGGATTTCAATTCCCGCTGGGAAATCGCCTTTTTCGGCGGGGGGATCATTCGCAGCGCAGTTCCTGGGGAACGTTGTACAGCCTGGACCTTTTGGGTGCCGTTTTCGGAGCACTTTCAATCGCCACGCTCATTTTACCTTTGTTCGGGCTGATTCACACTTTGCTCCTGCTTTCACTGGCAAACGGCCTAACGTGGGCCACCCTGCTGGTCACAAATGAGGTGTGATCTCAATCGGTTGAAAAACGGACGTCAAAAGTAATGCGAGTTAAAATTCCCTCGGACAAAAAAACACCGGTCTATTTGCCGCGCAATCCAGCGTCGATTTCCTGAATCCGCTTCAGAGCCACTTTGCCGTAGTCGCTACCGGCCCCTCGTTCCTTCACAATCTTCTCAAAGATGGCCCGAGCTTTCTCCGGCCGATTCAGCTTTAAGTAGGCCAACCCGGCTTCGTATTCCGCCGTAACATCCCAGGGCAGTTTGCTCGGTTTGGCCATGTACCGAACTTTCAAAAATTCGGAAATGGCTCGCTCGAATTGTCCCATTTTGTAGTAGCTTTCGCCGATCCAGTACTGGATTTCGGCCTCCGTTTCGGCATCCGCCTGGGGAAGAAGCTTTTTCAAATAGTCAATGGCACGGTCGTATTCCTGCAGACGAATGGTGTAAATCGCCATTTGAATTTTCTGGTTGAACACGTCCGGATCGTCTGGAAAGGCCTGAATAAACTGCCGCGTCGCCGTTAAGGCGGAATCCCACATTCCCAAATCGGAGTACACTTTCATTAAGTACCGCATGGCGGTTTTTTTGACCTTCTGGGAAGGGTTGTGCGCCAACACCTGCTTGAAGGCAGCTAGGGCATTGTCAAATTGTTTGGATTTGTAGTAAAAGTCACCCAAAGTCAAATAAACCAGCGGCAACACCTGACTCTTGGGGTATTTTCGCGGCAGAGGGGTTAAAATTTTCAGGGCTTTTTCCACCTTGTTGGTCACCAAATACACACGCCCGATTCCGTATTCTCCGTAAGGCCGCCACTTGGTGTGTTTGTATTTTCCGGCCACCAATTTGTAATTTTTCACGGCTCGGTCAAAGTTCTTTTGCTCGACGTAATAATTGCCGAAATTGTAGTAGATTTCCGCTAAATAGGCGCCAATTGCTTTGTAGGATTTTTCAAAAGTCTTGGTTTCCTTCCGCGCTTGGGCAATTTTTCCCAGATGAATGAGGCACAAAATTTCCCGCGCCTTTAACTCCGGTTTGGTCAAATCGTCGCTACCGGACGTCAAAAGCTGTTGGTAATTTTTAAGAGCGGCTGCAAAATTCTCTTGCTCGAACTGAATGTCTGCCAATCGGCGCCTGACTTCTTGTTGAAATGTCGGGTTTGTGTTAGATGCCAGTACCAGAGTGTAGATCTCAGCCGCCTGACGTAAATCCCCCGATTTTTTGGAAATGTCCGCCATGAGCTTAAGCGCGTCCGCAACGTGCCGCCCATTCGGGTAATTGGCCACATATTGGCGGAGGGCTTGAACCGCTTGAACCGGCTTATTTTGCTTAACCAAAATCAGTCCCCGGGCAAATTGAAAATCGGCTTCTTTTTCCGGGTGGATTTTGCGGACCTGGTCAAAAACTTGTAGCGCCCGGCTGTACTGTCCCAACTGAAAATAAATGTCTCCCAGGCGGGTTTGCGCGCTGTCGGCAAAATCCGTGTAATAAAAATTCCGAACCACACTCTCGTAAGCGTTCAGAGCTTCCTTGAATTTGCGCTGTTCTTGAAAAAGTTCGGCCAGCCGAAAATTGGCCAGGGCCGCCGAGAGACCGTTGGGAAACGCCTTCAAATAGCGGGTAAATTGAGACGCAGCTTCCGCAAAATGTCCCGAGCGGAAGGCTTGTTCAGCCAGTTGACTCATTGCCCTGTCTGCCCAAAGGGAATGGGGCGCCAAAGCGACCACCTTTTCAAAATAGCGCCCGGCGTTTCCCGTTGAATCTGCAGGAATTTGACTTTTGACTTCCAAAAGGGTTTGCCCCAGCCGGAAAAAGATTTGCGGATTTTGGGCACTTTCCGGGTAAGCTAACAGTAATTTGGACAGCGCTCGGTATTCGGCGAGCGGGGTTCCGCGCCCTTTTTCCAACTCGATTTTCTGGAAAAGCACATCCGCCGCCAGGCCATTTGTGGGAAATCGACTTAAAAATCGTCCGTAAATGCTGTCCGCACTGTCTCTGTACGCTATGGCAGACTCGTTTTGGGGATTGGCTTCGGCCAAATATTGGTACGCTTTGCCCATTTGAAACAAAATTTGCGGAATGTAATCGGGCGCTCGTCTCTCTTTTAAAATGAGCTGTCCCAAAGCGACGGTATTGCCGTAGTCTTTGAGCTGCTCAAAATTCAGTTTGAAAAGGGCGTACAGGGCGTCTTCCCTTCCCTTTTCCAGCAAAACCGAAGCCATTAAACTGGCCAGACGCTTAACGGATCCCTCTAAATCCGTGTTTTCGTAGCGCTTGTACCACTCCAACCGTTTTAGGGCCTGGGGTAAAAGCGGACTGCCCGGATATTCCAAAAGAAACTTTCGGTAATCGCTTAAAGCCGCCGTTTTTTGTCCCAACTTTTCTTCACACCGAGCCACACCAAAGGCAGCGTCGTCCGCAAAAACGCTTCGTGGGAAATCCTTGAGCACCTGATCGTACTCCTTAAGTGCCAGAGCGTAGGCCTTGCGATTGGTTTCGTCCAAGCGAGCCAATTGAAAGGACACCCGGGCCGCACGGGGCGATTGGGGGAAACGCTTCAGGAAGATTTCCATGGCCCCTCGCGCCGACTGAAATTTCTTGAGGCTTAAAAAATCGTCAATTTCATGCAACTCGGCTTTTTCCACAAAAGGGCGGGCAGGCCGTGGAACACGTTTCATCTGGCGAATCGTTTCCAGAAAGCCCAAAGCTCCCTCAAAATCCAGCATTTTTTCACTGGAAACCGCCGCCCCAAACAGGGCTTGGACTTTTCGGAGCGAGTCCCCGCTCGCCTCCGCCACACTTTTGTACAGGCGCAGGCTTTCGGGAAAATCCCCCAAAACGAAGTTCGTTTTGGCCAACTGCAGTTGAATCGCCAGACGAGTGGTGTCCGCCGAAGCAAATGGCAAGCCGCTTTGGAAAGAGCCTTTGGCCGCCGTCCAGTTTCCCAGCTTTTCATTCAACAACCCGAGCAGGACGTAGGCCTGCGCCCGAAAATTCTGGGGAGCTGCTTCGTCGGCCGCCACCTGTTGGTACAACCCGCGGGCTGCGGAAAGACGTCCCAATTCCTCAAAAACCGCTCCTTTTTTCAAAAGGGCTTGCGCACGTGCCGCAGCGTTTTTGGATTGACTAACCCGATCGAGGTAGCGCAAGCTGGTGGCCAAATCCCCGGATTTTCGGAAAGACTCCGCCAGTTTTAGACGTGCCCTGTCCACCCAGGTACTCTCGGGAAATTCTTTCACCACCCGAATCCACAATTCTCGACTCTTTTCCGTTCGACCGAGCTTTTCGTAAATTGCGGCGGCTCGCATGAGTGCCTGCGGAGCCAAAGAACTTTTGGGGTAGTAAAGCGGTAAATTTTCAAAGGATTCCGCAGCTTTTTTCGGAAACCCCAGCATTTCGTACGCCTTGCCGATGGTTAATTGTGCTTCGTCCAAACGCTGAAACTGCGGGTAGCGCAAAATCAGTGTTTGAAATGCCTGAATAGCGCGATTGAACTTTCCTTCTTTGTACAAACACTGCCCGGCCAAAAATTGAGCCTCGGGAGCCCGGGGGCTGCTTCCGTATTTTTGAACGTAGTCCAAAAACTGGTCGGCAGCCAGATCGAACATTTTATCGGACATAAGGCGATTGGCGTAGACAAACAGCCGCTGTTCTTCGGAAGTCTGTCCCCGAAGGCTTCCGGCGGCATTTCCCAAAAATAGCAGAACAAGGAAAAAACTAAAATAACGTGCGGATTTCATGAAAGAATCTCCAAATTCGCGTATTTAAAAACCAATTTTTTCTGCTCCTGAATCCCATCGAAAAAAATGGTCAATTTTGCCTCGGGGCCCCGGCCTTCAATCCCCAAAATAATCCCCAATCCGAATTTGGGGTGTTTGACGTGCGCCCCCACAAAAATCGGTTGGGGTTCCTGACTAAAATCTTCGTATTGGGGCATTTCTTGGGCGTGGCTTTCGCGCTTTTTGCGCGGGTAGGCAGGGGTCCGGCCGGCGGACGAGGCATTTCTCCCACCGTACGCGGAGCGGGAATGTCCGGGGAGTTCCAAAAATTCGGCGGGAATTTGTTTGACAAATTGGGAAACATGTTGGCTTTGGCCGCTTTGCAAATATTGCCGACGACTTCTGGCCCAGCTCAAATACACCTTTTCTTTGGCCCGCGTCAGGGCTACATAAAACAGGCGACGCTCTTCTTCCAATTCCTCGTCGATTTCCTTTGCCCGACGCAACGGAAACAGCCCTTCTTCCAAACCAGCTATAAAAACCACAGGGAATTCCAGTCCCTTGGCACTGTGAATCGTCATTAGGGTCACTGAATTCGAGGCGTCGTCCCAGGTGTCGATGTCGGAAACCAGCGAAACTTCCTCCAAAAACATTTCCAGCGTAGCCTTTTCCCGCGTGTTTGAAAATTCCGTAATGGCGGACATCAATTCAACAATATTGTCGTACCGGTTCAGCGCCTCTTCGGTTCCTTTCGTTCGGTAGAATTCCCTCAGTCCGATTTCATCGGTCAACACGCTGGCCAGTTCTTTTAGCGAAAGGGTGGCTTTCAGTTCAATATATTTTTGAAAAAGTCGGTACACTTCAACAACACGGTTTTTCATGGGACGAGAAAGCCCGGCGACTTCCGGGGCGCGTCCAAGGGCTTCGAGAAGAGAAAGTTTGTTCTCCGAGGCAAAAGCCTGTAAACGCTGCAGGGTGACAGCTCCGATGCTTCGCGGCGGAAAATTAATAATGCGTGCCAGACTCACACTGTCACTGGGATTGGCAATGACGCGCAGATAGGCGAGAAAATCTTTAATCTCTTTGCGTTCGTAGAATTTTTGGCCGCCTACAATGGTGTACGCAATTGTGCTGCGGCGCAAGGCATCTTCGATGGCACGCGATTGGGCATTGGTGCGGTACAAAATCACAAAATCCTTGAAATTTCGCTTGTTTTTTGAAATTTCCCGGCGAATGGTGTCGGCAATGTAGCGACCTTCCGCCATCTCGTCGCCGGATTCCAGAACCGTGATTTTTTCCCCGTCGTCCCGTTCCGTCCACAGGCGTTTGGCTTTGCGCTGTACATTGTTTTTGACCACGGCGTAGGCGGCTTCCAAAATATTGCGTGTGGAACGGTAGTTTTGTTCCAAGCGGAAAACACGACAATCCGGGAATTGCTGTTCGAACTCCAAAATATTTCGAACCTCGGCACCCCGCCACCGGTAAATCGATTGGTCGTCGTCCCCGACCACAAACACATTTCGACTTTTTCGTCCCAAAGCCATGACCAACTGATTCTGCGCCAAGTTGGTGTCCTGGTACTCGTCCACAAGAATGTAGCGGAATTTTTCCTGATATTTTTGCAGCACTTTTGGAAAGCTTTCAAAAAGCTGTACAGGCAGGTTGATTAAATCGTCAAAATCCATGGCGTTGTTGGCTCGCAGAAAACCCGTGTAATGCCGGTAAATCTTCTCCACTACTTCGTCTTCGCCGGAGCGAATTTCCCGACGAAACTGATCCGGTGAGATCATTTTGTTTTTCAGATTGGAAATCTTCCGCTGCACGTCGTTGACGGAATGGTCTTGCAGCGAGATGTGCAGATCTTCCATGATTTTTTTGAGTGCCCGTTTCTGGTCGTCCACATCGTAAATGGCAAAATTCCGCTTGTAGCCAAGGTACTGCGCTTCGAAACGCAAAATACGGGCAAAAACCGAATGAAAGGTTCCCACCCACAGGTTCTTAAAATTCCGGCCCAGGAGGGATTGAATTCGTAGCTTCATTTCCTGCGCCGCCTTGTTGGTAAAGGTGACGGCCAGAATTTCGTGAGGATGAAATGCCTTTTTCGTCAAAAGATAGGCAATGCGGTGTGTCAGCACGCGGGTTTTACCGCTTCCCGCTCCAGCCAGAACCAACACGGGGCCGAGGGGAGCTTCCACTACAGCCCGTTGCACAGTATTCAAATTCCGTAACAAGTTTTCCAATTTCCCTTTTTGTTGTTTTGATTTCATTAAACTTAGGTCGTCACAAAATTGAACGTTCACTGCAAATGGTTTGCCTAACAATCGAGCTAAATCGAGAAGGAACACCACGGAATACCAGTCCGTTCCGCAGCAAAAGAGCTGCTTCCTCGGCAATTGAGCTACGATTTTTTCTTCGAGAGACGCAGCTTTCGGTAATAGGCACGCCGGATTCGGTCTAACCGGCGTTTTGCCTTCAAATGTTGAGCCAATGTGTAGGAAAACGTGTGGGTTCCGTCACCATTGGCTACAAAATACAGGTACTTCACGGGGGCCGGATAAAGCGCCGCGAGAATCGATTCCTTGCCCGGGTTGTTAATGGGCCCGGGGGGAAGCCCCGGGTAACGATAGGTGTTGTAGGGGGAATCGATCTGCAAATCCCGCTTTAACAACCGTCTGGGGCCGTCGGGCAGCAAAAATTGGATGGTCGGAGACGCCTGCAGCAACATGCCTCGTTTTAGACGGTTGTGGTAAACGGCTGAAATCAACGCCCTCTCACTGTCGACGCGCGCTTCACCTTCAATGATTGAAGCCAGCGTAACCACCTGGTGAACAGACCACCCCATTTTTCGGGTGCGTGCCTTCAGGGAATCATTAAAAACCCTCCAAAAATGCGAAACCAGCGTCCGCAGCACCAGAGGTGCCTTTACCCCGTAAGCAAAAAAGTAGGTGTCCGGGAAGAGATAGCCCTCCAGGCTGTTGGCCGAAACTCCCAATTCGTGCACAAAGGCAGTGTCCCGAACAAGAGCAAGAAACCGGGCGGAATCAAGCCCCACTTTGCGCTGAAAAATACCTGCGATTTTCTCCGACCGAAGGCCCTCGGGAATCGAGACTTTGATTTCTGCCGCTTCCCCCTTTTCCAAAAGTGCAATCAGACGGGCATTCGAAACATTTTGGGGTAGCTGGTAAAAACCTGCTTTTAATTTTGTTCTCGCCCCGAAAATTTTGACAGCTACCAAAAAGTGGTCCACCCGGGAAATCAGGTGCTTTTCCTTCAAGATGTGCGCAATCTCCCTGGCGTTGGCACCCTTTTCAATCATCACCGGGATTTTGCGGTTCGGGTTACCGGGATTCGGAAGGTAAAGCGCCAGTCCCAACCAGACGAGAAAACCAAAAATCAAAAAAAAGGCTCCGCCCCCTGCGTAAAGTGCCCGCTTTTTTCGGTGGGTTTTTGTTTCTTTTTCCGTCATTTCTTTCCTTGAAATTGAACAGGCAGCGCCGTTCCCCTCTACGCTTTTTCATGGTTTCTGCCGGTACAAAGAAAAAGAACCCGCAAACAGTTTGCGGGAAGCTTCCCCTTCACCGAAATCATTGTTCACAAAAAAAGGGATTTACATCCCTTTTCAGCAGCTTTTAAATTTAACCAAAACTTCAGGCAGAATCAATGTTTTTTTCAAAAAAAGAAAAACAGGGGCGGTCAGTCTTCTGCTTTTTCAAGCGAGTCAAAATAATCATTCAGAATTCTTCGGTGGTCAAAAGCCAACAGCACCGGCAAATTTTCGCGTGTAAAAATGCCCACCCCCTGAGCGTCGTCCGCGGCGATTGGGGTGCCCTTTGCCTGCGCAACAAATACAATGGAGATGGTATGTTGGCGAGGGTCTCGCTTGGGGTCGGAATAGGCGCCCAATTGTCGCACCAATTGTACGTCCAACGACGTCTCTTCCCTGGCTTCCCGCACGGCTGCCTGCTCGCAGCTCTCGCCGTAATCCACAAAACCACCCGGAATCGCCCAGCCGCGAGGAAAATTCTTACGTTCAATCAGAACAATACCCCTTTCGCCCCGGAGGGTTTCCACTTCAATAATAATGTCCACAGTTGGAACGGGATTTTTGTAGCGCCGAATTTCAGTGCCACAGTTCGGACATTTAATTATTTCGTAGGTCGGCATTTTTTCTCCTGCGATTAGTAGCCCTTTGCCAAACCGTAGCCACGGGAATCGGAACCTCCCCACAGCACACCTGTTTTAGGATTGACCAAAATGGCCTCCACAATCCCCGGGCCGTTGGAATGTCGGGGGTGCAAATGGTGGCCCATCGCCGCTAAATTGGCCACAACATCTTTTGAAAACGCAAATCGGTCAAAAGAAATGTAATCGGGAAGCCACTGGTGGTGGAATCGGGGAGCGTCCACGGCTTCCTGAATATTCATGCCAAAATCCACAACATTGAGAATCGTCTGAAGAACGCTGGTAATAATTGTGGAGCCACCGGGAGTGCCTAACACCAAAAAGAGTTGGCCCTGTTTTTCCACAATGGTGGGAGTCATGGAAGACAACATGCGTTTGTGCGGTTGAATGGCATTGGCTTCGCCCCCTACCAGTCCAAATTGGTTGGGCACGCCCGGTTTGGCGCTAAAATCGTCCATTTCGTTATTCATCAGAAATCCGGTGCCGTCAATGACCACTTTGGAGCCGTAAGCCGAATTGAGCGTTGTGGTTACCGAAACAGCCATTCGATTTTCATCGACGATCGAATAGTGAGTGGTCTGGGGACTCTCGTAAGGCGCCGGATTCCCTGAGGAAATCTCGCTGGAAGGCGTGGCACGCCTTAGATCAATGGTTTTCCGCAAGCTCGCGGCGTATGTTTTGGAGGTTAGCCCTCGAATGGGAACAGGGTAAAAATCGATGTCTCCCATAAATTTGGCGCGGTCGGCGTACACCCGCTTTTCCGCTTCCATAACGGTGTGCACCATTCGGGAGGAGTGAAACCCCATTTGTTTCAGGGGGAAGCCCTCTAAAATATTGAGCAATTCGATCAGACAAATTCCCCCGGAGCTTGGGGGACCCATTGAAATAATGTGGTACCCGTGGTAGGTTCCTTCAACCGGCTTGCGCTCCCGTGCACGGTAAGCCGCTAAATCAGCCCGGGTAATGAGCCCTCCGTGGCTTTTCATGGCACGTTCAATTTTCGCAGCCACTTCTCCCGTGTAAAATCCGTTGGCTCCTTTTTCAGCAATCAGACGCAACGTGTGCGCCAGGTCTTTCTGAATAAACAGGTCGCCTTCGCGGTAAGGTTGTTTCCCGTTTTTCAGGTACGCGCGAGCCGTAGCCGGAAATTTTAAAAAGATTTTCCGCCGTCTTTCCAGCGAATGCGCCAGTTCATAAGGCATTCGAAAACCCTTTTCTGCCAACCGAATGGCCGGTTGCAAAAGGTCTTTCCAGGGCAATTTCCCGTATTTTTGGTGCGCCAAATACAAGCCCCGCACACTTCCCGGCACACCGCTTGCCAGGTACCCCACCAAACTCAAGTTGGGGATGACATTCCCGTTTTTGTCCAGGTACATATCGCGTGTAGCTTTTGCCGGAGCCATTTCGCGGTAATCGATGGTGGTGCTCTTGCCGTCCGGAAATCGGATGACCATGAAACCACCTCCGCCAATATTTCCTGCCACCGGGTACACAACTTCCAGGGCAAAGCCGACGGCGACCGCAGCGTCCACGGCATTGCCCCCCATTTTAAGAATTTCAAGCCCCGCTTCCGTGGCAAGGGGCTGCCCGGAAGCTACCATGACTTTTCGGGCTCGAGCGGGTCGGTGCCCCATATACGCCGACACCCTGACCGTACCCAGCCCCAAAACACCCAAAATCACTACAATACCAAACACTTTTCGGGACGCCCACATTTTCAAAACCTCTTGGGTTAGAAATAATTCGTCAAAAAATTCGTTTGGCCTTGTCAGGCCGCGTGTCCTTCAATTTCAATGTACAGAAATTCCCTCCAAAAATAAAGCGCTTTTTTTAATCTCACAACCTTCGTTCTTTTTGTTTTCCTTGTAAGCAAAACATGGGCTATTTTCTCAAAAATTCCCAGGCAATTCGAATGGCTTTGGCTTCGTCTTCGGAAATTTTTTCGGCCTGAAATCGGTAATCGTTTTTTCGAATAATCTCCGCCAAATTGGATGCCAAAAGCGAGAGCTTTTGCTTCTCGAAATCGGCGAATTTTGCCGACAGGGCCTTGTCCGAAAATTGGGCAGAAATCAGTCCGAAATGTCGGCGGCACACGCCGGGGCTCTTTTCCAGGGCTTCCCAAAACTCCGGTAGGCGCAGGTATCCGGCAAACGCTTTGACCACGCGCTTTTCGTTTTCCTCACGCGCCGCACAAAGGGGACAAATGTCTGCGGTTTCCTTTGAAAAATCCCCATTTCGGCTCACCAGATCGGCGGCCAAAATGGAAAGTCCCAGTGCGTCGCCTTGCTTGAGGATCACATGGGTGTGCCAACGGCAAAGTCCACCGGCCGCGCGGAATTTCTCCCGAACACCGGGGTCGTTCACACTTTCGTAAAATAGCCAATCGATCTGTCGATTTTCCCGCTTGTCTAAGAGAGAGCAAATCGGACACGCATCGTGAGAAGCCACTTCAATTAAATCAAAATAGAGCCAATCTTTTTCGGTTTTCCGGGGCTTTCGCCCTCCGGCTCCCCGCCAAAAAGGTAATTTATTCACCGTCACCTCAACAATTTCCGCCGTTTTTTCGGCCTATTTGAAATCCGACACGCTTAGCGGCGCCACATTCTCACGTCCACTATTTTGTGTTCGCCTGCTTCCAAAATAACGGAACGACTTTCCGTACGGTAACCCGACATTTGAAACGACACGGTGAACGCACCCGGTTTCAGAAGACGCCAGAAGTGCCCGAATTGTCCGTCCGCCCGGCAAGGCGCCACAACCGGAGAAAAGTCATTTTGAAGTTGAACAATGGCCGGCAAGGGGTTTCCGGTTTGGGCGTCGGAAATGTGCCCTTCGATACCCGTTTGGAAGATTCGCTTGAGCAAATAAAGGGCAGCCCGTTTGTTCTGCCTGAAAATTGGTTGCAAATCTTTTTTCGGGGGAAAGTACTCCGACCCCAATTCCACAAGAAAACTAAGCGTCCTGAATTGGGCGTAGAACCAATTGGCACTCTGTCCCGCTTTTCCGTCCAGCGGCATGACGTCATAGGGGCGGTAACTGTGCGCTCGGCGACAACGGCGGGCGTACCCCAACGCCAAATCGTGCAAGATTTCGTAGTCGGGAGGGCGCATTTCTTTTGTCCAGGGGAACAGAACCGCCTGCCCGTAGCTGTGGTAATCCACCATCAGAACAAAATGTTTTTTCCGAGCCAGATTTCGAAGGGCTTGCGTTTCGGGTTCCGAAAAAGGCCGGGGGCCTTTGTAGAACCAGCTTGTGGTCTGTGTTTCCCGAAAATCGCCCCAATTGAAATCAAAGTTCCGATTCAAATAGACTCCGTCCACTGCAGGAGAAAATTTGCCGTCCTCGTTGTTGTCCCGCAAATTTTTTCGCCAGAAGGGAAATCGGACGTGGTTTTGTACAATGTAGTCGTACCCGTCCACATTAACCAGCGGCACCAAGAAAAGCTCCACCTGGCCAAGCAGGCCACGCAAATCGGGATCTTCCCTTTGTTCGCGCAGGAGAGAATCTGCCAAAGCAAGCAGGAAAAGCGTTCCGGCGGGCTCACGCGCGTGCAAACCCGCCATGAACAAAACGCCTGGCTCATCCTCATTTAAGTGCGGATTGTCGGAAATTTTGAGTACTAAAATGGGGTGATGTCGAAAAGCAGTAGTCCCCAACGTGTCAAGCACGGCCCAGTTCGGAAAGCGGGCCACCAGAGTGAGCATTTTTCGTTCAATTGCCCCGACCCCAGGGTAGTCTTTGGGAACTTTGCCGTTGTAGTCGATGGCTGCTACCGCAGCGGTTGGAATGCCTAATCGGTTAAGTTTCAAAAGGTCGGAAAAATGCCCGCGGAACTCAATGACACTGTCCTGAACAACCGGCGAGGAAAGGTAATGAAGGCGGTAGAGGGTCTCCACGTCTTGTGCTGATCGGGGGAAAACCCGCAAAACGGCCAATTGCTTTGCTTTTTCCGCCTTTTCGTAGCGGCGCACCCACACGTAAAATCCCGCCGAGAGCACCAGTGCAATGAGCAGTACCATTCCGAAGTAGCGCACATTTTCGGGCGAAAAGGTTGAAGTTGGTTTCTTTTGATTGAATTCAGGCCGAACCATTTCCGCGAACAACTCCTTTCTTAACGTGGCCGCCTAAAATATAGCCGCTTCGGAAACGATCCGCAAGGGATTTCTGGTCAGGGTTTGAGGCAAGAGGCCATCTTTGGAAAATGGGTTGTCCGTTTTCAATAAACCAATTGGGGGCTACGTGCTGTTGCTTCTCTTGCACATCGAAACTGAAACTCTGTTTTGCTTCCCTTTTCGATTTTTACCGGCGAACACAAAAAGCGTTTTCCGTGGAGCTTTCGGAAACAAGCCACAAAAAAAGCCGCAAGTTTCCAAAAATTCTTGCGGCTTGAGGAGAGGAGGAATAACCGAGCTAATATTTTTTGTTAAATTGTCGCACGCCGTGACAGCTCACATTGGAACACGTTCCCGTGTCGTGATTCCACCCCAGATTGGGATTGACTTCTGCATAGGCTGTGGCGTCAAGGTGTCCTGCGGCGTACACGCTGTCGGGCACAATGTGGCAGGTTTGACAGGTAACACCGGCGTTCAACATGGTTTGGTGAGCTCCCACACCCAAATAGGTCGATTCCAAATGTCCGGCCAGATCGCGAGGCGGTGCGTTGTTTTGTTCGTTGCCGTGGCAGGTATTGCAGGCTTCCGGGCCCCCCGGTCGGGTGTGGCATTCCAGACACGAACGCCTCGCAACACCACCGGAATAATCTTTCCCGTGGCATGCCCGGCACGTGCGCATGTCGTCATTTCGATTGCGAATGTACTGACCGTGAAACCCTGTGGCCCCGATTTCCACCCAATCCTCTTTGTGCGGGTAGGCATCGTGGCAGGAGGTGCACGATACACCAGCGTCGCCACCGCTGAAATTTTCTCCGTGGCAGTCCCGACAGCTTTCCTTGCCGCGGGTAACCACAATTTGCCCGTGAAAATCCGCCGATTTAGTGTCCATCCAGGTCTTCGGGTGAGTTAAGCTCACGACCGGATTCTTTTTCTGGCTGCACCCTACAAACAGCCCGAACACAAGAAAAATGGCGAAAACCCTTTCCAATAGTCTCATCTTCCTACTCTTCTTTGGTCGATTTGTTGTGGCAACGAAAACAAGTGGGGAACGTCTGGTAATTCCCGTGACACGCCAAACAGGTCTCCAAATCCACTTCTGCCTCTATTTTGTGTTGGCCTCCGTTTATCTCATTGGCCCAACCTACGCGATTGTGAGAAGCAGGCATGACATTTTTCTCCCGGTGGCATTGAATGCAGTACAATTCATCCTGGTGACACGCCAGGCACTGGGTTTTGTTCATTTTCGCCTCAATGGCGTGATTCCACTCAAAATTCAGGGGATGTGTCCGGTGCGACAAATTCTTCCCTTCGTGGCAATCTTGACAATATGTATTGGTGTGACACTGTGCACATGTTGCAGGATCGGATTCCGCTTCAAATTGGTGGGCGTGCGTCCATTCCAATTTGTGGGAAATGGGACGCAAATCCTTTCCCTGAAGGTGGCACACCCGGCAGTTCAGCGGATCGCTGGCTTGTTTTTGCGCGTGGCAGGATTGGCATTGGGCCATTTTCGGCAAATGTCGGGCGACGGCGGTGCTGTCTTTTTCAATTCCGGCGTGGCAGATCAAGCACGCAACCCCGCTTTTCAAATGAACGGCGTGCGGGAATTTGGGACTGTAGGTAGCTATTCGAGGCACCACGCCCGCTTCGTCCGGATTGGTGTGGCAAAGGGTACAGGCATTGGGAGCACTTTCGCCGTCGTGACACTGAAAACAGGTTTCCATTGTGGGAAAAAGGTTGTCCGTTCCCTTCAGGCTGCTGTCCGCTTTGGTGTGGCAGGTGACGCAATCCACTCCCATGTCTTCCACTTGTTTCTGGGGAGAAAAAATAATTCGATCCTTTTGTCCGGCCATTCCGGAAACAAGAGCCGCCAGCACAAACGGAAGTAAAATTCCGATTTGAATTCTCTTTTTCGATTTTAAAATCGACATAAGGCCTGTCCCAAGATTCGATTGTCTACTTTGTACACGCGATTGTTGTAAAACTGATCTTCAAAAGAGACCAGAAATCGCTGCCCCAATTGGTATTCCACCCGAAAAGCACTACCTACTTGCAGAAAACTCTCTTCCCAATCGCTGATCTGGTAATTGGAAAAATCCAGTAAAAGACGCGTGGTCAAATGCTTTAGAAGGCGAAGACTTACGTCCGCGTACCCGCGGGTCTGAAATCCGGCAAACCCCAAATCCTGTTGAAATCCAACAAGGCCGTAGGGGGTCAAAATTCCCAGACGAATTTTCTGCGATTGTTTTTTCTCGCTTTGAATCCAGAGCAAATCCCCCGTCAGACCGTATTTTTTGCGGAAATACCACACGCCGTTTAGACGGCCTTGCAGCAAACCCTCCAGTTCAAATTGTTCAAAAAAGGAATCGTGGTAAATGTGGGGCGTACGATAAAATCCTTCGAGATAAAACAACGCCCTCCGTGAAGGCGTCCACCGGCACGCCAGAAAAGCTTTTTGAAGTGCGGACTCCAACAAATTAAACGAAACGCGGGAAATCCCAAACAGCGATTTCCCAAACGGGCGACTCACATTGACCCCTATTAGGCGCCAAGCAGCGGCTCCAAAACGGATCTTCTGGTAAAAACTGACCCCAAAACGGGTTTTCCAGAGGTTGTTGAATTGGAGTTTTGCACCGAGTACACTACCGTCCTGCAGTCGGTAGACCTTTGGGGTACGGTCGAAGGGAACCTCTGCCCCGCCAAAAAGGGAGAAATGTATTTTCCGAAAGGGACGAACGGTTAAAAATCCGCCGTCCAAATAGCCGATCCCTACTCCGTTGAAATAGAATTTACGACCCAGTGAAAAATCAAGGCGATTTTTCCAGAGGTGTTTCCAATCCAAATAGGCCCCGTACACTTGAAAAGGAGTCTCTATTTTTTGAGGACCCAAGTCGGTCATTCCCATTAGATTAACGTGAAAGGACATTTTGCGCAGCACTTTCGGCCTGTACATCAGCTTTACCTGCTGGTAAAAGATGCCGTGCGTGTGCTCCGTTTGGTATCCCAAAAAAGAGGTGACACTCGAACCAGAAAGCTGGGGCACACCGCCCAATAGCGATCCGCTCCAAATCAGCAAGCATGAAACCAGAATTCCCAATTTCAGTTTCATGAGAAACCTTTCATTTTTCGCAAAACCGACTCGCTTAACAAGCGGCGGAGCCCGAGGGCTCCGCCACATCGTCCTATTTCAATAGAGTCATTTTCTTGTAATCTACTCGGTGTCCGGCTCGAATACGGTAAATGTACACGCCGTTCGGAACGGGATTTCCCAGCTCGTCTCGACCGTCCCAAATTACCCAATGCCGTCCGGCTTTTTTTCGGGCTTTCACCAGCGTTCGCACCTTGTTTCCCAAAATATTGTACACCTGCAGAGTTACTCGAGAGGAACGCGGCAAATCGTAAGCGATTTTCGTTGACGGATTAAACGGATTCGGGTAATTCTGGAAAAGCCGGAACTTGTGGGGCGTAGAGACAACCTGCTCGCTGACGCCCGTAGCTGTTAGGATTTCGTCAGCTTTGGCAATCACATCGGCCAGTAAGGCCATTTGGTAATTGTGATTGTGAAAGCCTTCGCTTTCATCCGATTGAACCAGAAACAGATTGGTTTCGGCTTCATTTAATTTGGACAAAAGTTGCGCGTCCGTGTTGCCCTCCAGGGCCGTTTCCGCCGCTTCCACTTTTTGTTCGGCGGAATCCAATCGGGCCTGCGCTTTCTCCTTGAAAATTTTAATAATCGATTTGGAGGTCGCGGCATTCATGTTATTGTGACAGGCTGTACAGGAGGTTGTTTGGCTACCGTTTTCCTCGGACACAAAAATCGACCAGGTGTGTCCGTGGTACATGGAAGAATTACTGCCGTCCACGTCGCTGGTGTACATGTGGCAATCGGTACAGGTAACGCCCGGCATGGTTTCTTCAAAAGGAACCCCAACGGCTACGCCGCCTTTTTCGATATTGTAGGTTAAATGGTCGGTGTCCGGGAATTTAAGATTGCCGTGGCATTGGCCACAAAGATCCGCCGATTTGTCAAAAACCTGGTAGGATTTGGTTTTCGAATCAAAAAAGGAATAGTCATTTGGTTTGTGCGGATTGTGGCAGGAATTGCAGGAAACATCCGGCCATTCTTTTTGGTTTTTGGATTTTGTTGTGGCGCTAAAGGCTCCGTTCTCCGTGGTGAAGAAATAATCCAGCGCTTCGGCATCTGTCATGCCACCATTGGCCAAAACTGCCGTTGGCGCGTGGCAGGCGATACAATTCTCAGGATCGGAGCCGCTAATCACAGAATCGGGGGACTCACCCGCGCGTTCTTCCGCCAGTTCGTCTGCGACGTCGTCCTGCGTCAGGGCATGCTTACTCATTTTCCAAGCATTGTACGTCAGGTGGTCGGTGTCCGGGAATTTAAGATTGCCGTGACACTGGCCACAGAGCGACGAGATATTGGCTACCGTGTCGTAAGAAACCGTCGTCGAATTAAAAATGGCAAACGTCGGCATGGATGCGGGATGGTCGTCCGGAACATTGTGACACGAGGTACACCAATTTTGTGGCCAATTAGCAGTGTCCGCTACTGTGGTGGAATCGGTAAAAACCCCGTTTGTGGTCGTAAAAAAGTGACCGAGTGCTTGCACCTCCGTCATGCCACCGTTGGCGGTTACGGCCAAGGGAGAATGACAGGCGATACAATTTTCGGCATCCGAACCGTACAGAACGGTGTCGGGGGATTGTCCTGCACGCTCCTCTGCCAATTCGTCCGCCACGTCTCTTTGTGTATTGGAATGACTCCCCTGCAACCATTTTTGGTACACCGTCCCGTGGCACAGTTTGCAATCCAATTTGGATTGAGCACGGGACGCCTCATTCGTCGTTATGACAAGTAGAATCATAGCGGCTAAAGAAATGGCCAGAATTTTTAGCTTAGGCGTCATCTTTGCCACCTCCTTCACATAAAATGCAGACTCCGGCCCTTCGCAGCCGGAGTCATCGGTTGTTTTTTTGGGCTCACCAATTTACGGCGTGCGCTATTTTGAGCAACCCACTACCAGTTGCCACGGGATAATTACCACAATCCCGATTGGGATCGTAGGGCCGAATACTGGCCACGGACGGATTCTTCGTCGGATCGACCGTCCAAGAGGTCATGCCGTATTTCAAAGCCACGGCATTGTACCCCAATTGGTTCAACAACATGGTAATTTGACTGGCGGTGTGGCCGGTGTAGCATACCACGACAATTTGTTTGTCCGTGGGCAATTTCGCCAGGTTGGTGTCGCGTGCTACCTCTCGGTACGGAATATTCACAGCACCCGGAATGTGTCCGGCCAAGTAATCGGTACGGCTCCGAACACTTAAAACCAGAGGATCATTGTTCGGATTACCGTCATTTAGATTCGTGTACAAGGCCGTCGAAAGAATAACGGGTGCTTTCCCGGAACCCAAATACGCGTCGGTAGCTGCCCGAATGATTTCCTTTTTGTCGGTGGAAGTGGTATGATTAACCGTTGGAAAAGTATTTCCTTTGGCCAACGTGTGGGGTGTTTTTTCCACCGGGTAATCGGGGCAGTCGCTGGGATCGTTGGAATGATAAATGTGCGTGTGGGCTGCCACCGTATCCCAAGAAGTCATTCCAAATTTCAGGGCAATGGCATCATATCCCATTTCATTCAAAAACATCGTGGTTTGGCTGGCAGTGTGACCGGTGTAGCACACGACCACAATTTGTTTGTCCGTGGGTAATTTTTTCAAATTTTCGGATTTTGCCACCTCTCGCCAGGGGATGTTGTGGGCACCCGGAATGTGGCCATTGGCAAAATCCTGCGCTGAACGGATGCTCAACACGTAGGGGTCATTTGCCGAATTTCCGTCGTTGAGGTTGGCATACAGTGCGGAAGATGCCATGACCGGAGCCTTCCCGGCCGACAGGTAGTTATTGGCAGCATCGGCAATTACCTCGTATTGTGAGGCTGTTTCGGATTTGGTTGTTTCTTTTTTCTTGCTACATCCGAAGACGAAAAGGACCGTAGTTAGAAAAAGAATACTCCACACAACAAATTTATTTTTCCTCATTTTTGACCTCCTCATTTTTTAGGGTTTAGGCGGAATATCCGCCGGAACAATGACATTTCGATTGGCTTCCAATTCCTCCGGTGCAACATCTTTTTCGTACAGAAAAAAACTCTTGGTTGAATGGCATTTCAACGCACAATTACCACCGCTGCCGGTTGTGTCGGTTCGACTTGTCCAGCGCAAAATATTGTGCGGTGTGCTGTATTTCCATGTTGGGAGCACATTGTAGTTGGGCAAATCGGTAACACCCCAGGCGGCGTACGTATCCCGTGCAATGGGAATGTGTCGCAGAATTACATATTTTTTCGGATGCCGCTGGGATTGATTCGGATTGCGGCCAATTTTGAAGGCAATGTACGAGGGCTCCGCCAACCCTCCGGCACCGGCGTGACAGGAGTTGCAATTTTTGTAGTCCTGTGAATGGCACACTTCACACTGCAAATCCTTCCAATGCATGGTGTGGTAGATGTTGGCTTTGGCTTTATCTTGGTGACAATCTTCGCAGCGGGGCAAATTGGGCACATCGTAGCGATTGTCCGATTCCACGCCGGTTCCGTGCAATTCCTCATCTTTGTGGCAAAATTCGCAGCGTTTACCACCTGGTACCCAATGCACATCGGGACGGTAGCCTTCACGCTGCCCCAAATATTCTTCTCCGATTCGGCTTCCGTGACAGGCCGTACAGTTGTTAATCATGTCCGGTGTTTTCCGAAACGTGTGTCCCATAATAAAGCCACCCTTGGTACTGGTAGGTCGGCTGACATGGCACTGGCCGCACGTTGTGTGGCATTTTCCACAATCCTTCTTGAAATGACTCATTAGATTCGGATCATCCTGAATGGAAACACCCGCGCGTTTTTGGAAAAAAGTAAAATAACCATTCTGATTGAAATGAACGCTTTTTTCAAAATGCGCTACAATCGTGGTGTGGCAACCCGCGCAGTAGGTCTGCGCCTTTTCTGTTGGGTCCGCCACCAACCCCACATGGGCCGAATCCTTGTTCATGGTTTTGGGATTCCCTTTGTGGCAGCCGACACAGGCGATTTTTCCGTGCACTCCGGCAAAAAAATCCGATTTCACCCAGACCTTTTCCCACGGCTCCAACGGAGCCACCGCACCGCCTCAGCCTTCCCCCGCTTCGCCGGACGGCGCTTCTTCAGGGGTGGCCACCTTCTTCAGCAATTCTTGGTCGGTGTGGCAATCCACACAGCCTACCGAAACCACCAGCGGCTTGCTGGGTAACGGCTCCCGTTTGGAACAACCGACCCAAAGAAACGCCACCAAAACCACACCCAAACAAATCCATTTAAATTTTTGCATTTTGGGTTAAATTCTCCAATTTTGTCAGAATGGATTCAATTCGCTCTCGCCACTGCGGCTCTTCTTGATATTGCTGAAATAATCGACGGGCATCCGCCTGTTTTCCACACAACAGATTCAAAACGGCCCGTGCCAGCGCATTTTCAATGTCCTCCGATTGCATTCCGTCCTCACCGTGAAATGCTCGGCACACCGGGTCCAAATAGGCGTTTTCGGGAATGATTTCCGGTGCTCCCAATGAGAGCAGTTGATTCACGTGTTCCAGTGCATCCTGCAATTTTCCAAGTCGGACCTCAGCCAAAATCGTGTGAATCAGCACGGCCTTGTTGTGTGGATTCTGTGCCAGAACATCCGAATATTGAGCCAAGGCTTTTTCGTATTGCCCATTCAGAAAATATTGATTTCCGAGCATTTCACTCATTGGACAAACCCCAACCCGAATTCCGCCGATTGCAATTCCCAATATTTGACAAGAACTTGACCAAATACGTTTTCTCACAGAAAATTCTTCAATATGTGTGCCACAAGTGTATCTCCCTATTTATTAATCAGTTAAGCCGTTTTTGCCAGATTAGTTATCTCTGCTCTGTGAAACATCCTGTTAATTTTTCAGGAGGTTCGATTGTAACAACCTGTAAATACAGGCATTACACCTGAAACAAGTTGTTTAACATTCTGTTTCAAATGAAACACCCACATTTCACTTGACTTTTTAACCGGATTGATTAATTTATATGTCGAATTGCTTGGCTTTCGATTCACGGATTTTTAGCAAGGAGACCCAATTTGTGCGTCTGGCTTACCTGACAGCCCACGCCCCTTACGGCCGCGTGGAGTCGTTTGTACTCAAAGAAATTCTGGCACTGCAAAAGCGCGGACACACAATTTGGGTAATTCCTCGAAATCCGCCCAAGTTTGTTTTACACCACGATTATTTTGAGGCGGTCGCCGAGCACACAATCCGCACGGGCCTTTTTTCTTTCGCCATTCTCGTTCAGAATGTTCGAATCTTATTCACCTCCCCGTTGGCATACCTCAAGGCACTGAGGATGCTGTTCCACTCCCGGAACCTTTCGGTTCTGGCCAAAAATTGGCTGGTTTTTCCCAAGGCGATTTGGGTAGCTTCTCTTCTAAAAACCAAACAAATCGAACATGTGCACGCACATTGGGGGAGCACGCCCTCCACGGTGGCGCTAATCGCTTCACAAATAGCCGGGGTTCCGTGGAGTTTAACGATCCACCGCTACGGGCTTTTGGAAAACAATCTCCTTCGTGAAAAAGTGGCGCACGCCCGCTTTACGCGCGTCATTTCGGAAAAAAGTCGGCAAATGCTTCTCGAAATTGTGGGAATCAATTGGGCGGACAAGATTCGTGTGATTCACGTGGGAGTGGAGATTCCGGCCGGCTTGCCTCCTCAAACCGAGTCCCGTGGGAAAATCACGGTGGCTGTACCCGCTAATTTTGTGGAAGTCAAAGGCCACATCTATTTGATTCAGGCGGCTGCTCGGCTCGTGCGCGCCGGCGTTAGCGGTTGGCACATGATTCTTTGGGGTGACGGCCCGCTTCGGGAGTTTATTCAAAAGGAAATCGAGCGCTTGCGGCTGCGGGAATATTTTGACCTGCCGGGCGCTGTGCCCCATTCGGAGATTCTAACCGCCTACCGCAGGGGACTGGTGCAAATCGTCGCTTTGCCCAGTATTGTTACCGACGACGGCATTTTTGAGGGAATCCCCCTGTCTTTGGTCGAAGCGCTGGCTCACCGAATTCCCGTTGTGGCGACCCGAACCGGTTCGATCCCCGAACTCCTCGAAGGCGGAGGCGGCTTGTTGGTCCCTGAAAAATCGCCCGAAGCTCTGCAGAAAGCCTTCACCCGACTTTTCAGGGACAAAGCGCTTCGAAAAAATTTGGCCGAAACCGGTTTTCGAAAAGTGGAGGAACAATTCAATTTGGAACGAATCGCCCGGCAACTGGAATCCCTGTTTAATAAAAATGCTTTGTCAAACCAATCCAATTAAAAATTTGGAGCGCCCAAAAATACGTTAAAATCGAAACAACAGCGAATGGGCCCTTTTAGCGAAGGAAGTTTTACCTGTGCCATGAAAGATATTTCGTTTGTTTTAATCGTCAAAAATGAAGCTCAACAGGTGGAACGCACCCTGAAAAGTATTGCGTGGGCAAAAGAAATTGTGGTCGTGGACGCTTTTAGCACGGACGCCACCGTGGCCATCTGCCGGCGCTACACCGACAAGGTTTTCCAATTTCCCTGGGAGGGTTTTTCGGTTCAACGCCGCCGCTCTGTCGAGTTGGCCGGGCAGCCCTGGATTTTCAGCATTGACGCCGACGAAGTTGTTTCCGAGGCTCTGCGCGAGGAAATCGCGGCTTTGCCCGAAAACCCCGGCCCGGTCGGTTTTTGGGTGCCGCGAAAAACCCAATATTTAAATCGCTGGATTTCCCACTGCGGGTGGTTTCCGGATTACCAGCTTCGCTTGTTTCGCAAGGATCGCGTCCTTTTGCCCAATCGCGCGGTTCACGAGGGCTTTGCGGTGCGAGGTGAAACGGCTCGTTTAAAGGGCATTTTGCAACACTATTCCTACCGTTCCCTTTCCCAGCATCTCGAAAAAATAAATCGGTACACCACTCTCGAAACCGAGGAGAAAATGCGCCAATTGAAGGGAAAACCGGTACATTGGTACCACCTTTTGTTCAATCCGCTGTCGCGTGTTTGGCGAATGTACGTGGCCAATAAGGGGTTTTTAGACGGGTTTCAGGGTTTTCTCCTTTCGGTTTATTCGGCCTTTTACACCCACGTTTTGTACGCCAAGATCTGGGAGAAACAACACGCGACCTCACATTCACCCGAGAAAGGACCCGAACGATGAAAACCGATTACGACGCCGTTGTTATTGGCTCCGGGGCCGGTGGACTGGCAGCCGCCTTGCCCCTGGCACAGGCCGGATTAAGCGTATTGGTGTGCGAACAACACGAAGTACCCGGCGGCTGGACACACTCCTTTACCCTAAATGGGTACAAATTCAGCCCGGGTGTGCACTACATTGGAAGTTTGGCGCCCGGCGAAATGCTTCGGAATATTTACGAAGGATTGGGCGTTTCCGAAGACCTTATTTTTTGCGAGTTAAATCCCAACGGCTACGACCATTTTTTACTGGGTGAAGAACGAATTGATTTTCCAAAAGGTTTGGAACCCTTGAAAGAGCGCTTGAAATCGCGTTTTCCCGGGGAAGCCGGAGGGATTGACGGTTATTTTCGGGACTTGATGGGCATGATGGAAAATCTCAACAAATTGGACCAAATGAAGGGAGCCCGGGATGCTTTAAGGGCGTCCGGCTCCATCTTGACTGTTTTCAAATGGTTCCGAAAGACGGGAATGGATTTAATTTCTGCTCACATTTCAGACCCTCTTTTAAAAGGCGTTCTTTCGGGTCAATCGGGCGACCACGGGTTACCCCCCTCAATGGTCTCGGCTTTTGTGCACGCTGGCATTACCTACCACTACCTGAACGGGGGCTACTATCCGTCAGGGGGCGCTTTTGCCATTCCCCGTGCCTTCGTACGTGCTCTGAAACGTGCAGGGGGTGACATTCGCCTCCGCACCCCGGTACAGAAAATTCTTGTCGAAAACGGGCGTGCAATCGGAGTGCTTTTGGAGGACGGTTCCGAAGTAAGAGCGACGCACATTATTAGCAACGCCGACCCCGAGGTAACCTTTGGCAAATTGGTGGGACGAGAAAATATTAGTGCCAAACTGCGTAAAAAATTAGACAGGGTGACCTATTCCACCTCGGCTGTCAGTCTCTTTTTTGCAGTGGACATGGATTTGCGCGAGGCCGGTCTGGATTCGGGTAATTACTGGATGTACGACACGCCGGACGTGGATGCCCTGTACCGCCGCGGTCTTGAAAATTGCGTGCTCGAAGCCGATGAGCCGCCTGCCTTGTTTTTAACTGTGACAACACTCAAAGACCCCACCAAAAGGCACAACGGCCACCACACCTGTGAAGCCTTCACGTTTGTGGGGTACGAACCCTTTCAAAAATGGGCGCACACACAGTCCGGTGCACGCGGCCCTGACTATGAAAAGCTCAAGGAACAATTGGCAAAGAAAATGTTTCGAGCGTTAGACAAACGGATTCCCGGGCTGAGCCGACACGTCGTGTTTTGGAATGTGGCCACACCGCTGACGAACGAATTCTACATTCGGGCCACGCGCGGAAATTTGTACAGCATTGCCAAAACACCTTCTCAAGTGGGACCCGGGTCATTTCCAATCAGCACAGAAATCAAAGGACTCTACATGGTAGGTGCCAGCACGACAAGCCACGGCGTGGCGGGTGTTACCATGACGGGACTGGCAGCCGCCAAGAAAATTCTTCACTGTCGCACCAGCGATTTACTCAAAATGAAGGGCCAGGCCCTACGCATTTACCCCTCCGAGGACATCTCTCAGTGGCCGGAAGAATTGCAAAAAAAGATCTGGAACGGAAGGGAGAAACGGCAAAGAAAAAGTTAACTTCTTAGAAGAAATCTTAGAAATACCCTCCCGGAGCTATTGAAGACGGTAAGGAGCTACATTTATTTTCTTGCCCCGGTTCAAAAAGCGCCTCCTCTTTGAGCCTGAGCGATCCTGCCGCCTTCCTCAATGGGGATTTTCTCCGCAAAACCCGCGACCATAAGAAAAGAGGTTACGCCAAAAATTTCCGGAAAATAAAAAAAGCCCCGATTTAAATCGGGGCTCGTTGCTAAACGTAAAGGTGTTTTTGACCAATTTTCGATCAATTCCCCCTTATAATTTAACAACCTTGGTCGCTTGCAATCCTTTTTCACCGGGAACAGCTTCAAATTCCACTTCTTCGCCTTCGGACAGGGTTCTGTAGCCTTCGCCCTCAATGGATGTGTAGTGGACGAAAACATCCGGACCATCTTCTTGCTCAATGAAACCGTAACCTTTGTTTTCATTGAACCATTTGACCTTACCGTGAGTCATTAAAAAACCTCCTTACAATAAATACCCGCTTTGCTCTCCAAAATCTAAACCATTTACAAAATTGAATTTAGAGGCAAAGCACTTCTTAAACAGTTCAAATGTACTTATTAATTTTACCATTGTCAAGGAAAATTTTTAAATTTTTAAATTTTTTGCATTTTTTTCAAAAACAATTCTCTTTTCGGTGCGCTACCGTCACCCCTTTTGAAAGAAAAACAACACAAGGGCTGACCCCACCGGAATCATGAGATTGTCATTCAACGGGACAAGTCCCAATTCGAACAGCATCCCAGCAAAAGCACCGACAAAAGCGGTCGCCACCGTGTATCCGGGAATACACAGACCGATGAGAAAAGCCGAAATCAAAAAAGCGGTGCTTCCTTCCAGCGTTTTGCCATTAATCAGGTGAACGCGCCCTACCGAGCGGCCGACCCACGCCGCAATCGAATCCGACACAATCAACATGTACAGTGAAAATTGGGCAATGGGTCGCGGGAAAAAAAGAACCACCAAAAAGGCCCCGATCAGCCAGTAGGTTGCGCCGCAAATCTGCCTTTGTTCGCCCTCGCGAAGCAAAAATCCCAGAGTACGTTCGAAGAGCATTCGAAAAGGAAGGTAAGAAAATCGCAGCAATTCCACGGCAAAAGCCACCAAAAGTCCTGCCGTAAGGAGAATTAAAAGATAGCGGCGAGGAAAATAAGCGTACCCTACCGGCACGACCAAGCCGGTTAAATGAATGGTTTTGCGGAGGAATTCTTTGAAAAGCGGCTCTGGCCTCTTTTCCACCTCTGTCAATGTCAATTTGTTTGACGCGCTCTTGTTGTGCGTTTTCTCAAAGCTCAAATGGAAATCCAATTTATTTTTGGCCCACTTGTAAGTTGGAAGTTTTCGGTTAGCGAGCTGGCGGAGCGCTTTGACCTGCTTTTGGTGTGCTGCCTTCAATTTTACTGACTACCAAATCAACCGCCTGCCCCATTTCCACCTCTGTTCCTGCCGGAAAACTCTGCTGAATCACCGTCTCGGGCAACAAGTCGTTGTTCACCTCACTGGTCACGCGCCCCACTTTTAAACCCGCATGCAGAAGAATGTACGTCGCCTCGCTCAAGCTTTTTCCCACTAAATTGGGCACAATAAAATGTTCGGGCACATCTCCAAGGCTCACGGTAAAATCCACCGATTGACCGACCTGGAGGGTGTCGCCTTCGGAAACGGACTGACTGGTGACAACCCCTTTCGGAAAATAGCTTGAAAATTCGTAGTTTTTCTTACCGATTTTTAGACCCAGCCGTCGCAGTTTGAGTTCGGCGTCGCGCTCGGAACCTCCCGTCAATTTGGGTACAACCACGCGGCGCTCCCCTTTACTGACGGTTAAATAAACACGCCGTCCCTTTTTGACAACCGATTCCGGAAACGGATTCTGGAACGTAACCGTTCCGGCCGGATAGTCGGAGCTGTAGGTTTCTTTGTCAAAAATCGTTCGAAACCCCTTGGCCGTCAATTCCTTCTGCGCTTCCTGAAAGGATTTTCCCACAACATTGGGCAGCACCACGTCCTTACCGTGTTTTACGTACAGGGGCATAATGGCTTGATCACACACAACGACCAGCACAATAAAACCGACAAATCCGTAAAGCCCCAAGAGCAAAATTTTCTTCCACGGGAGCGAAATGCTCCCTTTTTCACCCAAATGTTCTCCCAAAACGAACTCCCACTTATGTCACTCTATTTGTTTTTCTTTTTAACCAACCGGGCAACAAATGACCCGTCCACTTTGTGAATGTGGGGAAAGGTTTGTACAAATCCCTCCCGATTTACCACTATTTCACCCACAAACGGCTGGGCCGGTTCCCTTACAAATTCCGGGTGTTCCTTTAAAAAGCCCGTAATTTGCTCCTCATTTTCTTCGGGTTCGATGGTACAGGTGCTGTACGCCAAAACGCCTCCGACTTTTAGGAGCCGCGCAGCATTTTCCAACAGCTCAAATTGCAACGCCGACATTTCACGAATATCCTGTAAGGTTCGACGCCACTTAATATCCGGTTTTCTGGAAATGACGCCCAACCCGGAACACGGGGCATCCAATAGAATCCGGTCGACAGGCTCTCTTTTCAGGAAACGGCCATCTGCTTGCACTGTTTCAATGCAAGAAATGCCGAGGCGAGCGGCGTTTTCCGACAGAACTTCAAGCCGGTGTGCGTACAAATCCACCGCAATTATTTTGCCTCGATTTTGCATGAGTTCCGCGAGATGAGTTGTTTTTCCCCCCGGCGCCGCACACAAATCCAGGACAGTCTCCCCGGGTTGCGGCGCCAGCACGTGGGCAACCAACCCCGCACTTTCGTCCTGAACCGAAAAATACCCCTCCCGGTACAGAGGAAAGCGTTCTACCCCGCGGCTTCGCTCAACAAGCAAAAATTCACGGAGAAAGCGGCCTTTGCGAGCCTCAATTCCGTGTTCCTTTAAAACAGCGAAATACTGGTCGCGAGTTGTTTTGAGCCCGTTAACCCGAATGCCGATGCCGGGCGGCTGATTTAGAGCATCCAACAGAGCTCGTGTGAAATCCAAACCGTAGCGCTTCAACCAGCGTTTCACCATCCATTGCGGAAAAGAGTACAAAATGGAAAGAGCTACTTCCGGATCGGCCGTACCTTCCGGGTAATTCAGGCTGTCCAGGCTTCGCAAAATATTTCGGAGCACGCCATTTACAAATCCCGTCAACCTGAATTGTTTTACCCCCCGAACCAGTTTAATGGCCTCGTTTACAATGGCGTAGTCGGGAACGCGGGAGAGAAAAAGCTTCTGATAAAGGCTCAGGTGCAAAATCATGCGCACCGAAAGCGGGATTTTGTCGTATTTTTCGTGGACGAACTGGCGCAGAATCCAATCCAGGTACAAATACCAGCGAATCGACCCCAAAACCAATTCCGTAATAAAGGGCCGATCCTGCGGAGCCACCCGATTCCGGCGAAACTCGTTGTGCAACTGTTGGGCCACGTACGTTTTTTTTCGCCAAAAATCCATGAGGACACGAAGCGCTACCCAGCGGCTGTCGCTTTTGCCCTCTTGTGTAGACATGGTTTCAGACAAATTTTCGGCCTCAACCGTTCGATGTAAATTGCTCCCCCACTTTCACCCGGTAGCCCCGTAAAAAATCCGCCCCCGACATCTTTCGCTTTGCTTCCGGCTGGAGTTCCAAAAGCTCCACACCTTTTTCACCTGCTTTGACCACAAGGCTCCCGGCAGCTTCGGCGGAAACAATTGTGCCCGGCAACACCGTCGATCCGATTTCTTCCTCCACAACTCGAGCCCGGTAAATTTTGACCCTTTTGCCGCGAAAAAATGCAAAGGCCCCCGGCACCGGCGAAAGCCCTCGAATTTGATTCACAATCTTTTCCGCCGGAAGCGTCCAATCCAATCGCGCCATTTCAGGCCTAATTTTGGGCGCTTTTGTAGGTTTTCCCGTTTGGGGCCGGGCAACCAATTGGCCTCTCTCCAGCAGATCCAGCGTCCGCACCACTACCCCGGCACCAAGAGAAGCCAATTTGTCATGTAAATCGCCGAAGGTCTCCTCCGGCCCAATGGCCACCTTTTCTTGCAACAAAATGTGACCGGTGTCCACGGCGCGTTCAATAAAAAAGGTGGTCACCCCGGTTTCTTTGTCTCCATTCAAGAGCGCCCACTGAATCGGGGCAGCTCCGCGGTACCTGGGCAGAAGGGAAGCGTGCAAATTAATGGTGCCGCGCGGCGGCATTTCAAAAACTTCGGGCGGTAAAATGAGAAAAGCGACCACCACAAAAACGTCCGCTCGAAACGCCTGCAGCGCTGCCAAAAAGTCACGATCTTTTAAATCGGTCGGCTGCAATACCGGGAGTCCGTGCGCCTGGGCGACTGCCTTCACCGGAGGCGGAAGCAAACGGAGCCCGCGTCCCTTGGGCTTGTCCGGGCGAGTCACCACGCCTACCACGGTGTGTGAACTTTTAAGCAACGCCTCTAATGTGGGAACGGCAAAATCCGGTGTTCCCATAAAAACGACACGCATGATTTATTCCTTCTTCAAAATATTTCCCCCTGCTTCGCCAAAGCCTTCGGAAGTCTTTCCTTAAATTTTTCAGGAGATTGGCCATGCCGAGGTGAGATTTTTGCACCCGTCAAAACGGCCGAAAATCCTCTACAGCTTTTTGGCAATCGCTGAACGCGAAACTTCAATTTTGGTGTTGTCCGCCACTTTCAAAATGACCGTATCGTCGGATTCCTTAAAACCCGCAATACTCCCGTGAATGCCGCCGATTGTAACCACTTTGTCCCCTTTTTGGAGCGAAGCCAGCATGGCTTGCAATTGTTTTTGTTTTTTGGATTGAGGGCGAATCATAAAGAGCCAGATCACCACAAAAATCAAAATGAACGGCAACAGAGCCATGAGCGTGTTACCCTGTCCACGACTTGCCTGTAATAAAATGTTTGCGACCACGAATTACCTCCTCTTAATGGGTTTAGGTTGCTTTTTGACTTCAATTACTTTGTAACGGGAATAAAATGCGTCACGAAATTTCGAAAATTCTCCCCTTAAAATGGCTTCGCGCGCCCGGCGCACCAGTTCCAGATAAAAATGAATGTTGTGGTACGTGGCCAAACGCAGTGCCAAAACCTCGCCCACCGAGAACAAATGTCGGATGTACGCCCGCGTGTGGTGGCGGCATACGGCGCAATCACAATTTTCGTCAATGGGACGGAAATCTTCCCGATAGGTTGCGTTTTTCAAAACCAGCCGCCCTTCCCACGTGAACACCGTTCCGTTCCGGGCATTTCGCGTGGGCAGCACACAATCAAACATATCCACACCCCGGGCCATTACTTCGACCAAATCTTCGGGTTTCCCCACGCCCATAAGGTAGCGCGGCTTATTTTTGGGCAATCGAGCGGCAACAAATTCCGTCATGTCGTACAAATTGGCTTTCGGTTCCCCCACAGCCAATCCCCCGATTGCGTAGCCGTCAAAATCCAGCCGAATCAATTCCTCCATATTTTTTTCTCTCAGGTCCGGGTACGTGCTGCCCTGATTAATTCCAAATTGAAATTGGCGATAACCGTGCAGCGCGCCGCTCTGAAAAAAGCGTTCGCGAGCCCGCTGTGCCCACTGCACCGTCAGTTCGTGGGACTTCCTGGCGTATTCGTAAGAACACGGGTAAGGCGTACATTCGTCCAACACCATCATGATGTCGGGCCCCAACTCTCTCTGGATGTCCACCACATTTTCAGGCGTAAACAAATGTTTGGAGCCGTCCACATGTGATTGAAACCGCACGCCTTCGGCCGAAAGCTTTCGCAGATCTTGGAGGCTGAACACCTGGTACCCGCCGCTGTCTGTTAAAATTGCCCGCGGCCAATTCATGAATCGGTGCAGTCCGCCGGCGCGACGAATAAGCTCGCCCCCAGGGCGCAAATACAAGTGGTACGTGTTACCCAAAATAATTTGGGCGCCGTTTTCCAGTAACTCTTCGGTAGATTGGGTTTTTACCGTTCCCTGGGTTCCCACGGGCATAAAAATCGGCGTTTCAATATCACCGTGGTCGGTGTGAATTACGCCGGCCCGGGCTCCCGTTTCCCTATCCTCCGCCAACAGTTCGAAAAAGGGCTTCACACTTCCTCACACCAATGTGGCTTCGATGGCCTTGGAAATCTGAGCCACGCCCACCAATTCAATTTTAAACGATTTTTCTAACTTCTGCAAGGCAAATTTGGGTGCCACGACCTTTTTGAATCCCAGACGTTCGGCTTCGTGAATCCGTCGGTCCAACTGCGAAACGGGTCGAATGTCACCGCCGAGTCCCACTTCGCCCAAAACAACCGTTTTGGGTGTCAGGGGACGGTCTAAAAAGCTGGAGGCGATGGCAAGACTTGTCGCCAGATCCGCCCCGGGTTCGTCCAGCCGAAGTCCCCCAGCCACTTTAACAAACACGTCGTAGGCACCAACACGCAGTCCGGCTCTTTTTTCCAAAACGGCCAACAGAAGGGAAAGTCGGCGCTGGTCAATTCCGGTAGCTGTCCGCTGGGGGTAGCCAAAGCCCGATTGGGCTGTAAGGGCCTGGATCTCGACCAAAATAGGGCGCGTGCCCTCAATGGTACACGTTACGGCCAGGCCGGACAAATCCCCCTGGTGAGCGGTTAAAAAGAGCTCGGAGGGATTGTCCACGTCCCGCAGTCCTTGCTCCCGCACCTCGAAAACCCCCAATTCATTTGTAGAGCCAAACCGATTTTTGACTGTACGCAAAATTCGGTACTGGTACTGACGGTCTCCCTCCAGATAAAGCAGGGCGTCCACCATGTGCTCCAGCACGCGGGGGCCGGCAATGACGCCTTCTTTCGTCACGTGTCCCACCAAAAAAATAGGCACACCGTTCGCCTTTGCCAGGTGCAGAAGCTGTAAAGCCGACTCCCGAACCTGACTGACGCTGCCCGGGGCACTTTCCAAATTGGGACTGTAAATGGATTGAATGGAATCGACCACCACAAGCCCGGGTTTGGTTTGAGCCACTGCCGTTAGAATGGCCGAGAGATCAATTTCCGAAAAAATGAGCAAATTTTCGCTTGAAATTCCCAGTCGGTCGGCTCTCATTTTGGTTTGTCGAACCGATTCTTCCGCGGAAACATAGAGGGTTTTTCTTCCGCTTTCGGCAATCTCAGCGGCGCGTTGTAAGAGAAGTGTCGATTTTCCGATGCCCGGATCGCCACTCAAGAGCACCAGCGACCCTGGCACAATGCCTCCCCCTAACACGCGGTCGAATTCAGGACTTTGGGTTGAAATGCGGTTTTTCTGCTCTGGGGTGATTTGCGTAATCGGTTTCGGCACGGACTTTTCCAGGCCGCGGTAACGCGTCTCGGAAACGGGTGCGATTTTCTCTTCCACAAAGCTGTTCCAGGCGCCACAAGCCGGACACTTCCCCAGCCAGCGCGGTGACTCGTAGCCGCATTCCTGACACACAAACACGGATTTTTGTTTTCTGGATTTTTGGGCGGCCACTACAGCAGTTTTTCCTCTTCCGGTTTGCGGGTGTAAATGATTTCCCGATTGACCTTAATGGGGCCCTCGGCCTTGCCTTCAATAAATTGGCGCACGACGGGGTCTTCGGTCTTTTTTAATTCTTCGGGCGTTCCGTTGAACAAAACCACGCCGCGTTGAATCATCGCCACGCGGTCGGCGATTTTATACACGCTGCTCATGTCGTGGGTTACGACAATGGACGTGATGCCCAGATTTTTGTTAAATCCCAAAATCACGTTGTCAATGACGTCCGCCATGATGGGGTCCAGCCCTGTGGTCGGCTCATCGTAAAGTACAATATCCGGCTCCATCATGAGGGCACGTGCCAGCCCCACGCGCTTGCGCATGCCACCGGAAAGTTCCGCCGGTTTCAGGGGTTCCACACCGGGCAATCCTACCATTCGAAGCTTTTCCCCCACGCGGCGCCGAATTTCCGAATAGGGCAAATCGGAGTGCTCAATCAGCGGCAAAGCCATATTTTCCTCAACGGACATGGAATCAAATAAGGCGGCATTCTGAAACAGCATCCCGAATTTGCGCCGCACCTCGTAAATTTCCTTTTGCCCCATTGCGGTAACTTCTTTGCCTTCCACAAAAATTTTTCCGGCGTCCGGTTTAAGGAGGCCAAGAATGAGTTTTAGCAGCACGCTTTTTCCACACCCGGAGCGCCCGATGACCACGGTCACCTTGCCGCGTTCGATATTCAGGTTCACATCCCGTAGAACCGGCTTGGAATCGAAACTTTTTTTCAGATGAACAATCTCAATCATAAAACAAACCAACTTCAGTTATTGAACAAACACAACTTACAAATCGAACGCCCGCCGGTCTTTCCGCCGGGGCGATTTTGATCCTGACGCTGCGTTGCTCAGAACCAATCACCATAAACCGCGGCTTTGCTTTTTGAGCGTAAGCCCCGGTCACCTCCAGTCCAGAATAGGTACAGGAGCCGTTCTTTTTCACAGCTGAGTCATGGCCACCGCTTCTAATAAAGCGCTTCCAAATGGTACTATCTTAAAAGAATACATTTTTGAAATCTTACTCTTACCTATCGCCTTATCGCGATATTCACAGGCTACCGCCCCGAAATCTTCCAAAATTTGCACGACCATATTTTCTATTGAATTTTGTAAAAATTCGTTCGCGTATGGATTTTCTGGAGAAAGCCAAGACAAGCCCGTTTTCTTAATCAACACATCGGCGAATTGGCCTATGGGCACTTCTACGCCCAATTCCAAAGAAAGTAATTCGTTAAGCACATCGTAATTGAAGAACTGCGGTAGATGATCACCCATTCCTGAAACTGGGTAGGCCAATAGCCAATTTACCCTGTACCACCATATGGCTAATAAAAACGAAACTTGTTGCAATGGGTCTGCGTCTAAAAATATCTTTCCGTCTTTTGTTAATCGCCAGCGCCGTCCGGGTGCAATATGCAACAATCCGCCCACTTCAGCTAAAACATGTAGAAAAAAAAGAGGCCAGATGTCCGCTTCACTGCGAAGTCGATATACATGCTTCCCGATTGTAACATCTAAGGTCGGGGGATTGACAAACTCCGCCGCTACTTCCCGCACCATTTTTAACGGCATATTCCCTGTGCTTTGTGTACCAATCACTTTATGAGTATTGACAAATCTAAGCAATGTCAGCATATCGCGAAGCAAAGGCAATTCTTGGGCAATACGAACCATTTCATCGGTACGATTGTATTCCCACCACATCAAGAGTTTTTGTCTTAGTTGTTTAGTTATTGCGTCCAAATTGCCAATTTTACCCGGTTAGTGTTTGAGTAATTGATGTGTAACGCCCAATAGTTTTTTCTCTAAAATCTTTTAAAACAAAAACATGGCCAAAATGTAATCATTCATTAAAATCAGAGCCGAGGAAACGACAAATGCTTTAATGGTGGCGCGTCCCACGCCTTCAGCGCCGCCCGTGGTTTGAAAGCCAATGTAGCAGCCCGCAATGGCCGTCGTAGCACCAAACACCAATGCTTTCACCAAACCGCTCATTAAATCGTAAAGGACAAAATATTCCTTTACGCCGTTGAAAAAAACTTCTGTTGAAATGTGTAGCAGGAGATTGCTAACCATGAAAGCACCGATCAGGGCAATAAAATCCGAAAAAATGACCAAAATCGGCATCATGGTCGTTGCCGCCACAATGCGAGGCATGGAAAGAAATCGAATGGGATCGATGGCCAAGGTTTCCAGAGCATCGATTTGTTCCGTCACTTTCATCGAGCCCAATTCCGCCGCAATGGACGCCCCCACGCGTCCGGCCAGAACCAAAGCGGTTAGCACCGGACCCAATTCAATGAAAATTGCCTTGGCCGTCGCCGGCCCTACAAACGAAAGCGGTAAAAATCCCTTGAACTGGTACGCTGCTTGCCAGGCGGAAACAGCGCCCGTAAAAATCCCAACCGTAATGACCAGCGGAAGCGACCGAACCCCAATGTGCAACATTTGTTCGACCACCAGGCGTCGATCTTTGTAAATAAAACGCAAAGCTCGTAAAGATTTAAAAAAGAGAATAAAGGCAGAACCAGATTCGTAAATGAATTGAAGAGTTTTGCGCCCCACAAAGCGCAAAAAATAGAGTAAAAGGTAGTGCATTCTAATTTTCCGAATTCACTTGATTTTGGATCCAAAAAATTCTATACTTAATCTTAGTACCACACATCGATGCAACAATGGAATAACTAAAATAATCACAGGATGTTTGAATAAAAACATAATACATCTGAATGAAAAATACAACTAAAAAAGCGAAAGACTGTTTCACCAAAAGAGGGAAAAATCGATTTTGGGGGCAATTGACGCTGTTTGTTTTTCTTTTGCTTTCTCTCGAAACGGCCTGCGAGAAAAAACCGGCTCCTCAAAAACCCGCGCCCTTTTCGATGAATCGTCTCGCTCAACTTTACGTTAAGGTTCGGCTCATTGAAACCGCTTCCGGTAATCAGGTAACCAAACGCGACACGCTGCAAACTGTTCTGGAGAAAAATCATTTTTCAACGGATTCCGTGCAAGCCATTTTGGCCTATTTTAAAGCCAACCCGAATGCCTGGGTTTCTTTTTACAAAAGAGTTGAAAGGCTCGCCAGACCGAAACCTTCCGAATCGGTGCACAAAAAAAATCCCGTCTCCAAATAGGGCGGGATTTTTCAAGAAATCATGGTCCGGATTTTCCATTCGCTAAATGTAAGCGTGCATGCCACCTACCACCAAATTCCCGAAAAAGGAAGCCAAGGCCATTAAGAAACCAATAATGGACATCCAGGCTGCCTTACTGCCGCGCCATCCGCGTTGGTACCGGGCGTGCAGGTAAACCGTGTAAAAAAGCCAAATGATTAAGGCGCCGGTTTCTTTTGGGTCCCAGCTCCAGAAATTTCCCCAGGCATTGTACGCCCAAATGGCTCCGGCAAAAAGAGCTCCCACGGTAAACAGCGGGTAGCCAATACTAATGGCTTTGTAATTAATATCATCCAACAACTCCAAACTTGGAAGCGCCCGAACATTACTTTTATCCCCCAATTTTTTACGCAGCAAGTACATAATGCTCACCCCAAACGCCACGGCAAAAGCCCCTTCGGCCAAAACCGCCATGGAAACGTGGATTTCAAACCAGTAGCTTCGCAAAGCCGGCATGAGCTGTTTTGAAATCTCTTTGGGCATCAGAGACGCCGAGGCCATGAGCATGACGGGAATGGGCGAGATAAACGAGCCCAGAATCGGCTTCTTGTACCGCCACAAAAATACCAGAAAAAGCAAAACCGACATCCACGCCATGGAGGACATGTATTCGTACATATTGGAAAACGGGGAATGGCCAGCCTGTACCCAGCGAATAATAAGCGCTACCGTGTGAAAACCAAATCCCGCAGCCATGGAGCCAATGGATACAAAAGTCACCGGCTTGGATTTGAAGGCCAAATAAAGGGTAAATCCCAAAAAGCCAATCATGTACAAAACAAAAGCAATCCAAAAATAGACGACATCACCTGGCTGTTGCATTTTTCTTCTCCCAAATCAACCTGTTTTTAGTCCCGATCTTTTCATCAGGATTTTAATTCCGAAAAAAGCTTCCCCATCTCCTTTGTAAATTGCCGTTTTCCTTTGGTCGTGGCTCCCCCGATGTAAACGGTCACATTCTTGTTCCCATCCGGTTCCAGCAAAATCCAGATGCGCTTGTGGTACATATAAAAGGACAGTAAAATGCCCAGAGTCATCATGGCAATCCCCAAAAGAATCCAGATGGCACCCGGGTTTGTGGTAATTTCAAGTCCCGTCATGTACGCTGGATGAAAGGACCGCAATGCGACATTGAGAGGGGCATCTTTCTTTTTATGTAAATCCGGAAAATACAAAAACGACCACTGGCTGTAGAGCAGAGAATCGCCCCTGTAAACAGCCACTTCCACTGCCGGATTACGCGGTTGCGGAGAAGCGGAAAAGACCCGATTGTTCTCCATTCGGAAATCGGCTGCGTAGTCCGTCACTTTTATGGAATACGGAGAATTCGGCACGCTCACTTTTTTGCGAAAAGGGACATCTAGAAGAATATCGTGCGCGGGATTATTTTTCAAGGTAACCCCTATTTGGGCGTCCGTAATCGCCCGGGCGTTCATGGTGTAGGAACTCTGGTAGAAATTGAACCCTTTGTAACGGAGCGGGTGATTCACCTGTACTTTACGCGTAAAGCGGTCTTTTCCGTTTTCCACTACGGTGAGCAGGGCGATGTAGTCTTGAATTGCTCCCCTCTGGTCGGTAATCACCTTAAAATCGTCCACACGAATTTGAAAGGGCGCTTTGGGTGGTTGAATCACATCGCCTGCACCGCCCCACCGATACACCGAGTACCCGAATTTAGAGGTAATCACTCCGCCGATGAGTAAAATAAGAAGACCGAGGTGAATAAACACATAGCCGAATCGGGACAGCCCCCCGCGCGTGGCAAAAACGGCCACATGACCATTTTGCCGAGATGTGTAAAACTTAAAAAATCGCTTTTTTAATACCTGTTCAGCGCTGGAAAGAATTTCATCAGCGGGTTTTTTAACGTGAAAATTGTCCCGAATGGACACCAGACGAAAATCTTCGGGATTGTGGCGAAAACTTTTTGAAAACGCCTGGTGAATGTAATACTTGAACCGGGTAAAAGTACACACCACAATATTAATCGCCAACAAAATAAGGAAAAATTGGTAAATGGCCGAATGGAAGGGATTAAATACACCAATGGCTTTTAGAAATTGAAAAAGATTTTCCCCGAATTTTTGGGCGTAATACACATCCCAATTCTGGAAACGGGTGTTCAGCACCTCACCCAGAACAAGGGCAATGAGGGACAGCACTCCCAAAATAATTAAAATAATGATGGCTAATTTAAAAGATTTGAGTAATTCCCACAGCCAAATCCCCCAATTGCGTTCTTTTTTCTTCGCCATATTTTTTCACTTCTCTATTGCTGAAGAGACTCAAGAATCTCATGCTTTTGACATCTACTTCCCGCTGGAAGTAAATATAATCCAGGTGCAAATAAATCTCAAGTATTTTTATTTTTCCACTCCTATTTTTTCCGGTTGCCTTTATTTTTTAAGCAATTAAAAGTTTTTGAGTACCCGAAAAGAATCCGAAAAGAACCATTTTCTTGCTTCGTCAACTCTTGTAAATGAAACAGTCCCTTTTTAAAATCCTCAATGGGAAAAGCCTTTTTGCTATTTGGGGATTTCTCTATTGATCTGACAACGAAAATTTCTCGATCTCGGCCCAGTACAATCTGTTTGTTTTCACTTCGTGCGAAAAAAAATGCTTCTCCCGTTGGTCGAGAGAAGCATTTTCAAGAAAAAATATCAAAAAGTAGTTTGAATTATTTCAGAAGGAAGGCTTTACGGACCTGTGAAAATGTTCCGGCCTGCATTTGAATAAAGTAAATACCCGAACTCAATGCTCCCGCTTGCCATTTCAACTGATGGCTGCCGGCCGATTGAACGGCATCCAACAATTGGGCAACCTTTTGCCCGGCTGCATTGTACACGACAATTTTAACGCGCGTGCGTTGCCCAAGGCTAAACCGAATGTTCGTTTCGGGGTTGAAGGGATTGGGATAATTCTGCTTTAAGTGAAATCCATTTACCGTTATTTTTTGCCCTGTGTCAATGCCTGTGGCCGGCCCTTTGCGAAAGATCATCAACCCCTCGTACGTGGCATAAATTAAATCGTTGCAAGCCGTAAGCTTATTTAGCCGATAATTTTTATTGTCATAATAACCATCCATTGTAAAGGTCGATTCGGAAAGGTGGTAAAGACGCAACCCCTGCCCGGGATTGGCCGCGTAAATATCGCCGCCAATTAAGGTCACATCGGAAAGATAATCCGAATTACCGGCGATTAGAACCGGATTGGCTGGATCGCTGATATCAACGGCAAGCAAACCGTTTTGGGTGGCCAAATAGGCTTTTTGATCCGCCACGGCTACCCCGTTAACGCCGTAATAATTAGCGGGCAATGTGTAAAAGCCAAGCAAATTCAAAGAAGCCGGATTGCTGCGATCAAAAATCAACAGGCCCTTGGTAGTGCCCACATAAAAATTCGTTCCGCTAAGCAAGTAACTATTCGGGTAGCCGTAATCCCAGGGATTAACGCCCCACTTTCCCACCAAAAGCGGATTTTCGTGATCGGATATATCGTAAATACGGATCGTATCCATATTAGCCGTTTCGGCATACATATAATTACCATCCGCGGCAATAATGTTTTTCGGTTCTGCCTGGAAAGCAAGAAAGCGAGCTTCCTGCGGATTCCCGGGATCCGCAATGTTAATTACATGAATGCCCCGAGCCGAATCGGGAGCCGGGACACTTTGCTCAATATAGGCATATCCGTTACTAACAGCGACGGAGGTCTTCCCGGAATAATAAGGTTTTAAATACAAATAACCGCGTTCATGCAGGCAGGCAGGGTCGCTCACATCGATAATCGAAAAACCGGCCATACCCGCGGGGCCCATATTGTAAGTAAAATAAGCCAAATTATTTGAGACCTGCACATCGTTCGCATCCATATTGGTTTCATAAACGCTCAGTAAATCCGGATTTTCCAAATCGTTTGTTTGAATGACACGTAAACCGTTACC
>CAZOHG010000032.1:0-41013 GCA_964579725.1 uncultured Deferribacteres bacterium
ATCGCCGCAATCGACCAAAAGCGAGCGCCCGTTGTGCTCCAACAAATAGGCCGAGTGGAAGCGATGAGCCACCGTCAGGCCGGAGGCCGAACCCAGCACGTGCCATTTCATCTTTCACACCTCGTATGCCTTAAAATAATCCACTGTTTTTCGCAGTCCTTCTTCTAATGTTATTTTAGGCTTCCAACCCAGAACATTTTTGATTTTGGAATAATCAATAACGCTGCGCTGCTGTTCACCCTCCTTGGCAGGCCCGTGTTTTTCGGGTAGATTTTGTCCGATAATCTTATTCAATTCTCGAAAAATAGTATTGACATCCGTTTCTTTGCCCGTCCCCACATTAAAGGTGTTCGAGCCGGGGTACTCCAGGGCCAAAAGATTGGCCCGCACCACGTCGCCCACGTACACGAAGTCCCGTGTCTGCTTTCCGTCGCCGTTAATAATTGGTTGGCCGCCAGTGAGCATTTTTTCAATAAAAATAGCCACCACGCCCGCTTCGCCAAAGGGATTCTGACGCGGACCGTACACATTGGCGTACCGCAAAATGACGTGTTCAAGGCCGTAGGTTAACTTGTAAAAAAACAAGTATTTTTCAACGGTCAATTTGGTAATGCCATAGGGAGAAACCGGCCGGGTGGGGTGTTCTTCGTCGGCAGGAAAATAATCCTGTTCACCGTACACCGCGCCGCCCGTGGAGGCGAAAATTACCTTTTTCACTCCGGTTTGAACGGCGTTTTGCAGAATATTCAATGTGCCCAAAACATTGACACTGGCGTCAAAAACAGGATTTTCAACCGACCGGCGCACGTCCATTTGGGCGGCTTCGTGGTACACCACATCGAATTTTTCCAACGCAAACAGTTTGGAGATTTCGGCAGCCTGTAGATCCAAGAGGTAAAATTTCGCTTTTGGGTTCAGATTTTTCAAGCGCCCCATGTACAGATTGTCCACTACAACTACATCGTGGCCGTTTTCGACCAGTGCGTCCACAATATTCGAACCAATAAAGCCTGCGCCGCCCGTGACCAAAATTTTCATACAACCTCCGTGTATTTCACTGTGTGCACATTCGGACTGTCTTTACTGTATCGGCAAACGCCGCCCCTTTCTACAGGAAGTCGGGCTTTGTCCAAAAGAGATTACATCGCTCTTGCCGCCAAATAATCCAGTCCCTTTCGGGCAATGTCCCTCCGGTAAAAAGCCCCGTCAAAATGAATTTGCTTGACCGCTCGGTAGGCACCGGCGATGGCTTCTTCCAGAGAATCGGCTATTTTGGTAACACCGAGCACGCGTCCGCCGTTGGTTACGATTGCCTGATCCACCCGTTTGGTTCCGGCATGAAAAACAACCACGTCTTTTTCAAAAGGCCCCTCCAAGCCGGTAATGAGCTTTCCCTTTTCGTAGCTTCCCGGATATCCTCCCGAAGCCATGACGACACACACGGCCCAGGCCTTACGGATTTGAAGCGCCACATCGCCTAAGGTTCCGTCAATGGTGGCCAGCATGAGATCGGCCAGATCCGATTCAATTAGCGGCAAAACCACCTGTGTTTCCGGGTCACCGAAACGGCAATTGAATTCGATTACCTTCGGACCGTTTTCAGTCAGCATGAGTCCTGCGTACAAAACACCTTTGTACGGGTAGCCTTCTTCCGCCAGACCGTGAATGGTCGGTTCCAAAACCGTTCGGCGAATTTCGTCCATGAGAGCGTCGGAAACAAAGGGGGAGGGAGCGTAGGCACCCATGCCGCCCGTGTTGGGGCCCAGATCGTCGTCGTAAGCGGCTTTGTGGTCACGAGAAGGGACAAGAGGCAAAATATGCTTACCGTCTGAGAGCGCCAGCACGGAAATTTCTTCTCCTTCTAAAAACTCTTCAATAACCACCCGGTGGCCCGCTTCGCCGAAGACATTGCGTAACATCATTTCCTCAAGTGCTTTTTGGGCCTCCGACTTTGTTCCGCACACAATTGAGCCCTTGCCCGCCGCCAGTCCGTCCGCTTTAATGACCAATTTTCCTTCGTGATTCCAGATGTAATTTCGGGCATTGGCCAATTTTGAAAAAACCTCAAACCTTGCCGTGGGAATACCGTGGCGCGCCATAAAACTCTTTGCAAAAGATTTGCTGCCTTCGATCTGCGCGGCTTTCCGGCTCGGGCCAAAAACTTTGAGACCCTCGGCTTCAAAAAGGTCCACAATCCCGTGCACCAGGGGCAACTCCGGCCCAACTACCGTCAAATCGACGGATTTTTCCCTGGCGAACCGGAGCAACTCCTCCAAATCATCGACATGAATGGGAACGCATTCGGCTAAGTTTTCCATTCCCGGGTTGCCGGGGGCGGCGTAAATTTTTTCAACCCGTTGACTTTGAGCCAATTTCCAGACCAGCGCGTGCTCGCGTCCTCCACTGCCGATGATTAGAACCTTCATTTTTGCCCTCAATCCCTTTTTCTTTGGCGTTCTTTTCGGAAAAATATTTTTGACCAAACAGAATAGCTTATTAAAAATACTTAGCTCAGATTCAAATTGCAACTGTTTTTGTGAAAAATAAATAGGTTACGTAAAACAAGAAAGAGCAAATTGGCCCGCTTTGAACGAACAAAGCCCTGCGATGAGTTTTGATTTTCGCAGGGCTTTGGCTGCGTTACGGATTATTTGAGCAACAGAAGTTTGGTCATTTTAAATCCTGTCTGCGTCCGAAGTCGGCAGAAATAGAGTCCGGAAGCAAATTTCTCGCCATTCCAACGCATTTCGTACCAACCGGAACGAAGCCGTTTTTGGAGCAAAGTCTGAACGCGCTGCCCCCGGGCGTTGTACACCGTCAGTTCCACATGACCGCTGCGCGGCACGTAAAATTGAAGGGTTGTTTCGGGATTAAACGGATTGGGGTAATTCCGAAGTACGGCAAATTGAGCCGGGGCGGTCACAGTATTTTCCGACACGCGCGTGAGCTCCGGATTGGTCAGAAGGGTCGCGCCCGATCCCGCAATCCAGGGCGGTGCTTTGGGAGCCTGCGCCACGGCCTTGAAATCCGAACCGCTTCCCACATCGGTGACTGCATTCCAGGTCTCGCCACCGTCGTCCGTTTCAAAAACCGCACCGCCTCGCCCAACGATCCAGCCGTGTTCCGTTGTTTGAAAGCGCACCTTGTACAAATACAGGCTGGTCCCTAAATCTACAGCCGTCCACGTGGCACCACCATCGGTGGAGTGCAGAACGGCGGCTTTTCCGCCTCTCGGTGCCTTACCAACGACCCAGCCGTTTTTGGCTGTGGCAAAGGCCACCGAGTAAAAATCCGTCTTATTTTCGTAGTTCTGTTTGGCCCGGCTCCAGGTAGCACCGCCGTCTTTCGTCACAAAAATCGTGGAATCGCCTCCAACGGCCACTCCGTGTTTTGAGTCGTAAAAATCCAAATCGTACAACGGCTTGTGGCTGACATCCTCCTGAACCAGCGTCCAGGTTCGCCCGCCGTCGCTGGTTATTCGAATGATGTCTTTTCCTTTGGAATTTTTCCCGCACAAAACCCCGTTTTTGGCATCGAAAAATTGAATGGCGTAATTGGTTTCGCGGGCGGATTTACCGATGTTCAATCCTTGCCAGCGTGCCCCCCCGTCGATCGTTTGGGCCACCAAACCGTAGCTACCGCACGCCCATCCTTGGTTTTGATTCAGAAAAAACAGCCTCTGAATATGGGTGGCACGGTTCTCCGCCGAGACGCACTCGTACGCCCAAGTTTGCCCGCCGTCGGTGCTGCGCAGCAATCCACCATTCCAGCCCCCGGCTAAAACCGTCTTCTTTGAGAGCGCAGCTACCGTGTAAAAATTGACAATGTACGGGGTGCCGTTTCGGTGCGTCCAGGTTTGCCCACCGTCGTCGGAAAAAGCGATTTCACCGTAGCTTCCCGCCACCCAGATGCGGCCGTCCACCACAGAAATGGCATTGAGGGTGTTTCCGGTAAAAATGGGTGCTGGGGTAAAAGTTTGGCCGTCCGTGGTTTGCAAAATCACACTTCCGTAACCGGCACCGCCCCCTACAATCATTCCGTTCTTTTCATCGGTGAATGCCATGGCGTAGCCGTAGCAGTACGTGGGATCGCTTTGGGTTAAAAATTCCCAACTCTGGCCACCGTCTGTCGTTTTCATTAAAATAGTAGGCTGCAATCCCGCTGCCATGGACCCCCAGCCCGTAGCGTACCCCACTTGAGGCGTCACCATTTTCACCGCCCGAAAATCATTGCGCGAGTAAACGTTCCCGCCGAAATCCAATTTGGCTTTTGCCCAGTGGTCTCCTCCGTCCGTCGTGTAGTAAATAAACGACTTGGTAGACAGAATGCCGTGGTCAGCATCTCCAAAGGAGACGCTGTAGATTTGCGTCGTGACGCCCCCCAAGTCCGTGGCTGGCACCCAGGTAGCGCCTCCGTCGGTGGTTCGGTAAAAGACACCTTTTCCTACCATGGACATATTGGAACCGACCACCCAGCCGTGCTTTTTATCCACAAAACAAAGGGCAGCAAAATCGTCCTGATCGGTAAAATTTCCGCTCTGCGTCCAATTTGCGCCTCCATCTGTGGTGTGCAGCAGCGTCCCGTCCGAACCGGCGATCCAGCCATTCTGTGAATCCAAAAAATAAATGGCTTTGAGCGTCTTGGTTGTCAACGATACCTCGGACCAGGTTTTCCCGGCGTCGGTGGTTTTTTCAACCGTCCCTTTGCTTCCCACCACCCATCCAATATCCTTTGTCGTAAAAGCAATGCCGTAAAACGGCGTAGTAAAAGTGGGTTGAACCGCTTGTTTCCATTGAGCCTGCACCTTTCCCAAAACAAAAAAGGTGCTGAAAATCAGAAAGAAACGCACAATTTTTCTCATCTAAACAAACCTCCATTTAAAAAGGGAGAGCCGGAAGGCTCTCCCTGTTGAACCCTTCAGCGGATTATTTTACGAGCAGCATTTTTTGAATGGCGTGAAAACCGTTCACGGAAATTTTGCAGAAGTAAATTCCTGTTGACAAATGGCTCGCTTCCCACGTTACGGTGTGTGACCCGGCTTTCATTTTCTTTCCGTTGACTAAAGTGGCTACCTGTTCGCCCAGAGCATTGTACACTGCCAAGGTAACTTTCCCGTCTTTCTTCAAATCGAAGGCAATCGTAGTGCTCGGATTAAAGGGGTTCGGGTAATTTTGGTGAAGCGCGTACCGGGTGGGAACGCCGACAGACACCTTCAGAACCTTTGACAATTCAAACGTGCCGTCTACATCCACCTGTTTAAGGCGATAGTAATATTTGCCGGTTGCAACCGATTTGTCCGTAAACGTGTACGTGTGGGATTCCACACTGGTGCCGTGCCCCTTTACAAAGGCAATTTGGGTAAAATTCCGATTGTCGGAGCTGCGCTGAATTTCGAATCCCAGATTGTTGGTTTCGGACGCGGTGATCCAGCTCAATGTCACGCCCTCGGCGCCCACTTTTGCCGTGAAGCTGGCCAACTCAACCGGCATGGTCAGGCCGGGCGTCGGGTAATCGATCAGCCGAAAATCGACGCTGCTATTGTTGGTGTCGTATCCGGGCGCAATGCGTTCCATGGATTTTCCCTGATATTTCACGGCGCAGCAGAAATGCCCGGCGTCGATCCGGGGATCGAGGGTTTTAAAACTTGTCGTTTTTCCGTCGTATTCCACTCCGTCAATGACCGTTTCGAAATCGATTCCGTCGGTGTAATCCACATCGGCACCGGAGGCCAGAATGACCTCGTCGCTGGTCAAACTGAGCATGAAATCCGTGCGTCGCCCTTCGTACAGGTTGACGATATTCGGCACATCGGGATTATCCGGGTCGGAAGCATTGGCCGGATTATAAAACTCAAAATCGGCGTGGGACAAATCAATACTGGTGGGATATTGTGCTTTCCAGTTCACCGCCGATTGAGCACACACTTTGTACTCACCCGGCTGAATCGGGTAATCCGTTCCGTTTCCCGGAAATTGAAAAATGTAGGTAACCTTGGTAATATTTCGAGACAGGCGGCAGATGATTTTACCGTCCAGATATTCCGTCTGGCTACCGGCGTTGTACAGCTCTACATATTGGTCTTTAAAGAAATACCCGGCATCGGCCGGTCCGCCCACGTACAATTCATTGATTTTAATATTGCTGTGCGCAATGTAATCTTCACGAACTACCTTAAACACAGACGAACCGGAACCCGAAGCAAAAAGAACGGCATTGGTTCTTTTGGCAATGGCTTTCAGGGAGTTTGTCGTTCCGACGGAGACCGCACTCCAGGTGGTTCCACCGTCTTTGGTGTAAAAAACATTACCCTTGTCGCCGACAACCCAGCCCTCGGTGTTACTGGCCATGTAAACACCGTTCAAATCTTCCTTGGTCGGCCGCGCCTGAAGTGTCCAGGTTTTGCCGGTGTCGGCGGAGAAAAGGATGTAGCCATCTTTGGCCACTGCCCACCCGTGATCGGGGCTCGGAAAAGACATTTCCATAATATCTTTTTTCGCGCCAATATTGCTCCAGGATTTCGTCCAGGTGGCGCCGCCGTCCCGTGTGTAGTAGAGGGTAGAATCGCCGCCACCGATACAGCCCACCGTATCGTTGGCAAAATAAATGGCTTTAATATTTTTGGAAGGCAATTGGCCTTCGCCTTTTAGTTCCCAGGTAACGCCGCCGTCAGCGGTGTGGTACACTTGTCCGTGGTAGCCGCCGATCCAGACGCTGGTGTCATTCAAGGCAAAGACTTCGTACAAATTCTTCACGATATTGGTATCTTTTTGGGAAACCCAGGTTTTTCCGCCGTCGGTAGTTTTTCCAATGAGACCGGAATAACCCACTACCCATCCGGTTGTTTCACTTCCGAAAGAAACATCTTTAATGGTTGTCGGAGTATTATCGAAAACAATGTAGCCGGGTTTCCAGGAATAACCGCCGTCGGTGGTGCGCATGCAGAAACCAAAATAGCCCACCGCCACGCCATTGGTGCTTGAGGCAAAGTCAATGGAATACAATTGGTCCCCGCCAAGGGAAGCAAAATTCCAGGTAGCCCCGTCGTCGGTAGAATTCAGCACAAATCCGGCGTACCCCGCTACCCAAATTTGATTCTGTACCAGTGCGGCGGCTTTGGCCGTAAACCCGAAATTGGCGGGCAAACGCGTCCAGGAATCACCGGCATCGGTTGTTTTGTAGATTGTTCCGTGATCGCCGACAGCAATTCCGTTCGCAGAATCCGCAAAAAACACGTCCCACATATTTCCGTAGGAAGCGGATTCGTACAGCGTCCAGGTCTGGCCCCCGTCAGTGGTTTTCATGAAAACCGATTTAAGGTCTAAAAAGGCAAATCCGTCGCCCACGGCTACGGCGGTTGTGTCGTTGATCATAAAAACATCGTTTATGTCTTTGTTTTGAATGCCGGGCACCGTTGTGGCGGGCGTCCAGGTCTGGCCCCCGTCAGTGGTAAACAGGGCGGTTTCGTGCGCGCCAACGGCAATCCCGTGCAAGGTGTCCGAAAAACTCACACCGTACAAATTTTCCGTTGTGCCGGAATTCTGGGCAACGCAGGTGTCGCCGTTAAAAAACAAAATCGTGCCCTTTTTCCCTGTGGCCCAGCCGTGAGTCGAGTCCACAACGGACATGGCGTACAATCCGTTGGTGTTGGCAGTCTTTAAAGCGGACCAGGTGTCTCCGCCGTCTCTTGTTTTGAGGATATGACCATCGTACGAAGCCGTGTAGCCCAATGAGTCATCCAAAAAATGAATGGCTTCAATGGTTTTACCGGCACCCGAATTTTTGGAGACCCAGGTTTGGCCGCCGTCACTGGAAAAATACAACCCGCCGTTGTACGTGCCCGCCCAAATTTTCTGGCCGTCCGGGCTGACGTAAAGGGCGTAAATATTCGCTTCAATTGCCGGGTGCGTTTGGGGCTCCCACACTCCCTGCGCCCACAGTGCCGAGGCAAACCCGGCAATCAGGACAAACAAAACTGCACCGATGAGTCGCCTTTTTCGTTCCATCTCCTTCCTCCTTTTTTAAGTGAACCATTTTCCAATAGTCAAGGTGTGTGCCACTGCCTTGACCCGATTTATTTGAATTCGTCCAAAATATTTGCCGATACATCCCCCGCTACCGACAAAACGTAATTTTTCGTGCTTAAATATTTCTTCGCTAACGCATTGATTCTTTGACGTTTCAGATTCATGACCCGGTCGTAGTACGTGTCGAAGGTGTTCAGCGGCTGGTTGTATTTCACCAGATCCGTAACCAGATTCAAAATATCGCTTGGGGTTTCCACAACCATCGGCAAAATTCGCAGGTCAAAAGATTTCGTTTTGCGAAGTTCCTCCTCGGTCACCCCGTGTTCCCGGACGTCTTCAATAATTTTCAACGATTCCCGAATCAAAGCCCGTACATTTTGGGGCTCCGTCTTTGCGGTCAAAAACCAAATGCCGCCCTTCTCGCGAGTACGGGTTTTGGTGGTAATCCCGTAGGTCAAACCCATTTTGTCTCGAATGGTAACACCCAGCCGGGAGGTCAGCGTACTGCCACCCAAAATGTCGTTCAACACATCCAGAGCATCAAAATTGGGGTCGGATTTGGCCACCCAACGAAAACCCATTTTGACATCGACCTGCTTTTTGCCGGGCATCGGGAACGCCTTGACCGTTTTCCCCACGGTGGGCGGCACAGGGGGAAACGCGTGGTAGGTAAAAGGGGTTTTGTTTTTCCAATGACCGAATTTCCGATCGAGCAGTTTTTTTAGGTCTTTGGCTGAAAAATCGGACAAAATGACCAATTTGGTTCGCTCCGGCCGGAGGTATTTTTGGTGCAGAGCGAATAAATCTGCCTGCGTAATTTTTTGGAGGCTTTCCGGTGTGCCTCCGGCCATCCAGCCGTACGGATGGTTTTTGTACACATTGGAGAAGAGAAAAACACTGGTTTTCCACCCGGTGCCTTTTTCGGCAGATCTCAGCAACGCAATGGCGGATTTTTTGACGCGGGCGATTTCCTCCTTGGGAAACGCCGGCTCAAACAGAATTTCTTTTCCAATTCGAAAAAGAGAATCCACGTCCTCGTGCAGGCTGAACCCGTTGAATTGAATCGAGCCGTTGTGCGCTTGCACAACCCAGCTAACAGGAATAAAGGATTTCATTTTGGTCAATTCTTCAAAGGAATGCTTGGTCGTCCCGCGGTTCATCATTTTTCCGAAAAAACTTGCAATGCCGTGAATTTTGGCTTCTTCCAGCATGTTACCCGTGTCAATCAGACCGTGCAATCGAAAGGCCGGTACGGTGTGATCTTCAATGGCAAACACCTGAATCCCGTTTTTCAATCGAAATCGGTGAATGCGTCCGGCAACCGGCTGCGGTCGAATAATGTCGTCCAATCGAACGGTTTCCTCGCCAGCCATTGGGAGCATTGCAGAGCGGTTGCGCCCCTCCGGTACGTCGGTTGCCGGTTTTCGGCGTCGCTTTTTTCGGGTTGATTTTCCCACTGCCTTGCGGGACGTGTCAGGAAGCAAATACCCGACTGTGACCTTTTCCGGAGCAAAATACCGATTCATGACACGCCGGATGTCCGCCTTGGTCACAGCTCGCAGTTCCTTCGGCCATTTGGCTTTGTACTTCCAGCCAACAAGCGTTTCGTACCGGCTCAAACTCCCGCCGATTCCCGAGACCTTTTCATCCCTGACCAGTTCGTCCACTCGCAGATTGTTTTTAATCTTTTGAAATTCGTAATTCGAGATGGGCGTGGTTTGCATCTTCCGAATTTCACGCCAAATCACCGCTTCAACGGAATCTATTTTTGACCGGTATTTGGGGTAAAGCTCCACAATGAAAGAAAAGAGCTGAGGGTCTTTGCCCTTTTTGAAAAACACCCGAACGGACCGTGCCCAGTTTTTCTGCTGCGTCAACACCTTTTTGAGGCGTGAAAAGCGGCCTCCCCCCAAAATTTTGGCCGCCACAGTGAGCGGCGCACAATCAGGGTGACCCAAAGCGGGCGTGTGAAACGACATCTGAAAAACCGGCATTTTCACATCGGGCCGTTTGTACGTGAGAACGCGACGCGCCTCCTGAGGCTCTTCCACCGAAACCACGGGTGGCACCGGCGCTCCCTTTGGAATCACCCCAAAATATTTTTTCACCACTTTCATGATTTGTGCCGTGTCAAAATCTCCCACCAGTACCAGTGTGGCATTGTTGGGAACATAATAGGTTTTGTAGTACCGGTACGCCTGATCGCGGGTAATCGCCCGAATATCGCTAATCCAGCCCACCGTGGGGTTGTGGTACGGGTGACTTTTAAACGCAATGGCATTTAGTTCCTCCCCAAACATTCCCTTGGGGCTGTCGTCGGTGCGCATGTGGCGTTCTTCGATAACCACCTCGCGCTCGTGCTGAAATTCCTGGGGGTCGAACGCGGAATTGTGCATTCGGTCGGCTTCGATCGCCAGTACCACAGCAATTTTGTTCTTGGGGACCTGTTCGTAATAGGCGGTCAAATCCGTAGTGGTGAAGGCGTTGTAAATGCCGCCGCTTCTTTTAATCAGATTTTTCAACACCTGCCCGGGGTAAGCCGGGGTTCCTTTGAACATCATGTGTTCCACAAGGTGCGAAATTCCCGTAATGCCGAAATGTTCGTTCCGCGAGCCTACCTTGTAGGTAATTTGGGCATAAATAATGGGAGAATTGTGATTTTCAACAGTCAAAACCTTGAGACCATTGGACAAAATGTGTTCTACAACCGGGGTTTCCGGTGTTTTGGCAAACAAAAATGCCGGAAGAAAAAATAAAACCGCCACCCACGCCACACTGATTTTTCGATCCATTAGATCCTCTCTTTTTTGAACCGAATTCCATTGAAATTCGGCAACATGAAAATCACTTCCCCCAAAGTTGCACAAGAAGCTGCACCGAAGCGCGCTGACGATGCCCGGCCGGCCAATAGGGTGCACCCTCGTACAGGGGCTGGTTGACTTCAAATGGGGAACCAACCGGTAAGCGCGAGTGAAAAACACCCAGCAAAACGACGCGCAAATAGGTCGCCTGCCACGAAATCCCGCCGCCAAACCGCCACACTTTTTCACGTGAATACCAATAAAACAAATCGGGCACCTGGCGCCCCCACATTCCTCCCAGCCGAAATTGCCACTTTTCTGAGAACAGGGGCACTTCCAGGCCTGCTCGCACCTCCCATTCAGGCTGCCGGATTGTGATTTTTTGGTGGGAAAGGTAATCCCGATAGGTGCGTTCAAAACGGCCTGCGTAAAACTCCGCTCCGAGGATTACGGGCATTTCCGTCGTTCCGACACCCAGTCCGGCCGTCCAACGACGGCGCGCCTGTTCCCCGTACAAACACTGAAAAACGACACTTTTTGACCAATCCTCCGAGCTTTCCCGAAGCACTTGAGCCCCGATTTGCCAGCCTGCTTTGCGGAAAACCACTCTACCGACCGTTTTGTTTTGAATTTGCTGTTCGTACCCACGTTTGACAAACAAATTGTCCGTTGTGCTTGTTCCGGCTGCCCAGTACCGGTGCGACACCCCGAATCGAATGTGCCGAAAAGGGGACATGAAAACCTGTCCACCCAACAGAACCCCCTTAGTGCGGTAAATTCGGACATACTTTCCCCGAACCTGCCGAAAACGAGTGGAAAGGCCAATTTGCCGGTACACAACGGCATCCCGCATTTCCTTGACTGCCGTTAAACGGGTTTGGTTGTCGTAAGGAAAACAGTAAAATCCAATGCCGCCCGCTGAACCATTCGCGCTCGGGAAATCAGTTCCTGCCGTCGACAGAGGCAACACAGGGGCGGAAGGCGCCCCCCCTTTTCTTGGGACGCTCCAACTGAGTCCGATCCCCGGAAAAATCTCCCGCTGAATGGATTCAACCTTGGTGTACACATCTTTCAACCCCATTTGGACTTTGTAATTGAACCTCAAACCCAGGGCGAAATTTTGGGGTAGTTTTCGGGAATAAATAGTTTGAATACTCGGCCCATTGTACCAATAGTTGCCCGTCGTGGTGTCCGTTAAAATAAAATTTTTGCTGTACGGCTGTTTTTCCAGCGAGCGGTACACCCCGTGAGGGTAGTCGCCGGAATACGTAATTCGGCCCCAAAAGGTTTCGCGCGGGTTTAGGGCTTTCACCCCCTCAAAAGACAGAGAGTAATTCTGTTCGTCCGAGGGTTCGTAGAGCCTTCGGTACCCGCCCCAATGGTTATCGGCATTTAGGTAAACGCGCATCCAGCGGAATTTTTGATCTGACTGCAAACCGGCCGGGTTTCCGCCAAAATCGTAAAAATTCAATTGATTGTCGGTGTCCGGCACGGCAAGACAAAGCCCACCCATCGAAAGGGTGCGCACTCGGGTCGTCTGTGCACCCGCCGAAAAGGTACCCAAAAGAACAAAAAGGCCGAGAAAAAGAAACGGTTTTTTCCGTGAGAACAGCAACAATCTTCTCCGATTTTTTCCACTATTTTGGAACCGGACTGCCCGATTCTTCGATTTTTTCGAAACCCAACTGACCAAAGTCTGCCCTTCCACCTGCCCTTAGGGCTGGTACTCGTAGCCCGGTGTCGGATGCGGAATGATTCGAAAATCTACTCGAGAATCATCGGTGTCCAGCCCGGCGTATTTTCGCTCCATGGACATACCGGAGTATTTGACCAACCCGACCCCCGTAAACCCACGGTCAATCAGCGGATTCAAAGTCTTCAGTTTGGTGGGGGAACTCTGGTATTCCACTCCGTCAATAACCGTATTGAGGTCGATTCCGTCCTGGTAATTCACATCCTCGCCCGTGGCAATAATAATTTCGTCACTGGTCAGGGAGATTAAAAAATCAACCCGCTCGCCCACCTTAATATTCACAATGTTGGGAACATCGGGGTTATCCGGATCCGAGGGGCTGTTGGGGTTGTAAAACTCCCAATCCGCATGGGACAAATCGATGCTTCCCGGGATGATTTTTCGGTGGTCGATGGCATCCTGCGCCAACACCACAAAAGTGTGCGGCGGCACCGGATACTGTCTGCCGGTAACCGGCGTTCCCGGAAATTGAAAAATGTACGTCACACGCGTAATGTCTCGAGAAAGGCGGCACACAATCATGCCGTCTAAATAGGCGGTGTCGTTTGCCGAGTTGTACAACTCAATAAATTGGTCGTAGAAATAAAACTCGTCGTTCGGGGGGCCCACAGTGTACAACTCATTGATTTTCAGTCCGGGTTTGCTGGGAAAAAGCCGAATGGTGTCCACAACGGTTGTGTTCGACCGCACATCCGAAGAGGTTGACCCTACCAACACCTTGAGAGAATCCCACCGGTAGGTTGCGCTGGCAATGTAATTTCCCGAAATCAATCGATCAAATTCCGCCAATCCCTGATCATTCGTAAAAACCGGGGTGATTTTCCCCGTGTGTTCGGGACGCAATTCCACCTTGGCGTGTTGGACGGGTTTCCCCGGCAATTCTGGAGATTCTTTAAACTCCACGTACACAAGCGCCTTGCCGTTTCCTTCTACACAAACAGGTTTTTTTTGCGCACATCCCGAAAACAAAAGGCTGCCGACAAGTCCGACTGCACTGATTTTCCCCCAGATTGTTTTGCTCAACGTCCTGTTTCCTTTCCTGATTGGTTACAAGGGGTTTTTATATGGGTACCCCGGGGTCGGATGCGGAATGATGTGGAAATCGGCGGTGGAATTGTCCGTGTCCATCCCGGGGAATTTTCGCTCCAAAGACATACCGCTGTACCGCGTGAGTCCGACTCCTGCAAATCCCCGATCGATTCGCGGGTCCAGCGTTTTCAAATACGAAGCCGAGCTCTGGTACTCCACTCCGTCCAATATCGTGCTCACATCCAAACCGTCCTGGTAATTGACATCTTCGCCCGTGGCAATCGCTACTTCATCGTTTGTCAGAGCCAACATAAAATCCACCCGTTTTCCTGTTTTAATATTGACAATATCGGGTACGTCCGGATTGTTCGGGTCTGTGGGACTGAGCGGATTGAAAAACTCCCAGTCCGCGCGAGACAGGTCCACACTGCCGGGAATAATTTTCCGGTGGTCAATGGCATCCCCCGCCAGCACAACAAAAGCGCCCGGCGGTACCGGGTACTGCCGCCCCATAATTGGTGTTCCCGGAAATTGAAACATGTACGTCACCTTGTCGATATTGCCGGACAACCGACAGACAACCATACCGTCCAAGTAGGCGGTGTCTTTCGCCGAGTTGTACAATTCAATAAATTGGTCAAAAAAGTAAAATTCATCATTGGGCGGTCCCGCCGTGTACAATTCATTTATTTTCAGACCCGGTTTACCGGCGTACATGGCAATCTCCGTTTGTGCTGTTGCCGGACTACGAACGGTAACAGTGGACGATCCGACCAGAACCTTTAGAGAGTCGAAATCGTACGTGGCACTGACGGCGTAGGTTCCCGAAAGAAGCCCGCCGAATTCAGCAATTCCCGAAGCGTCGGTCAATATCGGTGGAATGGAACCCGCAAACCAGGGCTTTAGGGAAACGCGAGCATTTTCGAGAGGACTGCCGGGTAATTCGGGGGAAGACTTAAATTCCACCAAAGCCCGAACTTTTCCCGCACCGTCCACGCAAAGCGGCTTTTTAGACGTGCAGCCTCCGCCACCGAACAAAAGAATGAGAAAGAAACAACCCATCTGAAAAATACGCATTCGCAATGACCACTTTTGAAACGACCTTCCCAATTGGATAGGTGTTGCTTTGCCTGGAACACGCCCGCTTTTTGGGATCGATTTGGCCCATCGGCCGCAAACCGTGCCAGGAAAACTTTGAGCTACCTACTAAATTTGTACGGAATTCCACCCCCAAAAAAAACGTACGGTTTCCTTGCGGCGCGATTGAACCAACAGTTAGATTGTTTTTTCTATTGCGTTTTTCTTTTAAAGTGAACGAGTTCCTTTTCAACTTCAGGGTAAACTTGATCTATTTCTTTTTGAATTTCCATTGTTTGACTCAAAGCGGTGACAATCCGACAATACCGGGGAGCGTCGTTCATGTTGCGCCCCTTGCGGTTTTTCAGATATTTTTGTAAAACCGGGTAACCGCCAATATGATAGTTCCAGATTTCGGGCGCCACGCCCTCAAAATATTTGTCTCTGTTAATGTAAATGCGCTGTTCACCTTCTTTGTAAACGATTTTCTCAATCCGGTCGTTGGCGCCGCTGCCCTGATATTTAGCAACCGGCAGATCCAAAGCGCGGCTTTTCAGGAGATGTAGGTTAGCGAGTTCTTTGCCCAATCCGGCTAATTTTTTGAACAGACTGTAATTGGCGGTAAAAGGCACACGGGGAAAATCAATCTTCAAAAATTGGGCGTAGGTTTCGCGGAAAAGATTGCTGTAAAACACGCCGTAGATGTAATAAAGAATATCTTCCGGTGTGGGTCTCTGACCAAAAACTTCTTCCAATCCGTCCAAAATGACGGAAGAAAGATTAGGCGTTCGACCATACGGTTCCCTCTCCTCAAGAACCATCATTATGGTTGAGCCCGACCTTCGATTTTCTTTTTTGTTTTTTTGGGGATAAAGGTAGAGGGGAAATATTGATGCTATTTCGCTTGTCTTATTTGACACAAACGAACTTTCAATAATGGATTCAGAAATCAGACAATGCCGCCAGTCCTTACTCGCTTTCACCTGTTTTGAAATGGCCAACCCAATATTCTCTTTTAGCATGTGACGCATAACTTCAAAGCGCATTCTTTCAACTAATGCCGAATGATAAAATATGTAACGAAAATCAAAAGGGCGATAAAGTATTTTGTTGATTTTCGCGTCAATATCGTTAATTTTCGATAGGGTTTGTCGGGCGTCCCTTATCCGCCAATTTGATTTGTCTTTCAAATGAAAAGCCCGGGCAATAATCTCATCTGACTGTGAAAGATTCTGGAATTGCCGTATTCTGTTCTTTAATTCGGCTCTGTTAAAACCGATTACAAAATGATCTCTGGAAGTCACAATGCCTACACTATTTACCGGAAAAATATCGGTAACTTTCTCCCAGTCCAAATATTGTTTAATTTTCTCCGTATTTCTCCTTACAAAGAAATAATACGGACTCTGCGGTTCTATTTTGACATAATTTTCTTGCAGAAAGGGCTTCTTTTCCAACCAATTGTATTTTTCTTTGCGCAAACCAAATAAATCGGCATGGAAAACCTGAGATTTTTTTTGTTCTTTGCTTCGAATAAACAGCGCGATCGCCACTCCCTGCCGAATATCAAACACATTTTCGTCCTTACCGCCTTCGGGGGTGGTTTCTTTTTTCAGGCTGTTGCCGTGCAGGTCAAGAATGTAAATCTCATCAAAGGTTTTCATCAAACTCTGGCGCATGCCGCGGAAGGTGGGATTGTCCAAATAGCTGTGATTGGTAATCATGCCCACAATGCCGTAGCCGCTTTTCTGGATTTTCCACTGGGCAAAACGCAGGAATTTGACGTAATCATCCTGCAGCCATTTTGGATTTTTCTCACCCAACGGTTGGCCGTCCATTTTGTAATAACTTTGACAGCCGTCCACGTCTTCTTTGAGCAGGCGTTCCGTCCATTCATTAATGTTGGCAGAAATGCCACTGTAAGGCGGATTGCCCAGAATGACCAGAATTGGCTGTTCCCTTTTTACTTCTCCCGCCAAATGGCTTTCTTCGCTCAAAGACGAAAGCCCGGGAATAGCAATTTGCTCAATTTCTTCCATTTCAAGCGTGTTGGTCAGATAGAGTTTAAAGCGCTCATCCTCCGCCATTTTATAGCCGAGTTCGTCAAAGACGAAACCAATCTTTAAATGTCCGATGGCATAGGGCGCCATCATCAGCTCGAAAGCGTAAAAATGGGCCAACACGTGCCTTTTTATCCATCGGTGCAAGCCGCCCTCCCCATATTTCTCCCTAAATTCGTCGGCTCCCAAACGAATGGCTTCGGCCGGAAAAGTCAAGGTCCCGCCGGCCGGGTCGAGTAGTTTGACTTCTTCACTGGCCAGGCCGTCTCTTAATCCAAAGTGCGATTTCAACAAGGCGTGAATGGAACGGACAATATAACCAACTACCGGCTCCGGCGTGTAATAAACACCCCGCCGTTCCCGGATTTTTGGATCGTAGGCGGCCAAAAAAGTCTCATAAAAATGAATGACGGGGTCTTTGCCTTTTCCGCTGCGACGATATTCATGCAGGATTTTATTGGCATCGGCGACGCTCAATATTTCGGCGATGTCGTCCACAATAATTTGCAACGATTTGGGCGGTTCTTCCAAAGAGATAAAGCGGAATACATCGCGAAGGATGCCAATGGTGTGAGGAATGTAATCAAAAGCCAATCGGCGGTTAAATGCACCATTTGCCCTGGTTCTGGCAGCAAACAGGCCGTAAGTCAGGGTTTGCGCGTAAAGATCGGCAAACTGTTTTTCCGTCAAGGTTGCGATCAAATATTTCTTGAATGCTTCATAAAAACCAACGATTTGTTTATGTCCCCTACTGTTTTTTTCTCCTATTTCTACGGAAATCACTTCATCGCGTAAGAAGCGGGTGCGTTTGGCCAATTCGATGGCAAGGGATCGAGCGGTTTGCACTTTGGGCAAAGAGAAAGAAAAGAACCGGTCAAAGAGGTCTTGAAATTTTTCAATATTTTCCAGTGGCGGAGTTGTTTGGAGTTTTCTGACAATTACCGGTCGCCCGATCATGGCTTGGGCCACACGCTGGCCATCCCGGTAAAGCCGAAACTCATAAAAATTTGTCAGAATAACATTTGGGAATGTTGAGATATATCGTTCTAATTGTTGGGTATTTTCAATGGAATCCAAATTGGTGATTGACGGAGCTTTGGCTTCGATGTAACCTGTGATGTGATTTTTGCCGTCCCAAATACGGAAATCAGGATTGCCGGCTTCTGTCTTTTTAGGAAGAATTGTAACATCGATATTTTGGATATTTTTAATCTCGGCGTACTGTTTTAGAAGCTTATCCAAATGCTTGTAAAAGCTTTCTTCCCGGGCGTCGCCACGCGTGGCGGTGTCAGTGAGATTTTTCAGATATTGTTCCAGTATTCTATTCACCAATCAAATTCCTTGATGACAACCTGCGCCATTTTTGTATCCCATTTTTGCCCTTTATTGTCTTTTTACAATCCTGCGGACGCAAAAAACATCCCCCCCTGCTCTGTCACGTGGTTCTTCAAACAGGCTTTTTTACAGCTTTGTGCTCAATTTGAATCCGTAAAAAATAGCCGATGTTCGTTCCGAATAGCTGTGCAAATACGGGTGTCGGTACAAATTCCGATTATCGAAAAAATTGTTGACGTAAAACGAAACCTCCGCTCCACGCCAAAGGCTTTTGGAAACGGTCAAATTGTACACTGTTTTGGGTGGGTAGTGCATTCGGTTGTTTTCCCACCAATAAAAGGGGTGAGCTGTGTAGCGCTGGTATTTCTCGTACACTACCGATTGCGCCCAAACAGACACCCAGATGCCCAACGACCGGGCTTTGTACGACATCCGAAAATCCACAATGGCTTTTTTCCTCCAACCGGTACCGAGAGGCGCCCAGGGTTTTTGGCCGTGACTGGTGTCGGTGTGGGAATAATAAAAGAGCCCGTTTGACCCCGACCGCTCACTGCGGTGCGCAAAATTCAGGAGAAAGGACAGATTCCGGTAGGTTTTGGTTTGAAGCGACAATTCCGCTCCGTAGCGCTGTGTCCATCCCCGATTTTCGTACAGACTATATGTGGCTTCCGTAACCGTGTCGGGATTTACGGAATAACCGAAGGGGTAGGTGACGGCTTTCATTTGGTCTGTCCGAACGGTGTAATATCCTTCCAAAGAACTGCGCACAAAATTGAAAAACCGGGAATCAAAGCCGACATCCAATTTCCTGAGCTGGTAACCCTTCAAATTGGGGTTGTTCTGCTCGTGCCGGTAGGTTGTGTCCCGAAAGGCAAGCACCTGAGGCGTGCGGTACACATTGGTCAGCGGGGGCGATTTGGCCGAAAGTCCGTACCCAAAACGCAGGCGGCTGTTTTTACTCAGAAACACAATCAGCCCCAGCCGCGGACTGAGGTAGCTTCCGTGCTGGGATTGAACAAACGGCTTGGACGTCCACAATCCAGAGAGGTGGACGGCCTGAGGATTAAACAGATCGTATCGGAATCCCACTGTACAGGTAATATCCCAAATTTGGTGCCAGGTAATTTTGTCCTCGGCGTAGAGTCCCACCAAAGCCTGCCCGGGAATTTGGTCGAAATTGTACGAACGCTTGCCGGACAGCGGCCCGTAGTAATTTCGGGTACTGTCGATCATCACGCCGCGCCCGGTATTTTTGTCGTACTCCACATTACTACCCACAATAAAATCGTGAAAAACCGACTCTCCCGCCAGACGTTTAAAATGAAATTCCCACCGCCCGCCAATATTCCATTCGTTACCGAGAATACGCATCGAACCGATGTAACTGCGCGGGTCCGCTTCTACCAATTTTTGGGCGAACGTATTTTGTTTTCGAAAATGAACATACTGGCTGTAGGTAAATTTGGTCAGATTATTGATGACATAGTCTCCCCACAAATCATTGTTAATGGTGTACCCGCGATTGTAGCGCTTGTTTTTGTGAATGTCCGTCGGCTTTTCCTCATCCAGCAGGCGCTGGCCGAAAATCTTGTGTTTAACCGTCAGGCGATTGTTGAAAAATCGCTTCAGTGTGGTTAAATTTCCGGTAAATCGATGGTACTCATCCCCCACCTTCCGCAGGTCCCGCTCACTGTAGCCGTAATTCAAATCGTACGTAAACCCTGTATTCCAGCGGACGATTCCATTGCCAAAATTGATCTCTTTGGTGTCCGGGTTGTGTTTTACGATCAGGCGCGCGGGACGTTTGCCGATTTTGGTTTCCACTTTAATAATTCCCTCCGTAAAGTCGCCGTAGCGCACGGACGGAACCCCTTTGATCACTTCAACCTTTTCGATATTGTCCGCCGGGATGTTCCGCAAGTCAATGCCCTGACCGGTGGTTAGCGAAATATTCTGCCCGAGCTGCACATTCGAAAACCGCTGGAGATTGGCGTTGTTAGAAATCGGAGCATCGTCCAAAATGATCTTTGTTCCGAAGGTTGAAAAAGCGTCGTTGGTTCGGCCGCGAATACTCGCTTGAATGGAACGGCTCAGACCAAGTCGATTGGTTTTCTCCACCCCGGGGATGATTTCCAACACATCGCCCAGGCTGGAAGCCTGAAGGTTTTCAATGTCACCCGATTTGACCACATCCTTGGACACCGGGTCGGAGGGCAGATCGGCTTTGTCCGCTTCAACCTTGATCCCCCCGATATAAAAAATATCTTCCTTTTCACCGGTCGAACGATTCAACTCGGCCACAATTTGCACCGTTTTATTCGGCACAATATGTAGATTGGGCAAAATCAGGCTCTGGTAACCGGTCTTAATACATTCAATCTGGTAGGTGCCAACGGGAATATTTTTCAAAACAAAAATGCCTTTGGCGTTGGTAACGGTAGAGGCAGAGGTTTTTTGAATGTGAACCAACACACCGGCCAGCGGATTGCGCGTTTTGACGTCCAGAACCACTCCTTTTACATTGCCACGAGGTTGAGCAAAAAGAAGAGAGTTAACACAAACAACGGTGAGCGCTAAAAAGAATATTTTTCGAAAATAAACGGAAATATTCATAAAAAAGCCTTCTGCTTCTGGTTCTTGTATAATACAGAAAATTTTGGCAGGAATCAAGCAAAAAAATCATTCAAAGACCCAAAGAGGATCAAAAAACTGGCGGGAAGCTCCCTTCGATCCGAACCGCAACGGCCTCCGTTTGATTGTGAGGAGTCATTGTGATGGCTGCGGGAAGGAATTTGCGAATGGTCTCCCGATTCGAACGCATGTGAGCCGAGAGAAACGGCGCCACGTACCGCGAGGTTCCCGGTACAAGAGAGAGGGGCAGTAGAAGCTGGTCAGCCAAATAGATGTCTGTAGTGGCAGGCGTTCGAAGCGTGGCGAGAAGCGCATCGCAAGCCCTTTTGCCAATAAGCTCTGCCGGCGTACCGCGTTCGCCAAGCGCCGTGGCGGCTACCCGCCCTTCCGTAAAACGGGCCAGCAAAAACACAAACGTGTTTTTCCCCACCGCGAGTAAGCGGATTGTTTCAATTGCATGCGGGTACCCGGCTTCCGACAGACACTTTTCCACGGCTTGCGTCTGCCGAACGCCCACCGACTCCGGCAAATTGGCATAAAAAGAGAAGCCTGAAATTCCGGCCAATTCACCCCGTTCCAACGCCGTCCAAGGAGAAAGTTCCCGAACTGGTTCGATCTCCACCACAACCTTTCCGCCCCCACGGGGGTAAAAACCGGCACGTTCCAAACGAACAGTGAACCGAAATCCGAATGAATTGAGCAGTGGAAGCCAGTGGTGCGTCACAAAATGCAGCGGGGGACTAAAGGGCACGTGGGTACCGCCGGTTAAGATCAAACGAGAAGGTGCAGAAGCAAAAGACAGGGGAAAGACCAGCGTTTGGAGCAAAAGGGAGACCGAGCCGGCCGTGCCGATGTCAAAGCGCCACTCTCCGGGACGAACGGTCTGAGGGGAAAAGCGAATGCAATCGGAACCCAGCTCGTCGCCTGCAACCGAAGCCTCCGAAAGAGCGGCAGCCGCTCGCACAGCAGCGAGGTGCTGCGGCCGAAGTCCCGGGTTACGGCGGCGTGCTCGAATACGAATCATTTCAAAGGGCTGACGGGTCAAAATCGAAAGCGACAGAGCCGTGCGGAGAATTTGGCCGCCGCCTTCCCCTTCTGCGCCGTCAATCCAGATGCCCTTGTGCATTCTTCAATCTCCCGACAACAAAAAAGGCGAAGATTTCTCCTCGCCTTTCGCTGCCCGGGGAGGACTCGAACCTCCAACAAGGGATCCAAAGTCCCTCGAGTTGCCAATTACTCCACCGGGCAATTCCAAGTAAGCGTTTTAATATACGATGATTTGCGCCCGAAATCAAGAAATTTTTGGGGCGGAATTTCGAAAATGCCCCTCAACGGTTCCCTCGAAACCACTTTTGAGAACCCTTCCCCCCGTGACCCTTTTCACCCTTTCTTGTTTTCCTCCCCCAAGGAAACGGTTTCCGCCTGTGCAAATCGGTCAGGCTTTGTTTGCCCTGTTTTTCAGCCAAAAAATTTTTTTTGACCAAAAAAGCCTTGACAAAATCGACTAATTATTCTATATTCGACTATAGAGTCGAATCAATAAAAAGGGAGAAAAATGGCTGTTCAACATCGCAAAGAACGAGAACGTTTGGCCCGTCGGCAGCTTATTTTGAATGCAGCCATTCGGGTTTTTGCTCAAAAAGGGTACCACCAGGCCACAATGGACGACGTGGCGGAGCAAGCGGAATTGGGTAAGGGAACGCTTTACTACTATTTTCGGAGTAAGGATGAAATCTTATTGCAGCTTTTGGAAGACAACACACGGGAATTTTTTGCGGAAATTTTACAATCCATTTCTGCTGAGAAGCGGTTCATTCGAATGGTGCGAAACGTACTGTTCTTCTACGCCTCTTACTTCAGTGAGCACCGTCTCTTTTTCAACATCTATTTTCCCTTTGAGAGCGGCCAAATCCAACTAAAATCACCCCAATTTCAGGAGTTTCGGAAAACCTATCGCGAATTCCGAAAACCGTTGGAAGAGGTTCTGTTTCGGCAAATGGAACGGGAGGGCATTCAAACGATTTCGGCAGAGAATTTTTGGCGTATTTTGGGCGGGGTGATCATGAGCATTAACATGGAAATTCACCGCGAGACGCCGATCGCGGATATCATTCGGATGATCGACCAATTCACCGCTGTTTTGGAGCACGGCCTAAAATAGAAATAGAGAGGATTTTCAAATGAATACCTTTTTCCGCTGGGTTATTAAACGTGCCAACTGGGTTCTGTTTGCTGTTTTCCTGATTACCCTATTTTTAGGGTACGAAATTAAGAACATGAAAGTAGAAACGGACATCTCCGCTTCCCTTCCTCAGGGCATTCCGGCCAAGCGGATCTACGACAAAGTAGGGAGAATTTTCCCGAGTCGGGATTTTATTTTGGTGGTTTTGGAAACGGACAGTCTTTTCCAGCCGGCGGTTTTGGCCAAAATTGATTCGCTCACGCGGGTTTTTGAGGATTTACCCGGAATTTACTCGGTCATGAGTCCCACAAACGCAAAAATCATTGTGGGCACGGAAGAAGGCATGGAGGTGCGGGAAGCGCTGAAAAAAATTCCCCAAACCCCGGCGGAAATGGCGGCTTACCGAAAACGCCTGTTAAGCAACAATATTTTTACTGGGAACCTGATTTCAGATGACCAACGAGCCGCTGGGATCATGCTTTTTCTGAAAAAGACCATCCGCCCCCGTTTGATTGCGGGCGAAGTGATCCGTATTACACAACGAGAAAGCAAAAACTACAAAATTCTGGCCACTGGTAAACCCGTGGTGAATTACTATTTGGCCAAGGGAATGGATCAGGACATGCGGGTGCTTTTTCCGCTGGCCATTTTGGTGGTTTTTCTCATTCCTCTCTTTCGCTTTCGGCGAATCAAAATGGTCCTGATTCCGTTGGGGGTTGTCATTTTCAGTGTTATCTGGACATTCGGAGTCATGGCCCTGGTACACTCTCCCCTTTCCCATTCCACGACCATTTTGCCGATTCTACTGATTTCCATCGGTGTGGCAGACGGCATTCACATTCTCAACCACTATTTTTCCAACTCGCGTTTCATCAAAGAACGGGACAAGCTGATTCATTTTACCATGATGGAGCTTCATGGCCCGGTGATCATGACCTCGATCACCACCATGATCGGTTTTCTCGCGCTAAACACCTCAAAGGTTACGTCACTCCTTCAACTCGGGATTTTCACAGCGACCGGTGTTTTCTTTGCTATGGTACTTTCCCTCACATTCATTCCGGCCAGTTTGGCGAAAATGAAAATTCCGACCCAATTAAAAAAGGTAACAGGCGGATGGCTGGAGCATTTGAGCCACCGCTACGCCGCTTTTCTCATTCGCTACAAGTGGGCCGTGTTGGTCGGCATTTTGTTGATTGTTTTGCTTTCCATTGCCGGCATTCCGCAAATTCAACTGGAATCCAGTGACATCAGCAATTTTCCGAAACACCACCCTTTGCGACAAGCCACGGAAGAGGTCAATCGGCATTTTGCCGGTGCCAATTACATCGACGTTGTGGTGGAAGGGGACAAGCCCGGGTACATCAAAGAACCGGCCGTTTTAAAGCGCATGGCCATGCTGGAGGATTCCATTAAGACGCTGCCGGAAGTGGGAGGGGCTCTTTCTCTGGCTGATTTTATTCGACGCATTAATCAAGTGCTGCACAATGGCAATCCCGCCTACTACCGAATTCCCAACGAAACAGAGACCGAAACGTCCCGCTATTTTGACGAATCCCAAAAAAAATGGGTCACTCAAACATTTACCGTCCCGGGGCGGGAACTCATCGCCCAGTATTTGCAGCTTTACGAAATGTCCGGGAAACCCGAAGACTTCGCCAATTTGGTCGATTACAATTACCAAAACGCCAAAGTGACGGCTTTTGTCCGCACCTCCCGCCGAACGGCGCTCAAGGAGATCGACACGTGGACGCGAGGATTCCTTCATCGGCACTTCGATGGCATTCACGCCGACCTCACGGGTGTTTCCGAGCTGTATCTGGCCGTAAACGATCTGGTTGTAAGCGGGCAAATGAAAAGCATTTTTCTCTCCCTTTTTCTGGTTTTTCTGCTGACGGCCTTTATGTTTCGCTCCGCTACGGCTGGATTGTTCAATGTGCTGCCGCTGTTTTTCGCCATGCTTCTGAATTTTGCCATCATGGGCTGGTTTGGCATTTATCTAAATTTAATGACCATGATTACTTCCAGCATTGCGATTGGCGTGGGCGTGGATTACGCCATTCACTTTTACCACCGCTATCGGATGAAAATTTTGGAGCTTCGGGACTACAAGCAAGCCGTTGACCGAACCATGGAAGAAGCAGGCGTGGCGATTCTCATTAACGCCCTGACTGTAGCGGCCGGATTTGCCATTTTACTTTTCTCCGCTTTTAAGGGAATTAGCTTAATGGGCTTGCTCATTACACTAACCATGATCTGGTCATCTTTTGGCGCCCTGACCATTTTACCCACGTTGTTTATGGTTTTGAAACCCACATTTAATCATTTCGGAGGCAAAAAATGAAACGATTTTTTGTAGTGGCTCTTCTTTTTTCGGTGCTGGTAACCGGGGGATTCGCCCAGAAGCGTTCACCCCTCACCGGGAAACAAATCATGCAAAAGGTGTTGTCCCAGACCAATTGGAAGGACATGACGGGCGATTTGGTGATGACTCTAACCACAAGTCGGGGCGAAACCCGTGTGCGAAATATGAAATTTTATTCCAAAAAGAAAACCGAAAACGAAAGCATGATGTTGATTAAAATTATTTCACCTGCCGACGTACGCGGCACGGCTTTCCTGACCATTGAACATGAAAATCGGGACGACGACCGTTACCTTTACCTGCCTGCCCTGAGGCGCGTCAAAAAAATAACCGCCAGCGGGAAAGGCGGAAATTTTATGTCGTCCGATTTTACGTATTACGACATGGGCAAACCGAAATTAGCCGACTGGACTTACAAACGCCTTCCGGACGAAATAGTGAACGGACATCCGTGCTATGTGGTGGAAGCGGTGGCTGCCTCCCCCAAAATTGCCAAAGAAACCGGGTACTCCAAAATCGTCCGTTGGATTCGCAAAGACACATTCACCACGTTAAAGGCAATCTTCTACGATCGAGACGGAAAAAAATGGAAAGAGCTGACGGTGCCCGAGGTCAAGAAAATAAACGGCGTTTGGTTTTCCACCGTCATGATCATGCACGACGATCAAATTAACCACACCAGTAAAATGGAATTTAAAAATTTAAAGATCAACACCGGCGTGCCGTCGCGGCTATTTACCACGCGCTATTTACAAAGGGGGTGAGGCCATGCGCAAATTCATCGTTTTACTTGCTGTTTTTATCGGTGCGTCGAGCCTTTCCGGCGCACTGGCGCAGGTGCGACTGGGTGGCTACCTGAAATTTTACCATCACAACAATACCGTTTCGCCGCATCGTATTGCCAAAACAGGCGTTCGGCTTCAAATGAATCTCCAAAAATCTTTTGGCGAGCGCGGGGAGTTATTTTCGTCTTTCGATTTTGACGCCAACGATCTGCGGCTTTACCAAAACGGCCTCAATCGGCGCGGTAGCGAATTGGACGTCTACCCGGTAGAAGCCTACGTCAGTCTCTATTTTTCCAACGTAGATGTACGACTGGGAAAGCAGTTTATTTTTTGGGGGAAAACCGACTGGATTAATCCCACGGACAACCTGAACCCCTGGGATTACGCCAATATTTCCTCCGAAATTGAAGACTACCGGCTGCCCGTAACGGCCGTTAAAACCGATTGGTACCTGGGACCCGTAACTTTGGAAGCCGACTGGCTGCCCGTTTTTCTTCCCGATCGCCTTCCTGTGAAAACCGGCCGGATTCGCCCGGGAGATGCCGCCCGGCACATTCCCGCCATTTACCAAGCCTCCCCTGTTCTCCCGGCGCCCACGCTCAAACATTCCCAGGCCGCTTTGCGCCTTTCCCACACCGTGTGGGGAATCGATTACTCTGTCAGTTATTACGCCGGTCTCAGTCACCAATTTAGCATGATCTCTCGCTTCGATCCCGTACAGAATCAAATCACCCTAACGCCTACTTACAAACCTTTACACGTAGTAGGGGGCGATTTTCAACGCATCTTCGGTTCCTGGGGAATAAAAGGGGAAGGAGCGTATTTCCGAACCGCTGATCCCAGGCGCCGTGACCCGGAAATTGAAAACCCGCATTTTAAATACGTTCTGGGAAGCGATTGGACGCCCGGCGACCGGGTGGCCTTGACTCTTCAATGGGTACAGGACATTCACGAAGCGGACGCCCCCAAACACACTCAAAACGGCAGCACCCAGATGGCAACCGCGAGCCATTCCCCCGATCGCGTAGCCTCGTCCGTTTCGACCGTTCTGCGTTGGAATCCTTTTGATTACGTCACGTCGCAGGTCATCGGTGTGCTGAATTTAAAAGACAAAGATTCCTTTGTGTTAGGTTTTGTGAGTTACGAACTGGCTGACGCCCTTCACATAACGGCTGGCGGCCTTTTTTTCTCAGGCCCTGTCGATTCTCCCTTCGGCCAAATGGACAAAGAAGACAAGGTTTTTCTCGAGGTGAAGTACAGCTATTAAAAATTTCAGGGGAAGGTTAAAAGCACACTCAGGGGGTACCTGCTCGACAAATGGAATCCGTTCTCCCAAAAGGGAGGCTCTCGCCCGGCCGGATTGTTTCTCTCGCGCTTAACGGGAAGCAGGGCGAGGAAAATCGGCTATCCCCGGATGTTTTACAGGAACAGGCGTTCGGCTTTTTTTCAAGAGTTCCTCCACCGACTGAAAGCCTTCCGGAAAAGCGAAAAGGGCCAGAGAGGTTTTTAACCCAAGATTGAGGCGCTCTAAATAGCTTTCCAATTGGCCCCGTACCATGAGCGCGGTGGAGTGGGGTGTGTCGGGCATGAGAATCCAAAGGCGGTTTGCCCCGCTCACTACAACCTGGTCGGCCGGGGAAATGACCTTTCCGACAACCAACAGAGCATTTCGCAACCGTCTTTTGGCGGCAACGGAGCCGTCCAACGCAATCAATTTTTCCAATTGGAGAAATTCCAAAATTAAAACGGAAAACGACGTCCCGGCCGCTTTGGAGCGTCTGAGTTCGTACCGAAGAAGAGGAACCAGAGCCTGTTCGGTTTCAAACGGAAGCTCGGAATCCGCGAGCGCCTGTTGTAGTTCCGAGGGCGGCGCTTCCGATTTCTCCAGGGGGTACGCCTCGCCCTGACGCAACACATAAGAGTAAACCACCACATTCTCGGCTTCCGATTCCTCAAAATGTCTGCCGCAAGACAAACAGCGTCCGTAAAACTTCGGTTCCGAAAAAACGTGGTTGCATTGGACACATACCCATTCCTTTTGAGGGTAAGGCCTTTCCAGCGACGTCCCATTGACGGGCCGTGCCTTAATGGCCGGAGAAAGACAATGGGGACACACCTGACGAAAATTCACATTAATCGAATGGCATTGAGGACAGCGTTTGACCACGTCGAAAATAACGTGCTGAAGCCGTCCCTCCGCGGTTTCATTTTCCAAAAACTCCCGCTGTTCCTCGGGATCGGTCATGCCGAAAAGATCGGTAAGTTGGGGGTACGTGTACCCAAAAGGCGACGTTGAATCCGTTGCGGGGCGGAGAATCTCCGTTTCGCTAAAAAGCTCAGCTAAGGGATTTGGGGAGGGTGCTTCCTTTTCCGCCCGAAGAACAGCCAAAAGACTGTTGATTTTGGCCAGCAGGTACTCACGATTGTAGGGTTTGGTCAAATAATCGACTGCTCCGCAGGAAATCGCTTCAAGTCGGGTTTGGGAATCAATGACCTCGGTGAGCACAACAATCGGTTTTCCCGGCCATTTTTCTCGGAAACCCCGGCAAACGGCCAGACCGTCTTCTCCCTTGAGATTGATTTCCAGAAGGATCAAATCCGGCGCCAGAAGCGACGCCTGTCTGAGCGCCTTCTGCCCCGAGAGGAAAAATACCGCGTCAAATCCGTGTTCGGTCAAGAGTTTATGGAGCAATTCCTGAGTGTGCCGATGCGGTTCCACCACGAGAATCCGAACCGAGCGGGCGGATTTTTCCTCTTGTTTGCCGTCCTTCTTTTTTGCTGTGCTTTCAGTCAACACCGCTCATTTCAGAATGTTTGGAGTGATTTACCACCCGCGAATCACGTTTTGCATCGGAGGTGCGGCCTTTCAGCAACGGAAGTCTGAAAATTACGCGGAACCATTTTTCAAATTCGCTTTCTGCCCAAATTTTTCCACCGTGTTTTTCCACAATAAATTTCGCATTGTAAAGGCCCAATCCCGAGCCTTTTCCGACCTTTGTGTCCAGAGAATCCAACTGGGCAAACTTGTCAAACACCTTTTGCACCTCTCCTTCTTCCACCCCACGCCCCGTATTGGTAATTTTCACTTCAAATTCCTCTCCCAATCGAGACAACTCGATATGAATTTCGCCCCCTTCCTTTCCGTATTTCACGGCATTGGACAAAATATTGACCAACACAATTTTTATGAGCTTTTCGTCGGCAAAAAGCCAGAACCCCTCTTCGGCACTGTCCACCCAGACCGTCATTTTTTTCTGACTGAACTGCTCATTCATTTCCTCCAACGTGGGGTTCAGAATAGCGGAGACAAATTCCAACGGGCGCTTTTCCATTTTCATTTCGCCCTGTTCAATTTTGGAGAGATCCAAATAATTTCGAATCATGTCAATCAAATTCTTACTGGAGCGAATAATAATTTGAATCGATTTGCGCTGTTCGTCGTTTAAACTGCCCAACAATCCTTCATCCAGAAGCTCGGCAAAGCCCAAAATGGAAATCAAAGGACTCCGCAGTTCGTGCGAAACAAATCCAAGCATGTTTAGATACTGTTCGTTCAGGCTTTTTAGCTCCGCGTTGGATTTCTTCAATTCTTGCGTGTTTTGTAAAAGCTGGTGATTCTTTTCTTCCAACGCTTTGAAAAGCTCACTATTTTCTTTGAGCAGAACAGCGTGGGTGGAAAACATAATCAGAGAACGCAACTTTTCACGATCAAAATCGGAGAAGGCCTCGTCGGTGGGATGAGCCAAATCCTTTCCGGGAATTTCATCTAACCGTTTGATGTACTCCAGGAGCATGCGATCCAACAGACTGTTCAGATTGGGTGTTCGCTTAATGAGTTCCGTACTCACGTTGTAATTGCGGGAAAGCTCCTCGATTTTCAGCTCGGGGTCCGCGTATTTTTTGCGCCACCCCTGCATTTTTTCTTCGAATTGTTCCATTTATCTTGATCTCCCTTTAAAAACCGTCCTCTCTTAGTCCGAAAAGAGGGCTGTTATCCGATCCAACAGGTCCATTGGACTAAAAGGTTTATAAAAAATGGCGTCCGGGTAAATACGGGTGTCGTCGCCCAAATCCATTTGAACTGCCGTGAGCAGAAAAATGGGAATATGTCGCGTGGCGGCATTTTGTTTGAGTTTCGCTGTCAGGGAAATCCCGTCCAATTGTCCCGGCATTTTGACGTCCAAAATCAGCAAATCGGGAGGGTCCTTCTGAACCATTCGGTAGGCTTCGTCACCGGTAGCCGCTTCAACGACTTGAAAATTGTCAATCATAAGGGTTTCGCGCACCAAATCCCGAATTTCTTTTTCATCGTCCACAATCAAAATTTTCCGTGCCGGTGACAGGGAAAAATCCACTCCCGCCAAATCCAGCCAGGCCTCTTCTTGAAATTCCTTTTCTCCCGAGGTTTGCATTTTTTCCGAAGGCATTTCCATAGCTCGTTTACCTTTCTTCCACATTTTTTCGGGGCAATTCAATGACAATTGAAAAGGGATTGCCCTCCGGGATCGTCAAGTGTCCGCCGTGCCATTGCACAATATCGTTGGCCAGCGGGAACCCCAATTCCAGGCCGTCCACGCCGCGCGTCACCTGAGCATCCATATTGTAAAAATCGTTCAGGAGAAGTTCCACTTCCTCGCGGGAAAGGGTAATTTCGGGGCTTTCAAACACAACGGCAATTTTCTCGGCGTCTCCCTGCAACAAAACCGTCACCCCCCCTTCCGGCAGGGTGTACACAATAATATTTTTCAAAATACTTTCAAATGATTTGGCCAACAATTCCGGCTCGCCGAAAACAGTCAGATTTTCCGCCGGCTGCCGAAAATCAACGTGCACGTTCATGGCTTCTTGCTCCAGGGCCACGCGTTCCACGGCACTCTTAATCAGTTCGGCCACCGGTACTTCCCGCTTTCGGATTTGGGTTTCGTCCTTTTTGAGTGTGGACATGTCCAGCATTTCTTCCACCACGGCCCGTAAATTTTCACCCGAATCCATGAGAAACTGAAAATGCTTTTGTTCCTCTGAATTCATGCGATCGCGCAGGTTCTCGTAAATCAAATTCAAAAAGCCCAAAAGGCCGTGCAAGGGCGTGCGAATTTCATGGGAGGCAAACGTAATAAACCGGCTTTTAATCCGGTCAAAGCGCATTTTTTCCGTCACATCTTGAAACAACAAAACATAGCCTTTTCTTTCTCCGTGCCGCCCGGTCATGCGCGAGACGCTAACTTCAAAAAATAGCTCCTGATCGTCCGCAGGTTGAAAATCCAGGCTAACGAAATTGCGGTCCTGGAGACGCATTTGTTTGAGTTTCTGAAAAAGCTCGGGGCCCTGAAGAACTTTCTTCAAGGGCAGGCCGCGAATATCGTCAAAAGCAACATCAAACATGCGCTCAAAGGTTTTGTTGATGTCAAGAATCTGAAACTCCTCGTTCACAGCGACCATTCCGTCGGACATGCAGTCCACAATTGTCCGTAATTTATTGTGTAAAAGTTCCAGCATTTCCCGGCGCGCTTTTTCCGCGCGGTACACCCGGGCAAAATCGCGGCTGTACAACAACATTTGTTTTTGGGAAAGTTCCCAACGGCTTCTTAGCTGCTCCACTTCCGACAAATTTTTCTCTCGCGCATCGTGCATTGATTTATCCGGTGTTTTTCTTGAATCGCTTCCTGTGGTTTTTGCTATTTAAAAAGATTCCAGCTTTGACCGACGTGCAGCCGCTCGTGAATATGAGCCTTCGCCTTGCCCATCTTGTGTACGTAATTTCGATTCAAAATGTGAGGGGTAATAAACACAATCAATTCTCGGCTTTCGTTTCTATTTTCCTCTTTTGAAAACAAATATTTTAGCAGAAAAAGGCGCTGTAAAAAGGGAATTCCGTCTTCGCTGTTTCGCTTGTTTTCTTTCATGAGTCCACCGATGACCACAGTTTCACCGTCTTTTACCTCCACCCGTGTTTGGGCTTCCTGGGTTGAAATACGCGGCACCCCTTGAACCGATTGGTCTGTCACCTCGCTGACCTCTGGCTTCACGTCCATGACTATTGTATTATCGGCAAGATTGACGATTGGCGTTACCGCTAATTTTATTCCGACGTCTACAAATTCAACCTGAGCAACCAGAGCCCCGCCCATGGTTTCGGACGATTGTTTGGTGTACGGCACGCGCTCGCCAATCAAAATGTGCGCCTGTCGGCCACTCATGGTCACAATCCGCGGGCTGGAAAGCAACCGTCCGTGAGCGCGATTTTCAAGGGCGGCAATAAGAGCGGTCACGTCCCCATGTTTCAGGCTACCGTAGTTCAGCAACACCTTTAGCGGGTCCAGATGAAAAGGGGACGACGCTTGCAGTGTTTGGCCGTTTTTCTGCCACTTTCCGAAGAATTCCATTCCCAGATTGCGGATGTCGGAAGAATTGATCTCAATCATTTCCGCTTGAATTTGAACTTGAGGAACGGGAACGTCCAATTGGCGAATGGTATTTTCAATCTCTTTCACGCTTCCCCAGGCGGCCCGGATAATCAAATCGTTGGTTCGGGGATCGGCGATGATTTTCGCCTCGTCCGATTTGGAAAGCAGCGGTTGTAACTCCGTTGCCCGTGCATTTTGAAGGTGAATGACGCGCGTAATAGGGTCGGAATCGCTTAAAACCTGGACAAGATCGCCGTGAATAATGTAACCGAATCCCGTTCCGGTGAGAATAAAATCGAGTGCCTGGGCAATATTGGCATTTTTCAAATTGACGGTTACGCGCCCAGTGACCGGGTGGCGCAGTAAAAGGGTTTTGCCATATTCCTGCACCACAGCTTGCAGCACCTGTTCCAAAGGGGCATCCCGAAACACTACATTCAACGTCGTTGAGGAATCGGATTGTACCGCCGGTTGAACCCGCTCGGACACGGGGCGTTCCTTTTCCGGGCCATTTCCCCAAAACCAGGGATTGTCCGTCGGCTGTACGGCACGGCGCGACGTGCCGGCGCACCCTGTCAAGAAAAGCAAAAGCACAATGGTGACGATCGGTACTTTCATGTCCCTCTCCGTTAGAAATGCAAATAAATATCCCGTTTTAGACTGGTCAGAACCACCAAGTTGTCCGTGATTAATTTTACCCGAAAGGCAGAACCGACACGATCCCCGATTCGGACCACTTTTCCGTTCACAATCGCTTTTCGGGATCGTCCTTTGGCAATAATTCCTTCCAACCTGAAAGTGGGTTTGGACTCCCGATGCCTCATAAAAAACACCGGTTTTGGCGTGACTGAGACCGGCCAAAAGGGGTCTCGAGCCGGGAGATTCAGGTGCTGGCGATTCGAATCGGACAAAAGCGGCTGGATTTTTTCAAGCCGTACCTCTGACAATTTGGAATCCGAGCTGTTCAAAAATTCCAAATCCGTTTTTGTGGAAACCGCTTTTCGCACAGGTTTTGAAATCTCCGACAGCGTCCTGTGGCGTTTCACGGCGCTAAACGTGAAGACGAGAAGAAGAATCGCCATTAAAATAGCGTACATTTTCAATTTTTTCTTAGGCATCTTCCAATCCGTTTCTTCCAGAATCTCCGTTCACCAAATAGACGCTTCTTTCGCGCCGATTCATCCCCGGCCCGGCTGCCTCTTCGCCCCTTGGTTTTTTTCTCAAGTGAGCACCACAATTTTCCCCTTCAATTGCACCCTGAGCAATCGTCGGGTATTTTCCGCACCTCTTTTTCGCTTGATTTGAATCTGCTCCAGAAAAATAAGGGGGTAGGCATTTTCCAGAAAATACAAATACCGGGCAATTTCAGCGTATTGCCCTTCTACACTCAGCGAAAAAGCAATGGTTTTTCGATCTTTGCCACTTTTTTCTCCAAGTTGCCGAAACGAAAGAATCCGAAAATCCTTGGAACGGCTGCGATCGATGAAAAAGCGCATGTAATCCACATCCGTTTTCGGGTTTCCCACCTTCTTCGTTAATTCTTCCAAATTGGCGTAAATCTTTCGGTAGTAGCGTTCCTTCCGTAAAATGCTTTCCCAGCGGGTCTGGATTTTTCGTACCGTGCCCTGTTCCTGAACGAAACGCGCATTCAGCGTCCGGTACGCCCTGAAACGCGGCCACAACACGCCGGCAATCAAAAGAAGTGTGAGCGCCGCTACCCCGATGGGCAGGTACGTACTCAGAGATTTTTTCGTTTCCTGAACGTGTGCACTCATTTCGGTTTCTATTCTCCCTCGATTAATTGGGAAAAATTGGATTTAATGCCGCACGTGAGTTCAAACCGTAGAAGCTTTCCGTCTTTCTGTTTTTCATCCAACACAATGCTGCGCAGATTCACCTGATCGAACGCCGCCTGTTTTTGCAACGCATTGTAAAAAGCGCGAATGGACTGCCCGGTGTACGCTTGTCCCGAAAGTGTCATTTTCCACCCAGGCTTTCGATTTCCGCCACGTCTCCTGCCCCGACTTCTTACAGGCTGAATTTGCGCCCCTGTAATCCAAACCTGATCGGGAATATTTTGGGACAGGACCTTAAAAAGCAGGGACCAGCGCGGCTGTTGCCCCTTCTCCGTAAGAAGCTGCCGAAATTTGACGCTCATTTGCCCCGTCTTTTTCTCCAATTCTTTAATGAAAGACAACCGGTAGCGAACATTTTCCAACCGCTTGTCAACCACGATTTTCTCACCCTTGATTTGATTGGTTTTAAATGACAAAAACAGCGCTGCCAGAAGCACGATCATGAGAGCCGAAAGGGAAGAGACGCGCATCAACACACCCTGTTTTTGGGCGATTTGTTCTTCCCGCTTAACCAGATTGAGGACGTTTAAAACCGTTTTGCTTTCCCCACCGGCGGCGTGGCGCGCCAGACCTACCGCTGAGGCAAAAATCGGCCCGATGGCGCGCAATTTTTTTTCTTCAAACTTTTCGGGGTCGATTCGAACGCCGGTGAAGGGATCCAGCTTTTGCACTCGAATACCCAATTTATTCTCGATGTAGGTGTCCAATCCCCGCAACAGGCTCCCCCCGCCAACCAAAAAAATGCTTTCCACCGAAGCGTGCACCTGACTGGCATAGAACTGGACGGAAAGCCGAATTTCGTCCACCATTTTTTCTAACGGCATCCGAAAAGCCTGAAAAAGAAAATCCGGGTCTTGAATTTCGGGGGCATACCGAATATCCAGGCCCTCCGGTTTTAAAATGAGTCGTTTTTTGAGCAGTTCCGCTTTTTGGGGTGTCACCCCTTCGTACGACACAATTTCGTCGGACAGAGCCTGCCCTCCAAAATCCAATTCTCGCAGAAAATAAATCGCCTCACCCTGAAAAATGGCAATGTGCGTATAGTGACTCCCGATTGTCAAAATCAGGACATTTTTCTGCCTCATTTTTTGGGGAGCGGCCGCCAGTTGAGCCGCCCGGGAATTGAGAAGGACCCCCCTTAATTTTAGCGGAAATTGATGAAACAGGTCGATCTTCTCGTACACAAAGGGTTTGTGGAGCAAAAACACCATGCCGTGCAGCCGCTTAAGATGGTCTTTTGGCACGACGCCAAAGGGAACAACTTTTAAAATAGCCTCTTCCTGCGGAAAGTACATCTGGTCTTTTACTTCCCAAATGGCGGCTTTTTTGAATTCCGACCGCGGCATTTCAGGCAACTTGACGTACCGGGCATTTACCTCCGGCCCGTCCACTCCGGCAGAAAGGGGCTGTCCTTTGGCGCCGTTTTTCTCAAGACTCCGCAGAATTTTCTTTTGAAAGGCGGGCGTAACCCCTTCGTCCGGAACCACAAATAGCTGACAAAGGGAAAGAGCAAAAGAATGCCCCTTTTTCTGAAGACCGACTATTTTGACGTAGCGATGCCCCCAATCGATTCCAAAATAGGTTTCATTGGAATGCAACGGGAAAATTTGCGCTATTTTGCTTTTGATTTTTTTCATCACACAGTCACCCGGCCCCTTGCTTCCTTGATTAGTTCACGAAATCTTCCCGCCAGCTTCTGAGTCGGTACGTCGCATGTTTATCCTTCTTTTTCTTTTTTTTCTTCTTTGCTTTTTTCTTTTCCACCACCGCCCAAATCGTGTCCGGAACTCCGTGGCGCACCCCAATTGCCATGATCGGATAGCGGTCGTGTTTTTTATTACCGACCACAGCTTTAAAATCTCCGAATCCCTCCACGCTGCCGGAGAAACTTCTGGGTTTTTTGTCGTCAGCCACCAGTGAGTACTCCAGAGAAGTCTCGGCATAGTAAAAAGCCTGAAGCGCGTCCCGGCGTTTTTCCAGGCTCTTGTGGCCCGTCCACAAAACCGTGGCCAGCGCAGCGCTGAGGGCCAAAACTACCGTTAGAACAATGGCTGTTAAGGCCAACAGCATGCCCTGTTCATTTCCCATTTTCGGGCTTCTGTGCCCTAAAATCGCTGGTAAATGCGTGCCTGCGCCGTTCTCTTGGCGCTGACTAATTGAATTTGGTACACCCATGGGTGGCTGCCTTTGGTACATGAAAATGTCAAAGCCGAATCCGAGGGGTCTACAGAGAAACGGGCGACCGGTGCTTTTGGTGTGGTTACCCAGCCGCTGCCCTCGTCCAATTTTCGGTAAATCAGATGTTGATGGTGAGCCGTCACAATTTCGTAACGGCAGGTCCGGTCATATTGAGCAATTTCTACGACTTTGTCATTCACCAGGCTGGTGTCTTGTGCCGCACGAAAATCCGATGCCATTCGGCTCAACGCCTTTTCACTTTCTCGGTCAAATTCAGTGACGGACCAGGCCGCGCTAAATCCCGTTTCGCTGGCTTGTAGCAGTCGGAATACCACTCCGGCCAGAATACCCGTAAGTAGAACGGCCAGTGCGACTTCCACCAAGGTAAAGCCTGCCTGGCTTCCAGAAAATGCCCCCGGCAAATGGGGCTCTTTTTTTGCCAAATCTGCCACTTTTTTCCTTTTTTGTACGCTCAACCGTCAATGATTTGCCTCTTAATTCCAATAGGGAACGTAAGAGACGGCTTTGCTGTCTTTCCAAAGCTTCCGGCTAATGGCGGCCGAAAGTTCTTCGTAACCTTTCCCCCAGCTTACTCGAACGGTAATTTCTTTCATGTTGTCGCCGATTTTCTTTCCCATGGAAGAAAGGGAGGCAAAAATATAGCGCCGTGTAAAGCCAGAAACGCCGTCCGGGTCCGTTTCGTCTGGGAAATTGCTTGAAACCAAATAGCTGTAGCCTTCAGTATCCCGGTAAAAGAACACCTTTTCCATGCCGGCTTCGGCCAGAGTTAAAGCCTGCTCATGCCTTCGTAAATCCAAGAGTTGACCCGCGGCTACCTGTAATGCGGACAAAACGGACATGGAAATGGCACTAATGAGAAAAATACTCAACAGGATTTCCACCAAGGTGAACCCTGCCTCGTGATTGGTGCGTTTTCTGTGAGCCATTTTCAATACACAGAAAAAGGGGAAACGATCATCCTGTTCATTTCCCCTTTTTCTCGCTTTTTAGTAGTAGACGTATTCGTGGCCGTAGGTACTCGAATTGAGGTACGGTACGACTTGACCGGTTTTAGCCTCGTAATACCACCCGCCAGTAGCGGCGTCCAACCCGGCTACGTAATCCTGCAGCGCGCTGAGAACCCGCTCGCCGCTTTGGTCAATAACCACCCGACTTGAGTCGGTGATTGCCTCCACCGGAAAACTTTGTAAATACGGCCCGTACATGTAGGTCGTGGATTTGGTCTGGGAGGGATGGCCGGTAGAATCCGTAAACCACGTCAGTTGATGCTTAAACGTCGTTTCGTCGCCGCTGCTGTTGTAATCCGATGAGGTACAGGGGAAATAGCCGTGATCCAGTTTGTACGCGAGCAGTGCTTCCCGCAGCGTGACCAAATTGCCGCGCAGCTTGGCGGCTCTGGCGCTGCGTTCCGAACCGTTCATATTCATCATGACAATTCCGGCCAGAATCCCAATGATGGAAATCACGATGAGCAGTTCGGCCAGGGAAAATCCCTTTTCATTCTGGAATTTTTGGAACATGTTACGACCTCCTTGTTTGATTTTTGGGTTACGCACCAATCTTTTTTTATTTTCTGTATCTCGAAGCCCAAATGGACTTACGTTTCTCTTTCCCCCGAGAATCGCGACGAAAATTCCTGGGACTTGAAAATCTCCAAACTTTTCCTAATGAATGGTATTGAGCACACTCATTAAAGCCATGACCAGCGAGAGGGCAACAAATCCCACCAAAAAGGCCATGACCACCAACATAACGGGCTCCAGAGCCGCTACCAAACGTTTCAGCTTATTGTTCACTTCCTTGCTGTAATAGTCCGAAATTTTGGCCATTAAGATGTCCATTTTTCCGGTTTCTTCCCCCACCGAGATCATCTGCACAAAAAGCGGCGGGAAGAAGGCCGTCCCGGCCACTTCCGTCGCCAATCGCTTTCCAAGGGAAAGATTTGTTCGAACCGTGTCGATGACATTTTCAAAGATCACATTTCCCACAACCTGTTTGGAAATCTCAAGGGCATGTAAAATAGGAATCCCACTTTGAGACAGAACGGCAAACACGTTGGAAAAACGTACCAGAGCCATTTTGTACAACACATCCCCTAAAATAGGAAGCTTTAACTTCAGCCAATCCCACCACTTGCGGCCTGAGCTGGTTCTAATTATTAATCGGTACGAGATGAAAAAAACTAAAGTCGCACCAATTAAAAGCGGGTAGTTGTGCTGTAAAAATTTGCTTCCTTCCACCATTAGGCGTGTGGGCAAAGGCAGTTTGGCATGGGATTCTTCTAAAACAGTAATGAATTTGGGCAAAATATACACCATCAGAAAAATCATGATCCCCACTGAGAGCACCAACAAAAAAATGGGGTACATCATGGCGTTCATGACTTCCGATTTCAATTCCTCTTTTTTCTCCAGGAAATCGGCGTAGTTGTGAAGGACTTTGTCCAATTGCCCACTTTCTTCTCCCGCTTTGACCATGTAAATTAAGAGGTTCGGAAAAATTTTCGGGTATTTGCCCAGCGCCAAAGAAAAGGCATTGCCGCCGGCAACGGAATTGGCCACCTCCTCGCTGATTTGCCGCAAGCGGTCGTTTTCCATTTGTTTTTGAATGGTCCTCAGACTGCCCACAATTGAAACCCCGCTGGACAAAAGCGTGGCTAATTGGTTACAAAACAACATGATGTCCTTGCCCGAAATCCGCTGCTCAAAAATGCCCAGCGAAACATTTTGCTCGGGTTCTTTTTGACGCTGACGGGTTAAAACCACCGGAAAATACTGCCTCTCCCGAAGCGCGCGTACTGCTTCATCCAGATCGTCAGCTTCAACGATGCCTTCCTGAATCTTACCTGCGAAATCTCGTGCCCGGTACTTAAAGCGTTCCATTGAGGTGTGTTTTCCAAAAAATTCGGTGCGTCTGTGTCAATCGATAAAAAACCATTGAACTCCCTTGTAATAAAGGTCGAGAAAAATTTAAAAAGTTTTACGTTACTCGCAGCACTTCTTCCACGGTTGTCAGGCCCAGTGCGGCTTTACGCAGGCCGTCCACGCGCATCGTGTCCATTCCGTGCCGAATAGCCAAGTCCCGAATCACCTCGTCACTGCTTTCTTTAACCACAGCTCGGCGAATTTCAGGGTCGACAACCAACAATTCGTGAATACCGACACGGCCCTGGTAGCCAGTGCCGTGGCACTCGCGGCAGCCCTTTCCCTTGAAAAATCGGGCTTTCCCGAATTTCTCCGGCAGCCGTAGCGATTGCTGTTCTTCGGGCGAAAGGGCAATCTCCTGCTTGCACACCGCGCAAATACGCCGCACCAATCGTTGCCCCATAATGCCAAGCAGGGACGAAGCCACCAAAAATGGCTCAATGCCCATGTCAATAAGCCGGGTAACCGCCGAGGGAGCATCGTTTGTGTGCAAAGTGCTCAGTACCAGGTGCCCCGTTAGGGCAGCTCGAATGGCGATTTCCGCCGATTCCTGATCCCGAATCTCGCCGATCATGACAACGTCCGGGTCCTGCCGCAAGATTGAACGCAACCCGGCTGCAAAAGTGAGTCCGGCTTTCTCATTGACCTGCACCTGATTAATGAGCGGAAAATTGTATTCCACCGGATTTTCCACTGTAATAATGTTTTTGTCCGGGGTATTGATTTCATTTAGCGAAGCGTACAATGTAGAGGTTTTGCCACTCCCCGTGGGCCCGGTAATGAGCAACAAACCCTGCGAACGGTGAATCAGCTCGTTCCATTTTTCGGCCACTTTTGGGGAAAAGCCCATTTTTGCAATGTCGAGAATGAATCCGGCTTTGTCTAAGATACGCATCACCACCTTTTCACCCTTGACGGTGGGCAAAATGGAGATGCGCAAATCGACCGTTTTTCCGTCGCTCTTGTACTCAAAACGCCCGTCCTGCGGGAGACGCTTTTCGGAAACATCCAAATTGGCCATGATTTTAATGCGCGACGCCACCATAGCATGAAACTTCTTCGGCAGCTTGAAGGCCTCGTGTAGCAGGCCGTCGATGCGGTACCGTACGCGCAAAACTTTTTCGTCCGGCTCAATGTGAATATCGCTGGCTCGGTCGCGAATAGCCTGTGCCAGAATGAGATTGACCACTTTGACAACAGAGGAACCTTCTTTGGAATTGTCCTGGTAGGCACTTCCCATTTCCACCTGAGGCGAGTCGTCCACCTCGATGTCTTGAATGACCTCCTTCAGGGAATCCCCTACCCGGTAGTATTTTTCAATGGCACGGTCAATGTCGCTCACCTTGGCCAGAACCGTTTGAATTTGGTACCCAGTCCGGTGCCTGAGAAAATCCAAAACATACACATCCAACGGGTCGGCTGTGGCCACGGTAAGGGTATTTTCCACCCGAAACAGCGGAATAATCCGGTATTTTGTCGCAATTTTTTTCGGAACGATTTCAACCACCGCGGGGTCAATATCGTAGGAGTCAATTTTGGCGGAAGGAATATTGACCCCGCGGTGGTTGAAATCGTTCCGAAAAAAATT
>CAZOHG010000033.1:0-18917 GCA_964579725.1 uncultured Deferribacteres bacterium
CCGTAAAGCGAAACTTTTACTTGAAAAGCGTGATTTTCGTTAATATATTTTTTGCACAAGTGTGCATCTGTGATAATATGAAAGAAAAAGTAACACGGACGGTGTCTCATTATTTGAAGGGCAAAACCGTTGTAACGGATTGAGAAGAATCGTCTAATTATTCATCTAAAAGGTCTAATTTCTGGAGGTGGTCCAATGAAAAGGTTTGGAAGATTGTCGGTTTTGTTGGTTGCTGTTTTTGTTTTGGGAGGGTTGTTTCCCGCACACGCGGCCAAAAAGTTAATGCCGCGGCCGCCCATTTACGGAATTCCTGCCAAAACCCTGCCACAGGGGAAGTGGATTTTCCGGGGCTATTTTATTTTGCCCCAATTTGACAAAATGTACAATGCCGGCAAGGGCAAAATGGTGGACATTCCCACGGGAATGAAGCTGTCCGTTCGAACGGTTGTGGGCAAGTTTCGCTACGGCGTCACCAATCGCCTGACGGCTATTGTGAACATTCCCTACGTTCACAAGGAATTCACAAAAGGAACGGTGCAAAAAAGCTCCACCGGCCCGGGCGATGTGATTGGCGCGCTGCTGTACAAAATGATTCACAATCGGCAGCAGAAATTTTTATTCTCGGCTCTTTTATTCACAAAATATCCCACCGGTCAATCGGCCGATTTAAGCCCGACCGAAATGCCGCTGGGCACCGGCAGCTTTGACATCGGCGTAGCCGCCCTGCCCGAAAAGGAAATCGGCAAATGGGATTTGCGCGGGTCGGCTTTTTACATACATCGCGGGAAAAATAAAAGTGACGTCGATCTCGGTGATGCGATGAGCCTTTCCTGGAGCAGCGCCTACAATTTTAATCGCAATTTAATCGCCGAAGCCACTTGGCTTTACAAACAAACGGCCAATAATTCTAAAAACGGAAAGGAAATTGCGGATAGCAACACCCGCCTTTTCCAGTTCATTCCCGGTTTTCAGTACCGAGTTCGGCGGACATTTTTGCTGCAATTGGCCATGCCGATCACATTAAGCAGCCAGCGGCCTTTCAGCGACACGTTTGAGCCCTGGCTGGGCTGGTACATTCTATTTTAATAATGCGGGGCCGGCGGGATTGTGAGCCCCAAAATCGAAAGATCATTTGAAAGAGGAGTTTAAGAAAATGGATCTGGTTAAATTAAAGGAACATCTGGATAAATTTTTGCCTCTTTACGTCATTCTGGCCATGGGGTTGGGGTTTTACGTGGGGCTGCATACCAACGTGAAAGCCCATAAGGGAACCTTCCATTGGCTCAACGTTTTCGTGGTGATCATGATGATCTACCCCATGATGATTAATTTAAAGCTGGCCGAAATGAAATATGCCTCCCGCCAGCTAAAACAAATGGGTGTGGCCCTCACGATGGGATTGGTGGTGGCGCCCCTGTTCATGCACGCGCTTATCGCCCTGTTGGGGTTGTTTTTGCCAATCGGCCCAAAATTAGCATTAGGCCTTTTGCTGGCGGTTGTCGTCCCCTGTTCGTCCATGAGTATTGCCTACACGGGGCTTACGGACGGCAATCTGGAGCTGGCCACGATTATTGTGGCCATTAGCTTTATCTTGGCGATTGTCGTCGTGCCGCTCTGGCTGCGCATTTTTGCTGCGGCTTACCACGTCAATATTTCCATCTGGCTTCTCGTTCTTACAATTATCGAAGTCATTATTGTGCCGATGATTTTGGGTGTGGCTACGCGCTCGGCGATGGTTAAAAAAATGGGAATGGCCGGATTCCTGAAAATTAGGCCGCTGTTTCCCTCAATCTCACTTATGGGTATGTACGCCATTGTTTTTCTGATCTTTATGGAAAAAGCCAAGCTCATCGCCAGCAAGCCCATCGTGGTAGCCATTGCCTTGTTGCCCATTTTCCTCTATTATTTTGTAGAATTGAATTTCCTGACCTTTTTCAACAAAGCGGTGGGCATTGGATACAAGGAACACATGGCCATTACATTTACGTCCGTCGGGAAAAACGAAGGCACCGCCATGGCAATTGCCATGGCCGCGGGAATGGGACTGATGGCTATTCCGCCCGCGATCGTGCCCATTTTGCAGATTCCCATGTTGGTGGGTTACCTGAAAATCGCCAAAACCATCCGGAAGTATTTTGGCGAGGAACTTGTAACCACGGACGAATTGGGGCCGTTGGTGGAACAGGGCCTGAAAAATTGAGATCAAAATGAAACCAAAATTCAAAATCAACAGGAGGAAAAATGTTTTCTAAAATTTTATATGCCCACGACTTTTCTCCGGAATCCGAGGCGGGCTTTGAATACGTCAAAAAATTAAAAGAAGCCGGCACAAAAGAAGTTTATATCCTTCATGTTTTTGATGAAAAACGAATCGATCTGGCCTGGGAACTGAAATCGGAAATTGAGGATGAACCCATTATGAAGGAACGAAAAGAAATCCTCAATGAGCTGATTAAAAAAGCCGAGGCCCGATTGCAGGGAATGAAGGAGGAGCTAATCCATCTTGGCATTGAAACAAAGGTTATTTTAATGACAGGCGTTCCGGCAATGAAAATTCTCAAAGCCATTGACGATTTCAATGTAGACCTGGTTGTCCTCGGTTCAAGGGGCGAAGGAGCCTTTAAAGAGCTTTTGTTAGGAAGCACCGCTTTGCGCATTATTCGGTGCTCCAAAAAACCCGTGTTGGTTGTAAAACCCAAGGATTTGGATTAAGCACAGGGTTACTTTTAGGACGGGTAGTGACAAATCCCTTAAATTTTTTTCTTTAAAAGAATCAAAAATCGGAATGCCTGCTCTGAGACGATTTTTCGAATAGGCGGATAATCCATAAAATCATGCGTGGTTTTTGGGAAGATTTTAGAAATTTCACACATAAAATTCAGGAGAATAAATATGGCTGACGACAGAGCATTATTTATCGCCATCGCCAATTGTTCGGGCCGATCCAACATCGGGCAAATGTCCCTGGAGATCGCCAAAAAGGTGGATAAGGCGTTGCCCTACGCCCGGATTAGCTGTTTGCCCGCTCTTTGGCCGGATTTGACGCCCGCGGGCAAATTTTACGAGGCCGACGCCGTGGTCGTGATTGACGGCTGCAAGGAGGCGTGCGTCCTCAAAACGGTAGAAAAAGCGGGCATCACCCCTATTTTGCGGGTGGCACCGGACGAGACATTCGGTGTGGAAAAGACCCCGGGACTGGATTACGATGAAAAAGTGATGAACGAATTGGCGGAACGGGTTATTCAAATGGTGGAGAAAGTGGCGAAAAAAATCCTGCGGGAAAAACGACAAGAATTCGCATTCAAAGAAAAAGAAGCGCTGTAAAAAAGACTGAAAAAATCCCGCAGGCAAATAGTATTGGCATTTGGAGGCCGGTTGGCTCTTCAAGCCGTTTTGAATATTTTAGGGTCACGTCACGTTTGCTAAAATAGCAGCACAACGGTGAGACGAATTGAAAAATCGAAGAGGTGAAGAAAATGGCTGCTTCTCGCTTTGACAGGCCCTGGCACGGCATTCCGCGACGGGAAATTGCCTGGTATCCCACGATTCACGAAGAAAATGTAGGTATAGCCATTGTATCCGAAAAGCGGGTTGGTTAACGGACGGCATTCTGTACGGCAGTCTGTTTTACCCGAGCGAACAATCGCAATAAAATCACTCAATTTTCAGGTAAAAAAATTTTGGGCGGATTTCCTTTCTGAAGAAAAATCAGCTTCGTTTGATCATTCACACTGCGTGAGCAAAAAGCGCTTGATGCTGAAACAGATTTTCCGTATGTTAAAAGAAATACGGTTGTCCCATATGTTGAAAGGCATTTCAGTTATGGAAAAAGAAAATCGAAAAGAAAAATCTTCGTTTTCGCCCCAAAATCCGGAGGACATTTCCACCCTGCGGTTTGGCTTTGCCTTTTTTAAGATCGGCCTTACCGCCTACGGCATGGCCATTCTGCAACAGATCAAGGCCTTAATTATCGGGAACAGGTGGTTGAGTCGCGAGCAGGTGGACGAAGGCATTGCCATGGTACAATTCTACCCCGGGCCAATCATGTACAATTTAGCAACCTACTGTTCGTACCGACTGAAAGGCTTCGGGGGAGCGGCTCTGGCCACTTTTCTTTTTATTTTGCCGTCTTATCTCTTGATTTTATTCCTGTCCTGGTTGTACTTTGCCTACGGCGCTGTGGCGTGGGTGCACCCGCTGTTCTTGGCGCTGGAGGCCATGGTCATCGGCGTCGTCAGCCACGTTTTTCTGGATTTCGCAGGCCGCTACGTTACTGACCAAAAGGGAGCCATTTTAGCCAGCGTGGCCTTTTTGCTCCTGCTTTTTAAAATCCACGCCCTTTTTGTGATTTTAATTGCCCTTGTTTTGAGCGTTTTGCTCTATTTTCAATCGGCAGAGCCCCCTGATTCCAAACCAATGGCCCGGGTGGGGAAGGACATTATCCCGGGAAAGTTTTCCCGTCGGCTGTTCGCCATCTCCATTGTGGGAGCTATTTTTCTGACCATCTTTCTCATCGGCCTTTTCGACCACAGTACCTCCGGGCAATTGCTCTTTTCGATGTTCAAGGTCGGCGCGGTGGCCTTCGGCAGTGGCTTCACCATTATGCCTCTTCTTCAGCAGGAAGCCGTCCTGTCACACCATTGGTTAACCATGAAACAATTTGCCGACGGCATTGCCTTCGGACAAATTACGCCCGGGCCTTTTCTGATTACCGCCACTTTCATTGGCTACAAAGTGAGTGGCGTCTGGGGCAGCGCTCTGGCTACAGTGGGCATGTTTTTTCCCTCTTTTTTCTACACCATTGTAATCACCGAAATTTACAACCGCATTAAAAACAGCCGTTGGATTCGGCTGGCCATTCGAGGGATCATGAGCGCCTTTACAGGGATGATTCTCTTCGTGACGCTGAGTTTGGGCCGTGTTAGTTTGGTGTCGCCCGCCACGTACATTTGGGCAGTAGGAGCTTTTCTTTTGGTTCGGTATTACAAAATCAACTTGCTGTGGATTTTTCTAATTGGAATGGCGGCGGCGCTGGGATTTTATTTTCTAAAATGGCCACTGGGGTAATTCCTACCGGCCCCTTCAAAAACAGCTACTTCCCCCAATACCTATCTTTTGGCTTTTGAACCAATTCGGTTTGGGGAATATTTCATTCAAAATGGCGCCATCCCGCTAAAAAAAAGTAAGAATGCTCCACTTTTTACTTGACATTGCCGAAAATATTGTGTATCTTAAAAGCCAATTTTAATCGAAAAGAAAACAGACAAACTATGAAATCGTGCACTGACACAAAAAAATTTCGGTTTTTAAAAAGCTGTTTTACAATTTCCCCAATTGTAATTCCAGGAGATCCTTGCCCGTTTTTTCTGCCCCGCCGCTTCAGGCGGAACTAATCTATCTTTAAAAAAATTTCTTTTTTCTCTTTTTCACCCATTTAAAACTAATATATCTAATTGTGTTTTATTCACTTAAAGGAGACGCATATCATGGATTCTTCTATTAAAAAAGTGGTTTTGGCCTATTCAGGCGGTTTGGACACGTCCATTATTATTCCCTGGCTCAAGGAAAACTACGGCTGTGAAGTCATCGCGGTAACCGGTTATTTGGGACAGGACGACGAAATGGAGGGTTTGGAAGAAAAAGCCATTGCTACCGGCGCGAGTAAAATCTACATTGAAGACTTGCGAAAGGAATTTGTGGAAAATTATATCTTTCCCACCATGAAAGCGGGAGCTGTGTACGAGGGCAAATATTTGTTGGGAACTTCCTTTGCCCGCCCCCTTTTGGCCAAGCGGCAGGTAGAAATCGCGGAAGCCGAGGGCGCCGACGCTTTGGCACACGGCTGCACCGGTAAGGGCAACGACCAGGTGCGTTTTGAATTGACTTACAAGGCCTTTAATCCAACGCTTAAGGTGATCGCCCCCTGGCGGGAATGGGACATTCGCTCACGTGAGGACGCCATTGCCTATGCCAAGGCGCGCAACATCCCGATTTCCGCTTCGCCGGATAAAATTTACAGCAACGACACCAATATCTGGCACCGCAGCAGCGAAGGCGGCGTTCTGGAAGACCCCTGGCAGCCGCCTCCCGAAAATATTTTCGAGTACACCGTTTCCCCGGAAAACGCTCCCGACGAGCCGGAATTTGTGGAGATTGATTTTGAAAAGGGAGTTCCCACCAAGGTAAACGGGAAAAAATTAGGGGCTGTGGCGCTGCTGACCTTTTTGAACGATTTGGGAAAGAAACACGGGATCGGACGCGTGGACATCGTGGAAAATCGGCTGGTGGGCATGAAATCCCGCGGCGTGTACGAGACGCCGGGCGGCACGCTGCTCTACGCGGCTCACCGCGAATTGGAAAGCCTGGTTTTGGACGCGCGGACTTTGCACTACAAAGATTCCATGGCTCCCACCTACGCCGAGTTGGTCTACGACGGCCTCTGGTTCACCCCGTTACGGGAGGCCCTGGACGCCTTTGTGGAAAAAACCCAGGAAAAGGTTACCGGTACCGTTCGATTAAAGCTCTACAAGGGCAATATTATTGTTCAAGGGCGAAAATCTCCCTTTTCGCTTTACCGCGAGGAATACGCCACATTTGGCGAAGAGGACGTGTACAACCAAAAAGATGCTGAGGGATTTATTAATCTTTTCGGCTTACCCCTGAAGGTGAAAGCTCTGATTGACATTGCCGACACCGGAATCAGTGAATATCGAAAACCGGACTACAGCAAATTTAAGCGAGACTAACGTCCCGGATCTTCGAAATCCGTGGAAATAATTTTCCAAAGGGTTTTGAACCCAAAAACTGTGGTGAAAAAATGAAATCAACCAAAATGTGGAGTGGGCGTTTTTCAGAAAACCCGGACGCCCTGTTTGAATCTTTTAGCGAGTCGCTCTCTTTCGACCGGAGGCTGGCTCCCTTTGACGTTCAGGTGAATCGTGCGTACGCCAAAGCGTTGCACCGAATCGGTATTTTTTCCGACGCGGAAATCACCTTGGTGCTCAAACATCTGGACCACATTGCCATTGAATTGGAAGCCGGAACGTTTCCCTTCAATCGCGGCGACGAAGACATCCACATGGCTCTTGAGCGTCGCTTGACGGAACTGGCTGGGGCGGTGGGCGCGCGGATTCACACGGGACGCAGTCGCAACGATCAGGTGGTGACGGACATGCACCTCTACCTGAAAACCGTCAACCAGGAAGCACAAAAAGCCCTAAGGGCGCTGTCGGAGACTCTCATTGAAAAAGCGGAGCATCATTTAACCACCGTTCTGCCCGGCTACACCCATTTGCAGCAGGCGCAACCCATTTTGTTGAGCCACTACCTGCTTGCATTTTTCTGGGCGATTCAGCGTTTTCGGCAGCGCCTGGAAGAAAATTTTGTCCGACTGGACGTCCTACCTTTGGGGAGCGGTGCTCTTGCCGGATCGGCTTTTCCAATTGATCGAGCATTTCTGGCGTCGGAGCTCGGGTTTGCCCGGGTAAGCCCCAACAGCCTGGACGCCGTCAGTTTTCGCGACACCTTTACGGAATTCAGCGGGGTGCTGACCCAAATTTCGGTTTTGCTCAGCCGACTCTCGGAAGATTGGATTTTGTGGAGTTCACAGGAATTTGGTTTTCTTACCCTGCCGGACGCTTTCTCAACCGGCAGCAGCATGATGCCCCAGAAAAAAAACCCGGATTCCCTCGAACTAATTCGAGGCAAAGCCGCCTCCAACGCCGGCCATTTGCAGGCCCTTCTGACGCTGGAAAAAGGATTGCCGCTCAGCTACAATCGCGATTTGCAGGAAGACAAGCTGCACATTTTTTCTGTCATTGACAATGTCCTGCCAGCCCTGAAAATCGTGCGAAAAATCGTGGCGACTTCTACCTTTCACCCCGAACAAATGAAAGAGGCCGTCCACCTTTTTACCCTGGCTACGGACGCCGCCGATTACCTTGTCGAAAAGGGGTTGCCTTTTCGGGAAGCGCACGTGGTGGTTGGGCAGGCGGTTCAAAAATGCGTCCGGGAAAAGCGAAACCTGACGGAATTAACGTTAGAAGAGTGGAAAACCTTCTCTCCGCTTTTTGAAGAAGACATTTTCGGCTGGCTTACCCTTGCACACAGTTTGGAACGCCGGAACCTGCCGGGTGGTACAGGGCCGAAATCGGTACAAACTCAGCTCGAACAGGCAAAGGAGCAGTTGAGAAAATGACAACGCCCCAAAAATCAGTGGCGGTGGTTGGTGCCACAGGCTACACCGCCCACGAATTAATCCGCCTTCTTCTTCGGCATCCGAAGGTAGCTTTAACAGCGGTCACCTCCGAAACGGAAACGGGCCGCCGCTTGAGCACGTATTACCCGGATTTGGTTGAGCCACATGGACTGGTTTTTCAGTCCCTAACCAGTACGAGGTCACAGGATTTCGACCTTGTTTTTTTGTGCACGCCTCACGGGGAATCTCAGAAAATCGCCCCCGTTTTTCTGAAGCGGGGCATTCGCGTCATTGATTTAAGCGGGGATTACCGCGTCCCCGATTCGGAGACCTACGCTTTTTGGTACCAACAGCCTCAAACCGATTTGGAAAATCTAAAACAAGCCGTTTACGGGCTGCCGGAATGGAACCGCAAACAGATTGCGGACGCTCGTTTGGTGGCAAATCCGGGTTGTTACCCCACAGGAGCCCTTCTTAGTTTGCTCCCGCTGGTCCGAGCAGGTTTCATTTCGGGCACCAAAATCATTATTGACGCCAAATCGGGTGTCTCGGGAGCCGGGAAAAAACCCACGGCTCGCACCCATTTTGTAGAAGTGAACGAAAATCTGTCCGCCTACGCGGTGGGGCATTCCCACCGGCACATTGGCGAGATGGAGCACGTCCTTCGAAGCGCCGGACAAATTGATTACACCGTACTCTTTACGCCGCAGCTTATTCCGCTGACGCGCGGTATTCTGGAAACGATCTACCTGGAAACCAAGCATTCCCGCGAAGAGATTTTGTCCGCTCTTCAAACGACTTACAGGGGCGAACCGTTTGTGCGCGTGTGGGACAGAGGCTTGCCGGACATCCACGCAGCGACGGGCACCAATCTTTGCCACATCGGCCTAGCGTACGACGAGAAAAGCCACACGGCCATTTTGGTCACCGCCTTTGACAACCTCCTGAAAGGGGCTTCCGGACAGGCGGTTCAAAACATGAACCTTTTATTCGGCTGGGACGAAACTGAGGGGCTGCGCTGACCGGTGGAAACGATCGTTCTCAAATTGGGCGGAAGCCTTCTTCAAAAAGGCGATTTTGTTCGCGAACTGGCGAAAGACTTGCGTGCTTTGCGTCAAAAGGTTGTGCTTCTTCACGGCGGAGGGCCGGTGATTTCCGGCCTTTTCGAGGCTTTTGGCAAAGAAAACCGGTTTGTCAACGGACTGCGCGCCACCAACGAGGAAACCATTGATCTGGTTGAAATGGCTCTTTCCGGTCAAGTAAACAAAATGCTGGCGCGCCAACTTTCGGCCGCCGATCTCCCTGCAGTCGGAATTAGCGGGACGGACGGAGGCATTTTTCTGGCCGAGCCCCTCACGCCGCACCGTCCGGATGCCAATCGAGTGGGAAAAATCACGTCCGTGTCGCCGCGCCTTTTGCACACGCTTTGGGCGGACGGCTGGCTTCCGGTTCTTTCGCCGGTTGGCATTGACGCCCGAGGCGATGCTCTTAATATTAACGCCGATTCGGCCGCCTACGCTTTGGCCAGGGCTCTTTCAGCCCGAGCCTTAATTTTCTTTACCGATGTGGCCGGGATTCTGAAAAACGGACGCGTGCTACCGATTTTAACCCCGCACCTTTTGCGGGAAGGGATTCGAGACGGCTGGATTTATTCAGGAATGATTCCCAAACTGGAGCAAGGATTTGAGGTTCTTCAAAAGGACATCCGTATTTTGATTGCCACCTGGCAGGGCCCGCACACGGTTACAAATCTTTTGAACGCAAATAAAGAAACTGTTTTTACCGAACTAAAGAGGGACTTTCATGACACATCTCATTGAAAAAGCCAATCGTTACCTGTTAAATACGTACAAAAGACCCCCGATGATTTTGGACCACGGGGACGGTGCCTATTTGTTTGACACGGACGGCAATCGCTACTTGGATTTCATTGCCGGAATCGGGGTGAATGCGTTGGGGTACAATCACTCCTTGATTCAGGAAGCCATTGTTGAGTCGGCTCAAAAAGTGATTCACACCTCCAATCTTTATTTTGTGGAGGCACAAATTGAATTGGCGGAGCTGCTGGTGTCCAAAACCTTTGACAGCCGGGTCTTTTTTGTCAACAGCGGTTCCGAAGCAGTCGAAACGGCTCTAAAGGTCTCCCGAAAATGGGGAAAACAATTTTCTCCCCAGCGCACCAAAATTCTGGCTTTTGAAGGCTCTTTTCACGGCCGAACCTTCGGTGCGGTTTCAGCCACGTACACGGAGAAATACCGAAAACCCTTTGAACCGGTCGTGCCCGGGGTTGTTTTTCTCCCCTTCAACAACGCCGACGCACTGGATCGCCTTGACTTTTCCGAATTCTGCTGCGCCATCGTGGAGCCGATTCAGGGAGAAGGCGGCATTACACCGGCCACACCCGAATTTTTGCAGAAATTGCGCCAAAAAACAAGCGAGGAACACGTGGCACTTATTTTTGATGAAATTCAATGCGGCGTAGCTCGTTCAGGTAAGCTGTACGCCTACCAGCACTACGGACTGGAACCGGACATTTTGACCACCGCCAAAGCGCTCGGCGTTGGCTTCCCCATTAGCGCGGCCTTGGTGAAACCGAAAATTGCCGACGTCATTCATGTGGGAGACCACGGCTCAACCTTCGGCGGCAACCCTTTTATTGCCCATATCGCTGTCAAAGCCTTCGAAAGGCTCAGCTCCGACGCTTTCTTAAATCACGTCAAAAAAATCTCCGCCTATTTTGAAGCCCGGTTGCTGGAATTAAAGGCCAGATTCCCGTTCGTTCAAGAAATTAAAGGGATGGGGCTCATGCGGGGTCTTCGGGTTCAGGTGCCGGTTTTGGATTTGGTGGAGGCCGCTTTTGCCCACCGTTTGCTGGTCGCGCGTGCAGGAACCGATGTGCTGCGTTTTCTGCCCCCCCTCATTATTGAGCAGCACCATGTGGACGAAGCTACTGAAATCTTGGAGAAAATCTTTCAAAAAAGGAGTGAGAAGTAAAAATGATTCGCCAGGCGACTTTAGAAGACATTCCGTACCTCTTACCGTTTGTGAAACAATTTGTCGAACAAAAGCCAGACCCTTTTCGCAGCGGATTGGATTTTTATGCCCGAATCCCCGATTTCACCCTTACCACTCCCAACGGCTTCGCGCCCGTCATTGGCGTCCTTCGGATTTTGGACAACGAAACCGCCTGGCTTCATCTTTTTGGATTCAATGACGCCATTGTTCAAACCCAAAAATTTCGGGATTTTATTCATTTTCAGGTGAAAAACGCCACCAAACTCGGCTTGCGCAAGTTGGTTACAGATGCGCCGCTGGGCAGTTTTTTGAAATCTTTCTCCTTCAAAAAACTGGAGGCTCCCGAAAAAGAGCGCATTCTCAAGCTGATTCAGACGGTTACCGAGTTTAAAATTGCGGTCAATCCGGAAAATATTTGTGTACTGGAACTGCCGCGTCCAACACACCAAACGGAGGCTTCCATTTCCGGCGAGCCGGTCATTCGCGAGGCCGTTTTGGACGACGCCAAGGGCATCTGGGAGATTATTAATCACTACGCGCTTCACGGTGAAATGCTCCCCAAATCCCTCACCTTCATCCAGCAAAATATTCGGAATTATTCCGTCGTGGAATTAAACGGAAAGATTGTAGGGTGTACGGCTCTTCAAGTTATGTGGAATGATCTGGCGGAAGTAGCGTCTGTAGGGGTTTTGGAGGAACTTCACGGGAAAGGCATGGGACAAAAATTGGTACAGCACGTCATCGAGCGAGCGCAGAACATGAAATTGCCCCGCATTTTTGCCTTAACCCGGCAGGTGGCCTTTTTTGAAAAATTGGGATTTCAGCGGATTCCCAAGGAAACCCTTCCGCCCAAAATCTGGAAAGATTGCATGCACTGTACAAAATTCATGGGCTGTGACGAGGTTGCCATGATTCTAAAACTCAATTGGTAGGGATGCCTTTCGTGCCGACTTTTTTGTGGCACAGCAAGGGGAAATTTCTTATGTTGAATTGGAATCCCTAAATCAGCGTGTATAGGGACTCTATTTTTCATTCAATAAAATAGAGTCCACTTGACCTAATAGCGGGAAATCTCTTGACAAATCCAAAACGTATTTTGGTCATCTGCACTGGCAATTCGGCGCGTTCCCAAATGGCCGAAGGCTTTTTCCGCTCGCTTGGAACAGGGAAGGTTTCCGTAGCAAGCGCAGGGACACACCCTTCTCGCGTCAACCCGTACGCCATTCGCGTCATGGCAGAGGCGGGAATTGACATTTCCACTCACACGTCCAAATCCGTCCGGCAGTTTCTGGGTGAGCCTTTCGATTTTGTCGTGACCGTCTGTGACCGTGCCCGGGAGGAATGCCCTTATTTTCCGGGAGCCAAACGGTACGTGCACCACAGTTTTCGGGACCCGGCGGATGCCATTGGAACCGACGCTGAAATCCTAACGGTTTTTCGACAGGTTCGAGATGAAATTAAGGCCTGGGTTGAAGATTTCCTGACCAACAGTTTGAATTCGGACGAAAAGGACATTTCAGTGTCGCTCTAAAGCCAAACAGGTCGATGGAAAATGTTTCTCCACCGACCCGTTTTTCAATGGCTTTTTATTTTTGAACAGGCTATTTGGCCAAAAGCATTTTTCGTGTGACAGACCCTCCGTTGTGAATCAGGCGATAATAATAGATTCCTGAAGAAAGGGCCGTACCGTCAAAAGCCACTGTGTGTCGTCCTGCCGGTAAGGTTTGGTCCACCAGCGTCTTCACAACCTTCCCCATTAAATTGTACACAACCAGCGAAACGTGTTCTTTTCGAGGCAGGGAAAAAACAATCGTCGTGGTCGGATTAAACGGATTGGGATAATTTTGCTGAAGTGCAAAAGCAGCCGGCAAACGAGCAGGTTGTTCTTCCACCAAAACGGGGGCGTTGGTTCTGCGCGTAATGCGAAGATTGTCAAAATACAGAATTCCCCTCGGAGCTGCGTTCTCTCCGTAAGTCAGTTGAAAGCTGTCGATTCGGTACCGCGTGCCATCTAAAACGCCATTCCCAAGCCAATCCCCTACACTATTGGGGTCGCTGAGTTTCCATTCGACCAACCGCCACCCCAACCAGTCAATGGTAACCCATTTGGAAACCTCGTGGCCTGTCCAACTACTGGCGTTCCCTTCATCGAGAGCAAATCGGAACTTATTTCCGCTGCCGTCTCCGAACAAGTACACCTGCAAAATGACGGTGGTGTCAAATTCGACGGCACGGGGGGCTCCTCCAGAAAGAAATTCCCGGAGCAGGTGCTGGGACTGACCGGTATCCCAGGAATATTTCAAAAATGCAGAACGTCGGTAGGCTGGACGGCTGGCGGACGCAGGCAAATACACTGACCGCGTGTAGCCGAATTGACACTCCGGCACAACAATTCCCACCGTTGACCCGCTGTAGCTGGGTTGTTTCCAGTAACCGGAATTTGTAAAATCGTCGATCAACTGAGTGTCGTAATAATGAAAACCAAATGTTTTGAAATTGACAAAATACCGGTCGTCCATCGGATTACCTGTGGTATCCGTGACGGTTTTTCGGACCAAAATCGTGTAAACAGACGAAGGCAAAAACGGCTCCTTCGGCTTAACGCTTAGAATCGAACGACTGTCCGAATCGTTCACCTGTCGATCGATTTCTATCGTCTGGTTATTGTGGTAAATGGCCACCGATGAGTCCGTCACGGTTCTGTGGTTAATCAGCTCATTAAAAACCACCGTCACAGGGGCATCCACATCGAAAGTGTTCATGTACGGTTCTTTGGGTGGAAAACTATTTTCCACAAGGGGACCGTAAATATCCTCGGAGTAGGTGTGAAAATGCAATACAAAGGCATCGCCTTCAATGCCGTCCCCGTTGCCGTCAATGGAGCGGCCGTTTACATCGGTCACTTCCGGCGGTAAGGTAAGTGTGTAATCCGCGCCGAATGCAAATCCGCTAAGAGCGTTGGGAATAATGGTCACCGTTTTTCGGTCGGCGGACCATTTTATCGCCTCAATCGGAACCGCAGGTTGAAAGCGAATAGCTTGATTTACGGAGGTCGTATCCATTGTTTTGGAAAATTTCAGCACAACCAAATCGCGCACGTGGATCGTATCGCCTTCGGAAGGGGACGAAAAAACAACTACCGGGGCAAAAGAGGGAATCGAATCCGAAAGCACGACATTGGAAACGGCCGATTCATTCCAAAATCGGTCTAACGAGGTTGCGAAATAGCGATAGCGCCCGTTAAAATCCTGGTAACCTGAACTACTGTCCTGAATCGAATAATTTTCGCGGCCGAAATGAATATTGACAATCTCGTCTTTTCCTACGTCCAGAGAATCGTCCGTGGAACGGTAGACTACGAACCGCGCTGATTGTCCCTCGGGCAGCGCAGGAACGGAAACATCTATCTGGTAATGCAAAGAATCGATTTTGGTTAAAGTTACATTGGGAGGATCCGGCGGGATTTGAGCAAACTGGGGAATGGGACGCACCTTGGTTTTGTTCTGAAAGAATTCCCTGCGGGCGTCATCCCAATAATTGTAGTCGCGCCAACTCCCGTAGCTGAAAAATTGAAACCCGTCTACCCAGGGAATCGTACGTACCTTTTTTACAATGGCCGGATGATTGTTCCACACGTGGTTCTGTGCAAGAATGTAGGAACCGGGGCCCACACTGTACAGACGGCTTGCTTGAATTCCTTCCCGAATGTATTGTCCCCAACAATGCGGACAATCGCCCACGAGCATTCCGTAGAACCCCTGAGGGGTTGTCCAATGATAATGCATCGGCGTGAGTTGGTCCACGTAGCCCTTGTTAAACCACAAAGCGGCATCCTGGTAAACGGTTCCGTAGGCTTGCCAGCCGCTCCAATTGTATTTTCCCAAGACCGCCGCCGACAAACGCACCCACGGTTTTACCGCTTGAATGGAATCGTGCAAAGTGCGTACAAATTCGGTTACCGACCAGCGCCACCAATCTTCCCACAAGGCAAAGCCGCTCGGCACGCCCGCACTGTATGGATGCTCCACATCGTACAGGTACCGGCCGGCCTGGTTGCTGTTGAGTTCCTCAATTTGAGCCTCCGTGATCATCCCGTCTAACATGCGGTTTTCGGGAAACATCTTTGCAAACCGCTGCGACTGAAGTCCGTTTGTGTACTCATTCCACCGAACATAATCCAAATGAAGCCCGTCAATATCATATTTCCGCACGATTTCCATCGCCACTTTAACCAGGTAGGCGCGCACTTCCGGCAACCCCGGCGACAGGGAGCGGTGCGATGTCATCGGATGGCCGTCCCGATCCCGGCACACCCATTCCGGGTGTTCGTGGGAAGGGGCTCCGTCGTGTGTACTGGACGCATCGAATGTATTGAACCAGGCATGTACCTCCAAACCGCGTTTGTGCGCTTCCCTAATAGCGTAGGCCAACGGATCGTAACCGGGATAGCGGTACCCGGCGTAGTACCCCCAGGGCTCATACGACGACTTATAGTAGGCCGTTCCCCCCTGCCTGACTTGCCACAAAACCGCATTCATATTGGCACGGGCGTGATTTTCAATAATGGTGCGATCCAGCACTTCGTTTCGCCACGTGCTGAGATCCGAATCAATCAGATTCCACGTAATGACCCAGGTGGCACGAAATTCCTGATTGTCGTGAGCCAAGCACATTGCGGAAGAAAAAAGGATGAAAAGCGCAAAGGTCAGGATTTTTTTCACGGATTCTCCTTAGAGCAGGTTTAAAAATAATATAAAGGCCGATGGCAAAAACCACCGGCCTTTGATGCGAAAATAAAAATACGGCTGTTAAATTATTTCACAAGCATCATTTTTTTGGTGAAAACACGGCCGTCAACCGTCAATTTGTAGTAGTAAATACCGGACGCCAAGTTCATGCCGTCAAATGTGGCTTTGTAGCTTCCGGGAGCCATCTGCTGATTAATCAACGTTTTGACCAGCTCGCCGTTCAAGTTGTACACATTCAACCGAACCAGTCCGCTTTTCTTCAGCGTATATGGAATGGTTGTTGTCGGGTTGAACGGATTCGGGTAATTCTGTCCCAGGCTGAAATCTGTGGGCAGACTCTTTCCGGTCAATTCATCCACGGAAACGGCAATAATCGGGCTACCCGGGCCTTTCGGATTCGGATTTGTCCACTTGGAAATCCAGCCACCGTCGAAATCAGCCGTGTACATGGTTTTGCCATCTTCCGACCAAGCCGCGCCACGCGGTGAATAATAGGTACCCGGTTTGGGAGGGCCAACCCAGGAGCTGTTCATATTGTGACCAACGGTGTCCACAATGCCGAAATTCTGGGTAGGATCCAAACCATACCAGCCGCCCAAATCACCGGGGTTAATGTCCCAATAAGAACCAACCCACAACAGGCCCTGACGATCCCAATCCATGCACTGCGCCCAGATTTTTTTCTGCAAGGTATCGACCGAGGTATACGTGCCATCGGGGCCGTCATCACTGTGGTAATGAACAAAGCCATTGCCAGCAGAGCCGCCGTAAATTCGGCCTAAATACACATCTTTCCCGTCAGCTGTTGTGACGATGCTACGGGAAATAGAATAGCTGGAATCCTGCACATAGCTGTATAGAGCAAAATCCTCATCCAAAATATAAATTGGCCGGCCTTTCTGCACCACATTGGTGATGTAGCTGAAGCCGTTATCGTCCACGCCAGCCTCTGTCAAAGAAGAGGAATCCGGGTCGATCCATTTGCCCATGGCTTCACCGGTCTTGTAGTCAATACGCCAAAGTCTAAACCAGTTTGTAAACATGACATTTCCATTGTTGTCAAGAGACAACCCACGGCAGGAATCTTTAATGGTGTCAGTTACGCCGTCAACCGTCAGGAAGGTGATCTTCTTGTCTAAGCTTCCATCTGGATTGTACACCCACAAAGGCTTAACCGGAATGGTGTCATTCGCTGCCGTAATCAGCGTATCGGAATAATAATAATATCCGACCCAAATTTTCCCATCGGGAGTAACCACAACGCCGTGTGGTCCACGATGTTCGGCCATATTGCCTTGAAACGTCCAAACCTGTGCCATGGAAACGCCTGACATCAGCAGGACGGCCACTAAAGCCAATAAAAACTTCTTCATTACTACCTCCTTTTGATTTTTTTTACCCGACACAAACACCAACTAAAACAACTCTTTGGTCACACCTCCTTTCTTGAATTTTTACCGTTTGGCTATCACCTCCTTTTGAACCGTTTGAACCGCGATTAATTTTGTTGTTATATTCACGATTATTTTCTTCCGTAATAGGGAGCCCCATTTTCCTTCATCGTATAGCGCATAATCCGACGTTTGGCCGCATCATGCTCATCGTGCCGATTTACATACAAGTAATTGGAATTCCCCCAGCACATATAATTCGTCGGCGGATAAATGACGCCGGGATAAAGCGGATGAGAGGTACCCGAATCCAAAGAATAGACCGTAATGGCATCTCCTTCACTGGCTCCGATGAACAGTTCGCCCTTTTCGGAAAAGGTAATCGACAGCGGCAGAGCTTCTTTGGTTTTCGCCAGAGTGGCCCAATCGACCACCAATTCATTCGGGCCCAATTTCCCGTCATCGGAAAGAATTTGGTTTCTCCAGATGGCCAGTTTCGGAATCGTGGCGTCGGAACCGGAGTATTGACCCACCACGTACACATAACCATTATAAACGCGCACGCCCCACAGGAAGAAATGGGGGTATCCGGCGGCCCCAAAATGAGCTTTTGTATCCATATTCACACTAATGATTGAATCCGCTTTCCCTACCACAAACAGAACCTTAGACGAAGCGAAATCCAAATCATAAATTCGGCCTCCCACATTGGGGATAAATTTTTCGTCATGGCCACCACCCGGCGGCACGCGATAAATGGTTCGATTGCCGCGCAACATATATAAATAACCTCCCGGCCCCCATTTCATTCCGGTAGCCTTAATAAAAGAGGCCGTTCCGTAAACTTCTTTGTCGCCTTGAGGCGGAACTTTCATAATCTTCTTTGTTGTCAGCACTACGTAGATATTTTCATCCGGATCGCAGGCTAATCCCGAGGCATTGTCGTAATTGCTAAAATCCCCGTATTCGATTGAGGCGTACTCCAATTTAATATATTCATAATGGCCAAACAGCAAAGCTCCCTTAACATTTAGCTTAATTTGCACGGAATCCGACGGAACGTTGGGCGCTTTTACGGTGAGGGTTGTGGGCGAAGCCGAAAGCACCTCGGCTTTTTGGCCATTGAAAAACACCCGGTCTTCTTCCGGATTAGCAGAGAAATTTTTCCCAACGATTGTAATGGTGTCGATACCTGCCAAACCGAACTTCGGCGTGACGTCCGTAATAACCGGATCCGGGTTGTACCTGGCATTTGGCTTATAAATGCTGCTTGGGTACTCATTTTTGCAGCCCACAAAAATAGCAGCAGCTAAGATAAATACCAGCCATAGACTCCACATTTTTGTCACGTTTTTCATCTTTTTTCTCCTTACGAAAGAATCAATTTAAATTGAATCTCAAACAAATTGAACATTTTCTCAGCGAATAATGACAAATTTACGAAAAGCTTCATCTCCTTTTCGATACAGAAGCTTACCCGTATCCCGGTCTACATAATCCTCCGTCACAATAAAATGAGCGATGTACACACCGCTTACTACCACTTGACGGGAGGAGGTTACCGAG
>CAZOHG010000033.1:18927-40024 GCA_964579725.1 uncultured Deferribacteres bacterium
CCGCTGCCATCTTCATGGTGAATGGTTTGAATAAGGTCACCTCGCTCGGTGTAGATTTTAATGGTACAGTGTCCGGGGATATTCAAAAACATGATCTTATCTGGCTCGCCCGGAAATTGTAAATCCCGCATTCGAATATTGTACGGATTGGGAACCACTCGAATATCTTTCATACTCTGACCGGCCTGTCGCCTTAAATAGGCTGGCTGAGTGGTGCGCGTATAAAAACGACTACTGTGCAACTCTCCGGTGGGGTTGGCTTCACCCGTCGTATTGTTGCTGCCGTCATTGTACGCCACAATGTAATAATAATACGAAAATCCGCGCTGGGCCGTCAAATCGTCAAACTTGTACTCGCCCTTCGGCGCCGTGTGAATAAGTTGGTACGTGGTATCGGGCTTTCCGACGGCGCGGTAAATTTTGTAGCCGGCAAAATCCGCATTTTCTTCCGAAGGACTGGCTTTCCATTTTAATGTGATTCGATCGCCACCGGATTTGACTTCAAACAGCGGCGGCGGCTGAGGGGGCTCCGGAATTTTGTAGTGCAACCGGTAATTCCGCAAAGCCCGTCCAAACGTCAACAGGATAGAATCCTTGCCGGTGTAAATCCAGGTGTCTTTGTATTTGTCACGATCGGTTGTTGTTGAGCCGTCCGGCAAGGTAAAGGGGCCCTTGTCATTGGGGTCTTCGTACGCCTTTTTCCAGCGACGCCCTATTTTTTCACACAATTGCCGATTTATCCCATTAACTCCTTCGGCCTCTACAATGGTGATGCTGTCCCCGTGTGCCAGATCGAACGGGCCGTAGGTTACCCAGATATTGGTACCGCCCGGATCGTTGTGAACGGTGTACGGATCAGTCAAAGGTGTTTTCAATCGATTTTCATCAAATCGATCGGTGCCGCCCAATCCCTTGTACGGAACACCGCTCAACATGCTGTACAAGGATCGAAGACCCGCGTAATTCGGCGAATTTGGACTACCGATTCGCGGAAAGGTATCGCCGGCGTGCCAACCCAATACTGTCGGTTCGTACACGTCGTCGCTTTTATCGTGGGCGCTTTTATCAACGTGTAAAATGGCTACCCCCACATGCTGAGGCGATGTCAATCGCCCGTCTTTCTGAATATACGGGCCGCCGATATTGTCGTAATTGTTTTTGGAATTCTGTCCGGCCCATCCAAACCCGCACCGAATCCAATCCACAATCGGATTGCTTTCCGTAATGGGATCATTGGCATGCTGGGGATAATTTTCCCCTCTTTTGGTTGGGAGAAAATGTTTTCCCCACAATTGGGAACCACCATCCGCAAATCCGCCTTCACGACAGGCGCTGTACCGCACACCCCACCCGATACGAACGCCTCGAAGTGAATCGGTCAATTCAATATCATCGTCGTAATCGGTGTTGCCGGTATTTTTGAAGGTAAATTCCTTAATAAAATAATTATCGTGGTATTGCTGACTAAACACCAAAATGCGACGGGTGACCGTCAAACCCATGCTGGTATTGACCACATTTGTAATAATTCGATCGGGAATTTGATTGGGATCGATTTCGTCCACATCTCCGGCGTAGGGTGCGGTAATATTGTAACCATCCACAAAAACAGTCGGCGGTTCAAACTTAGCGGTTTCTTTTAGCTCAATAGGAAAGAGAGAAGACCCCACGTAATCCGCGGCGAAATAAACCCCGTAAAACTCAAAATCTCGGCCGTCGCTGTCCTTGAAATTTTTGCATCCCAGCCAGAAGCGTTTAATAACGGCATTGTCCTGGTAGGGATAATCCGCCGGCCAAACCATTCCCTCGTAATATTTATTATTCCACGCTCGTTCCGAACCGTAGGCAGAGAACAGGCTCTGCAAAGAACCGATTCGAACATATCGCTTTTCGGTTCCTTCTACCTGCGAATGGGCGATTCGAACTTGCCAGAGAAAAAGAAAACCGGCAAGAATAAAAAAGCTCATGAAAAATCTGTTTCTATATGTTTTGTTTTTCATAAAAAAATCCACCATTATTTTTTAGAAATCGATTTTTATACCAAACGTAAAATCTCTGGGATTCAAAAACGTCAGCGCCTTGAAATTGGGCATATCGATATACGATTTGGTTTTTCGGCGCTTGTCATTTCGCGCTTTAATGGCCGGATCGTTATTCGGATTTGGCTCCATCGGATCATACGCTACGCCTTCCGGACGGTAATCACCAATTTTGTCATTTCCGTGTTCCACACCCGTTTCCCACGAAAAGTGAAGCGAGGCCATGTAATCCAAATAATCATAATTATCCGAAAAGGCCGCCGAACTCATATACTTGGTATTGAATACATTGGCAATGTCCAGATACAATTGGACGTTGTAATGCCGAATATTGAAAAGTTTTGAAAGCCGCATATTCACATTGTGCCAATTTTTCCAGCGGACATTGTCCTTTATCCCCGGCAAGCTGTGGGGATTGTAGGTCGCATAACTCCCTGCCTTCCAGTCGGCCAAAATATTCATGCTCCAGCCACCTAAAGGATAAAATCCCAGCCAGGACTTCCAAAAATTATTTGGCGAGTGGAAATTAATATTGGCCCGAGCGTAAGGCCTCGGATGCGGTTTGGACTGGTAAGGATTCAACCGCAAATAATCGCGTTCCTTGTTTGGATCTTCGTAGTACCGGAGCAATCCAAAATAGCCGGAAGAGGCGACATCGTAGGTGTAATTTACAAATCCCGTTACCCAGCGTCCTACGCGTTTGTTCAGAGTAAATTCAAATCCTCGAATGTCCTGGTAATTATTGCTGGCAGCCTTGTAGTATTGAACCGAGTTGTTGATGTTTTGGTAGAAAATCCACCCCGGCTGATTGGTAATATCTTTGTAATAGGCAGCGATATTCAGAAGGAACATATTGAACAAATTCTGCGAAAAACCAAGCTCGTATGCCACTGTTTTTTCAAGCTTTAAATTCGGGTCGCCAATGTACGTTACCAAACCGTTGGATTCTCTCTGCAGACGGAAGCGGTAGGAAGAAAATGGCTCCTGCGTAAAATGCCCGTAATTGAAATAAAGCTTGGAATTTTCCGTAATAGGATGAGAAATCCCCACGCGCGGACTCAGTGTCCATCGGGCTTTGGTTTTCTTTCTGGGAACATCCTTCTCGATATTCTTTCCGTAGCCGGCTTTAAAATATTTGTCGTAGTCGCTTAATTCGTACCACTTACCGTTGGGATTAGAATAATCCCAACGCAGCCCTACATTGGCGATAAAACCCTGAAATTCCAATTTGTCCTGTGCATACACACCCACACGATAGGGAAATACGTTGTAGACCATAGAGCGCGTCCAGGTGTTCATGGAGGGGCTGTCTGTGTACGAACGAATCCGGTAGTCATTGTAAGCCACCTGCACACCGGTTTTAATCTGATTGTGCTGGTCAACCTGACTGGTGAGATCGAAAGAAAAATGGGTCGTGGAATTCCGGCTCTTGTCCCGTCCGAGGTTCATCCACCCCCCCATAATCATGCCGTCGATTCCTGTGACGGAGTATCCCCAATAACCGTAGGGCGCTTCGTCTACTTTGTAACCCGGAAAAATTTCGTATTTTTTGGTGGTGTCCCGATCGGCCATCTTGTAAGTGTTGTACCGATTGGACAATTGCTCCAAACTTATTTCATAATACGTCTGAGGACTCACAATGTGGGTAAATTTCACGCCAATCATATGCCGGTAAATCGCACTGGGACTAAAATAACCCGGCATGTACAGCATACTGGCACCACTACTACTATTTAAGAGATTTGCCACTTCACTGACCGTTTTCAGCACGTGTCCGGTCGGCGTTGTTTTCCAATTGTAGGGAGAAACGGAATAGACCTCGCCGTAAAGGCTGGTTACCACCAATTTCATCGAAGGGGTGATATCGGATGTCAATTTCAATTGGGTGTGATTTTCCGAATAGCTGTCTCTTGAAAGCGGGAAAATGAACATGTCGCGCTGCCGAAAATGGGTCAGGAAAAAACGGAGATTTCCCAATCGTTTTGAAACAAACGGAACCGGCCCGCCAAAACCCAAATCGACCACATAATCCGGCTTTTTAATATCGCCTTGACGGCGGTGCTGCCATTCGTAAAGGCGCTTGGCAGCCGCCGGGGTCAAATCGTTGGTCGGATCCGAATCTTGAAAGGTCGCATCCGAAATGGCGTTCCACCCTTCAAAATTTGGGTATTGAGCGCGCGTGTACTGATCCCAGGCTCCGTTATTGGTGCCGGTCCAGCAAACGGACTCATCCAAATACGGTCGATTGAAATAGGATTTCGGGTCGTACAAAGACGGGCCAAAATGCTTCGGTGCCGGCGGACTGTACCGGTAGATGGCCGATCCGTTGTAGCGGGTGCGGTTTCCCTCCCGCGTGACCACATTTACAATACCCGAACGTACATTGCCATATTCCGCATTAAAACCCCCCGTTTGAACCTGAATCTCTTTTACAGAGCTCAAACTGACGGCGGCATAAGGCAAATTCGATCGTTCATCATTCATGGACAATCCGTCTACCATGAAAGCCGTTTGGTCTGGGCCGCTGCCGCGAATCACAATTCCGCGGGAACTTTGTTCGATACCCGCTTGAAGCGTTAAAACCTGATTCACGGTTTCCACAGGCAAATCGGCCACAACTTTGGAACCAATATTCATCATACTGGCGGACACGTCTTTTTTCACGATCGGCCGTTTGGCCACAATGACCACTTCTTTTCCGGAAATGGCTTGAGCCGTCAATTTCGCATTAATGGTTGTAGTTAGGTCGATTTCAACCCGAACATTTTTGACGCGGTATTCTCCATAGCCAATCATGGAGAATTTCATGGTGTACTTGCCAGGCGGCACATTTAAAATGACGTAATAGCCGTTGGCATTGGTGGCCGCGCCGATTGTCGTTCCCTCCAAAATGACATTGACCCCCGGCAACGGAGCACCAGTGGCTTTATCGAATACGTGACCGGCAATTTTACCGGTTGTTCCGGCAAAAGCCGTTGCCGAAAACAACAGAACAAGAAAAAATAGCAAGGGCGCCTTTTTCATAAAAACGGCCTCCGATATTTACAAGCGAATCTTTTTGAAAACACAATTTGTTTCCCCCTGAAAATCCGTGAATTTAAAAAGCAAACCGAACGGAAAATCGGCTGATATTGTCAAAAACGCTGTAGGGCGTGTAGGAATAATCCAAAGCCAGCCCAAACTTCCGAACGCCAAAACCAAAAGCGTATTTGTAAAGATCCTGATTGGTGGCGTAGCCCGCCCGCAAGATCAGCATATTCATGAAGGTGTATTCCGCCCCGATTTCCATATATTCAGGATAAGACCGCGGGTGGGCGGCATCTAACGAAATCAGCAAAGAATTTGAGCCCGGAATCACATTCGGCACAAACTGGAATAAATCGAAAGAAATCCCCATTTTAAACGTCAGCGGAAGTTGAAATCCTTCCTTTTCATATTTGATTTCTTGAGAAAAATTGCGGACCGACATGCCAAAAATCAGGCTTTTAAAGCCGGTTTTGTATTGTGTGCCAAAATCGAAAGCGAGAGTCCCCAACTTGTAATTTTTCACATTTAAAATCGTATCCGTTTCGGTGTACACCGGCACATAGCTTTGCCCCAAATTCTGGTAGGCGTATTTTACCTGGCCGCCCACGGAAAAACGATCCGTTAATTCCTTGGCATAACCAATCCCGACCATGTAGGCGGAAGGCTGTTGTTTAAAATCGGAAATATCCTCAAAGCCTTGCTCGTTGTTGGCCACTTTCGTCCAAAGGAATTTACCATAGTCAACGGTCATAAAACTGAGACCCAAGACCCCGTATTTTCTGTGAGCGATATTAAGGGCCATACTCCCCGAAATATATTTGATGTCCGCTATCCAGTTGAGCTGATTCAGAGAAAGATCGACCACGGTATTCATTCGGGAAAGTCCGGCCGGATTGTAGAACAGACACGTCGATGTCCCTTCCACCGTGGTAAAAGCCCCGGCCAAGGCTGAGGCCCGCGCATCCGTCTGGACGCTCAGATACTGGAAACCGGTTTGCGCCAATTTCTTCTGAGCGTGGGCGTTCGGCAAGACAAAGCCCAGCACCATCAGGAGTAAAATAGAAACAAAACCCAGTTTTTTCATTTTTCTTCTCCTTCTTGTATCTCTGAAAAAAACAGATTTTTCACAAGCATTTTGCCTTTATCGAATTATGACGAATTTACGAATCGCTTTTTTGTGATCCGGTGTTTCAAATACTGCAATGTACACGCCGCTCACAACAACCTGACGGGAAGATGTAATGGAATTCCATGCCTCGTCGCCACTGGTGTCAGTGTGCTCAATGGTATCGACCAAATCCCCACGTTCCGTGTAAATTTTTATGGTACAAATTGGTGGCAAATTCAGGAACATAATCCGATCGGCACCGCTGATGCCGTATTGAATGTCCCTCGCCCGAATATTGTACGGATTCGGCACCACGCGAATCTCGGCCAAAGATTTCCCGGGAGCACGCACTAAATGCGCGGGCTCATTGGTCATGGTGTAAAACATGCTGCTTTCCAACGGTTCTCCCGGGTGAATATCATTGGTCGTTCCGTCGTCAAACGAGGTAATGTAATAATAATAGTCAAAACCGCGTACGGCCGTCGTATCCCAAAATTCATGCGTAATCGGATTGCCCGAATTGCCGCCGCATTCGTAGATTTTCTGGTAAAAGGTGTCCGGCTGGAACATGGCGCGGTAGATTCGGTAGCCGGAGAAATTGGGCCACGCTTCCGGCTCGTTGGACCATTTTAGCGTAATGCGATTCCCACCGGGCTGCACCTCGAAAAGACTGGGTGGAGGAGGCGGCTGCGGAATATTGAAATTCGACTGGTAGGTTTTAATGGCCCGCCGAAAGGTTTGAAAAAGCGAATCCTTTCCCGTAAAAACCCAGGCATCTTTGTATTTGTTAAAATCATTGGGATCATTGCTGATGGTGCCGTTGGGAAATTTAAACGGAGCCGCTTTATTCAGCCAGCGCGCGCCAATTGTAAAACACGAATCCCGATTTAGCCCGGCCACTCCCTCGGCAATCACAATGTGAATGCTGTCACCGGGGGCCAGCGTGTAGGGACCGAAACCCTGTGACTGCGAATAGCCGCCACCGGTAGCCCCAAATTCATCCGCATTTCCGTCGCCCACCAAATCAGCCTGTGATTTTGGCGGATGCCCCTTGGACATAGCCTCGTATTCGGAAGCCATTTGTCCGGCGTTAAATTGGTCGTTACCGGAATTAATGGCGGCGTCGGAGTCGATGTACCACGTCGTTGTGGGCTGGTAGAGATCGTCACTTTTGTCGGCAGCCGATTTATCCGCATGAATAACAACCGTTCCGAGAAATTGTTGTGCACTCAAATGGCCGTCGTGGACAAAATCAGGCCCACCGATTTCATCACCAGGACCTGCCCATTTCGAATGTTTCCCATGCCAGGAATACTCCGCCCGGAAAGGATCCCCCTTTGAGGGGTCTTCTCCAATGACCTGGTTCATGGTGTTCCGTCCCCAGGAGGTATTTTGAGGCAGAAAATAATAGCCGTAAGGGCCGCCTTCGCGTGAAGGAGCGTACCGATATTGGAAGAAAAAAATCACACCGGATAGGGTTTTATTGACCTTCGTGCCCTTTTTATCGATAATCCCCGTATTTTTAAAGGTGTAATCGTAAATGAAGAAATTGTTGTAATATTTTTCACTGGAAGCGTAAATTTTCCGCGTCATGGTAATGCCGATGGATGTATTGACCACATTGACCAATTCCCGATCCACGGGCAAATCCGGTTTCACTTCGTCCACAAAATCCAGATAATCAATTCGCGAAGCCGGGATGCCACCCACTAAAACAACCGGATGCAGAAATTTCCCAAGCAGCTTAAATTCGACCGGCATAAACTCGTGCTGTTCATCCAAAACGCGCGGTCCAACGTGCACCACCTTAAAAGGAAATGTTTGATTCACCAGAGGATCCGTGTAATTGGTGGTTCCAATCCACAGAGCCTTGGCAGCTTTGCAATCCTGGTAGCGAAATTGAGCCGGCCAACGAAGCCCGTCCTGCTGGTCGGAAACCAAATGCGTCCGCCCCACTTCGATTTCGCAGCCGCCGTCAGAATACCAGTCGTGCAGCATTCCGACCGCCATCCATTTACTCTGCTGGCTGCGAGCCGTATCGGGCAGCAGTACCGCAACCAGAGCAAAAACTGTTAGCAAAGTGAGCCAAAACCTGACTCCAATCGATTTGCGCTTCTTCATGGTTTATCCTCTTTCTCTAAAAGTCCTACACATTTCTATTAAAGATGAAATGAAATTGCCAAACCGAAGAAAATGCTTCTGGGATCCAAAAACGTAAAAAAAGTTTGATTGGGCATGTCAATATACGCTTTTTTGTCCAACACGTCTTTGATTTTTGAATATTCCACTCGTTGCCAGGAATTGTTCCGGTACTGCATATAAAATTGTGTTTGGGCGTTGTAGTAAATGACCTCAGGGTCCGGGGTTTTGACTTGGTCCAATTCAGACACCCACTCCATGGGTTGGTAGGCGACGCCGTCGGGACGGTAGTCACCTGGCTTATCATTGCCTGGAATATTTCCGTACCCCAATTTTTCGCCCACATCCTTTGGTAGATGAAGCGATTCCATATAAAAATTGTAATCGTGCATATTGTAAAACGAAAGCCAGGAAAATCGCTTCAAATTAAAGGCATTGAACACATCGACAAACAGCCGTACATCAAATTTTTTGAACGGAATAATTTTCTGTAGTTTTAAGTCAATGTTTTTATAGCTTTTACGCTGAACATTGTACTGAATTCCGGGAACATTATTCGGATTCCACGTAAACCAACTTCCCGCCGTCCAGCGTGCAATGATATTAAAATTCCATCCGGCAAGCGGATAGAAATTGAAATAGCGGCGGCCGAAGTCCATAGGTGTGTGGATATCCACATAGGCCTTAATGCGCGGCGTCGGCCGCGGTCTGAATTGAACCGGATTTCGCCGGAGATATTCGCGCTGGTCAGCCGGGTTTTCGTAATAACGTGCGGAACCAAAATAGCCGGAGGAGCCAACCCGGTATTCGTAATTGATATTACCGGTCAGCCAGCGTCCCGCCATCTTGGTCAAATCCGCTTCAAAACCGCGAATATCTTCGTAGGCGTGACTGGTAATCTTGCGGTAATTGACTTTCCCGTCAAAACTAATGTACCGCACCCAGAATTCTTCGTCGGTAATATCTTTGTAATATGCAGCCAGGTGAAAGAGATAGCTGTTGGAAATCGCCTGGTCAAATCCTAATTCGTACGCAACCGTTTTGGCCAGATTAATCGTAGGGTCTCCCATCCGATTTAACTTATGCCGGAGGTCCCGTTGAATCCGATACAAACGTTCCGAAGTGGGTACCTGACGGTAATGACCGTAATTAAAATAAAGTTTGGAGTTTTCTGTAATCGGGTGCGAAATGGCCAGACGCGGACTAAATTTAACGGTCGGTTTTAGTTTCTTAGTCAGGAACTTGGAGTCCTCATCCATATTGTAGCCTTCCGCAAAGAAATCCCGCTCGTAAGGCTTTACATTGTACCAATTTCCGTTGGGATACGTGACATCGGCAATCAAACCCAAGGTTGAAATAAATCCTTGGTACTCCAATTTGTCCTGAATGTAAAAATTGCCGCGCCACGGACTTCGGTCAATTTTAGTCCACGTATTGCCTTCCGGCAAAAATTTATTCACCATTCCAAAAGACATGCGGAATTGATCGTACACAATATTAAAGCCGGTTTTAATTTGATTGTTTTCATTTACCTGGCTGGTCAGATCGAAACGCGCCGACGTGGTTTTAATCAAACTGTAATCCCGTGCCGTACTCACGGCGCCGCCAAGACTGATTTGCTTTCCAATTCCGTAGGAAGGCTCCGGCCAATAGCCAACAGGGGCCTCATCCACAAAATAGCCGGGGAAAATTTCATATTTCTTTGTCGTATCCCGCAAAGCAGGCGGAGACGTAAAATATTTAAACCGAATTTGCTTCGCCTGCACTTCATAAAAGGTAAACGGACTCAAAACGTGGGTCAATTTAGCGGACAACGTCCCGTAATAGCGAGCTGTGGGGGAATAATAAATATCCGTGTAGATTCGCCACGGCACCGTAAAACCTCTTCGATTGACCACACTTGCCACACCACCCGTGGTGCGAAAATAACTGGTTCCCCCTGCGCGGTCAGCATTTGTGGCAAAGGTTTCACCATAAATACCCAAAATGCTGAATTTCATCGAAGGAGTAATGTCGGAGGTAATTTTTGTCATGACACTCTGATTGGTAAAGGCGTCGCGACTTAATCGCATAAGGTACATATCGCGTTCGCGCCGGTAGGAGGAATAGAAACGCAAATGCCCCAAATATTTGCTAATAAAAGGTACGGGGCCGCCGAAACCGGCATCAATATTGTAATCGGGCTTTTTAATGTCGCCTTGTTTTCGATGCTGCCATTCGTAGATGCGTTGGGCGGCTTCAGGAGTCAGATCATTGGTTGGGTCTTTGTCTTTTAATGTACGGTCAGCCACGGCATTCCAGCCTTCGAAAACAGGGTACTGGCGCTGCATGTATTTGCCCCACGCCCCGTTTTCGGTACCCGTCCAACACACGGCCGGGTCCAAATAGGGACGCAGCCAAAAGGATTTGGGGTCGTACGGAGAAATGCCAAAATGCTTGGGCGCCGCCGGACGAATTTTGTACGAAACCGTCCCGCTGTAATGTTTTCGATCTCCCTCTTTTGTGACCATATTCACAACACCCGAGCGCACGTTCCCGTACTCAGCACTAAAACCACCGGTCTGAACCGAAACTTCCTGCACGGCGCTCAGCGGCACCAGAGAAATCGGTTGATTGGTACGCTCGTCCCGCAAGGAAATTCCATCTACCATAAAAAGCGTTTGGTCAGATCCCCCACCGCGGATGGACATCCCCGACGTCACGCCGGCCTGGTAGCCGACTAAATCGTTTACACTATTAACAGGTAAAACTTCAATTTGTTTGGAGGAAATGTTTTTTTGACTGGCCGCCACATCCTTTTGCACCGGTGGCCGCTTGGCTACCACCACTACGGCTTTTTCCCGAATCACGGACGAGCTTAATTTGGCGTCGATTTGAGTGGTTAGATCAATTTTGACCCGAACCCCTTTGACTACGTAGGGTTGATAGCCAATCATTGAAAACCGTAACGTGTAAACTCCCGGCGGAATATTCAAAATCACATAGTACCCATCTGCACGCGTGGCCGCCCCCATATTGGTTCCCTCGACAATGACATTGACACCAGGCAACGGCTGACCTGTTTGCGCATCCTTCACTTTGCCCGCTATTTTTCCGGTTGTACCGGCAAAAAGGGCATTTGACAAGAGTGCAAGGCTTGCAATTACCAGAAATAATCGCTTCATCATTGAAGTACTCCTCTTTCTGTAAAATCGGGATAAAAGGTTCTGCATAAAGCTTCAAGAGAGAAAATGAAAGGCATCGTTGAAAATCCGGGATTTGTGATCACTGCAAAAAAAATAACCTATTTTTTCTTTCCCAAAAATAGGTAATCTGGCAAAAACCAAATCGCACCACGTCGTTGACGAAAATTGCATTACAATTTTACAAAAAATATTTTTTATAGTCAAGAGTTTTTTTTAAATATTTTGATTTTTGTCAATAAACTTGCGCCAAATATTTTCGCAGCATAATTTCCCGCAAAGGATAATTCCTTAATTTTTATAAAAATCCCAAAATTCCATTTTTTCTTTTCCCTATCTTCATTGAACAAACCCAAAGCACGTATGTTAGGATTTCTAAGCAATCGGTTGCTTAAGTCGAAAATTTGAAACGCCCAAAAACGGAAGCTGTTTTCGGAATGGGACCCCCCAAATAGGGAGGGAATATTCATCAATAAGGAAGGGGAGCGAAACAAAATACAAAAGCCACATTTTCCGCCGGTGTCCGTGCCCAAACCAATTGGTCTCTTCTACCGGAAACCGGTAGAAAGGTCTTCGCTTCCTCACTTAATTCGAGCTGCATCGATCTGCGCACGAACCAGTCTTTTCATTTGTCCAAGCGCTTACGAAGGGCTCCACGTAGCCGGTTCTTTTCGAAAATTTTTACACCGCGTTGGTTTTGGGTTTTCATTAACTTGTTTTTTCTTATTGCAATCCATTCTCACTGAAGTTATATTAGTAAAAATAATTTCTTTGCACAAACTCTAAAGAGGTGACGCCATGGGACACTCGAACAAATCCTTTTGGGCCAATACGTATTTTTTGTGGGCGGTCGCACTCCTTGTAACACTGGCAGCAGCCCGCTACCAAAAAGTGACGGGCCCTACCTACCCCGTTCAAGGTGAAGTCATTGTAGATTCTACTCATGTCACGTACACTTTTTTGCGCAGCCACGGCGGCGCCGGAGATCAGCCGGTCGAGTTGACCATTCCGGACACCTCGGTTACGGGAGTCCTGCGTTACCGCCATTATCCGACCCACGAAAAATGGACGGAAATTCCCCTTAAACGTCAGGGACACAAACTTGTGGCGTCACTCCCCCACCAACCACCGGCAGGCAAATTGGAATACCGCATTTTGCTGAACAGCAAGCAGGGCCAGGTTTCGGTTCCCCCAGATGAAGCAGTGGTCACACGATTTAAGGGCGCCGTACCCGCAGGCGTTTTAATCCCCCACATTTTCTTTATGTTTTTGGCCATGTTGTTCTCCACGCGGGCGGGCCTGGAAGCATTGGTCAATCCCAAGGGCAATATTCGGGTCTTGACTTTTTGGACCATCGGACTGCTTTTCCTCGGAGGTTTAATCCTCGGCCCGATCGTTCAGAAATTCGCTTTCGGAGCTTTTTGGACAGGGGTTCCGTTTGGGTGGGATTTAACGGACAACAAAACGCTGATTGCCTTTTTAGCCTGGCTTTTGGCCCTCCTATTTGTGCTTAAAAAAGGTGCTCAGGCCCGTTGGTGGGTTCTTTTCGCGTCGCTTGTCCTGATTGCCGTTTTTTTAATCCCGCACAGCATGCACGGTTCTCAGTTGAAATACGACGAAACGGGGAAAATTCTTTCGGACTAAGTGCTCCTGTCTCGCTCAACTGAAACCAAAGCTGAAATGGCATTCGGCTTTCAAATTCGTTTGGCTCTTTTCCTTAATAGAAGAGCCGGAACCAATTCGTTTTTTGGACAGGCTAACCAACCCGTCAAAAACCGACTAAAATCGGTGGTCCACGGAAAGACTTAGAATGCTTTCGTGGAACGTTCCGGACGGGCGCAGGTAGTCTAACCGCCGCAAAGCCAATCGAAGTCCGTCGGCACGACTGATCCGAAAACGGGAGCTGAGCTGCGTGGAAAGCGAATGGTAGCCCTTCCCGTTCCGAAAGCTGGTGGAGAAATGGGTGGCCAGCCTTCGCCCAAATCCCCGGTGGCGAAATTGCAGCCCGAAAATGCTCACCTGCACCTTGGTTCCCCGGTAATTGGTCAGCGCCGTTCCGGCCGAAAACCCGCCGCGCAAATGGGACGACCACTCGGATTCCAGCCGAAACGTGGCGTTGGTGGCGTCGTACTCGCCCCGCCACTGTTTCGAGTTCTGGTAACTGTACGCCAGCCGCGCCGTGTGCCTTCTTCCCAAAAAGGAAAGGCGCTTCCAGAGATTCGCCGACAGCCGCGTGCCTTCAAAGGTAACGCGCATGGAATCTTCCTTAATTCGGGTCCCTTTCCCGAAACTGAGATTCATCCCCAGGGATTCTACCGGCCGAAGGTCGACCCCGGTTTGCCAGTAATTCCGCCGATTTGTGCTGATCTTGTCTTTCCGCAAATTGTCGTGGTAGGAATTAAATCGCCCCGAAAGCGTGACTTTTCGGGGGATCGCCAGAATGCGGGCATTCAAATTGAACTGGGTTCGATCGTTCACCAAATAGGGAACGCCAAAGGACATGAAACCCGGCCCGAACCAGGCGTAGCGCGTTTGAAGACTAACGCGCCGTAAACGCAGGGCTCCCGCCAATTTGTATGAATAATCCGCCCGGGTGCTCAAACGCGGGGTGAAAAGGGACGAAATGGAGTTGAAAAACTTGGCGTAACCTTCGGGCATCTGGTTCCGAAGCGTTGTGTCGATTGGGGCGCTGCGCTCGTCAAGAGAGTGCAAACTGCCGGCGCCTTCCGCCCCCACTCGAAATTTTCCGTGAAAAAGGTTGAGTGCAAATTCGGTCGTCAGCAGCAGGTTTTCCTGCGGCGTCAGATTGTCAGTAGAGGCAATGGAATTGGAATCGTCTGCGGCGTGGAGCAGCGCCACACTCCAGTGCGAGCGGCTTCGTTTTCCGATTCCCATTTGCACCGCCCACAACTTCCGCTTGAAGTAACTTTGCGGCACTGCTTTTTGACTCTGTCCCGCCACGATATTAATGTGGAAGAATTTCGGTTTAAGGTCAATGCCGCCGCCGCGAATGTGAACCCCGCTGATGTACGAATTGACCCGCGCATTGAAATCGCCGGCGTGGAAGGTCACCCATTTCCAACGAGGATTAATTCCGAATCGATTAAACGGCTGGCGAAAACGGGTCTCCTCCGTGGACACCATAATTTCGAAAGGAAAGGACATATTAAAAACCGTGACCACCGGGCGGATGTACACCTGTCCTCGGGTGGGGTCTCGTCTGGCTTCGCGCCCCTGCATTTTGTACACTTCACCGTACGTACCGGCCGTTCCCGAAATCTTAAACGTCTGGGCTTCCAATAGCCCCGCCAGTCCGAAAATAAAAAGTCCCGCTAAAATTCCGAAGGCAGGCTTTAAACGCATAGTCACCGCTCCTTTTTCTCCGCTTTTTCTGCCAATTGCAAATAGGTTCGTAATAAATTCCAATCGGGGTGAAAGGCCAGTTCCTGCTGCCATTTCGCCCGAAGCACGTCCAAACGCCCTTCTTTTTGGTAAAGTTTCAGAAGGATTCGGTACGGTTCCTCCTCAAATGGTTTGAGGGCGTGGGCGCGTTCCGCCGTTAGAATGGCCTCTTTGGTTCTGCCCATTTGAACGAGAACACGCGCCAGTCCGATTTGTGCCGCGTAATTGGAGGCATCCAACTGAACCTCCCGCCGGTAGGCGGCCAAAGCGGCGGCCTGGTCCCCCTTTTTGAGCGCAAGCTGCGCCTTGGTTTCCCAAAGGAATTTGGCCCCGGGGTAACGCTGAAGCAAACCGTCTAAAAAAGATTCGAAATGGCAGCCCGGATCCCGCATTAAATTGGCCAGCGCCTCTTGCAAAACAGTTCGGTACGCCCGCAATCGGTCACTGTTTTTACGAGCCTCCGACATTTTTTCCGCATTCAATCCCTGAATCGTTTGGAATTCCTGTTGAAAGGTGCCCTGAAGCTGCAAAATCGCCTGAATGGCTTTTTTGACCGCTTTTTTTTCAAGTCGTCGAAAGGCGGAACTGTCGCCCCGGGCCAACGCCATTTCGGCCAGGCGGTGGTACGGCAGCGGTTCGGCGGTTCCCACATGAACGGCCATTCGGTAGGCTTTTTGAGCCTTGAGAACGTTCCCCCGCAAATCGTAAATCTTGCCCAGCGAAATCCAGGCGGGACTCCAAAAAGAATCAACTTCCGTGGCTTTCTGGTAGGCGCGAATGGCGTCATCGAAACGAGCCAGATTCCGGTAGGAATCGCCTAAAAGGTACCACACCACTTTGTCGTCCATTTTCTTTGAAATCATTAAATGAAGCGTTTTGGCGGCCGCCGCCCACTGCTTAGCATTCCGGTACAGATTGGCAAGTCGAGTCAGGACTTCCCTGTCGTTGGGATTTTTCGCCAACAATTTCCGGTAAATGTGCGCCGCCTGCTGCCAATTTCCCTGCGCTTCGTAGGCGTCGGCCTTTCCCAAAAGCGCCCAGCGGTCGCCCGGGTTCGCCTTTAGAAAGGCGTCGTAATAGGCAATCACTTTTTCGTAATTAAAATGATCCCGAAAATAGTGCACGGCCGCTTCCACAGGCCGGCGGTCGTGGGGGTGTCGGCGCATGAGCTGCTGGTAAATCTTTTCTGCTTTGTCCGTTTTGTGTTCGGCCAAATAGACGGTTGCCAGATCCAGCCCGATTTGAAGGCTGTCCGGGTTTTGTGCGTACAGGCGCACCAGAGAAGATTCCAAACCCTTTACATTTTGCTTCATCTGGTAGATTTTTGCCTCAAGCGCCAAAAGGGTGGAATTCCCGGGTGCCCGTTTTCGCGCTTCTTTCACGTAGATTAAGGCGGAATCCGGTTGGTTCAGGGAGATGTACACCACCGCCAGATTTTGCAGGGGGCGCACGTCGTTGGGTAGAAAGTGCAGCGCGCGCAGGTAGTCCTCTCTGGCTTGCAAAAGCCGCCGCGACTGCTGCGCCACCACACCTTTGTTAAAATAGGCCAACCCCAGCGCCTGACGAATGGTGGCGGAAAAAGGATTCTTTTTTCGGGCTTTTTGAAGCCGGGCAATCGCCCGGTCGTATTTTCCCAAATTAAGCGCCACCACGCCCGCCTGCGTGAGTAAATCCAGATCGTCCGGGAAACGGGTCAGACCGTCCTGCAGAATCGCTTCCGCTCCCTCCAAATCTCCGGTTTCCACGTGCGCCTGGGCGTCCAACAAATAGGCTTCCCGCCTGTCCGGGTACAACGTCAGAGCGCGGTCCAGCAGAACCCGGGCTTCGGCGAAATCCCCCGCCTGAAGTTTTTGCGCCCCTTGAGCGAGGGGATCCTGTAATTGCGCCCGCGCGGACTGAAACGGAAAACCAATCAGAAAAAACAGCCCCAAACCGGCAAACACAAGGTTTTTTTGTAAAGGGAGATTCCTCATCGGGCACGCACCGCACTTTTCCAGGCGCTTTCGTTTCCGGATGTGTCCACCGCCCGCACCTTGTACCAGTAAATCTTTTTGCCGGTGGTGTCCAAAAATTCGCGCTTTTTCACCACCGTTCCATTGATTTTTTTGAACACGCCCGTGGGCAGCGTGGAGCGGTACACATTAAATCCGGCCAGATCGGATTCGACCACCCGCCCCCAGCGGACGAGCACGCCTTTGGCCGTCATTTTGGCGGTCAGGTCTCTGGGCGCCGTAGGCGGAATGCCGTCGTGAACCTGCACCTTTTTCACCCGCATTTCACTTTTGTTACCGGCGCTGTCCACCGCCACGACAGCGTAGGTGTAGGTCGCCCCAATTTTGGCACTGGAATCGTTCCACGCTGTGGTGGAAACCGGAAATGTCCCCAAAATCCGTTCATTTTTTTCACCGGAAAAGCGCGAAACCACGTACCGATTCACATCCGGCGAGAGGCTGGCTGCCCACCGAAGCTGCACCAACCCGTCGCGCCGAATCCGCACCGTCAAAAAGGCGGGCGGTTCCGGAGCCTTCCAATCCGGAATTTGAACCGTCACCGGATTTTTGGGACTCTCGTTTCGGGCACTGTCCACCGCCGTGACCGCCAAAAATTGCGTGCGTCCGGGCACCAGATGCTTGCCGTCATCTTCAAAACGTGTGGCTGCCCCCGACAATTTTTGCGGCGTAATCAGCGGCAATTGATTTTTAATCTCCCCGAAATAAATCTTGTAACCGGCTACGTCACGGGAGGGCGATCGCACCCACGTCACGACCATTTTGCCTTTTTGGACGGCCACTTTCACCTGAGACGGAGGCAGGGGCGGCTGGTGATCGCCCACCAAAATGGAAATCGGGTTGGAACGCGGACTCCAATTTCCGGAAGAATCGACGGCGGCCACGCGATAAAAGTAAATTTTGTCTGATTTCACGGTGGCGTCCGTAAAAAACGGGGCGTCCGGCGGGATTAAACCGGAAATTTTCCGAAACGAACTGCGAAGTGTGGGGGCGCGGTAAACGGCGTAGCCCTTCACATCCAATTCGGGATTCATCGTCCAGGAAAGCCGCACGCGGCTGGAATCTTCCTGAAGCACCAGCCCCTTCGGCATTTCAGGGGGCACGTTGTCCTTGGGAACCACCAGAATGGTTGGCGAAGGTCTGCCCTCCCGCTTGAGCAAATCGACCGCTACCACGTAATATTGGTATGAACGGCCGTTTTTCAACCAGGTGTCCGTAAACGAGAAGTCCTTTTTTCGTTCGCGGAAAATGATGTCCGAATTGATTTTTTTAAACCGTGCGTCGCTTGGCGATTTTCGGTACACAAAAAATTGAAACGCCAGATCCCGGGCGGTTCCCGCCCAAAGCGGGTACTTCCAGTGAAGCGTTACCGTGCCGTCGGAAACCTCCGCTTTCAAATCGGTGGGTGCCGCCGGAAGAACGATTTGTTTTTGAACGGTCTGGGTAAACGTGCGTCGAGTCTGGCCTTTTTCGTCCAAAAAAGCAATTTTGTACGTCAAAACGGCGCCCCCCACGGCGTTGGAATCCACGTACAGACGCCCCAGCGCCTGCGCCACCTTTTCGTCCAAAAGGCTCAACAAGCCCGCTTTAAAGGCGCTGCTGTGCAAGCGCCGAAACACCTGAAAGGCGTCGTCCGCGTCCAGATAGTCGGCAATTTGGTCGTACGAACGGCCGAGAACCGCCTGCATTTGAGCGGGCGTCTGCGCTTGCCGAACCGGCCTGGCTGTTATTTTTTTGAACGTCCCACCCGGCGTTTTTCGGTAGACTTCAAACGACCAGCTTCGTTCCGGGGTTGCCGTTAGAACCAAAACCACCTGGTTCCCATTGGGAATCGCCAAAAAAGGTGGTATTTTCTGCGCCCGAACGGCAGGCAACTGCCAGCCGAACAAAAGCAAAATTAAAATCAAGACGATTTGTGTCACTCTTCTCATCGAGTTCTCCCGAGTTGTGATTGACTTCCACTGCCAATCGGCCATATTTTTGACATTTTCTATTTTTCCGCCCAGCGCACGCGGGAATTGCCCGCTTTGTCTGTGACGGTGAGTTTCAATTTGTAGTGGTCCAATCCGTTCATCCAGCGCATTTCTTCAAAGGAGTAGTGCTTCCCGGCACCGAACACACGACCACCAAGCTGGGCCGACGGGGTTTTCGTACTCTCGTAAGAGGCTTGCGCCAATTTTTGAGAGCGGCCGTCTTTCATGACCGCAAACAGCTCCAGTGTTTCCGTGTCAATTCCGGAGCCCACGTCGCTGTCGTTCCAACCGGCTCTCAGTTTGTAGCTGCCTTTTTTACTTGTCGGAACGATTTCCAGCCGAAGCCAGGCAATGGCGGGAGCTGTGGAATCCAAATAAGAGACGATTACGGGAGCCGAAACACCTGCCTGCCCGGACTGGCTCAACGGATCGACCGCGCGTACCAACCCGTAAAGCGTGGTTCCGACAGAATAGTGGTGGTGAATCGTGACCATCGTCCCGATGCCGCGGACGGTGTGCCAGACCGTTTTCCCGCTTGCCTGCGGCTGCGTACTGAGGGCGTATTCGTAGCGGGAAATTGCGTTGTGGGGCAGAATTTTGTCCCAAGTCAGGCGGAAGCGATCCCGTGCCGTCTGCGTCAGTGCGACATGACGAGGTGCCTCAGGAACGTGCGTCAAGACGGCAAAGGGTGATGTCCCGACCGTCCGAATCAATCCGTCTGCGTTGGTGGCGCGCACAAAAACGCGGTAAGTATGCCCGTGGGTGAAGCGCACCTGACCAAAATTCGTCAGGTTCAAAGCCACGGCACCCCGACCTTGGGGGCTGGCTCCGGAGCCGGTGCCCCTCTGATTCAAGCTCAATCGGTTCCACCCTCTCGGGAGAGGTGCCGCACGGGTTCCGGCTGCAAGCTGGTAGGACACTTGCGTAATGTCCGTCTCAGGATCCTGCACGCTGCCCTGCACGTGCAGGGTTTGCGGCGTCACAAACGGCGGAATGCTGTTCAAGTGGATGACCGGCTTGGTCAGGTCGGGAGAATAGAGCGTTAGGGCCCTTTGGGTCACTTTGCCGCTGCCGTTTACCAATTTTACGGAGGCAAAATAATTCTGCCCCGGATTTAACGCTTTGTGAATCAATATGTTGTTGTTTTCGTGCGGAATATTTTCGTCCACAAATTGGCACACGTCGTGCAGACCTTCCGCCGTTCCCACGGAAACAATCAATTTTTTCACGCCGGATTCCGGGTCGTCAATCGGCTGCTGGACGCGAAATTGAATGGTGTGATCGTAGGAAAAGTAATCGACTGTCGTGCTGCCCATTCGGGGCGGCGTGGCATCGGGTTTGAAACTCGCACCAATGCTTTGCCCGTGCGTCCCGTCCCGGTTGACCGCCCGAACCAGGACGTAATACGGATGTCCGTTGGCCAGATTCAACCCGTAAATTTTAATGATTTTTTGGGCCTGGACAAGTCCGATTCCCACAGGCGACGCGAAGGGCTGAATTCCGTTGGACGGTTTTCCGGGCAAATCGGCTTCATTCGTCCAATTTAAAATATCCGATTGTCCGTAGGGAGTGCCCACCGCTACCTGGTAGTGATCCACCTGAGATTCGGGGTCCAGAGCCGGTTGGGTAATCGTGACAAAAACCGATTTTGTGCTGGCCGTGAACTGCGGCACGGAAATGGTCGGCCGCGTCGGCGGCGTCGGGTCGTGCACCACAATGGGAAGGGACTTCACATCGCTGGGCGTTCCGGTGCCGTTTACCGCAACCACATTGGCGTAAACCGTGTCCACAAAGCCGATCGAATCGTTGTAGAAGGTACCGAACCGCTGAACCGCCTGGTCCAAAAATCGCTGCGGCGACCAGCTTTGTAGCGGCCGTCTGGAAAAGGCAATCTGGTAGTCCCAGATGCCCGATTGGTTGTCCGTGCCCTTGGACCAATTCGCCTTAATCCCGGCCTGGTACGTGGCGGGGGCGTTTGGATTGGCCACCATCATAAATTGGGCCTGCCGCACCACCGCTGTTAGTTGAAGAATCGAGGGTTTGGCGGGCACGGTTTGGTCGATGAGCAGAGCATTGGAATAGCCGACAGAACTCATCTGATTTTCAGCGTTTTGCGCTTTCACGGCCACCTTGTACACGGCATTGTGTTCCAGATTCAAGTGGCGAATAATCACTTCTTTCCGACCCTGAGCCGATTGCCAATCCAAAACTTTTATCC
>CAZOHG010000034.1:0-37990 GCA_964579725.1 uncultured Deferribacteres bacterium
CTTTTTGTGCGTGCTCAAAAAATCCTTCTTTTTTTGCTCGAAAATAGCTAACTTTTCCGAGAAAAAAACGTCTCAAAAAATAGGAAAGCGAAAAACGGCTGGGAGCGGTCTTTCCACTGAATTTCTAAAATGTTGTTAAATGTCTCCGTGGATTTCCGGAAATCGAAAATAGGAACTGAAATTTTTGAACGAACCCGATCTGATTAGCCGTTCTCAAAACGGTGACGTAGCGGCTTTCGAAACCTTGGTGCGGCGTTACGACCAACAGGTGCTGGGCTTTGTCCTGAGCGTTCTGAAAAATACGGAAGACGCCCAGGATGCTTTTCAGGAAATATTTCTAAAAGCTTTTCAGGCGTTGCCGCATTTTCGGCGAGAAAGTCGGTTTTCCACCTGGCTGTACCGGATTGCCTACAACACATGTGTCAGCTTTTTACGAAGGCAAAAGCGCGGGGAAAAGGTGAGCTCTTTAGACGAAATGGGGGAGGCCGTGGCTTCTGCGCGTTTTGTTTCCGGAAACGGCTGGAATCCGGAGGAAGGTGTTTTGAAAAGAGAATTTGAAGGGTTGGTACACAAAGCCGTGGCAAATTTGTCGCCGAGAAGGCAGGCAATTTTTGCCCTTCGCTACCAGAATGACCTTTCCCTTCAAGAAATCAGCACCGTAACGGGGCTTTCGTTGGGGGCCGTGAAAAACCACCTGTTTCAAATTCACCGAAAGTTGCGTGTGTCGTTACAATCGTACCGTGAGGCATGAAAATGAGTCGATGCAAAAAAGTTCAGAGCCTTTTGCCCGGTTACTGGGCACAGGAACTAACCGACAAAGAAAAGCAGTTTGTGGAAAGCCATCTTCAAACATGTGAAACCTGCCGGGCCGTTTGGGAGCAGGAAAAAGAAATTGTCCACCGGTTGAAAGGCATGAAACGTGAGGTAAACGAGGCGTTTTTAGCGGAAACGCGGCAGCGGCTGCACCGGAATCTGATTCAAGCGGCAGGCAAACGCCGCGTGTCGCAAAAATCGCTGTTTTTGTTGGGATTGCGTCGACCGCTGGTTCAAATGGCGGTTGTGGTTTTGATTTTTCTTTTGGGTCTTTGGGTGGGCGGCCGCTCGCACATTTTCCCCTTGTGGTCGGGGAGGGGGCCCTTTGGATTGAAACGGCAGGCGCCTGTGCCGTTGTTAGGAGCACAAATCGTTACGTTTAATCCGCAAAATGGGATCATGACCGTGCAGCTTCAGCGGAATCGGCGTGTTCAATTGGAAAGTCGCTTCACCGATCCCCGCGTCCGGCAGGTTCTGCTTGGGGCGTTGGGAAACGCGTCGCAGGACGGGCAACGTTTGCGCGCTCTTGGCATTTTCCTTCGGACACCGCCGAGAAATACCCGCAAAAAACAGGTGTCCTGGGATGTGTTGCAGGCCGTTTGTCAGGCCGCTCGAAAAGACCCCAACCCCGGGGTTCGTTTTAAGGCGATTCGCGTATTGAGCGAGTTCTCTGCGGATTCCTTGGTCAAAGGAACCCTCCTGGCCATTTTGCGGGAGGACTCGGTGGACGCTTTTCGCTACGAAGCCCTTTCCGCCCTTGTGGGCGAAGCATCGCGGGACGTACGTCCGATTTTGCAAATGTTGGCGCGAAAAGACAGCAGCCGCGGAATGCGAGCACGAGCCAGCCACTGGCTTCGGAGAATTGACGAGAAAAGACCGCAGGCCGTGCTCGGTGGAAACCAAAACAGGAGATAGAACCATGAGACGAACAATCATTTTGGGAATGGCGGGATTTTTTTTGCTGGCGGGGCTGGTTTCGTCCGTTTTCCCGCAGAAAAAATTGGTTCGGAAGGGACGGTATTTTGTCGGACAAATCGACAAAAGCGGCCGTGTAGACAAAAGCGGCCAGTTGGAAATTCGGGATTTTAAGGGAGATGTTCGGGTAACCGGGTGGGATCGGCAGGCATTTGAAATCCACGAAAAAATCAAAATGGACATTTTTAGCAGGGAAGAGGCGAAGAAGGGATTGACGTTGTCGGAAAATTCCATTTCTGTTTCTCGGAGAGCCATTCAAATTGACGGCCACGATTTCCGTTCCTGGATGACCGCCGTCCTTGAAATCAAGGTGCCGCGCAATTTTAGTACACGGATCGGAGTGAAGGGGGGAGACGTGGAGGTGCACTTGCTTCAAGGCGACCAGACGATTTCCACTTCCGGCGGAGACGTGGCTCTTGAGGATTTGAAGGGGAGAGTGATTGCGCGGACGTCGGGAGGGGACATTGAGGTAAATCGATTTAAGGGCAATCTTTCCGTTTCCACCTCCGGGGGCGACTTGCGCCTGGTGACAATTTCGGGCGAAGTGAACGGCTCGACCTCCGGCGGAGATATTTTTGTAAAAGAGTGCGGAGACCGCGTGCACGTGGCAACCTCCGGAGGGGAAATCGACGTTTTTGGAGTGAACGGCGATCTAAATGCCTCCACCTCCGGTGGTGATATTCGTGTTCGGGAGGTGTTGGGACGCGTGGATGTTCACACTTCCGGCGGTGACTTGATTGTTCAACACGCCGCCAAGGATGTTTACGCCGCAACATCTGGGGGCGATATTCGCATTTCCGACGTGCAGCAAAAGGTTCGGGCAAAAACTTCCGGCGGAGATATTTCAATTAACGGCGCGGGCGGCGCAATTGTGGCGTTGACCTCCGGCGGAGAAATTGACATTCGCAAAGCAGCGGCTTCCGTCACCGCCAAAACCTCGGGCGGAAACGTGTCCGTCGAAATGACACCCGACGATTCCAGTCGTTCTCATTCGGCCAAAATCTTCTCTTCGGGCGGAGACCTGAAGCTGGTCATTCCCGCTAAAATGCCGGCCCATATTTTTGCCGAAATCAAAATCCGCCAACAGGTTTTCGGACATCATTTTACGATTCATTCGGACTTTCCCCTGAAAATTCGGACCCTAAAAAAATCAGGATGGAGAAAAGAAATTCAGGCCGTTGGGGAAATTAACGGCGGCGGGGACCAATTGGAGCTTCACACCGTAAACGGAAATATTGACATTCGAAAAAAGTAATCCGGAAAAATTCCCAATTTTCACTGATTTTCCCCGGTGCCATTTTTGACGGTTGGGCAAACGGCCCCCCCATTAATTGGTGGGCGGACTTGCTCCTCTTCCCCAATGCGGTTTGTTTTTTCCAAAACCAGACAGTCTCATTCACTGAAGAAAACAGCTTGTTTCCCCGATAAAAGGAAAGGGAAAATCGGTTAAGTCAAATTGCCAACGCGCTTAAAAGAAAGGGGCTCGGAAATAGAATCATCTTTCTCACCAATTCAAGTGTCTGTTTTCCGTAGCGAAAAGGCCCGAGGTCTGTTACAAAATCCATCCTTTTTACAGGATTGGGAAAAGCTGGCCAGTCAAATGACGATGGTGACGGTTATTCAGAGGCCGCCTTTTGTGCTGACTTGGTACGAGCAGTACGCCGATGTTTTTGAACCCGTTTTGGTGGTTGGGCGTACGCAAAACCAGCGTTTGGTGGGACTTTTGCCGCTGGCTTATTCTTCGAAAAACAGGGAACTCGCCCACGCAGGCGCCTGGCAGGCGGAATACCACGGGTGGATTTCCGAAAAGACATTTGAATGCCGTTTTCTCATTCAGGCGCTGATTGCCGTAAAAGGGGAATTTGGCGCGGCCGTGCGGCGTTGGACCTGGCGCTGGATGCCGCCGGGAGCGAACACAACTTGGCTAAATGCGCCGGAATTAAAGCGAAACGGCATTTTTGTGTCGACCATTGAACAGGAGCCGCCTGTGCTTGTGTTGAGCGACGAAGTCAAAATTCGGAAGATTCGGCGCAACCGGTCCCTCAAGGCAAAAATGAATCGGTACAAGCGCCGGGGCGCAATTCGATTGGAACGGATCGTTTCCCCTTCGCGAGCTGAGGAAATTTTCGATCGCCTGAGCCTACAAACCGATTTTCGCCAAATGGCTGTCCACGGGGAAAAGCCTTTTGCACAGGACCCGCACAAACGGGAATTTTACCTGGCGCGGCTGCGGCATCCGGAAAACAATCACTTTACGGTGCTCTGGTTGGACGACCGCCCGCTGGCGTACCATTTTGGCGCCCGTGACGAAACCACGGTCTATTTGGGGCTCACGGGCTACGACCCCACCGAGAGCAAAAATTCCCCGGGCATTTTGCTTTTCCTTCAACTTATTGATTTGCTAAAATCCGAAGGTTTTCAACTGCTCGACCTGACGCCCGGAGAAGACACGTACAAAGCCCGACTGGGCAATACGCGCCGGAAAGTGGTCGAGCCGACCTTTTATTTTCGACGGCGCGACAAATGGCTGGCGGACATGCTGAAAATAGGGCGAGGGGTAGCCAAAGGGGTATTGCATTTTCTGAAAATCGACCACAAACGGGTCCGGCAGAAAGGCGCCCTCTGGCTCGATTTTTTGCGTCGTGTGCAGACAAGTTCCCCGCTCCTTGCGGCGACGGAGATGTTTCGTGTGTTTTTCCGTTCCAAAACCGAGTTGTATTTTGAATTGGACGCAAACCGTTGGAAAAATGTGGTTCCGTCTAACGGAGAAAAGATTCGGTTCCAACACTATTCGGATTTACTTCTTTTTGAGGATGTGAATCCCTGGCTTACGCAGCGGGATGTGCTGTCGGCGGCTTTGCGGCATTTTTCGAAGGGTGAAAAGCTGGCCACTTACGTTGAAAACGAGCGACTCATTTGTTTCGGTTGGGAAAAATCGCTCTCCTCAGCCGCTCAGGAAGAGACACCCTCTCGAAAAATCTCGGAAAAGGCAGTGGTTTTTTACGATTTTTTTTGCCACAAGTCGGGACAAAATTCCTTCCCACTGGTGAAAATGATTGCGGAAATGACCCGCCAAAGACTGGCCCAAGGGACTCAAAAAGTGGGTATTTTTCTACCCGAAAGCGTGAAGCAGGCAAAAAATGATTTACAGGAATTGGGCTTCGTTCCGGTGAAAAAGATTCGCGAGAGAGTTGTTTTGGGCCGGTTCAGTCACAGAGAAAAGCCAATAACCGGAAAGGTGTGACAAAATCGGACAAAAAATCAGGGTTTTCGTTTAAAGAATTTGAATTTGCAGAGGAAAATGGAAAAAGGGCTTTGAACGGATTTTTCACCTGTGGACGGGTTTACAAAAGCAGGTAATTTTCGAACAAAAGGGCTTTTGAAAAGGACACCTAATTTAACGGGCAACGGAGCAGATCAAAAATGAGCCTGGCTTTTCAAATCAATTTTACGCTGCGAGCGCTTTTTCGCTACGCTTTGGGATTTCCGACACGGCGGCACGTGCGGCGGGAAAAACCGCTGCACATTGTGTTTGCGACCGTGGATCATTACGAACCCGGCACCGGAAACGTTTCGGAAAAAATCGAGCGTGAACGAGTGGACAGATTGCTTCGAAAATACCCCGAGTTGGCTTCTCGGCACGCGGACAGTTTTGGTAATCTTCCCCGGCGCACGTGGTTTTTTCCTCCCCATTACCACCGCTATTTTAGTTTGAAAAAGCTGGTTTCGCTTTGTGAGGCGGGGTACGGAGAAATCGAATTGCACTACCACCACGGCAAAGCGCAGCCGGACACGGCAGAAAATCTAAAAAAGGGGCTGCGTTTGACCGTGAACGAGTACGGTCAATTTGGCGTCTTTGGAACCGAGAAAGGGGTTCGAAAATACGCGTTTATTCACGGAGACTGGGCGTTGAACAATTCCCGCGGAGGGCGCTACTGCGGCGTAAACGACGAAATCACTGTACTGCTCAAAACGGGCTGCTACGCCGATTTCACATTTCCCTCTTTGAACCCTTCCAATCCGGCTCAAATCAATTCGATTTTTTACGCGAGGAGCCTACCGAGCAGACCAAAAGGGCACAACGCCGGTCTACCGATCGAAAAAAACGGCCCGCCGCGCGACGGCTTGTTGCTGATACAGGGGCCGGTCTACCCATTTTTCAAAACAAAGAGCCCCGCGGGACTGCGCCTTTTTGGCGATGCCATTGACGGTGACCCGCCCGTGACCCCTAAAAGAATCGCTCGGTGGATTGCAACGGGCATTCACGTCAAAGGGGTGCCCAATGTGATTTTTGTCAAAACTCACACGCACGGGGCGGCTTACGAATCCGCCGTTCTCGGTGACGAAATGGATTTCATTCTGGATTTTTTGGAAACCCGGTTTTCCGACGGCGAACAATTTCTGCTTCACTACACCACCGCCCGAGAGATGTACAACATGATCAAGGCGTTGGAAGCCGGAAAAAACCCCGCTCAATTGGAAAAGTACCGAAATTTTCGAATTCAAGAACCCGTTTACGATTCTTCCCCTCAAATTGAATCGGCCTCAGAAACGTTGCAACGCATCGTTTGCTCCACCTATTGCGACTAAAAGACGGCTTTGTTTCCCCCTCCCCAAAATTCCATTCCGGAGGAATACCCTCTCCGCAGGAAGACACTCCATTGCGAGCGGAAGGCCTTGTGGAATCCGAAAAAATCAAAAAATAATTGCAAATTATTTTCAAATAAATTATATATTAGTAACCAAGGCAGCTAAACGACTTTATTTTGCGCAAAAATGGACTCGGTTCACCATCGCTTTTTAAAAATAGCAACCCTTGTGGTCTTGATTGGGTGCGTTTCAATTCTTCACTACACCACTTCGACGGCCTTTCCCTACTGGCACGAGGTTTTCAAAACCCTCTATTTTATTCCGATTATTCTCTCCGCTTTTTGGTTTAATCTGGCAGGGGCGCTGGTGACATCCGTTGCCATTAGTTTGGTGTACCTGCCTCACATTATTTTTCAGTGGGGCGGAAATTTGTCCTACAACAGCAGCCGTGTGCTCATTATTTTGCTTTACAATGTGGGCGCTTTTGTGACGGGGTATTTGGCTCAGCGGGAAAAAGACGAACGAGCGCGGTACCAGAAAGTGGCCCAGGAATTGGACGATTCCTACGAAAAGCTTAAAGACCAATCCGACCGACTTCGTTTTATTGAAGAAAAACTGCGGCAAACGGAACGCCTTTCTACCCTGGGTGAACTCACAGCCAGTTTGGCTCACGAAGTGCGCAATCCGTTGGCTTCCATTAAAGGCGTGGCTGAAATTTTGTCCGACGAGTACGGGGAGGCGGGACAAAACCGCGAATTTGTGGAAATCCTGCAGAAGGAAGTGGCACGTTTAGATGAGGTGGTGGCCAATTATTTGAATTTTGCCCGCACCAATCGTATTCAAATGAAATCCGTTGATTTGCGGGAAATTTTACACTCAACCCTGGCCCTGGTGCGTGTCAAACTCAATCATGCCGGTATTACTTTGGAAATTCGTTCCCCCTCGTCACCGGTTCCCATTACGGGCGACGAACATTTGTTGCGTCAAGCCCTTCTTAATTTAATTTTGAATGCCGTGGCTGCCATGCCCAACGGCGGACGGCTGAAAATTTCCCTTCGACAAGACACAGAAAATGTGACCCTGGCCATTGAGGACTCCGGCGACGGGATTTCAGAAGCCGAGATGAAGAACATATTCCGGCCATTTTTTACTACCCGAGAATTCGGAACCGGTCTGGGGCTCCCCATTTCGAAGCGTATTCTTGAGAGCCACGGGGGAACTCTTTCCCTTACCAGTGAAGTGGGAAAAGGAACGCGAGTGGACATCACCCTCCCGTTTGAAAATCACGAACCAAAACAGACCCAGAAAGGCAACCATGACAAAGATTCTTTTAATTGACGACGACGAAAATCTCTGTCGTGTGATGGCCCACCAGCTCAAACAAATGAATTACAAGGTGAAAACCGCGCAAACGGGCGAAGAGGGATTGAGAATTTTCAAAACGGAATCTTTTGATGTGATTCTTTCCGATATTAATTTGCCTGGGATTTCCGGAATGGACGTGTTGGCTAAAATTCGGGAAAAGGACAAAAATGTTATTTTCATTTTGATTACCGCCTACGGTTCGGTGGAAAATGCCGTTGCTGCTTCCAAAATTGGTGCGGATGACTATTTGACAAAGCCTTTCGGAAAAGAAGCCATGCGATTTGTTATTGAAAAAGCCCTTCGCTTTCGACAGCTTCGGCAGGAGAATCTTCGGTTAAAGGTAGAACTTTCCCACAAATTCGGATTTGAGGCCTTGGTGGGTAGAAGTCCCAAAATGGAGGCCCTTATTCAAATGGCAGCGCGAATTGCCCTCAGTGAATCCACCGTCCTCATTTTAGGGGAAAGCGGTACGGGAAAAGAACTTCTGGCCAGAGGCATTCACGCCAACAGCACCCGACGCAACGGCCCGTTCGTTACGGTTAACTGTCCCTCTATTCCCGAGCAGCTTTTGGAGAGCGAATTATTCGGACACGTGAAAGGTTCTTTCACGGGGGCTTTGAAGGACAGGCGGGGGAAATTCGAAATGGCCGCCGGCGGCACAATTTTTTTGGATGAAATCGGGGATCTGAAATTCGATCTTCAGTCGAAATTGCTACGCGTTTTACAGGAACGGGAAATTGAACGTGTGGGCGAAAGCAAACCGATTCCTGTGGATGTGCGAATTATTGCCGCCACGAACAAAAATCTCGAGCAAATGATGAAAAACGGGGAGTTTCGGGAAGATTTGTATTACCGGCTTCGGGTTCTCCCGTTGGAAATTCCCCCCTTGCGGGAACGTCGGGAGGATATTGTACCTCTGGTGCACCATTTTCTGGAGAAATACGCCAACGGAGCCGAGTTTACCATTTTGCCGGAAACGCTTGAACTGTTGGAAAAATACGACTGGCCGGGAAATGTACGTGAGCTTGAAAATGTGATTGAACGGGCAGTGGTGCTCAGCCCGTATGCCATTATTTCACCCGATTTGCTTCCGCCTGAGATCCAAAACCAGCGTTTGGAGCAGGGAAAATCCGCGCGGGATTCGGACAAAACGTTGCCACAAATGGAGGAAAATGCCATTCGAGAGGCTCTTCGAAAAACGGGAGGAAATCGATCGCAGGCGGCAAAGCTTTTGGGAATCCCACGCCATGTGCTGCTCTACCGGCTCAAAAAATATGGCATGGAATCGTAAGGGGATTCTCAAATTGAAAACGGGGGAAACGTTCAGGGAAAACCTGTTCGTTACCGGAACATGGCTTTAATACTGCCCCAGGTATGGTGAACCCCTGAAATCTGTGGGCTTACAATGGCCGTGGGCGAAAAGGAAATAATCTCGTCCGAATCGGCATCTTTAATCCCGAGGCGGTAATAGAATGTCCGTCCGGTGGGCTTAAAAATTGTGCGGTCGACGTATTGGTACGATTTGGGATTGGCTGGAGAAGCCGGCGTCGAGGAAGCCTTGACAAAATCAATTGCCAGAAAATTTTGGCCGTCCGTACTGCGCTGCACCTGGTAGCCGCTCACACTTGTTTCTTGTGAGACCTTCCAGGTAAGTTCCACCCGGTTGTACCCGGCTGCCGCGTGGAATTCAACAATGACTACGTCAGCCGCAACGAAACCGGCCAAAAACAAGACCAGAACGCCGAGAAAAACAACTTTTGAAAGGTACCTTTTCATAACTAACCTAAAATATAATAAGAATTTGTCCAATGTCAAGTGATTTTTTAGAATATCGTATTTTTTTTGAAAAAGTTTAGACTTTTCTTGAAGAGGAGGTTTAAGTGGCACCTGTCCGTACTTGTTTCAAAAGGCAAAACGAGTGAACGTGTGGTTTTTTCCAAAACAGAAGCTGAATTTGTGTGACCTGTCATGCGGAAAACAGAAATAAAGGAGAGAAACTTCGGAATCAGAAGGGAAGATTTCAGTCGTTCAAAATACGACAAAATCTATCTCCTTAAATATGAAATTTTTTTCATATTAAACGGATTCGGAATAAAAATATTGAATTTCAAACAATTTTTTCTTACATTTTTCTGGTTTGTTTGTTAATGCTTTTGTTTTAATAGTTTATGACTCCTTTACATAGATGAGAGAGAGGTTCATATGAGGCGTGAAAATGTGTTGATTATGGGCGCTGCCGGTAGAGATTTTCACAATTTCAACGTCTATTTTCGAGATAACGAGCAGTACAATGTTGTCGCGTTTACCGCGACGCAAATTCCCAATATTGAAGGACGAGAATACCCCCCCGAATTAGCCGGAAGCCTTTACCCCAAAGGCATCCCGATCTACCCTGAAAGTCAGCTAACCGATTTAATTAAAGAGAAAAAAATTGATTTGGTTGTGTTTTCGTACAGCGACGTGCGCCACGAATACGTCATGCACAAGGCCTCGGAAGTCATGGCCGCGGGTGCCAATTTTATGGTTATGGGGGGTGAAAAAACAATGGTGAAGAGCACCAAACCGGTGATTTCCATTTTGGCGGTGCGCACCGGTTGTGGGAAGAGTCAGACGACCCGGCGCGTAAGCCGTATTTTGAAATCCCTTGGCAAAAAAGTAGTGGCCATTCGGCACCCCATGCCCTATGGAGACCTGAACGCCCAGCGCATCCAGCGTTTTGCCACACTGGAAGATATGGACAGGTACGATTGCACCATTGAGGAAAGGGAGGAGTACGAACCGCACATTGCAATGGGAAATGTGGTTTACGCCGGAGTGGACTACGAGGCGATTTTGCGGGAGGCGGAAAAGGAAGCCGATGTGATTTTGTGGGACGGCGGCAACAACGACATGTCATTTTACAAATCGGATTTAACCATTACGGTCGTGGATCCCCACAGGCCCGGCCACGAATTGCTCTATTTCCCGGGCGAAACCAATCTCCGTTTGGCCGATGTGGTGGTGATTAATAAAATTGACACAGCCAATCCGGAAAATGTAGAGATCGTTCGGAAAAATATTGAAGCGGTCAATCCAAAAGCAACGGTTGTGGATGCCGCTTCGCCCATTTTTGTGGACAATCCGGATGTGATTCGGAATAAACGCGTGCTGGTGGTGGAAGACGGACCAACGTTGACGCACGGTGAAATGACCTACGGTGCCGGTGTTGTGGCCGCAAAAAAGTTTGGTGCAGCGGAAATGGTGGATCCGCGGCCCTATTTGGTGGCTTCGATTGAAGACACCTACCGAAAATACCCCTACATTGGCACGTTGCTTCCCGCCATGGGATACGGGGAAAAACAGGTGGCCGACTTGGAAAAGACGATCAATCGAACGGAAGCCGACAGCGTTGTCATTGCAACGCCCATTGATTTGCGCCGAATTATTAAAATCAACAAACCGTCAACCCGGGTTCTGTACGAGCTTCAGGAATTGGGAACGCCCGATCTGGAAGGTATTCTCAAAGAATTTGTGAAGAATCAGTAAATTCCGCCATGCCTGCCATTAAAAAAGCCGTGGTGGCGCTTGGGGGAAATGCCATTACGCGCGAGTTTGAGGAAGGTGACATCTACCAGCAGTTTGCCAACACACGGCGAAGTCTGTTGGGGGTGATCGAAATGGTGGAGCGCGGCTACCACCTGTTGCTGACGCACGGGAACGGCCCGCAGGTGGGCAATTACCTCATTCGGATTGAGGCCTCCCGCCATTTGGTTCCGCCACTTCCGCTGGGAATTGTGGTGGCCGATTTGGAAGGGGGTATGGGGTACATGATTGGTCAGTCCCTCTGGAACAAATTACACATTCGCTCCATTGACCGGAGTGTGGTGACAATTTTAACCCAGGTGGTAGTGGATAAAAATGATCCGTCTATTCACAACCCGACCAAATTTGTCGGGCCTTTTTACAAAAAGGAAGATTTGCCCAATTTGGAAGCCCGCGGCTGGATTGTGAAAGAAGACCCCGGGCGGGGGTACCGCCGGGTGGTTCCGTCGCCCAAACCATTGGACATTATTGAGAAAAAGATCATTAAACAGCTCTTTGACCAGGGGGTAATTCTTATCGCGGCCGGCGGAGGGGGGATCCCGGTGTATTTTGAGGAAGATGGCCGTTTGGAGGGGGTGGACGCCGTCATTGACAAGGACCTGGCTTCCGCCGTAATTGCCAAAGAAATCGGGGCAACCGAACTGTACATTTTAACAGCTGTGGAGAAGGTGGCGCTGAACTACCGCCAGCCAAATCAAGTGGATTTGGACGTTTTGACCGTGAGTGAGGCCAAAAAGTATTTGGCTGAGGGCCAATTTCCCCCAGGAAGCATGGGTCCCAAAATTCAAGCCGCAATTGATTTTCTGGAAAGCGGCGGAGAGAGTGTGGTCATTACCTCGGTAGAAAAACACGTGGATGCCATTCAGGGGAAAACGGGTACCCGGATTGTCAGGGGGTAAAAATCAGGTCGAAAAATCAAATGGCGACCGTTCCCTGAGAGGATTTTTCTGAAAGCAACCCGAGCTCTCATCGCATTCGAGGAGAGCTTTCACATTTTTAAAGCAAAGGTCCATTTAAATTGAAGGAGGATACGATTCCGTGAAAATTCATGAATATCAAGCCAAGGAAATTTTGAAGAAGTACGGTGTAGCTGTGCCGCGCGGCCGGGTGGCTTTTACGCCGGAAGAAGCCCGAAAAATAGCCGAGGAATTAGGCGGCAAGGTGGTGGTGAAAGCCCAAATTCACGCCGGTGGACGTGGTAAAGCCGGAGGTGTGAAACTGGCCGGCAGCCCGGAAGAAGCGGAAAAAATCGCACGCGATCTGATCGGAAAAGTTTTGGTTACTCACCAAACGGGCCCGGAAGGCAAAGAGGTGCGGAAAGTGTTGGTCGAAGAAACCATGGACATCCAGCGGGAATTGTACGCCGGCGTTGTTCTGGATCGGTCTCGCTCCCAATTGGTTTTTATGGTCAGTACCGAAGGCGGTGTGGAAATTGAAAAAGTGGCTGCCGAAACACCTGAAAAAATTTTAAAGGAATATGTGGACCCTGCCGTGGGACTTCAGGCTTTTCAGGCCCGAAAAATGGCCTACGGCTTGAAATTGCAGGGAGATCAGGTGAAAAACGGCGTCAAATTTCTCATGGCGCTCTACAAGGCTTACGTGTCCAGTGACGCCTCTTTGGCCGAGATTAACCCGTTGGTGGTCACAAAAGATGGGCGGGTTTTGGCGCTGGATGCCAAAATCAATTTCGACGACAATGCCTTGTACCGCCACAAAGATTTCAGCGAATTGCGCGATCTGAACGAAGAAGACCCGCTGGAAGTGGAAGCGTCCAAATATCATTTAAATTATATTAAATTGGACGGAAATGTGGGGTGTATGGTGAACGGTGCCGGTTTGGCCATGGCCACGATGGACATCATCAAATTGGCAGGCGGGGAACCGGCCAACTTTTTAGATGTGGGGGGCGGCGCCAGTGCCGAGACCGTGGAAAACGGTTTCCGAATCATTCTGTCCGATAAAAACGTGCAGGCTGTTCTGATTAATATTTTCGGCGGCATCGTGCGCGGCGATCGGGTAGCCACCGGCGTGGTGGAAGCCGCCAAAAAGGTGGGTGTCAAAGTGCCGGTTGTCGTGCGTTTGCAGGGCACCAATGCCGAAGAAGGCGCCCGTATTTTGCGCGATTCGGGACTGGATTTCGTAGTTGCCAAGGATTTAAAAGACGCGGCGGAAAAGGTGGTTGCTGCGGTGAAATAGAACCCTTTACAGTTTGAAAAAATAGTGTTTGAAATAAAAGGAGGTTTAAATTGAGTGTTCTAATTGACGAAAATACTCGCCTGGTGGTACAGGGAATCACGGGAGGCGAGGGCTCCTTCCACACCCGCCAGATGATCGAATACGGTACCAATGTGGTGGCCGGTGTGACCCCGGGAAAAGGTGGCCAGAAATTCGACGACAAAATTCCTGTTTTTAATACCGTTGCTGAAGCGGTTCGGGAAACCGGCGCGAATGCTTCCGTTATTTTTGTGCCACCCCCCTTTGCGGCAGATGCCATTATGGAAGCGGCTGACGCGGGGGTGGACGTGACGGTTTGCATTACGGAAGGTATTCCGACCCTGGATATGGTGAAAGTCCATACCTATTTGGAAAGCCGGAAAACGCGTCTGATTGGCCCCAACTGTCCGGGGATTATTTCCCCCGGAAAGGCGAAGGTGGGCATCATGCCCGGTTTTATTCACCGGCAGGGCCACGTGGGGGTCATTTCGCGCAGCGGGACGCTGACGTACGAAGCGGTACATCAACTCACCACCTTGGGCATTGGGCAAACCACCTGTATCGGCATTGGGGGGGATCCCATTATCGGAACGCCCTTTGTGGACGCTTTGAAATTGTTCAAAGATGACCCGGAAACCGAAGCCATTGTCATGATCGGCGAAATCGGTGGGACGGCGGAAGAGGAAGCAGCGGCGTACATCGAGAAAAATGTTGACAAGCCTGTGATTAGTTTTATTGCAGGGCGCACGGCTCCTCCCGGACGCCGAATGGGCCATGCCGGCGCGATTATTTCCGGGGGCAAGGGAACGGCCGCCGAAAAAATGGCGGTTTTGCGCGCAGCAGGCATCCATGTTGTAGAAAGTCCTGCCGAGATCGGCGTGACCGTTCAAAAAGCGCTGCAAGGAAATTGAGGAGTGAGAAAAACGGGATTTTGCTCGGCGAATTGAAATCGCCTGACATTTATTTTCAATTGGATGAAGGAGATAAAAATGGCGGAAGTTGGTGTAAAAGCAAAGCCGAAGGCTAAAAAAGAGCCCCCGGTTATTGAAGTCATTTACGAAAATTGCAAAGGGTGCGATATTTGTGTGGATGTCTGTCCTACCAATGTACTCGCCTTGGTTAAAGCGGCGAACAAGTGGGAAGGCTATGTGGTGGAAGTCAAATATCCTGAAAAATGCACCCGGTGCATGTTGTGTGAAATTCACTGCCCCGATTTTGCGATTAAAGTTTATTAAGCTGGAGGAAATAAAGTGAGTAAAAAAATGCAACTTTACAGCGGCAATGAAATTGTGGCCGAAGGCGCCATTGCAGCCGGATGCCGTTTCTTTGCCGGATACCCGATTACGCCTTCCTCGGAGGTTGCCGAACGGATGTCCAAGATGTTGCCTCAGGTAGGAGGCCGGTTTATTCAAATGGAAGATGAAATTGCCAGCATGGCGGCGATCATTGGAGCTTCTCTGGCCGGTCGGAAAACCATGACGGCCACCAGCGGCCCCGGTTTTTCGTTGAAGCAGGAAAATCTGGGATTCGCTACCATTGCCGAAGTTCCCTGTGTAATTGTAAACGTCATGCGCGGCGGACCCAGTACGGGATTGCCGACAGCACCGTCTCAGAGCGACGTGATGCAAGCGCGGTGGGGGACCCACGGGGATCACCCCATTATTGCGCTAACACCCTCGTACATGCGGGAGATTTTTGACGAAACGGTTCGTGCCTTTAATTTGGCCGAGAAATACCGAACGCCCGTGATTTTGCTTTTGGATGAGGTGTTGGCACATTTGCACGAAGGCGTCGAATTGCCCGATCCCGAAGAGATTGAGATCGTCAATCGGAAAAAACCCACGGTTCCGCCCGAAGAATACAAGCCCTTTGAAGACACCGACGACCACGTGCCGCCCATGGCTAACTTTTTCGAAGGTTACCGCTACCACGTGACCGGGTTGAGCCACAATCAATTGGGACTTCCGACAACGGATTTTGAGATTGTTCACAGTATTCAGGTACGTCGCCAGAAAAAGATCGACGATCACCTGGACGACATTTTAAAATGGGAAGAGCTTTACCTGGATGATGCCGAAATCGTGGTGCTGGCGTACGGCTCCACCGCGCGTTCGGCGACAGACGCCGTAAATGAGCTGCGCCGTGAGGGCGTCAAGGTCGGACTTTTTCGCCCCATTACCATTTGGCCTTTTCCCGAAGCGGAGGTGGCCAAAATCGCCGAAAAAGTCCACACAATTGTGGTTCCCGAAATGAATTTGGGGCAGATTGTTTTGGAAGTGGAACGCATTGCCAAAAGCAATGCCACCGTTATCGGGATTAATCAGGTGGGTGGCGTTCCGATTAGACCCCGTGAAATTGTAAGCAGAGTAAAGGAGGTTGCATAAAATGGCTTTCGACTATGACAACTATGTGCGAACCGAAACGATTCCCCACATGTGGTGCCCGGGCTGCGGTATTGGCATTGTGATGAAAGCCATTATTCGCTCCTTCTCGGCACTGCAATGGGACAAAAATGACATCGCGTTTGTTTCCGGGATTGGCTGTACCAGTCGAATGCCCGGCTACATGGATATGAATACCCTGCACACCACTCACGGGCGGGCGCTGGCTTTTGCAACCGGGATTAAACTGGCCCATCCCGAAAAGCATGTGGTGGTTGTGGGCGGTGACGGCGACGCGGCGGCCATCGGCGGAAACCACCTGATTCACGCGGCACGCCGCAATATTGACATCACCCTGATTATTAATGACAACAATATTTACGGGATGACGGGCGGACAGTATTCGCCGACCACGCCTTCCCACATGATTGCCAGTACGGCTCCCTACGGGATGGTGGAACCCAATTTTGACATTGCCAAATTGGTGGAAGGGGCAGGCGCAACCTACGTAGCACGTGAATCGGTGGCCAAAGGCATGATGCTGGAAAAATACATCCGCACCGGTTTGGCCCACAAGGGATTTAGTGTGATTATTGCCGAATCCACTTGCCCGATTCAGTTCGGCCGGCGAAATCGCCTGGCGGACCCTGTGGAGCTTTTGCACTGGGTAAAAGACCACGGTGTGCCGAAAACCAAAGCGGCCAAATTGACGCCCGAAGAATTAGAAGGACGTTACGTAACCGGAGAATTGGTTCGCAATGACAAACGCCCCGAGTTTACGGAAGAATATCAAAAAATTATTGACGCAGCTATGAAAAAAGGAGAATAGAAGCATGTCGAAACGTGTGGAACTTCGATTTAGCGGGGTCGGCGGACAGGGCGCCATTTTAGCTGGCGCCATTTTGGCGGAAGCGGCCGTTTATTTCGACGGCAAATACGCCGTTCAAAGCCCCACTTACACGGCGCAGGTGCGCGGCGGCGCCACGAAAGTAGACATTATTATTTCCGAAGAGCCGATTATTTTTCCGCAAACGTCCGAAATCAATTTCTTTCTGGCTTTTGCGCAACAGGCCTACGATCGCTACTACGGCGGGAATAATCCCAATAACCGCTTTTTCCGCGATTTGGCCGACGACGCCATTATTTTGGTCGATTCGGATTTAGTGACCAATTTCAACAATCCCCCGCACAAGCTCATTAAATTGCCGATTTTACAGTTGGCTCTAAAGGAACTGGGCAGAACGGTCTTTTCCAACGTGCTGGCTCTGGGCATTGTGGTGGGCATTACGCACGTCGTTTCGGACGATGCGATTCACAATGCTGTGAAGCGGCGGGCACCACGCGGCACCGAGGAAATGAATCTGAAAGCTCTGGAAATCGGTTTCGATTTTGCCAAAAACTGGTTGAAAGAGCAGGAAAAAGAAACGGCCAAAGCCTGACACGTAAATCGAACCCTGGTTTGGAAAACGGCGCGGCGATCGAAAGTTATCTTTCCCGCGCCGATTTTCGCTGGTCAAAAGTTTCCTTTCCTTTTCCCTTTCACAATGTACCCCCAAAAGTTTGGGGCAAAAGGAAAACGGGGTGACGAAAAAACCAGGCCGGCCGGGTCAAACAGAAACATGTGTGAAAAATTGTGTGTAAAATATTCATTCAAAATGTGAGGAGAAATTGTGGTTCAACGAACATTAGCAATTTTGAAGCCCGATTGCGTGGAAAGAAATCTGATCGGAAAAGTACTGGATCAAATCGTAACGGCTGGATTTCGGGTTGTGGGATTAAAAATGGTCAAAATGGATGCCAAAACCGCCGGTGAGTTTTACGCGGTTCACAAAGAGCGTTCTTTTTATAAAGAGCTGGTGGCGTTCATGTCGTCAGGACGGTGTATTCCCATGGTGTTGGAAAAAGAAAATGCCATTGAAGATTTTCGTGCGCTAATTGGGGCCACCGACCCCGCCGAAGCCGCCGAGGGAACGGTGAGAAAGCGTTTTGCCGAAAGCAAACAAAACAATATTGTCCACGGTTCCGATTCCCCCGAAAATGCGGCCAAGGAAATCGGCTTTTTCTTTTCCGAAATGGAGCTGATTGCCAACAGCTAAGACAAAGGTGTCAAAATCCCCGGATGGTGCTGCGCTCTTTGGGAGCGGACTTCCGGGGATTGTCGTTTTTAGGCGGCGGACGGCATAGCGGGAAATCGGAATGAAAAATATTTGCAATTTGTTTTTCTTGCCATTAAATTCTTGAAGATTGAAACGTTGCGCCCGTTTTGGGAACAAAAAAACGGGGGCAAAAGTGCAATCTACTCGATGCGAATAGGGAGGCAAAGGCGGCCGTTCAAAATCCGCTTTGCCAAAATAATACTTGACTGGTTCACCTTTTTTTTATAAATTTAGAACTATTTGAGATGAAGCTGAAAATTGCACATCTTTCCTTCGGACTTCACGATTTCGATTTTGAAGAAAGAATCGAATCGTTTGAAGTGGAGGGGCCGGAACGATTCCCGAGAACCATTTTTGTCCACGTAAAGGTGGACAAAGAACCCTCAAATATGATGATCACGCTCACGGTAAGGACAAAGGCGCATTTTGTCTGCGACCGCTGCCTGGGGGAGTTTGATCGGGAAATTGAGGAATCGAGCCGTATTTTGTACTCCAGAGAACAACCGGCTCTGGAGTACAGTGAGTATTTCCGTGAGTACGACGACGAAGTTCGCCCCTATTCTCCGGATATGGACATTCTGGATCTCACAAAAGACGTACGCGACACGCTTTTGTTGGCTGTACCGATGAAGCTTTTGTGCAAAGAGGAGTGTAAGGGGCTTTGTCCCGTTTGCGGAGCTAATTTAAATAAAGAAACCTGTTCCTGCAAGGTAGAAACTATTGACCCCCGCTGGGAGGGGTTGAAAAAATTATTGCAGGATTCTTGAAAATTTGGGGTTGAACAGGCAATGGAATCGTGCACGCCCATTCGTTGGCCAGTCAAATAAAAGCAGCCAAACCTGGAGTGGGCCGAAAATGTTGAAGATAAAAACAGACCGAAGAAAATAAGAATTGCGAAAGGAGTGAAATAGAGACAATGGCCAATCCTAAACGGAAAACATCCAAAGCAAGGCGGAACAAGAGAAGAACCCACTGGAAATTGTCGGCGATTTCCGTGGTCGAATGTCCCCATTGCCACCAGCCGAAACTACCGCACAGGGCGTGTCCCAATTGCGGTTACTACGGCGATCGGATGGTCTACACGCCGAGGGAATCCTAAAATAACGGGATTTTTGAATGATGAAGATTGCTGTTGACGCAATGGGCGGGGATTACGCCCCCGAAGCCATTGTGGAAGGGGCGGTGCAAGCCGCAAAAGTGGCGAAGGGTCGTTACCAGGTTGTCCTTGTCGGTGACCGGGACAAGATCAAAAAAGAACTGGAACGCCTGAGTGAAAGCAATCTGGACATCGAAATTGTTCACGCTTCGGAAATTATTGGAATGGAGGAATCGCCTACCGAGGCCATTAAGAAGAAAAAGGATTCTTCAATGGCAGTGGCGGCCCGCCTTCACAAAGAGGGAAAGGTGCAGGCTGTGGTCAGTGCCGGTAATACCGGCGCCTTTATGGCTTCCTCTCTATTGAGTTTGGGTCGGTTGAAAGGGGTGAATCGGCCCGGTCTGGGTTCTTTTATTCCGAATGAAAAAGGCATGTCGGTTGTCATTGACGTGGGGGCCAATGCTGAATGTAAGCCCATTAATTTGCTTCAATTTGGGATAATGGGTGCCCAGTACGTTCGTCATATTTTCGATAAGGAAAATCCCCGCGTGGGGTTGCTCAGCAACGGCGAGGAGGAATCCAAAGGCAATGCCCTGACCAAAGAAGCGCACCAGCTTCTCAAGAAAAGTGACCTCAATTTTATTGGAAATGTGGAGGGGCGAGACATCCTGAAAGGGACGGCGGAAGTGGTGGTGTGCGACGGTTTTGTGGGCAATATTGTTTTGAAATTCGCTGAAAGCATCGTCGGCATGTTGAAAAACACCATTAAAAAAAGTGTGGGAAAAAACATTCTCTCCAATATTGGGGCTTTTCTCATGCGCCCCGCTTTCCGCCAATTGGCCAAAATTATGGATTACCAGGAATACGGGGGGGTGCCTCTGCTTGGGGTGAACGGGGTCTGCATTGTGTGTCACGGCAGTTCGTCGCCCAAAGCAATCCGAAATGCCGTTCGGGAAGCGGAAAAAATGGTTCGCCTGAATGTGAACCAATTAATTGAGGCGGAAATTGCCAAAAGTTTGGGAGTGTAGGTGTGCGGGTTAAAACGGCTGCAATGATTACCGGAACGGGACACGCCGTTCCGAAAAAAGTCCTGACAAATCACGATTTGGCGGAAATGGTGGACACGTCCGACGAGTGGATTCGCACGCGGACGGGTATTGTGGAGCGCCGAATTGCGGAAGAGCACGAAGGTACGTCCGATTACGGGGCACGGGCGGCCAGAGAAGCCCTCGAAGAAGCCCATCTTGCCCCGGAAGAACTTGATCTCATTTTCTTTGGAACGGTTACCCCCGATATGTATTTCCCCTCGGCTGCCTGTTTTCTTCAGGAGAAAATCGGTGCCACCAACGCCGCTGTGATGGATATTAGCGCGGCTTGTTCGGGATTTCTCTACGGATTGACCCTGGCGGAGGGAATGATTGCCTCCGGCAGGTACAAAAATATATTGGTCGTCGGAGGCGAATTGTTGAGTCGGATTACGGATTGGACGGACAGAGCCACCTGTGTGTTGTTCGGAGATGGTGCCGGTGCAGCGGTGGTTCAGCCCTCTGACGGCGAAAGAGGAATCATTAAAAGTTTAATTAAAAGCGACGGCCGATTGTGGAATCTGCTCAAAATGCCCGGTGGCGGGTCGCTGCTCCCCCCTTACAAGGCAGCCGAAGACCCCAAGCCCTTCTTTTTACAAATGGAGGGGCGCGAGGTTTTCCGGCACGCGGTTACCCTCATGGGGGATTCCGCTACGCAGGTGCTAAGCGAGGCGGGAATTACCAGTGACGAAGTCGACCTCTTCATTCCTCACCAGGCGAATTTGAGAATCATTCAATCGCTGGCCAAACGCTTGAATCTTCCGGACGAAAAGGTGTACGTGAATCTGGATCGTTACGGCAATACGTCCGCTGCCTCCATCGGCATTGCTCTGAACGAGGCGCGCAAAAACGGACGTCTTAAATCGGGCGATCTGGTTCTGGCAGTTGCCTTTGGTGGCGGGTTTACCTGGAGCTCAGTTTTGTTCCGACTTTGATTGTTGACTTCGTGTCGAATTCACAGAATTTTTGAAAACGGAAACAGGAAGGAGGAACAAGGAATGACTGTCCCAAAATATGCGGCTAAATTGGCCTTTTTAGGGATTGTTTTCTTCGTTATTTCCTGTGGGTCCACCCGCGTTCCCGTTGAGGTGGTCAAGCCTGCCCGGATTAATATGCACGGAATCCACAGTGTAGCGGTTACTGATTTCGAGGGTCCCGGGGAATCCGGAAAATTGGTAACGAGCATTCTGAACACCAAACTCCTGAATTCGAATTTTTACGAGGTGCTGGAACGGCAAAAGCTTCAGGACATCATGCAGGAGTACAAGCTTTCTATGTCAGGCTTGGTGGATCCCTCGCATGCCAAAGAAGTGGGAAAAATGTTGGGCGTCGACGGTATTATTACGGGGGAAGTAACCGCCTATTCCGTTGAAGACGAACGCGGGCGCGAGCGGGTCAAAGAAAGGGTCTGGACGGGCAAATACGAAAAAGACGCCAAGGGGAATTTTATTTACGAGAAAGGAATTACGGGGAAAAAACACAAGAAAAAACAGTACAAAGAACAATTTGTTACCCGGTATTACAAATTGCGACGCGGAACGGTTACGGTTACCTTTCGCGTGGTGGACGTGAACACCGGCCGAATTTTGGCCGCTCGCACCTACACGCGCAGTTATTCCAGCCGCAAGGTTCCCGAAGGGCAAGAGAGTCGACTCAAATCGCGTGACGCCATTTTGACCGATCTTACCACTCAGGTGGTGGATGAATTTGTCAAAGATATTGCGCCTCACAAAATTGTCATGAAACGTGTCATTTTGGGTGGCCCCGGGCCTATTGACGCCGGTAAAAAATTGGCCAAAAACGGCCTTTGGCCCGAAGCTACCAAAGCTTGGGAAGATGCAGTACGGCAATTTCCCGACAAATCGGAAGCTTTCTACGATTTGGGGTTGGCTTACGAAGTGCAGGGCAGATTGAACGACGCGGAAAAGCTCTACCAGAAAGCGCTTCAAATTAAGCCGGACAAGCTCTACATGAAAGCCCTGGCCGAGGTGCGAAAAGCCAAAGAAGAGCGCCAAATTTTGGAACAACAGCTTAAGGAGAGACAGACAAAATAGTGATTGCTTTTATTTTTCCGGGGCAAGGATCGCAACAGGTTGGCATGGGGAAGGATTTGTACGAATCCTTCCCTCTGGCGCGCACCTTTTACGACCGGGCAGAGGAAATCCTTGGTTTCCCGTTGAAAAAATATTCTTTCAATGGCCCTGAAGAGGAGCTCAAACAAACGCGGGTAACGCAACCGGCCCTTTTTGTCCACAGCATCATTGTAGACCAGATTCTTAAGGAAACGGGGATTCGACCGGAAATCGTCGCCGGACACAGTCTTGGGGAATATTCGGCACTCGTTTCCGCCGAAGCGCTTTCTTTCGAAGAAGCCTTGCCGCTGGTCAAGTTGCGCGGTGAACTCATGCAGCATGCCGGAGAAATTCGCCCGGGTACCATGGCGGCCATCTTGGGGCTTTCGGACGAGGAGGTTGAAGCCCTTTGCCGGGAGGCTTCGGCATCCGGCGTGGTCGTTCCTGCCAACTACAATTCGCCGGGGCAATTGGTGGTTTCCGGTTCGGTGGAAGGCGTTCGGAAAGCCATGGAATTGGCCAAAGAAAAGGGGGCCAGACGAGCAGTGGAGTTAGTGGTCAGCGGCGCGTTTCATTCTCCGCTCATGGAAAGTGCCGTCAAAAAACTAAAAGAAGCCATTGAAAATGCCGATTTTCGGAAACCGCGCGTGCCGTTGGTTCCGAACGTAACGGCGCAAGCCACGACGGATCCTGCGGAAATTCGAGAACAATTGGTTCGACAATTGGTCCAGCCCGTGCGTTGGGTAGAAAGCGTTCGGGAGATGGTGAGGCAGGGAGCGACCCAATTTTACGAAGTGGGATCGGGGCGCGTTTTAACCGGACTTCTTAAACGTATTGATCGAAGCGTTTCTTGTACCCCGGTGGGTACGGTGGAAACCCTGTCAAAGATGACGGCACAATAAAAAAACACCTGCCCTTTTTGAGAGGAATCGCCGCAAAAGAGTGTCTCTCAACTTGATTATTGGAAATTGGCGGAGAAAGTGAAGACCATTGTGCGCCGTCGGGAATTTTGGAAAGGCAGTGTACATTTTTGAAAAACACTACTTTGGGTGAAAAAATGAAGCGTCTGGAAGGGAAAGTCATTGTGGTTACGGGGGCGTCACGCGGCATCGGACGCGCCATTGCCCTCCGTCTGGCAGAAGAAGGTGCCAAACTGACGCTGGTTACGCGCTCCAGCGTGGAGCGTTTGGCGGAGGTAAAGGTGGCGGTCGAAAAGCTTGGGACGGAAGCAATTGCCGTGCAAGCCGATGTGTCCAGTGCCGACGAGGCCAAGAAAATCGTTTCGGAAACAACATCCCATTTTGGCCAGATTGACATTTTAATCAACAATGCTGGCATTACCCGGGACAATTTGCTCATTCGTCTAAAGGAAGAAGATTGGGATGCTGTCATTAATGTCAACCTAAAAGGAACGTTCAATTGTTTAAAGGCGGCAGCCCGTCCCATGATGCGCCAGCGGGCCGGGAAAATTATTAATATTTCGTCTGTGGTGGGACTCATGGGCAATGCGGGTCAGGTCAATTATTCCGCGTCCAAGGCAGGGATTATCGGTCTGACCAAAGCGGCAGCAAAGGAGCTGTCCGCGTGGAATATTACGGTAAACGCCGTAGCGCCGGGATTTATTGAGACGGAAATGACCGAAGCACTTCCCGAAGACGCCAAAAAATTCATGCTTCAGGTGACGCCCCTTCAGCGCTTTGGAAAACCGGAGGATGTGGCCGGGGTGGTGGCGTTTTTGTGTAGTGAGGACGCCGATTATCTGACGGGCCAGGTCATTCAGGTAGATGGTGGCATGCGAATGTAAAATAATCTGTGAATTTGAAATGAAATGACGGGCTTTTGTCAACGCCGCATTTCGAGTTAAGAACCAAAAATGGAGGTAAGGAACGAATGGCAGTTGACGATCGAGTGAAAGAGATCATTGTGGATCAGTTGGGAGTTGATCCGGCTCAGGTAACTGAGGACGCTCATTTTATTGAGGATCTGGGTGCAGATTCTTTGGACACCGTGGAATTGGTCATGGCTTTTGAAGAAGAATTCGGTATTGAAATTCCCGACGAAGATGCAGAAAAGCTGACGACCGTCGGCAAAGCAATTGAATATCTGCACGAAAAATTAGGTGAAAAGTAAACGATTCTTTAATCGCCGAATGACTGGATTTCTTGGGAGGAAGATGAAGGTGACCGCCCTGCGGTGGCAGGGCGTGTCTTTTGACCCTCTGCGATTTTGGGGTCAGGTTCTGACCCCAAAATTGTTTTTTTAAGAAAGTTTGCCTTCGTTTACCCTCTGAGTAGGCGGGGGTAAGCTTTTTTCGCAGATCGGGGCTGCGTAAGCGAAATTCCAACGTGCGGTAAAATTCCCCCGTTCAAAAAATTTCTGTGCTAATTCCCGACGCAGAAGAAGAGCAATCTCGAACCAAGGTGGAAAGGATCGCAATATGGCAAGGCGAGTTGTGGTGACAGGTATGGGTGCCATTACGCCAATCGGTTTATCCGTCGATACATTTTGGACGGCGTTAATCGACGGCGTCAGCGGAGTGGATTACATTACCAAATACGACACCTCTGAATATGCCACCAAATTTGCAGCCGAGGTTAAAAATTTCGATCCGAAAGAGTACATTGATCGAAAATTGGCGCGCCGAATGGACACCTTTACGCAATACGCCGTGGCAGCAGCCAAAGAAGCTGTGGATTCCTCGGGTCTGGATTTTGCGCAAGAAGACCCCTTTGGGACGGGGGTCATTGTCGGTTCGGGAATCGGCGGCATGAACAAATTTGAAGAGGAACACCGCAAACTCATTGAATTTGGTCCCCGCCGCGTGAGCCCGTTTTTAATTCCCATGATGATTTCCAACATCACCCCCGGCTACATCTCCATGATTTACGGTGTAAAAGGCATTAACTACGCTCCCACATCGGCCTGTGCAACCGCTGCCCACGCCGTAGGACTGGCTTTTCGGGAAATCAAATTTGGCGGATCGGACATTGTGATTACCGGTGGCAGTGAGGCACCTCTTACCCACATGGGGGTAGCCGGTTTCAATGCCATGCACGCCATTTCCGAAGAAAACGACAACCCTCAGAAGGCTAGCCGGCCCTTTGACGCCACACGGAACGGTTTCGTCATGGGTGAAGGGGGGGCTATTCTCATTTTGGAAGAATTGGAGCATGCCAAAGCTCGGGGAGCGACCATCTACGCGGAAATGGTGGGTGCCGGAATGACGGCTGATGCCTACCACATTACGGCTCCAGATCCCGAAGCCGAGGGGGCCAAAAATGCCATGGTGTTAGCCATGCGCGAAGCCGGTTGGACCTCTGAAGACGTGGATTACATCAATGCCCACGGCACGTCCACGCCGCACAATGATCGTATGGAGACGTTGGCCATCAAAAAAGCTCTCGGTGATCGTGCGTACGAGGTGGCCATTAGTTCAAACAAATCCATGATCGGGCACATGTTGGGTGCCGCCGGTGCGATCGAAATTATTGCAAGTATTTTAACCATTCGGAACGGCATTGTGCCCCCGACCATTAATTACGAACACCCCGACCCCGATTGCGATCTGAATTACACCCCAAACAAAGCCGTTCAAAAAAACGTCCGAACCGCCCTGAGTAATTCGTTCGGATTTGGGGGGCACAACGTCACATTGGCGGTACAGCGATACGAGGATTAGCGGGAAACAATCGGCAGTTTTGGTTGGCATTTGGGTGCAAAGCGCAGGAGATAACAGGCACAAACCAGCCTTGAAAACGTGTGCGATCGATGAAATTTTCTCTTTCTAAAATATTAAAATACCGGGGACAAGAACCGAAAGAGGAAAAATCGGAGGATTTTATTCCCCTCTACCGTGCGCTTCACTATCATTTTCAAAATCCCGAACTGTTGCGTCAGGCACTCAAACACCGCTCGTTTGTGGGCAACCAGCATTCCCACGTCCAGTCTAACGAGCGCCTTGAATTTTTGGGGGATGCTATTTTAGGGCTGATTGTGACGGAAACTCTGTACAAACGCTTTCCAAATCGCCCGGAAGGCTACCTGACCGAGGTAAAGAGTCTGGTCGTAAGCCGGAAAATTCTGACCCGTGTGGCGCGCAAAGTGCACTTGGGAGCCGCTCTGTATTTGGGAGGCGGTGAGGAAAAGTCCGGCGGGCGCGATCGTCCTTCCATTATTTCGGATGCCATGGAAGCCGTCTTCGGAGCAATCTATTTGGACGGTGGGTACGAAGCCGCCAAACGGGTCATTGAGCTGCTGATTCTCCGCGATTTGGATTCGATTTTACAACGGGATTTTAATAAGAATTACAAAAGTCAGCTCCTGGAATACGCGCAGGCTCGGGGGTTGGGGACGCCCGACTACATTGTCGAAAAAGAATCGGGGCCCGAGCACGACAAAGTGTTTGACATCGCCGTGCAAATTCAGGGCAAGGTGTGGGGGCACGGCAAAGGGAAGAGCAAAAAGCAGGCCGAACAACACGCTGCGAAGGATGCGTTGGTCAAAATAAATCATTAATGTAGGGAGGTTTTTTCATGGAGTATTTTTTAACCGAAGAACAAAAAATGCTGAAAGAGCTGGCGCACAAAGTGGCGGAAGAGAAAATTCGGCCCGTTGCGGCCGAGTACGACCGTGAAGGCAAATTCCCCTGGGAAATTGTGGACGAATTTCGAAAATCAGGATTTTTCGGTTCTTTTATTCCGGAAGAATACGGGGGCTTTGGTGGGGGCATCATGGATTTGGTTATTTTGGTGGAAGAATTGTCCCGAGCCTGTGGAGGCATTTCTCTGGCGCTGGCCGCTACGGCATTGGGTGCCTACCCCATTATTTTGGCCGGAACGGAAGAGCAAAAGAAAAAATATTTGCCCGATCTTGCAGAAGGCAAGTACCTTGCGGCGTACTGCCTTACGGAGCCGGGAGCTGGTTCGGATGCGGGTTCCATTAAAACCCGCGCGGTCAAGGACGGCGATTCTTACATTTTAAACGGAACCAAACATTTTATTACCAATGGTGGTGTTGCCGGATTGTACACCGTGTTTGCCAGCACGAATCCGTCGCGGGGCATGCGAGGGATTTCCGCATTCATTGTGGAAGACGGAACTCCCGGCCTCAAATTCGGGAAAAAAGAGGACAAATTGGGCATCCGGGCTTCCGCCACAAGTGAAGTGATTTTTGAGGATTGTCGTGTTCCGGCCGAAAATCTCCTCGGAAAAGAAGGGCGTGGGTTCCGTGTTGCGATGGACACCTTCGACCGCACCCGTCCCGGGGTAGCGGCACAGGCGTTGGGAATTGCTCAGGGCGCTCTGGAATTGGCCGTCCAGTACACCAAAGAACGGCACCAATTTGGGGTTCCGATTTCGACGTTTGAAGGTATTCAATTTAAATTGGCCGATATGGCCACGCGTGTGGAGGCGGCCCGGGGCCTGGTGTACAATATCGCACGAACGGTGGACGAAGGCAAACAGCGGGACGTGTCGCGCGATTCCGCAATGGCCAAGTTGTTTGCATCGGACACGGCCATGTACGTAACGACCGAAGCCGTGCAGCTTTTTGGCGGGTACGGCTACATGAAGGACTACCCCATTGAAAAATATTTTCGGGACGCCAAAATTACCCAAATTTACGAGGGTACCAATGAAATCCAGCGTTTGGTCATTGGTCGCGATGTGGTCAAACGCGGTGTGTACCAGGCCTAAATTTTCTGTTCGCCGACTTTTCATTAAAGGAATCCCCTTTTCTCTGGAGAAGGGGATTTTTTATTGGGGTACAAGGATGCTGTGGGTAGTGTCAAAAGTTGTATGAAAAAACAAATCACAATATCCTGTTTTCATGTAGGTTGTGTCCCTAAAATGGGGGGAGGAAATCAGATTGCCCACCAAAGGGAAGTTGTTTTCTTCCCTCCTACACCGCAACCCCTTGTTTTGGTGAGGGTTGCGGCTCCGAAGGGAAGAAAACGAAAAGCAACTTACAGGTAAAAAGATCAAAAACTTTTGACACTACGTTGCTGTGGCAAAAGGGCCAAAAATGAGATTGGCGATTGAACTTGAAAATTGCTTCGAACCCAGGCCCTGAAGGGGCAAAGCGGGCCAGTCCAGAGCAACGCCCCCGGAAAATGGACAATCGGTAATCAAAAATCCCCCTTCAAAAGCGGAAGCGGCTCATTTCGCAATTCCAAAGGCCTATTCATAAACGGACAAAACTCTGGGTTGAATTCCCCCCATTTCCTGTTTATATTTAATTGCTAATTGTTTTTGAATTATTCGTGTTAAATGGAGCAAGACATTCCAAGCTCCTTCGGTTTTGGGGCGAGAGAAATCGGGTTCCGGCCTTTGATTAGGCAAGTTCTTCTATTTTTGGAGTTCTTTCGTGAGCAAAAAGAAATCGAGAATTTTGGATTTCAAAGAAGCCAACCGCACGCGCCAGATTGAATATTATTTGGACGATTTGGAAGCCTCCGTGCGCGAAGGCGATTACGTGAGTCTGGATGAGGTGGTTGAGCTGTTGGTGGCCAAAATGACCTGGTCTATTCCCCGAATTATTTTGCGATTGCAAAAATATCTGGTTTTGGGGGAAGAGCGGTTCGTCAATGCCTACAGAGACGTGCTGGTTCAAATCGGACGTCCGGCTCTCTCAGATTTAAAAAATGCGGCCGCACGACAGCCCAATTGGGCTATCTACCCGGACATCGCAGCCGAGATTTTTATTAGCGAGATGATTGACAATTATTTTGCCTGGCGTGAACACCACATTAAAGAAGACGCCTACCATGTGTACCAATCGGCTCTTGTGGAAGAATTGGTTCGTCTGGGAACGCCCGTGGTGCCCCAGCTTGTGCGAAATCTCATGAACGTCAATATTCGGGAATATATTATTTTGGCTCTGGGGAAAATCGGGGACAAACGCGCTACGGCTATTTTGACCACTTTCTTGCGGGAAATCCAGCTCTTTTCCTACAAACAGCACAAGTCTCTTGCCCGACAAGTCGTGCGTGCGCTCGGTGAAATCGGAGACCGGCGTGCTGTCCGTCCCCTTGCCGAATTTTTGGGCACCGACTCTCTTGTGGGAAAGGAAGAAGCTGCCCGGGCAATCGAGAAGATTTTGGGGCAAAATTTTGGAAAGTTCGATTCCTTCGGCACAAATAAACGCAGTTGGCGGACGTACCAGCGCCGGATTTTGGAATACTTGACGGCCGAAAATGCGGCTGCTCCTCCGATGAAATTAATCCGCGGCACCCTGTCCTGAAAATCACCCGAGATGAACGAATCGACCTCCGACACCTATCGCACCCTTCAAACTGCTTCGCACGCGGAAATCAAAGTGAAAGGTTCGCGCTTTCTTGCGACCGCTTGCCCCGTTCAAACCCGTGCAGAAGCTGAAGCGGAATTGGCACGAATTTCACGTCGATTTCACGACGCTACGCACAATTGTTTTGCCTACCAAGTTGGCGTACACAAGGCCATTTACCGCAGCAGCGACGCCGGAGAGCCCGCAGGTACAGCCGGGCAACCGATTTTAAAGGTGATTCAGGGGGCTGGACTGACGAATATTTTGGTGGTTGTGACGCGCTATTTTGGCGGGACGAAGTTGGGCATCGGGGGGCTTATTAAAGCCTACACCCAGGCCACTCAGGCGGCGCTGGCAGCAGCAAAAATTGTGGAAATTCCGATTTTGAAGCGGCTGCGGGTACAAACCGCTTACGAACACGTTCCACGCGTCATGCGGGTCATCGGGAGCACGGGTGCACAGGTGGTCGATTCACAGTACGGAGAAACCGTTCGCCTAACTCTGGATGTGCCGGTTCAGCGAACGGAAACCTTGAAAAACGCGCTGATTAATGGGACGTCAGGCCAGGCCAAAATAGAGGATGTCGAGCAGCCATGACGCAGATTTTGCTTCTTATTTTAGCCGTGCTTTTGTGCGCCTTTTTTTCCGGTTCCGAAACCGCTTTTGTAAGCACGACCCTTTATGAAACGGAGATCTGGCTGAAACGCCGCCGTTTGGGTGCGACGGCAGCTCACCGTTTTGTGCAACATCCCGAAACCCTGTTGGTGACGATTTTGGTTGGCAACAATGTGGCTATTGTGGCATTTTCTTCCACCATTACCTACTATCTTCAGAACTACGTAAATGATTTTCTAATTCTTTTGATGAATTCCGCTATTATTCTTATTTTCGCGGAAATCCTTCCCAAAACCATTTTGCGCGAAAAATCCCACCAGACCGTTCGTTTTTTGGCCATTCCCATGGTCGTTTTTTACATTCTCATGTACCCGATCATCTGGACGGTGAACCTTTTTTCGAAAATCCTGCTTTCTCTTCTTCAAACCGATCCACAAAAAATGGACCAATTTTTCAGCCGCCGCGATATTGAAATTCTGATTCGAGAAGGAACGGGGAACGGATTGGTAGAAGAGTCGGAGCAAAAAATCATTACCCGTCTGTTTCACCTTTCCGAACTGAAAGTGCGGGAAATTATGGTGCCTCGTACAGAGATCGTGTATTTGAGAATTTCCGACAGCATTTCGGAGGTGACCCGCAAAATCGAGGAGTTCCGATTTTCACGCTACCCCGTCATTCGAAAACGATTGGACGACGTGGCCGGGGCGGTTTTCGCCAAAGATTTGCTCAAAAAACCGGCCACGCTTCAGGAAATCCTCCGCCCCGTTTTATTTGTGCCCGAGAGCAAACTGTGTTTGGACATGCTGCGAGAGTTTCGGCAAAGGAAAATGAGCCTTGCTATTGTTGTTGACGAATACGGCGGGACCTCGGGTCTCATTACCCTTGAGGATATTGTAGAGGAATTGTTCGGGGAAATTCGAGACGAATACGACCGCGAATTGCCCTTTTTTAAACGTGTGGCAAAGGATACCGTTATTGCCAGCGGCCGTGCCGAAATTCACGATTTGAATCGGGACCTGGGCTGGCATTTGCCCGAGGGGAATTACGAAACCGTCGGTGGACTCATTATTGAGCGAGAGGGACGGATTCCGGCACCGGGAGAAATGGTTCGCGTGAACGGTTTTCGCATTCAAATTGTAAAGGCTTCCCCCAAAAAAATCCAAGTGGTGAAAATTCAGTTGGTCGAGGCATCGTAGAAAGCGCCTGGACACGGGTTCGGCTTTTGTAGAAATCGGCCCACACTTCGCGGCAAATTTACTGCGAAATAGACTTGAAAATGACAGATTTATTTTTTATAATTAAGTACAAAATAGGTGGTTTTTCGGAGTTTAAGGAGGAAACATGATTGTCCCTGTGCGGGTAGAGAAAGTCACGCTCGACACCTCCACCAATCGGTTTGTTGTGATTTTGCGGGACGGCACCCACAAGCGGTGGCTGCCCATTGTTGTGGGGTCGGCGGAAGCACAGGCAATCGCCCTTCAATTGGAAAATATTTCGCCGCCTCGTCCGCTTACGCACGACCTCATGCAAAATCTGCTGGAAATTATTGGCATTCACGTGTCTCGTATTGTGGTCAATGATTTGCGCGAAAATACCTACTACGCTGTCATTAGCCTCCGTGGGGACGGATTTGACCGTGAAGTGGACGCACGACCCAGCGATGCCATCGCGTTGGCCCTGCGCATGCACGCACCCATTTTTGTGGATGAAGAGGTCATGCAAAAAGCCAGTATTGCCGAAACCACCTCTCCGGAAGAACCCGATTCGCACCTCTCGCGGCTCGAACAATTGAATCTGGAACTTCAACGTGCCGTGAGCGAAGAGCGGTTTGAGGATGCCGCCCGAATTCGAGATGAGATTAAAGAGCTGACCAAAAATCAGGACAAAGAGTCCTGAGCCCTGGTGGATTGTTTTGCCGGTAGAAAAAATACTTGATTTTCAGGGTGATTAAACCTTCAGCCAAAAACTGGAGGTTTTGTTTTATTTGGAAAGGAAAGAGTTTTCCCTGCGGAAACCGCCCGTTTGCCCTGTTTTTGGGAGGAAGAACACAATCGAGCGCCAAGCCAAGGATGTTTCCATTTGGTGTACGATTTTTTTGACAAGTGGCTGAAATTCTTGACCCGTCAATTGGAGCGAAAATGAAAAAGCAGAAACGCAATCCCTGGCTTTGGGTTCCTTCCCTGTACTACGCCGAGGGGATGCCCTACATCGTTGTCATGACCGTTTCGGTTATTATGTACAAGCGATTGGGAATTTCCAATGCCGACATCGCCCTCTACACAAGCTGGCTGTACCTGCCGTGGGTGATTAAACCCTTCTGGAGCCCCATTGTCGACCTTTTTCGAACCAAACGCTTTTGGATCGTCACCATGCAGCTTATTGTGGGGGCGGGACTCGGGGGCGTGGCTCTGACCATCCCACTCCCCAATTTTTTCAAAATTACGCTGGGATTTTTTTGGCTTTTGGCCTTTTCCTCGGCAACGCACGACATTGCCGCCGACGGTTTTTATATGTTGGGACTTTCGGAACATGACCAGGCCTGGTTCGTGGGTGTTCGGAGCACATTTTACCGTTTGGCCATGATTACCGGCCAGGGCCTTTTAATTATTCTGGCCGGTTACATCGAAAGTCATAGCGGTCTCCCGGATTTAAAACTTCACGTTCATACCAGCCCCAATGTGACGGTTTCCCGATTCGTCCGTCCCGATTCCGTCCAATTCCCGAAAAGCGAGGGGAAATTGGTTATTTTGTCCAAGCCGGAAGATTTGCTCATTTCGTCCCGGCCGCGTTCCAAACGTTCGGTGGATTCGGTCTTGACTGTGGTCAGACAGTGGAACGTGTCGCACGGTTTTGAAAAACCTTTCCGACAGCCGGGAGCTCCTCTCCGAAAGGGGGAACGGGAATCGTGGTGGCAAAAAACGGTGTCACAACCCTTGGCTGATTATTTGCGTCAACATTTCGGACAACGGAAACCCGTTATTCAGAAAAATAACGCTGGAAATATTGGGGTGATTTATTTCCGCCTGAGCCGAAGGCCGCCCGATCACAAAAAAATCGTCATGCATTTTGGAAGGATTCGAGGAGACAAAAGTATCTCCCTTGTGGAAGGCGAACGTTTTGTTTTTACAGAAAAAAATTGGAATGTTCCCGCCATGGCGGTCATAAAAATTGACCCCAAATTGCGCGGCGTGGCGACGGCTGAATTTAAGGCCACCTCGGGAAATATTCCCCTGGCCTGGGTTACGACATTTTTCTTTCTCACCGTTTTGTTCCTGCTCTTTTTTGTGTACCACAAATTTATTTTGCCCTACCCTGCGGCGGACAAACCGGCCATTCGGGGGGACTTTTCGGATTTTCTGCATGGCTATTTCGAGTCTTTTGTCCTCTTTTTCAAGAAAAGGCGAATCGGCTGGATTCTGGCCTTCCTCCTGCTGTACCGTTTGGCGGAATCCCAATTGGTCAAATTGGCGTCACCCTTCATGTTGGATGCTCAGGAAGTGGGCGGCTTGGCTCTCACAACGGGGCAGGTCGGGTTTATTTACGGGACGGTGGGCATTTCCGCTCTCACATTGGGTGGCTTGTTGGGAGGATTCTTAGCCGCCAAAAACGGGCTCAAAAAATGGCTCTGGTGGATGGCCATCGCTATTAATTTGCCCGACGCCGTGTACATTTTTTTGTCTTACGTGCAGCCGGACAATTTGTTAACAATTAATCTGGCCGTTGCCACGGAACAATTCGGCTACGGATTCGGTTTTACAGCGTACATGTTGTACATGATTTACGTGTCGGAGGGCCGATTCAAGACCACACATTTTGCCATTGCCACCGGCATCATGGCGTTGGGTATGATGGTCCCCGGCATGTTCAGCGGCTGGATTCAAGAAGTCATTGGGTACCAGCACTTTTTTATCTGGGTCATGATTGCCACCATTCCGGGTTTCCTCCTTCTGCCGTTTATTCCGCTCGATCCGGATTTCGGCAAAAAAAGGGAAACGGAGGAAATTCCGAAGCAACCGGAAGGGGTTTGAATTTCGGTGTACGAAGGTCAAGAAAAATGTAAAGGATTTACGTCGACCGTTGGCGAGCCCTTAGCAGACGGTTGGAAAGCGGTCTGACGGCCGCCGTCAGAAATAAGTGAGCGAAGGGTACAAACCGAGGATTTTTTGTGAAAGAAAATCGATTAAAAATAGAGCGCGCGGTGCGGGTAGGGGGACTCACACTGCTTTTGTTGGTTGTGGCTTGTGCGGGATCGATGAAATTGGGCAATCAGCTTTTCGAAGCCAAACAATACCGACAGGCCATTGCGGCCTACCAATCGGCTCTGACTGAAGATTCCACCAATGTGAAGGCCTGGATTCGTCTGGGAAAATCTTACCAGGCCGTTGGCCAATTGGATTCCGCGAAATGGAGTTTTAACCGGGCAGCTCGCCTAAAGCCCGGCGAGGCGTCCATTCAGAAGCTCCTGTTTAAAAATGAATTTCTGTCCGCTCGAAAAATAGCTGCTGACACCAGCTACCGGTGGGAAGCCATTCGACGATTGACCTCCCTTCTTGAAAAAGACTCGACTTTTTGGCAGGCTCGGCTGGAACGCGGGCACCTTTACGAAGCGGCCGGCGAGTTGGATTTGGCGGAAAAGGACTACAAAGCCGTTCTGCAGGAAAACCCCGCTTCGGACAGCCTAAGAGCCCGGATTGCTTCTTTTGAAAAACGACGGGTGGAATCGGAACAATGGGCGGCGAAGGGAGAGAAAGCGCTCCGAAAAAGAAAATATCTGGCCGCGATTCGCTATTTGAAAAAAGCCCTGACCCTAAAACCCGACAACACGCACGCTCGCTACTGGCTCTACATGGCCAAAGGGCGCTATTACTACAAAAGGGGAAAATTAAGCCGCATTTGGGACGCCATTGCCATGTTTGGGAAGGCAGCGGCGCTGGAGCCGAAAAATCCCGAACCCCATTTTGAGATGGCCAGAGCCTACTACAAAAAGGACAAGCGCGACTACGACAACACCATTCGCGAGTACGAAGAGGTCGTCAAATTGGCTCCCAAAAGTGCCATTGCCGGGAAAGCGCGGCGGGAAATCAGGAAACTCAAAAAACTGCAACGAATTTGGAAGAAATTTTGGGGGAAATGAAAACCGCTCCTCAAAAATTGCGGCAGGAAAATGTCGGACTCGATTGACAAAATCAAATCGCGCGGAGAACTAACGGCCCTTTGCGAAGCATTTCGGCGAGAAGGCAAACGCATCGGTTTTACGTCCGGAGTGTTTGATCTTCTTCACGCAGGCCATGTGGAATATCTTGAAAAGGCCAGGGCTCTGTGTGACGTGTTGATTGTGGGCGTGAATTCGGATGCCTCCGTCAAGCGGTACAAGGGACAGAATCGACCCTACGTGCCGGAGGACTTACGCGTGCGCGTTTTGGCGGGATTGACTTCCGTTGATTTTGTCTTTATTTTTAGCGAACGGCGCAATGAGAAAAATATTCGAATGCTTCGCCCCGATTTTTACATCAAAGCCGGCGACTACTCTCCCGAGCAGCTAACGTCCAGGGAAATCGTGGAGGCTGCGGGAGGCCGCGTGGTTCTCATCCCGATTCAAACAAAAATCTCAACGACGGAAATCGTACAGAAAATTCTTCAAGCGGAAAGGGGGGCAGCAGAAGAAATAGTGGAACAGGAAGGCGCTGTTCACTTCCGACGACGCCCCCTTAAACCGACGCCGGCCGTGTTTCTGGATCGGGACGGAACCATTAACCGCGAAGTGGAATATCTCCACGATCCGAAAAAATTCGAATTGCTGCCAAACGCTTTGCAGGGGTTGAAAAAGCTTCAGGACATGGGATACCGGTTGGTTATTGTGACCAATCAGGGGGGAATTGGCCTGGGCTACTACACGGAAGAAGACTTCTACCGGGTGAATCGGGAAATGTTTCGGCAGTTGTCCGGCGGCGGGGTGAAGATTGACAAGATTTATTTTTGTCCCCACAATGTGACCGAAGGGTGTCGGTGCCGGAAACCTGAGACGGGTCTTTTGCAGCAAGCCGTGAAGGATTTGAATCTTGATCTGGCGCACAGTTTTATGATCGGAGACAAAACAATCGATTTGGAGACCGGGCGGCGAGCGGGAATCCGAAAAATTCTTGTCAAAACAGGGCACGCCGGTGCCGACAAAGTCTACAGCGTGCAGCCGGATTACACGGCTCGCGATCTCTTGGATGCCGCCGGGTGGATTTTGCAAACCGAGCGCCGCGAAAAAAGTTAGCTACATCCCGAAAATTTTCCTGAGTCCCCTCCGGAATTTTTTTTTCAAATTTGTTAAAAAATTGTCATATTTCTGTTGCTTTTTTTCTCATTTTTTTTTAAATTAATTTGCCATCCAAATATCAATCAATCGTGAAGAGATGCAACAATCCAGTATCCGTCCTACAACATCAGGGGTTTTGGAAATCCGACTCACCGGGTCTTTCAATAAAACTGCGTCCCATTGGTTCACAAGACATGTGGAGGAGAGTAGTGAAAACGTTTACCCCTTCCAAATCCAATCCCTACACCAATGCTCTGGAGAGATATTTACACGAAATCGGGGAAATGCCGCTTCTGTCGGCTGAAGAAGAAGTCGAATTAGCCCGTCGAATCCGTCAAGGCGACCACGAAGCCCTTACCAAATTGACCCGCGCCAACCTGCGTTTTGTGGTTAGCGTGGCCAAGCAATACCAGAATCAGGGTCTTTCCTTGGACGACCTGATTAACGAAGGCAATTTGGGACTCATTAAGGCCGCCACGCGATTTGACGAAACCAGAGGGTTTAAATTCATTTCGTACGCCGTTTGGTGGATTCGCCAGTCGATTTTACAGGCATTGGCGGAACAGTCGCGTGTGGTACGCCTGCCCCTGAACCGTGTGGGGGCATTGAATCGAATTGGCAAGGCTTTGAGTACGCTGGAACAGGAGTACGAACGGGAGCCCACCGCCGAAGAAATTGCTGCCGAACTGGACATGACCGTTAATGAGGTGAATTACGCCCTTCGAATCGGCGGAAAACACCTTTCCTTGGATGCTCCAATCTACTACGGAGATGACAAAGACAGCCGTTTAATGGACATGCTTACCAATCAAACAAGCGACGCACCGGATGAAGATTTGTTGGAAGAATCCCTGAAGAAGGAATTGGAAGGGGTACTCTCCTCGCTGACGCGGCGAGAGGCGGAAGTCATTCGGCTCTATTTCGGCCTGGGGCTTGAGCGGCCCCTCACGTTGGAAGAAATCGGGGAACATTTTAAACTGACGCGTGAGCGTGTTCGACAAATTAAAGAGAAGGCTTTGCGGCGCCTCCGCCACAGTTCTCGCAGCCGCAAATTGCGTCACTATTTGGGGTGATGTCTTCTTTTTCACACAAAAAAAAGAGAAAATTCTGGCAAGTGAAAAACTGAACGGCTTATTTTGCGTGGAAGCACCAAAAATACAAAAGGTGTCAGTCCAAAGCAGGGTAGCCGGAAAAGAAAAAACTTGAATTTTTTTTCATTTGTGACTACCTTAAGGCTCGTCTTCTTCAAAATGAATTACGAATATGTGATTCAAAAAGGTAAAAAAAATCCATATTTTAACAATATTGTAATTTTTTTCTTGACAAAAAAATAATTTTTGCCTAAATTTAAAGCACTTTTAGATTTACATTTAGATTTACATTGTGTAGCTGCCCTCAGATGAAAGCGATTGAGGACAGAAGGCATTGTTGAGTTTGCCTTAGGAAATGATTTACGGTGCG
>CAZOHG010000035.1:0-37886 GCA_964579725.1 uncultured Deferribacteres bacterium
CGCGTGATTGGTCCCCGGCGGAACAAATTCTACCGGAGATTCCCCGTGCACCACAATGATTTTGGCGCCAAAACGCCGGGCTTTTTCGGCAATTTCGGGAATACTCTCGGCCGGGGCGTGGGTGATTTCGACGCCCGGAACGGCCGCAATGTCCCAGTGTCGATTGGCATCTTCACAAGCCTTGAGTGTTTGTTCCAACACGGGTTCCCAATTTCCCGCGTCCACGTGGTCGGTAAGCCCGATGGCTCTGTAATTCAATTGCCAGGCGTAGTAAATGGCGGCCGAGGGGTTAAGATAGCCATCGCTCAAAAACGTGTGCGTGTGAAAATCAATGACCATTGAAAAGACCTTTCATGTGAAGTCTACGAATCTACCCAGTAAACCGTGTGGGGACAGGGCCTATTAAATCCGCACCTCGATTCCGTTTTTTTCAAGGTAACATTTCACTTCCCCGATTCCCAGTTCCCCAAAATGAAAGAGGGAGGCGGCCAGGGCGGCGTCGGCGTGTCCTTGTTCAAAGGCTTCGTAAAAATGCTCCAATTTTCCGGCCCCGCCCGAGGCAATAACAGGCAAATGAACGGCAGCCGTAATGGCTTGAAGCAGCGGAATATTGTACCCCGATTTCGTGCCGTCACGGTCAATGCTGGTGAGCAAAATTTCACCGGCTCCGCGCTCCTGAGCCTCGCGCGCCCAGTGTACGGCATTTTTGCCGGTAGGCGTGCGGCCTCCGTGCGAGTACACCTCGAAAAATTGACCGTTCCACTTGGCGTCGATGGCCACCACAATGCACTGGTCGCCGAAAATTTTCGCCCCGTTTTCAATTAGGTCGGGATTTTGAATGGCAGCGGTATTGACCGAGATTTTGTCGGCTCCGGCCGACAACAAGGTTTGCATGTCGTTTAGCGTGCGAATACCTCCGCCAACGGTGAAGGGAATGAAAACAGCTTCAGCCGTGCGAGTCACGACGTCCAGCAAAATGTCGCGTTCTTCAACGGAAGCGGTAATGTCCAGAAAAACCAGTTCGTCGGCTCCCTCGGCGTTGTAGCGAACGGCGTTTTCCACCGGGTCGCCCGCGTCCACAAGATTGACAAAATGAATGCCCTTCACCACTTTGCCGTGGTGAACGTCCAGGCACGGAATAATTCGTTTGGCTAACACTGCTTGCGCTCCATTTTTTCCAGTAGGCGAGGAAAATCAACCGCACCGGCGTACAGGGCTTTTCCCAAAATAACGCCTTCGATGTTCGGGAGTCCGCAAAATTGCAGGACGTCTTTTTCTTCGGAAATGCCGCCGGACACCACCATTTGAAAAGAGAAAGTGGCGGCAATTTTCTGAACACCGTGCACGTCGGGGCCGCTTAACATGCCGTCGCGAGAAATATCGGTGTAAATAATGTGACGAATGCCGTTGTCTGCCCATTCAGACAAAAAATCAAGTACCGAAACAGGAGCAATTTCTTCCCACCCGTGGGTGGCAATTTTCCCGTCCAGGGCGTCGACGCCCAAAACAATTCGTTCGGGAGAAAACAGCTCCAGGGCTTGTTTGACCAGCTCCTGGTTGGTGACGGCAGCGCTTCCTAAAATCACCCGTGAGACCCCCATTTTCAAATAAAAATCAATGGTTTCCAGATTGCGAATACCCCCTCCCAATTCGACTGGAATGCGCAGCGATTGCACCAACGCGCCAATTTGCTCGGACTCCACGGAACGGCCGGCAAAAGCCCCGTCCAAATCCACCACGTGGAGCATCGGCGCACCCAAATTTTGCCAGTGAAGCGCTGTGTGCAGCGGATTGTCTCCGTAAACAGTGGCTTCTTCTTTTTTCCCTTGCCGCAGCCGCACCACTTTCCCGCCGCGCAAATCAATAGCCGGAATGGCGATCATATTTTTCTCACAAAATTTTCCAAAAGTTGCAATCCCGCGTCCTGGCTTTTTTCCGGATGAAATTGTACGCCAAAAACGTTCCCATTGGCAGCGGTCGACGTGAACGTCACACCGTAATCGGTGGTTGTGAGCGTGAATTGCCGATCGGTCTCCGAATAAAAAGAATTGGCGAAATAAAAAAAGCTGCCGTCAGGAATTCCCTCAAACAGGGGAGAGGGTTTGGCAAAACGGACGCGGTTCCAACCCATGTGTGGAATGCGAACCGTTTCCGGAAACCGCCGTACGTGCCCAGGAATGAGAGCAAGCCCCCGGTGAAAACCGTGCTCTTCGCTGTCGGAAAACAAAAGCTGGTGGCCAAGACAAATCCCTAAAATCGGAACCCCTCTTTGAGAAAGGTCTTGTAAAATCGGGATGAGATTCAGCGTTTGTAAGCTGTCCAGCGCTGCTGCAAAAGCCCCCACACCCGGAAAAATCAGGCGTTCGGCTCGCATGATTTTCGCAGCTTCGGAAGTGATCTCAGCCTGAAATCCCAACTTTTTCAGCGCCTTTTCCACGCTGGCTAAATTTCCGACCCCGTAGTGAATAATGGCAATCATTTGGTTGAAAGAACTCCTTGAATTTTGGGATCGATTTCCACGGCAATACGCAAACCTACTCCCACCGCTTTGAAAATGGCTTCAATGATGTGGTGGGTGTTTTTCCCCTTGAGCAAGTCGATGTGAAGCGTCACGCCGGCATTGACGGCAAAAGCACGGAAAAATTCCTCCACCATTTGGACATCGAAGGGGAGGGCTGGGTTAGCCGGAATTTCGGCCGCGAAGCTGAGAAACCCTCGTCCCGAAACATCGAGCGCTGCCCGGGCCAAAGCCTCGTCCATTGGAAGAACCGTGTGCGAAAATCGCCGGATTCCCGACCGATCGCCAACGGCTTGAGCAAAGGTCTGCCCCAAAACAATTCCCACATCCTCAATCGTGTGGTGCTGGTCTACTGCCAAATCACCCTTAACGTGCAGGGTCAAATCAAAAAGGGCCGTTTTGGTGAGTGACCCGAGCATGTGGTCGAAAAAAGGAATGCCGGTTGTTCCGGTCAATTGTCCGCTTCCGTCGAGCGTAAGCGACACGTGAATGTCTGTTTCCCGTGTTTGGCGTGCAACTTCTGCTGTGCGTGCGTTCATTTTTTGTCCTTTTTTTAGGGCTTTCCAATCCCCGGCGAAAGTGCTGCCGGTGTTGTTTTTTTACGTCAGTATTTTGGCCAGCGCCTCTAAAAATCGGTTGTTTTCTTCCGGTTTTCCGATGGTGACACGAAGGGCGTTTTCCAGCTTCGGGTAATGGGTGACATCCCGAACCAAAATGCCCTGCGCTTTTAATCCCTCAAAAATCTCATGAATTGGTTTTTGTGTGGATTCGAATAAAATGAAATTGGCCCGGCTGGGGTAGGGGCGAATTTCGACGAATCCCGTCATTTCACGAAAAACACGGCTGCGCTCGGAACGGATGAGCGTTACATTTTTTTCAATGACGTCGGCGTGGCGAAATAAAACCGAAGCCGCCACCTGTGAAAATCGATTGACACTGAAGGGGAGTTTGGCTTTTCGAAGTTCTGCGATCACTTCAGGTTGACCTAACATGTACCCCAAACGGAGTCCGGCCAATCCAAACCCCTTGGAAAGCGTTCGCAAAATGACCAGATTGGGGTGTTCGCTAATTAAATCGAGAGCCGTTTCCTGTGAAAACTCAAAGTACGCCTCGTCCAGGACAAAAAGCCCGTCAAATTCTTTCAGAATGTTTTCGACGGAAGAGCGGGGCAAAAATGCACCGGTCGGATTGTTGGGGGAATCGATCAAAACCATTTGTACGGATTCGTTCAAATGCCGAAAGATGGCCTGTTCGTCGAAGCCAAAATCCTCGTTCAGAAAAACCTCGAACAATTCGAGGTTGAAAATTTTCGCCAGGCGAGGGTAAACGGAAAACCCGGGGCGGATGAGCAAAAGACCGTCGCCCGGATTCAGTGTGCCGACAATTGAGGCTTGAATGAGTTCGTTGGAACCGTTTCCCAAAAGAATGCCTTCACGCGGGTGACCGGTGTAGCGGGCCAGGGCATTGAGCAAATCCTTCGGTTCTTCGGTTGGGTAGCGAAACCACGGATCTTTCTGAAATTTCTCCCAGATTTCCCGCTTAATCGCGTCGGGTACGTCAAACGGGGACTCGTTTTGGTTGAGTTTGACGGGAAATCCCTCTTGTGGCACCGTGTAGGCGTCCAAATCCTGAATGGAAAATTTTAAAAAAGGAATCATTGAAAAACGCCCTTGATTGATTTAACTGCAAAAAATGCAACCAAAAATTGTTTTTGAATAACCAATTGTTTATTAATGAAATAAAGGAATTCGTTAGGCGCCTTTCCTTTGTTCACAAACAAATTCTTCACTTGGTTGAGCGGAAATTTTTTCTCGAAAAAATAGCCCCTGAAATCTACCAAAAATCATTGTTCCGTGTTTTGTTCCCGTGCCTGAATTGAACGAGCGTGAGCCGTCAAGCCCTCTGCCTCTGCCAGCCGTCGAATCTCGGGTCCGTCTTGCCGTATTTTTTCCCGTGTGTAGTGAATCCACGAGCTGCGTTTCAGAAATTCCTGAACGCCGAGGGGCGAGAAAAATCGGGCCGTTCGCGCTGTGGGTAAAACGTGTGAAGGCCCGGCCCAGTAGTCGCCCACAGCAACAGGTGAAAATCCCCCTACAAAAATGGCGCCGCCATTGGTTATTTGAGCGGCCACCTCTGCGGGATTTTCGGTTTGTACAGAAACGTGCTCCGAGGCAATTCGGTTGACTATTTCAATTCCCTTTTTGAGTGCGCCCTTGAAAAGGACAATTCGGCTCGCATTCCGAAGCGATTCCTCCAAAATGGGGCGTCGTTTGAGTCGAGGCAGTTCTCTTTGAATGATTTGCCGGACAGCTTCCGCTAAATCTGGGGAATTGGTGACCAAAATACTGCGCGCCAGTTCGTCGTGTTCCGCCTGAGCCAAAATTTCCCAGGCGACAAAATCTGGGTCGGCCGTTTGGTCGGCTAAGATTGCCACTTCACTGGGCCCGGCCAGGCTGTCAATGCCCACCTGCCCAAACACTTGTTTTTTAGCAATCTGGACGAAAATATTGCCGGGTCCGACAATCTTGTCCACCGAGCGAATGCTTGCGGTACCGTAGGCCAAAGCAGCAATGGCCTGGGGCCCTCCGATTCGGTACATTTCGGTTACGCCTGCCAATTTTGCTGCGGCCAACACCTCCGGTCGAACCGTTTTGGCACGGTCGGGAGGGGTGACAAGAACAATTTCTTTCACACCCGCCACGCGGGCCGGTACAGCGGTCATTAAAACCGTGGAGGGGTAAGCGGCTTTTCCCCCTGGGGCGTACACTCCCACGCGCGTAATGGGGGTGATTTTTTCGCCCAAAAGCTCTCCCTTTTCTCCTTTCATTTTCCAGGAAGCGGGAAGTTGGTGTTTGGAAAAGGCCTCGATGTTTTGAGCTGCTTGCTTTAATGCCTTCAACAAAGGCGGCGAAACCAATTTTTCCGGTACAAGTGACGTCAGATCAATTGAGAGATCGGCGTAGGAGAAATCGGGGCAGTCGAATTTACGAGTCCACCGAACGACGGCGGAGTCGCCTTCTTGTCGCACGGAATTTACGATTTCGGCCACTTTTCGGTAGAGGCGGGTGTTTTCGCCAGGGAATTGAAATGGCTCCACCTGAAAGTTTTCGGATTCAACGACGGGAATCATTTTTCAAACTCCGACAAAGAGATTCAATAGCCTTCCGTTTCAGGGCAAAACTGGCTCTATTGGCAATCAGCCTCGCCGAAATCGGTGCAATTTCTTCCAAAATGTGCAGATTGTTTTCGGCCAGAGTTTGTCCGGTTTTTACAATGTCCACGATGACATCGGACAATTCCAAAACAGCTCCCAATTCCACCGATCCGGCCAATTTAATCAGTTCAATGGGCACGCCCTTTTGGGTGAAAAATTCGGTAGCTACTTTGGGGTATTTGGTTCCCACTTTCAAAAACGGGGCAGCGTGGTACGCATCGGGACTTTGCTTTCCGGCGACGGCCATTTTACAGGTGCCAAAATTCAGGTCGAGCAGTTCGAAAACGTCAGCGCCGTTTTCCCAAATATTGTCTTTGCCACAAATTCCCACGTCCGCAATGCCGTATTCGACGTAAAGTGGCACGTCCTGGTCTTTAATAAAAATGGCTTTTAACGTTTGGAGACGGTCAAAAGCGATTAAGGCTCGTCCGCTGGGTTCGTGTAAGGCAAATCCGGCCTTTTGCAGGCGTCGAATGGCCGTGGGAAGTAGTCTTCCTTTGGCAAGCGCAATGGTCATCATAGAATGGCCTCCAGGCGTTCCAGCGTGAAGGAAAAACCGACGGCCGGTAGGTCGGTGCCGAATTTTTGTAGCAGGTGGTCGTAGCGCCCGCCGCTGGCAATGGAGAATCCCAGACCTTCTGTGAAAATTTCAAACAAAATGCCGGTGTAATAGCTCATGCCTCTTAAATTTCCCAGATCGAAGGTGACAAACGACAGCAGGTTCTCGGATTTCAATTTTGCGTAAAGATTTTGCAAATAGTCCACGGTTGGGGCAAAGGAAAATTGGTCAGACAACGCCCGAAGCCGCTCGAAGATGTCGTCTTTCCCAACCAGAAAGGCCAACTCCAGGATGGCGTCTTGCAGCGCGTGGGAAAGCTGTAAATCGTCAAAAAAATGCTCTAATTCCGGTAACCGCCGATCGGCAAGGAGAGCGCGAATGTGGTCCCGTTGTTTCGGGGCAATCGGCGCTTCGGCCAAAACGGAATTCACAAATTCCACGTGGCCCAAATTGATTTGAAATTGCGAAAGTCCCACGGCTTTCAGGGTCGAAATAGCCGTTTGCAGGATTTGAAAATCCGATTCCACATTGTTCCTACCGATTAGTTCCACTCCGGCTTGTACGAACTCGGAAAATTTCCCGGCGTGGGGTTCTTCTTTCCGAAAAACGGGATTAATGTAAAACAGCCGAAAAGGAGGGGAAAAGGTGCTCAATTTGGTTGCCACGAGTCGGGCAACGGCGCACGTGCTGTCTGCGCGCAGAGCCAACAGGTCACCGTCCCGGTTGAAAAAACGGTACGAGCGGTTTACAACCTCCTGCCGCATGCCACGTTCGAAAACATCGAAATATTCAAAAGTGGGGGTAATGACTTCGGCAAAGCCCTGCTCGCGAAAAGCCGTACGCAGTTGTTGTTCCAAATAGCGGCGTTTTTCGGCGCGCTCAAAATAATAATCGACAACCCCGGGTGGCAATTGTGCCACAGACCGTTGAAACATAAAAATCTCCCGAACTAAAATTTGTTAGGGGCTTTCTTTTTTCGAAAAATAGGGGTAAGGTAGCTCCCAAAGTGTGGGAGCAATTCCCGAGCCCGGTAACAAAAAAGCCCACTTCCTTTTTGGTGAGTGGGCCTTTTTTCTGACGAATGCTTGTACGAATTTACAGTTTACCCTTCACGCGGCCCACGTTTTGCCGACAATGGTGAAAATGAATGGAAGGCCTCAGGGTGTTGGGCATTGATTTCTCCTTAAAATTGCGCTTTAAAATTTATCTAAAGATACGGAATTTTCCATTAAAAAGCAAGGGAAATATTGACAAAAGGGCGCCTTTTTCAGGCGCCCTCGTCTTTCCGAATGGACTGTTTTTCCAATTAAGCGTTGGTGATTCCGAATTGACTGTAGTCCATTTGAGCCAGTTGCTTGTAATAATGCCAGCGGGCTTTCGCGTCACGCTCGGCTTCTTCAAGCAGTTGTTTGGCCCGTTCAGGCCGACTTTTAGCCAGCATTTTGAATCGTGTTTCGTTGTAGGCGTATTCCTCAAAGTGAATCGAGGGCTCTTTGGAATCCAACTTCAACGGATTTTTACCCTGTTTGAGGAGAGCCGGATTGTAGCGGTACAGAACCCAGGCTCCGGATTTCACCGCCAGTTCTTGCTGTCGGTCGCCCAACATCATGTCGATGCCGTGTTCAATACAGTGGCTGTACGCGATAATAATGGAGGGGCCGTCGTAGGCCTCGGCTTCCATGAATGCGCGAACGGTCTGGGCGTCGTTGTAACCCATGGCCACTTTTGCCACGTACACGTTGCCGTAAGTCATGGCCATAAGACCAAGGTCTTTCTTGGGCAGCGGTTTTCCGGCCGCCGCAAATTTGGCCACGGCACCAAGGGGCGTAGCTTTTGACGCTTGCCCGCCGGTGTTGGAGTACACTTCGGTGTCCAGTACCAAAATGTTGACGTTCCGGCCGGAGGCCAACACGTGGTCGAGCCCGCCGTAGCCGATGTCGTACGCCCAGCCGTCCCCACCGATGATCCACACGCTCTTTTTGACCAAATAATCGGCAACGGAAAGCAGATGTTTGGCGTCTTCAGAATTGATTTTAGCTATTTTGTGCTTTAACTCCGCCACACGTTCGCGTTGCAGTCGGATCCCGATTTCGTCTTTTTGATCGGCGGAGAGAATTTCCTCAGCCAATTGGGGGCCGATTTCTTTGGCCATTTTTTGAACCAGATTGGCGGCAATTTCGGCTTTTTTGTCCACTGACAAACGGAACCCGTAGCCGAATTCGGCATTGTCCTCGAACAAGGAGTTAGACCATGCCGGCCCGCGTCCTTCGGGATTAATATCCCAGGGTGAAGTAGGCAGATTTCCGCCGTAAATGGACGAACAACCGGTGGCGTTTGCAATCAGTGTTCGATCGCCAAAGAGCTGGGTGACCAATTTGACGTAGGGTGTTTCACCACAGCCTGCACAGGCGCCGGAAAATTCAAACAAGGGCTGCAAGAACTGGGAACCCTTGACCGTTTCCGGACGTACCTTGGTTCGATCCACTTCCGGAAGGCTTTCGAAAAACTCGAAATTTTCCCGCTCTTGTTCACGAAGAGGCGGCTGAGGGGCCAGGTCCAGCGACTTGTGGTTCGGGTTGGTTTTGTCTTTGGCGGGACAAATGTACACACATGCGCCGCAGCCCGTACAATCTTCCGGAGCCACCTGGACGGTGTACTTCCAGCCCGGAAATTCCTTGCCTCTGTAGTCCATTGATTTGAACGTCTCGGGAGCATTCTCCAAATGTTTGGGATCGTAAGCCTTAATGCGAATGGCTGCGTGCGGACAAACAATGGCACATTTGTTACACTGAATGCAAAGGCTCTCGTCCCACACCGGAATTTCCAGCGCAATGTTTCGTTTTTCCCACTTGGCCGTTGCGTTCGGGAAGGTACCGTCCGGTGGCAGCATGCTAACCGGAACGTCGTCCCCTTCTCCCGCGATGAGTCTGGCCGTAAATTTTTGAACAAATTCCGGCGCCTTGGGCGAGACTACAGGCGGCATTTCAATTGTGCTGGTTGGCTTGTCGGGGTAGTCGATTTTGTGCAGGTGCGCCAGCGCCTGATCGACGGCGTTAAAGTTCTTTTTGACGATTTCTTCCCCTTTACGGCCGTAGCTTTTTTTAATGGCGTTTTTAATCGATTTAATGGCTTCGTCTTTGGGGAGAATGCCTGAAATGGCAAAGAAACAGGTTTGCATGATTGTATTGATTCGCAAACCCATGCCGGTTTCCTTGGCCACACTGTAGGCGTCAATAACGTAGAAATTCAGTTTTTTGTCAATAATCTGTTGCTGTACCTTCCGGGGCAATTTGTCCCACGTTTTGTCAGGCCCGTAGGGGCTGTTGAGCAAGAAGGTAGCGCCTTCCACCGCGTTTTTCAACATATCGAATTTTTCGATGAAGAAAAACTGGTGGCAGGCAACAAAGTTGGCTGAATTAATGAGATAAGTGGAGCGAATGGGGCGAGGGCCAAAGCGCAGGTGCGAAACCGTCATGGAACCGGCCTTTTTGGAATCGTACACAAAGTAGCCCTGAGCGTAATTGGGTGTCCCTTCGCCGATGATTTTAATGGAATTCTTGTTGGCGCTCACCGTTCCGTCGGAACCCAGACCGTAAAACATGGCGCGCACAACGTCATCTTTTTCAAGACTGAACGTGGGATCCCAATCGATACTGGTGTTCGTGACATCGTCGTAAATACCCACCGTGAAATGATTTTTAGGGGCATCTTTTTTCATTTCATCGAAAAGCCCCTTAACCATCGCCGCAGTAAATTCTTTCGATGACAGGCCGTACCGACCGCCGATCACCTTAGGAGCGTTTTTAAAGGGAGCCGTTCCGTCATTCATGGCCTCGGTGACAGCCGTAATGGTGTCCACGTACAGCGGTTCGCCCGCACTACCAGGCTCTTTGGTGCGGTCAAGGGTTGCCAGTACTTTTACGGTTGACGGTAACGCCTGCATGAGATGTTTAACGGAAAAAGGTCGGTACAAACGGACTTTTACCACGCCCACTTTTTCGCCCCTTTCCAGAAGATATTCGACCGTTTCGTGGGCGGTGTCTGCGCCCGAGCCCATGAGCATAATGACCCGTTCGGCATCGGGAGCGCCAACGTACTCGAAAAGTTTGTACTGCCGACCCACCAATTTAGCGAATTTGTCCATTTGTTTTTGCATGATGTCTGCCGCTGCCAAGTAGTAAGGATTGGAAGCTTCGCGGCTCTGGAAGAACACATCAGGATTTTGGGCGGTTCCGCGCATAAACGGCTTGTCGGGATTAAGTGCCCGTTCTCTGTGAGCACGAACCAGATCGTCGTCGATCATGGCGCGCATGTCATCTTCCGTGAGTTGCTCGATTTTAAGAATCTGGTGTGAATTTCGGAATCCGTCAAAGAAATGCAAAACCGGAACGCGGGATTCCAGCGTGGCCGCCTGGGCAATCAGAGCAAAATCCATGATTTCCTGATTGTTTGCCGATGCCAGAAGGGCAAAGCCCGTCCCGCGCGTCGCCATCACGTCGCTGTGGTCGCCGAAAATGGACAAAGCGTGTGTGGCGACCGAACGAGCCGCCACGTGGAAAACCGTGGAGTTCAATTCGCCTGCAATTTTGAACATGTTTGGAATCATTAACAGAAGTCCCTGCGAGGCGGTGAACGTGGTGGTCAGAGCACCGGCCTGCAAAGCTCCGTGCACGGCACCAGAAGCACCGCCTTCGCTCTGGAGTTCCACTACAGTGGGGACGGTACCCCAAATATTTTTCTGGTTCATAGCCGACCACAAATCCGCCCATTCACCCATTGGAGACGAAGGGGTAATCGGGTAGATTGCACAAACTTCATTCACTTTGTGGGCAACGTAAGCCGCCGCTTCATTCCCGTCAATGGTGACCATCCGTCTAGTCATAATAAATCCTCCAATATGTATGTGAAAATCAGGTGTGTTCAAGGGAAGCGAAGAAACTCCCCTGCACCCTAAATGACTTCCGCTTAAAACAGCCATTAATATAATCAATAATCAGAATAAAAAACAAGTTATTTTTGCGGTGGGGAAATAAATTTCGGGTTTTCGATTAGATTAATGCGAGAGGAACAGTCCCATTTTGCATCCGGGTGGTTTTTATTTTTGGCGCTCTTTGGAGAAAAAGGAATTCGGAAATTCCCAATCTTTTTTCTTGACTATTAACAATCGGTTTTTTAAATTGATTACGGTTAGGGAACAAAAATCGGCGCTGCCTTTAGTCCAAAAGCCAAAAGCTACCCTGACGCTTTCCAAATTCAGGAATTTTTGCCATTGCGAAGTGCCCTGTTTCAAAATGAATGACCTTGAACGACTCATCCAATTTCGGAATGGATTTCTTAGGAGCGGTTTAGTACCTTTGCAAAAGAACCTCTTCCCCAAAAATTGGCGGGAGGCACTTCCACTTCATTAAAATGGAGGAGAAACTCGATGGAAAGAATCTGGCTAAACCACTACGAAGAGGGGGTTCCGAAGAGTATTCACTATCCCGATATTCCTCTTCACAAGATACTTGAAGAAGCCGCGGAGAAATTTCCGAACACGCCTGCTGTCATTTTTATGGGGAAAAAGATCACCTTTAAGGAACTTCTGCACGCAGTAAATCAATTTGCGGCGGCGCTCTACAGTTTGGGAATCCGTAAAAACGACCGGGTTGCGATTATTCTACCCAATTTGCCCCAATATCCGATGGTCCATTACGCGATCATGAAATTGGGCGCAACGATTGTTCCGACCAATCCGCTCTACGTGGAGCGCGAATTGGAGTACCAAATGAACGACAGCGGCGCCAAAGCCGTGGTTGTGCTGGATCTGGTGTACCCACGGATTAAAGCGATTCGCGAGAAAACTTCTTTGGAGAAAGTAATCGTCACCGGGGTCAAAGAATATTTGCCCGGACTGCTGCGGCTGTTGTACCCGTTAAAGGAGAAAAAAGAGGGAACCGCCGTAAAGGTAGAAAAAGAGCCGGGCGTTTACTTTTTTCAAGATCTCATGAAGGGCTCGTATCCGAAGCCGCCCGAAGAAAAAGTGAGCATAGACGATGTGGCCATGTTGCTTTACACCGGCGGCACCACGGGGGTTTCAAAAGGAGCCGTCTTGACGCACAAAAATTTGGTGGCCAATACGCTCCAGGTGCGCAGTTGGATCACCGACGCGCACGAAGGAACGGAGGCGATTATTTCGGCATTGCCCTTTTTCCACAGTTTCGGCATGACCACCTGTCTCCACATGTCCGTGATCTTAAAGTCGCCGGCGGTGCTCATTCCCCGCTTCGACGTCAAACAGGTTCTTTCGTCCATTAAAAAATACAAAGCCACCCTGTTCCCGGGCGTCCCGACCATGTACGTAGCGATTAACAATTATCCGGACGTGCGTAAATATGACTTCAGTTCTCTTCGCGCCTGTATTAGCGGAGGGGCCGCTTTGCCCGTTGAGGTACAACGGGAATTCGAGAAAATAACCGGCGCCAAATTGGTGGAGGGCTACGGCCTGACGGAAACATCTCCCGTGGTGACCGCCAATCCCATTTACGGCTTGCGGAAAGTCGGTTCCATTGGTATTCCCATGCCGGATACCGACGTAGCCGTGGTGGATCCGGAATCCCACAAGGAATTGGCCATCGGGGATATTGGGGAATTAGCCGTTAAGGGGCCGCAGGTCATGCGGGAATATTGGAAAAAGCCGGAAGAAACGGCACAGGTCATGCATGAGGGCTGGCTCTACACAGGCGACATGTCCAAAGTGGACGAAGACGGCTATTTTTACATTGTCGACCGGAAAAAAGACATGATCATCGCCAGCGGTTTCAACATTTACCCACGCGAAGTTGAAGAGGTGCTTTTCCAACATCCTAAAATTTTAGAGGCGGCTGTAGTTGGGGTGCCCCACGAGTACCGCGGCGAAACCGTGAAAGCCTTTGTGGTTTTGAAGGATGGCGAAACAGCTACGGAACAGGAAATCATTGATTTTTGTACGGAACGCTTGGCACGATATAAGGTGCCTAAAATCGTGGAATTTCGAACGGAATTGCCCAAGAGTATGATCGGGAAGGTGCTGCGCCGGGTTTTGTTGGAAGAAGAGAAAAAGAAAATTGAAGAACAAAAAAAACGGGCAAAATCTTAAGGTTGCAGCCGAATCTTCTCTTGGGGTTGAAAATTTAGCCCAAACAGCCGATATTTGAAAAAAGGTGCTCGGGCGGATGCTGAAAAGGAATTTCATCTCCGCCCGAAATTTGTCTTTTCAATATTTAAGGAAAATTGGTTTTTGTCCATGTCGGGGTCTAAAATTGTCATCGAACGCGGAAAAACGCTGGCGGAGCCTGTGGTGGTGCGTCCGACGGCGCTTTTCAAATCCAATCGAGACGTTGTTCTTTTTGAAAAGGCTTTGCTCAGCCTTCTGACACAGGATTTCCGAACGATTGTGGTCGATTTACAACATGTCAATTTTCCTTCCACCAGCTTTATTGCCCTTCTGATTGAAATTCACAACAGGGCAAAGCGGGAGCACCGAGAATTTTTCCTGTCCAATTTGACGGAAATGGCCCGAATGAACATGACCAGTTTTTCGCCGCTTTCATTCTTGCAGGAGTGGCGCAAATCCGGTTCGATGGAAGAAGTCAGCCCGCAAGAACCCGCCACTTTTCAGCACGAAGGGGGCGAATCGGATTCGATTGACGAAATCGTGTCGGATTTGTCCGAACCCGATTCCAACAATGGCGAACTGATCGACATGGATTTCGATATTGTCGACAGCCCCAAATTAATTGAGGAAGACCTGGATCGCCCGCTCACCCTGTTTGACATTGAAGAAGAAAGCCATTCGGAGAAAAAAACGCCACAGGACAGGCCAGCGGCGGAAAATGATTTTCACATTGTGGTGCGAAGCCGCGAGAAAGAGCTGTACCGAATTACCGATTTTGTGGTGCACCACGCCCAAGTGGCCGGGTTTGACGAAACGGAGGTTGGAAAATTAAAGATCGCCGTGTACGAAGCGGCTATTAATATTGTGGAACACGCCTACGAATACAATCCCAACCATTTAATTGACATTATTGTGCGATACGATTCGGAGAATTTTACGGTTATTTTGATGGATCGGGGCAAGAGCTTTGATTTCGAAAAACATCTTCGGCCCTACAGTGCCGACGAAGCCGCCGAGCGCAAACAGACCGGCGGCTTCGGGTTGCACATTATTCAACGCTCCATGGATTCAGTGACGTACGACACCGACCCCGTTTGGGGGAATCGACTGACCATGGTGAAGAAAATTCCTTCCTGAAATCACAGCCCGCCGTTAAAAGGGAATCGCCCCGGTTCGAAACACGTTCTACCGGACCAGAAGATCTCCCGTCAATTGAATGTCCCGCGAAGATTTTCCCACTAAAATTTTGTAGTGATCAGATGGTACCACCCAGGTCTTTTGGTTGGGATCAAAGTAGGCCAACTTTCCGGCGTCGATTCGAAAAGTTACCCGCCTGCTTTCGCCCGGTGCGAGGTGAATCCGCTGAAAGGCTTTCAATTCCTTGGGCGGTCGATCCACTACGGGATTTGCCTCGCGCGTGTAAAGCTCCACAATTTCGTCCCCCTCAACGCGGCCGCTGTTCTCAACCGTCAAGCTAACGGTAAAAGTGTCTGATTTTGAAATACTTGAGGGCGAAACGGACAATTCTTTATACGTGAAGGTTGTGTACGACAAACCGTAGCCGAAAGGAAAAAGCGGGGCAATTCGGTGCTTATCGTAGTACCGGTACCCCACGTAAATGCCTTCTTTGTATGAGACGGAATCTTTAGTCCCCGGGTAGGTTTTGGCTACCGGGCAGTCCTCCCATTTTTGGGGAAAAGTGAGCGGCAATTTGCCGGAGGGATTCACATCTCCAAAAAGAATTGCCGCCAAAGCCGTGCCCGTTTCCTGACCCGTGTACCAGGCGTCGAGAACAGCCGGTACCGCGCCTAACCAATTTCGCATGTCAATGGGGGTTCCGTTGTTCAGAACGACCACAGTTTTGGGGTTGGCCGCCGCCACAGCACGAATCAATTTCTCCTGTTTCGCTGGCAGTTTGAGGGAATTTCGATCGCGCCCTTCGCCTTCCAGATGTTTATTTAATCCCACACAAAGAACAACGGCATCCGAGGATTTGGCCAATTGAACCGCTTTTTCCAAATCCTGTTGCAATTGGACGCGTTCCAACCCCAATTCGATCATGGCTCTTCCCCGACTCTCAAAATAATCCAATCGAATGGGGAGGCGTTGCCCCTTTTTTAAGTGAAGTGTGGCCACGTCCAGGCGGCGACCGTGAATTGTCCAATTGTCAATGAGCAATTTTCCGTTTACAAAAAGCCGAACGCCGTCATCACTTACTGTTCCAATTTTAAATGTCCCGCTGTCCGGTGCAATAAGAAAACCCGTAAAACGAGCCGAAAAATAGTCCTTGCGCAGAGGAGCGCCCGGGGAACCCCCGTGCCAATCGAAATAGATCGTTGAATCAATGCGTGTGAGAACCGGTTTTCCTTTCAAGTCCGAATTGTCAAAGTAAACCCCCAAGAGTCCGTGTTTTTTGCCCGTATTTTTCGGGGGAACCAACCACTTGGACGGAATCGGGGGGAGGGCGGCTTCTTCCGGAGGGGCGCCAATGACGTAACGCACCTCAATTTTGCCCTTGACGCGCTTTCGAATGCCCTCAAGGGGTGAAATTTTCAGGTACGAATTTAAATACCCGCTGCCACCGCCGCCCAGCACAGCCTGCGCGGCGTTGGGCCCGATCACGGCCAGTGTGTGAAGCCGACTCTCTTGAAAAGGAAGCAGGTGATTTTGATTCTTTAAAAGGACAATGGCTTCCTCGGCGGTTTTCAATGCCAGGGCTCGGTGCGCGGCTGTGTCCACGGAAGAGGGGTAAACCTTAGGTTTTTTTCCCAGAAGTCCGCTTTCGTCCATGACGCGCAAAATCCGCCGCACTTTTGAATCAATTGTGGCCAAACTCACTTTCTTAGCCTTCACTGCTTCGATTAATTTTTCGTTAAAATAGCGGCCTCGAGGCATTTCCAGATCCAGTCCGGCGTTGGCGGTTGGGACGGTACTGTGAACAGCGCCCCAATCGGACATGACAATACCGGAAAATCCCCACTCATTTTTCAGAACATCCGTCAGCAAATAGCGGTTGGCGCAGGCGTAACGTCCATTGATTTTATTGTAAGAGGCCATTATGGCTCGTGTGTTGCCCTGCTGAACAGCCGCTTTAAAGGCCGGAAAATAGATTTCACGCAGGGCGCGTTCACTCACATTTGAGCTGGCAAGCGTCCGAAATTGTTCCTGATTGTTGGCTACGTAATGTTTGGTAGTGGCGATGACTCCGGCACTTTGAACGCCCTTGACGTACGCCACCGTCATTTGTGAAACCAAAAACGGGTCCTCCCCGAAGCCTTCAAATGTGCGGCCGCCCACGGGCACGCGGGCAATATTAATGCACGGCGCCAAAATGATGTCAAATTGCTTGGCTTTTGCTTCCGTGCCAATGGCCTGTCCGACTTTCTGAATGAGGTTTGCGTCCCAGGTGGCGGCCATGGCAATGGGAGCGGAAAAATTCGTGGCAACTCCGCCTCCTTCCACGCCGTTTGGGGTGATTTTCATACGGGAGCCCAGCGGCCCGTCGCACATTTTCATCGGGGGGATGCCCAATCTGGGAATGGGGGTCGTGGTGAATCCGGTGCCGCCCAAAAGAGCCACCTTTTCTTTTAGGGTCATTTGCCGGAGGATCCGATCGATTTTTTCTTCCCTTGGAAAAGTGGTCAAATCTTGTACACGAAGCGCGCGGTGCTGCCAGGTGCAACGGATCGAAAATAGTGAAACCAAAAGGGCTGCCGAAAAAATCAACAAAATACGGGACGTTTTTCTTGCTGCTTGCATGAGAACCTCCTGTTACGATTGAAGCCCGACCCGTGAAGGGGGACTTGTTTTAGGGTTGTTATTGGGCGAAAAAACCATTCTATTGTTTCCCCTTTTGCCGGTAGGCCGCGTTGAAAAATCACCGCCAAAACAACGCTTTGCTCCATGCCGCCCACGTGTGTCTGTCAGCAACGTAGTGACGAGCCCCCTCCGAAATGAAAAGCACTCTGAGGCTACGGCAAAGATTTTTCAATCCACCTTCAAATGTAAGAAAAATGAAGGCCAAATGGAACAAAAATTTTTCCCGTTTCAAAGATAAAAGATTTTATCTTGTTTTTTTTAAATGAATTAGCTATATTTTTAAAAATTTTTACCGAAAAGAAAAAAAGGAGAGAATAGAGAAGGAGGTTTCCGTGAGTCAAAAAAAGCGAATGGTGGTGATTGGAGGAGTTGCCGCAGGAATGAGTGCGGCCAGCCGCGCCAAGCGAAGAAATCCTGACCTTGAGGTCATTGTTCTGGAAAAAACCGAATATATTTCTTACGGTTCGTGCGGCCTGCCCTACTACATCTCCGGATTAATTGACGATCACAATAAATTGGTTATTATTCCCCCGAAAGTAGCGCGCGAAAAACGGGGGATTGACGTCCGTCTGCAGCACGAAGCCGTTGAAATCAACACGACTGAAAAAACAGTGCGAGCAGTCAATCGACAAAATGGACAAGAAGTTTTTTTCCCGTACGACAAATTGGTGGTTGCTACGGGTGCCGGAGCCTCACGTCCGCCGATTGAGGGCATGGGTCTGAAACACGTGTTTGTTTTGCGCACGCTCAATGACGGCGTCGCGTTGAAATCGTACCTAAAATCTGGTAAACCCAAACGGGCGGTTATTGTGGGAGGCGGCTACATCGGTTTGGAAATGGCAGAGGCTTTCTGTGCTCAGGGCCTGGAGGTAACGATTTTGGAAAAATTGCCCTCCATTTTGGGCACAACGGACGAAGAAATCACGACCATTGTAGAAGCGGAATTGGAACGAAACCAGGTGGCCCTGTACAAAAACGCCAACATTGTGGCGTTTGAGGGCAATGCCAGCGGGGAAGTTACCTCGGTTTTAATGGAAGACGGGCGTCGTTTTGAGACAGACCTGATTTTGGTTGCAACAGGGATTAAACCGCACGTTCAATTTGCGGAGGCAGCGGGCATTCAATTGGGGCCGACGGGAGCCATTGCTGTGAACGAGAAGCAGGAAACCAACGTGCCGGACGTGTACGCCGCAGGCGACTGTGCTGAAGCGCTTCATCTGGTGACGGGAAAGCCTGCCTACATTCCGCTGGGTCCTACTGCCAACAAACAGGGGCGTGTGGCCGGAGAAAATGCGGCGGGGGGATTTGGTATTTTCAAGGGAATCGTTGGCACGTCTGTTTTTAAGACCTTTGACCTGGAAGTAGCCAGAACTGGCCTCACCGCCACCGAAGCCGAACGCGAGGGCTTTTCCTTCGTTACCTCCACGATTACGGACAAGTGTTGTGCCGGCTACTATCCGGGGGCGTCTCCGATTACCATTAAATTGGTCATGAATCAAGAAAACGGCCGGCTGTTGGGGGCGCAGATGGTGGGCAATCACGGCGTTTCCAAACGGATTGACGTTTTTGCCACGGCACTGTTCAAAAAAATGACGGTGGAAGAAATCTCCCAATTGGATTTGTCGTACGCACCACCTTTTGCACCCGTTTGGGATCCCATTTTAATTGCGGCCAATATTGGATTAAAGGCCCTCAAGAAATAGGGTGTTTTGGGGATTTTTCTTGACTTAGGCAAAATTTCTCATTAGATTTAGACGTTAAATCCGATTTTTCCGGGGGAATTTCCTTTTTTGATTCCAATCCAATTAGGCGAAAATTGGCGGGATTCCTTGCGGTAAAGCGGTCGGCTCAAAAGGGGCAAATAAACGGCAAGCGGAGCAGGTCGGAATCCGGAGCCATTCGGGCGGGGACACTATTTTATTTGAAGTGACTTCATTCATGAAAAAAATAGCGCGCGCGCATTCCAATATTGCTTTGGCAAAATATTGGGGGAAGCGAAACGAAAAGCTCAATTTGCCGTCGGTCGGTTCGATTTCGCTAACGCTGGCGGAGTTGTACACCGAAACGAGCGTCGAGTGTTCTGCGCATTTTTTGCGAGACGAATTTTCCCTGAACGGAAAAGCCGCTGCCCCTGAGGAAGTCCGGCGAGTAAGCCGTTTTCTCAATTGGGTGCGTGAGCAGGGGAGTGCAAACGGGTTTTGTCGCGTGGAAAGTCGCAACAACTTCCCCACCGGTGCGGGATTGGCCTCTTCGGCGTCGGCTTTTGCTGCGCTGGCGGTAGCGGCCACGGCGGCGTTGGGTGTCAGCCTTTCAAAAAGGGAACTTTCCGTGCTGGCTCGGCGAGGGTCCGGTTCGGCGGCACGCTCCATTTTCGGGGGTTTTGTTGAAATGCGGCGGGGCGAAAAATCCGATGGCTCCGACAGTTTCGCGGTTCCGCTGGCTACCGCCGATTTCTGGCCGCTTACGGTTTTGATTGCCGTTACCTCGGAAGAAAAAAAATCCGTCGGTTCCACTGCCGGCATGCGTGCGTCGGCTCTCACATCGCCCTATTACGACGCCTGGGTTCACTCGTCCGAAGCCGACCTTACCGCCGTGCGTACAGCCGTTTTGGCCAGGGACTTTGAACGTTTGGCAGAAACGGCGGAGCACAATTGTTTGAAAATGCACGCACTCATGTTGTCTTCTCGTCCGGCGCTCATTTATTGGAACAGCGCCACACTGAATACGATTCATCTGATTCGGGAACTGCGCGCCAGGGGATGGCCGGTTTTTTTCACCATTGACGCGGGTCCGCAAGTGAAAGCCATTTGTGAAACAAATGTTGCGCAGCGTGTTTCGGAAGCGCTCCAGGCAGTGCCCGGTGTTCGTCGGGTGTTAAAAACAGGCCTGGGGCCCGATGCGACCTTACTTGAGGAGAAACAGTGAAAATCATTACAAGAGTGCCTGGTAAACTCATCCTTTTGGGTGAGTACGCTGTGTTGGAAGGCGCTTCGGCGCTTGTGGCCACCGTGGATCGCTTTGCACAGGTGACGATCGAAACCTCCGGTGCTTCGGCTTTTTTGTTGGAGGCCCCCACCATCGACATCCCCGGACTGCGTTTTTTAATTGACGCCAGCGGCCGGATTCGCTTTTTAGAAAAACCCTTGCGGAAAACGGCGGACAAGTTGAATCTTTTTATGTCGATTTTTGAATACGGGGTCAAGACGCTGAAAAAACACGGCAAATCCCTTTTGAGCGGTCGCATTTTGTTGGACACGTCGGAATTTTTCTACAAAAACGGAAAGATTAAATTGGGACTTGGCTCCAGTGCGGCTCTGACTGTGGCGCTGCTGGCCAATGTGTTTGAAAATGGCACCCAGCTTCCGCAGGATTTGTCCCTGCTTTTTGAAATGGCCATGGAAGCGCACCGCTCGGCTCAGGGGAATGTGGGCAGCGGCATCGACATCGCTGCCTCCGTTTACGGCGGTGTGTTGTGCTACAAAATTCACCGGCAAAAAGAAGGGTTTAAGGCGGACGTCAATCCCCTTGAAATTCCGGAAGGTCTGCATTATTTGCCCGTTTGGGCGGGAAAAGCCTCTTCCACGCCGAGTTTTGTCAAACGGTTTTACCGGTTTAAAAATTTCAATAAAAAAGACTATTCCGCGCTAATGGAAGAAATGCACGACGTTTCTCGAGAAGGGTGTCATTCCTTTAAAAACGGGGAAGTGGATGCCTTTTTGGAGAGCGTTCGGGATTACTACACTATCATGGAAAAATTGGGGGAGAAAATTGAGGCTCCCGTCATTTCCCACGAGCACCAGATTATTGCGGAGATTTCGCGCTCTGTGGGGGCGGCCTACAAGCCGTCCGGGGCCGGCGGTGGTGATTTGGGAATCGCTTTTAGCCACGATCCCGCCGTCATTGACGCGCTGCGACAAGAAGTGAATGCGGCCGGCTTTGATGTGCTAAACCTGGATTTTGGTTCCAGTGGACTTCAAATTAAGAATGAGGAAGAAGAAATCAATGGCAACGTCCCGCATTCCTAATTTTTACCGCTATTCGATTACCGAACGTCTGAATTTGCTGCGGAGCAACGGGGTGTTGTCGGAGGAAGACGTCCGGGCTTTGGCCAACGGAAAATTCACCCTGCACCCGGAGGAAGCGGACAAAATGGTGGAAAACGTCATCGGCGTTTTCAGTCTGCCCATGGGACTTGGGTTGAATTTTCTAATTAACGGGAAGGAATATATTGTACCGATGGTTGTAGAGGAGCCGTCGATTATTGCGGCGGTCAGTTCCGCAGCTAAATTAATTCGAAAAGCGGGCGGATTTATCAGTGAAAGCACCGATCCGGTGCTGATCGGGCAAATTCAGGTTGTGGACATGGAGCACCCGGTTCGGGCGCGAAATGCGATCATGCAACGCAAGGCGGAAATCCTGAATTTGGCCAATGATTTGCACCCGCACATGGTGGCCCGCGGTGGCGGCGCACGCGATTTGGAGGTCATTTTGCACCCGGCTACCAGCCGCTTCGGTGAAATGCTGGTGATTCATCTTTTTGTGGATACGCGGGATGCCATGGGAGCCAATTTGGTGAACAGCATGTGCGAAGGGGTTTCAGGGTTAGTGGAAAAAATCACCCGCGGTAAGGTTTTTTTGAAAATTCTCTCCAATTTGGCCGATCGTTCCCTGGTGCGCTCAAAGGTCATGATTCCACCCCGCCTTTTGGACGGCAAGGGCTTTTCCGGCGAAGAAATTCGGGAGGGAATTATTTTGGCCAACCATTTTGCCGCCGTCGATCCCTACCGAGCGGCTACGCACAATAAAGGCATCATGAACGGTATTGACCCTGTGGCCATTGCCACGGGTAATGATTGGCGGGCAATCGAAGCCGGTGCCCACGCGTACGCGGCGCGGGGCCACGTCTACACCTCGTTGACCAATTGGTACAAAGACGAGGAAGGCAATTTAATCGGAAACATCGAATTGCCTATTAAAGTGGGAACGGTGGGTGGGCCGTTGCAGTCGAATCCCGCCGTGAAAGTGGTTCACAAAATTTTGGGCGTGGAATCGGCACGAGAGTTGGCTGAACTCATGGGAGCTGTGGGACTTGCCCAGAATTTTGCGGCGCTTCGTGCACTGGTTACGGAGGGAATTCAACGGGGGCACATGAGCCTGCACGCCCGAAGCGTGGCCAAAGCCGCCAATGTCCCAGAAGGTATTTTTGACGAAGTGGTCGATCGTCTCATCGAAAGCGGAACCATTAAGATCTGGAAAGCTCGCGAGATTGCCGATTCTCTTGTGGAAGGCGAGGGGGGCAAGGGGTTGGAAGGGGAAAAGCCGCTTCCGGCCGGAAATGGCAAAGTCATTTTGTTAGGGGAACACGCGGTGGTTTACGGCAGCCACGCCATCGCTGCCCCCATTCCGTTGGCCATTCAAGCGCGGGTGGAAGACGCTCCGGTGGGCATCCATTTGATTATTCCCCAATGGGGCGTGGAAGAGCGCATTCTGCCGGACCACGATTACAAATACTCCATTTACAATTCTCTCAACATGATTTTGCAATCCCTGGAGTTGGCCGACCAAAACATGCGGATTTTGGTGTTTCCGCACGTGCCGCGTGCCATGGGTCTGGGGGGATCGGCCGCCCTGGCCGTCGCAATTATCCGAGCGCTTTCCGAACATTTCCAATTGGGGCTGACGGAAGATGAAGTGAACAAATTGGCCTACGAATCGGAAAAAATCGTACACGGTACGCCGTCTGGAATTGACAATACCATGGCAACCTACGGGAAATTCATTCTTTACCGCAAAGACACGCCCCCGCTGTTCAAAGAAATTCACGTTCCCAAACCGTTGCCCATTGTCATCGGTTTGAGCGGTGTGGAGGGACTCACGCTCAAAATGGTTCGTCAGGTTCGCCAGGCCTGGGAAAAGAACAAGCCGCTGTACGATCGAATTTTTAATCAAATTAATGATTTGACCCTCCAGGCCGTCGAGGCGATTCAAGCCTACGATCTCGAGAAATTGGGGTATTTAATGAATATTAACCAGGGTTTGCTAAATGCCATTCAGGTGTCCTCCTGGGAATTGGAAGAATTGGTGGAAATTGCCCGTAAAAACGGCGCGTTGGGAGCCAAATTGACCGGAGGCGGTGGCGGTGGTGCAATTATTGCACTTTGTCCCGAAAATCCGGGGCGCATTGTGGAGGCCATGGAAAAAGAGGGCTACAAGGCTATCGTAGCGGAAGTGGGGAATTAAAACACGGGGGATTCCCTCGAAAATCGGTGTTTTGGAGTTGAAAATGTCGGACAACAATCAAATTGTTTCTTTTGAAGACGAACCCCTCATTTTGGTTAACGAGAAGGACGAAATCATCGGCTACGAGTCGAAACTGGCCTGCCATCTGGGGAGAGGCATTTTGCACCGGGCGTTTTCCATTTTTATTTTCAATCCGAAGGGGGAATTGCTCCTGCAAAAGCGAAGCGAACAGAAATGGCTCTGGCCCTTGTTTTGGTCCAACAGCGTGTGCAGCCACCCGCGGAAGGGCGAATCGATGGAAATAGCCACTGAGCGTCGCCTGCAGGAAGAATTGGGGTTTTCCGTTCCGCTAAAATATTTGTACAAATTTCAGTACCAGGCGCAATTTGGAGAGAAGGGAGCCGAAAATGAAGTGTGTTCCGTTTTTATCGGAGCCTACGACGGAACGGTGAAACCCAATGAGAATGAAATTGCCGAGTGGCGTTTTATTTCCGCAGAAGAATTGGACGCAGAAATTTCCCGAAATGGAAGCAGCTTTTCGCCCTGGTTTAAAATGGAGTGGAAACGCATTCGTTCTGATTTTTGGCAGGAGGTGGAAAACCTGCTCAAGGTTAAATAGCCGTTGGTACCGCGAAGCCTGCCGGGCACCGTCTTTTCGAAGATTTCCTCTCCCCTTTGCCCTCTTACAAAAAGTTGCTTTTTTCCTAAAAAATTAGTAGATATTTGACGTGTTTCGGAGATGAATAACCAGTCTAATGGCCCTCGGTCGTTTTTTTCAAGGGAATCAAAATCGGGCCAGATTTTTCAGGGTCATTTTTTCCGAAGGAAGCCTTCTTCAAAGAATAAACAGGTGTGGACAAACAAATGACGAAAAGATTTTGGAAAATTTTACCGGCAATTCTCTTTACAATGGGGATTTTCGGGACGGGCAGCTTTGCTGGGCCTCAGAGCCTTTCGTTTACAAAAACCCCTTACCTGCTGCGTATTCAGTCGACCTCTCTCACAATTGCCTGGAAAACCAATGTTCCCGCTCGAGCGCGGGTTTACGTGGGCAGAACGACCGACTACGAGCGCGAAACTTTGGAGATTTCCACCGAACGGGACAGCCAGCAGGTGGACATCGCTCGTCTGTGGCCGGGAACTGTGTACCACCTGAAGGTGACCGTTTTTGCCGGAGGGGAGGAAATTTCCACCGCCGATTGGATGGTCATAACGGCTTCTCATCCAGAATCCACGGGCGAAATGGCCGTTTTTTTCACGAAAAGTGTGGACACCACTCTGGCACTCTACCGACCGGCAAAGGGCAATCAAGAACCCTACCGTGCATTGGTGGAACGGCTGAACGCCGCCCACTATTCCATTGATTTTTGTGCGTACAGCCTGAGTTTGACGGAAATTTCCGACGCCTTGGTCGCGGCCAAAAACCGCGGGGTACACATTCGGTTTATTTACGACAACGGCCACCACCAATCCGCCGTGCAGGATTTGCGGAATGCCGGTATTCGTGTAATTGACGATGCGTTCGGCGTGTTGAACGACGGGAGAGGGCTTCAGCACAATAAATTTGTAATCATTGACGCGCGTGACACCACTTCTTTTTCCGACGACTGGGTGTGGACGGGGTCCTACAATTTTACGTGGCAGGCCACCAGTGAAAATGCGGAGAATGCCGTTCTTATTCAAGATGAATCATTGGCCAAGATTTACACAATGGAATTTAATGAAATGTGGGGAAGTGTTACGGACAGTCCCAATGCGGATTCCGCCCGGTTTAGCTGGCGAAAAACGGACAATACCCCCCACGAAACAAACGTAAACGGCATGCGGGTGGAGGCCTATTTTAGTCCCGGGGACGGCGTACAGGAAAAAATTGAGCGCGCCATTGCCACGGCTTCCGACAATATTGAATTTGCTATTCTCAGTTTTACGCGCTGGGGAATTCGCGATGCCCTCATCGACCGGTTTCAGCAGGGAGTGGCGGTGCACGGAATTTTCGATCGGAGCGAGCAGGGAAATGCCTACAGCCAGTACGGAAAACTCAAATCGGCCGGAGTCGATGTGTTGTACTACGGCGAGTCGGGCACTTTGCACCACAAATACATGATTATTGACGGTCACACCCATTCCGATCCCCAAGTGGAAACAGGTTCGTATAATTATTCTTCTTCGGCTGAGAATAAAAATAACGAAAATATTTTGATTTTGCACAGCCCTGTTGTGGCCGATTATTTTTGGCAGGAATTCGCTGCCCGTTACCACAATTCCGGGGGACAGGCGCCTCTAACGACGGCCGTAAAAGAATCTTTTCCTCGCTCTGCCTCGCCGCAGAACTTTTTCCTGAGGGAACCTTTTCCCAACCCCGTGCGTCTTAATGACAGGCAGCCGGTGGAAATCTGGCTGAGAGTCAACCGCACACTTGAACAAAATCTGTCACTTTCGATTTTCAATCTTTTGGGACAACGTGTGTACGCATTTCACGGGAATTTTTCGCACCCCGGTTTGTACCGGCTGGTCTGGAATCGAGAAACATTTGGCAGCGGCCATCTTTCGGCGGGCGTGTATTTTGTAAAAGCTCAATCCGGGAGAAAAATTGTGACCCGAAAATTGACGATTATTCGATAATAGGGTCGATTTTGCGGCCATGTTACCGCTTGATTTGAAAAAAAGTGTGGAAAAGAAAACCGAATTTGACAATCGATTGAAAAAACACGGAAAAAAATGAGGAGGGTCGTTTATGAGCAAGAAACATAAGTTGGTTGGTACCGCAATTTTCGGACTGGTTTTATTTTTGTGGACACAGGCCTGGGCTGGTGGTTTTGAAGGGAAAATGGTTTTCCGTAACGGGCAAATTAACCTCATGCAGGTAGAAGTCCCGGGGTTGGGGAATGCCCAACCCACCGTTCAATTCGCCAAAAAGGCGGTTGCTATTCCCTTTGACACGTACCGTCAGGTCATGAAAGAAGTGGGCGAAAAAGGCCCGGGTATTCGGGTAGAGACACAGGTTATTTGGGTAAAAGGGTCTCTCTTTCGCACCGATTCGGGCGAAGGAAGCGACAAAATGGCGATTATCTTCAATGCCAAAACACAAAAACTCACCACTGTGAACTGGAAAGAAAAGAAAGCCGTTGTCATCGACGTTGGCAAAATGATGAATGCGGTTAATTCCGTGGCTGAGCAAATGGGAAAAACCTTTGGTCTGGACGCCAAAGCCATGAAACAAATGATGACCGGCAACGCTTCGGACGAGGAGGACCAATTTTCCCTGAAAGCCACGGGCAAAAAGAAAAAAATAAACGGTTTTAAATGCCAATTGTACGTGGGAACCGACAGGAATGGCAATCCTATGCAAGCCTGGCTGGCTACCCCCACCTCAGACCTTAGCCAAATGTACAAATCGATTGAAGAAATGAGCAAAGCGGTTCAACAGGCCAAAAAATTCAAGGACAAAGAGAGCCTGTTTTATGAAAAAATAAACAAAATGCCTATTCTCAAAAAATGGGTTACCCACAACAGCGACCTGCATTTCGAAGAGTTTGTAAGCCTCAAAAGGCAGTCCGTTTCACCTGATTTGTTCAAAGTCCCAAAGGGATTTAAGGTGGTTTCGCTACAGGACATGTTCCAAAAACAAATGATGAATTTTCAGCAATTTCAGAAAAAAAATCGCTAAACGGCTGAAATTCCGCCCTGCGAAGGGCATGCCCTTCGCAGGGTTGGATTTAAAAAAACTTGACAAACGAAAACAATTGTTGTATCTTTTTATTCAAAATGGGGGCTGTTCCACGAAATTTGTTATTTGTCAAAGTCGAATAGGCGGTTTTTATTCGGCTTTTTTTGTTTAACGGCTAATGTTTTTTGTTGAAGAATCCGATGAAATAAGTAACACGGTTGTTGAGTGTCAGATGTGGCGTAGAAAAAATCACAAAAGAACCAAAAAGAGGAGACAGAATCTAAATTGCACTTGCAAAATGATTTGGTAAGCGATTCTGGAGATTGGACGGCGGAGTTTCCGTAGCGACCCGAGCAGAATCAAATGGTATGGAATCTGAAGTTGCTGGTACCCCGTTTTTGTCCTGATTTCTTCTGAGTATTTTCCTCAAATTACGCTTGTTGCTATCCAATCTCCTAAACACCTAATTGGTAGAATAAAATGTGCACTCTGCCAGGCACGTACTGCTTGGCAGTCCAAATAAATTAAGGTCATTCACGTTTGTGTCATGAATGATTGATTCGACGGGAGAACCGAATAAAAGTTCGGTGGTTTGTGGTGTTGGTGCCAAAATCGGCAAAACAGCCGCCGGGTAAACTTCCGTCGTGGCACGGCTTGATTGTATTCGGACTATCCATTCCGAAAAGATCAGCCGCCAAAATTCAAAAACATAGTGAAAGGGAAGGGAGGAATCATGAACCAGCCCGCACAAACTTTGCACAAGGCGCAGAAAAAAACGGCCGCTTCGCCGTTCATTTCCATTATTGAATCTCTGCAAAAAAAGAGTCGTGAATTTCAGGAACTCCACTGGGAGGGGAGTTTTTACGATTACCTGCGAATCGTGGAAGAAAATCCCCGTGTGACGCAAACCGCTTTCCAGCGCCTTTACGATATGATTCTTTCGTACGGGACGCGGGAAATGACCGAGTGGCGTGAAAAGCTGATTCACTACAATTTTTTTGACGATCCGCTGCACGGAGGAAAAGACGCCGTCTTCGGTCTGGAACGTCCCCTCATGAAATTGGTGCATTTGTTTAAATCGGCCGCCAAAGGGTACGGCACTCAGAACCGCGTCATTTTGTTACACGGCCCGGTGGGAAGTGCAAAAAGCACCGTGGTTCGCCTGCTGAAAAAGGGATTGGAGGATTTCAGTCGCACCGACCGGGGCGCCCTGTACACATTTGCCTGGAAGGACCGGGATGAAAACGGGCAGGAGGTCTGGGTGGATTGTCCCATGCACGAAGAACCCCTGCATTTGCTTCCTCTTGAAAACCGGGAGCAAATTTTAGGCGAATTGAACAAAAATCTTCCCCCTGAAAAACATCTCCATGTGGAAGGCGAATTGTGCCCGTTTTGCCGCTTCATGTACCAGGAGAAAATGCACCGCTATCGCGGGGATTTTAACCGTGTTTTGCAGGATGTGAAAATCAAACGCATTGCTCTCTCGGAAAAGGATCGGTTGGGAATTGGCACATTTCAGCCGAAAGACGAGAAAAATCAGGACTCCACCGAGCTGACAGGTGACATTAATTACCGGAAAATCGCGCTTTACGGCTCCGATTCCGACCCGCGGGCGTTTAATTTTGATGGCGAATTCAACGTGGCCAATCGCGGGCTGGTGGAATTTATTGAGGTGTTAAAATTGGATGTGGCGTTCCTTTACGACCTGTTGGGGGCGTCGCAGGAGCACAAAATCAAGCCCAAAAAGTTTCCGCAAACCGACATCGACGAGGTCATTATCGGACACACGAATGAACCGGAATATCGGAAACTTCAGAACAATGAGTTCATGGAAGCCTTGCGAGACCGAACGGTAAAAATCGACATCCCGTACATTACCAAATTGGACGACGAAATTAAAATCTACGAAAAGGATTTCAATGCCAATAAAATCAAGGGGAAGCACATTGCGCCGCACACCATCGAAATGGCCGCCATGTGGGCGGTGCTCACGCGGTTGGAAGAGCCCAAGCGAGCCAACCTGACGCTCATGCAAAAACTGAAGTTGTACAACGGTAAAACCCTGCCCGGCTTTACGGAAGACAGCATTCGGGAGTTAAAAGCGGAGGCGCCGCGAGAGGGCATGGAGGGAATTTCTCCGCGGTACATTCAGGACAAAATTTCCAACGCCCTGGTGAATGACGCCGACACCTGCGTCAACCCCTTCATGGTTCTCAACGAATTGGAAGAGGGGCTGACCCACCACTCTCTGATTACGTCGGAAGAGCAGAAAAAGCATTATCGGGAGCTTTTGAGTGTGGTGAAGGAAGAGTACGACGACATCGTCAAAAATGAGGTGCAACGAGCCATTGCTGCTGACGAAGACGCCCTGACGCGGCTGTGTGCCAATTACATTGACAATGTCAAAGCGTACACTCAAAAAGAAAAAGTGAAAAATCGCTACACGGGAGAAGCGGAAGAACCGGACGAACGGCTCATGCGTTCCATTGAGGAGAAAATCGACATTCCCGAGAGCCGCAAGGATGATTTTCGGCGGGAGATTATGAATTACATTGGAGCCTTGGCTTTGGAAGGCAAAACCTTTGACTACCGCACAAACGAGCGGCTGCAAAAGGCACTGGAATTGAAGCTGTTCGAAGACCAAAAGGATTCCATTAAACTGACCAGTTTGGTGTCCAATGTGGTGGACAAAGAAACGCAGGCAAAAATCGACGTCGTCAAATCCCGTATGATTAAATACTACGGTTACTGTGACACCTGCGCCACCGATGTTTTGCAATACGTGGCCAGTATTTTTGCTCGAGGAGACATCAAGGGAGAGGAGTAACCCGAATCCGTGAGAATCTGTTCCAGCAAGTGCCAGGGACGGGCGGCTTCTAGCCCTCCGGAAGCGGCCCTCCCTGGTGCGAATTTGGGTGACCAAGCGAAAAGAGTGTTTTTTCATGATTAAGCAAATTGACAAGGATCACCAGCGTTTTCGTCAGATTGTAAAAGGGGCGATTCGCAAAGACCTGAAAAAATACATGTCCCATTCGGAGTTAATTGGCAAAAAGGGGAAAAATTTAGTCAGCATTCCAGTGCCTCAAATTGAAATCCCCAAATTTCGATACGGTCCGAAACAGACGGGCGGTGTGGGGCAGGGTAAAGGTCAGCCGGGTAGCCCCGTGGGGGCAGCTCCCAATGCCCAGGGAGCGGGCCAGGCCGGGAACGCACCGGGGGATCACCTGCTGGAAGTGGAGATCACCTTGGAAGAATTAGTGGCTATTTTGGCGGACGAATTGGAGTTGCCGCGGATTCAGCCCAAGGGGAAAAGTGCTGTGGTGGCAGAAAAACACAAATATTCCAGCATTCGCCGCGTGGGACCCGAATCGCTGCGGCACTTTAAGCGAACCTACCGAGAAGCCTTGCGGCGTCAGATTTCGTCTCGGAGCTACGATCCCCAAAATCCCGTGGTAGTGCCCATTCGAGATGACAAACGCTACCGTTCCTGGAAAACGGTGCCCCTTCCCGAAACCAACGCTGTGGTTTTTTATCTCATGGATGTTTCGGGATCGATGGGGGCGGCACAAAAAGAGATCGTTCGCACGGAATCCTTTTGGATTAACACCTGGCTGAAGGCCAATTACAGGGGCGTCACTACCCGCTACATTGTGCATGACGCCGCCGCCCACGAAGTAGAGGAGGAGACGTTCTTCAATCTGCGCGAAAGCGGCGGAACCATGATCTCGTCTGCCTACAAATTAGCGTCCCAAATTGTGCAAAGGGAGTACGACCCGCAGGACTGGAACATTTATTTCTTCCAGTTTTCCGACGGAGACAATTGGGGAGAAACCGACACGGAGGAGTGCATGGCACTCCTGAAAGAAAATTTGGTGCCTGTGGCCAATCTTTTTGCCTACGGACAGGTTTGGAGTGCTTACGGTTCCGGCGCGTACATTGAAGCCATGAAAGAGCATTTTGGTGAAGCCGAAAACGTAGTCCTTTCGGAAATCGACAACAAAGAACAGATTTACGATTCCATTAAAACCTTTTTAGGGAAGGGGTTGTGACAGGCGAGCGCCTGCCGCGGCTGACAAATAGCAGCCGAAGATTTGATCGGTTACGTGCGAAAAAAGGAGAGATGCCGAATGAAATTGATCACAAATGTGAAAGCCAAATTTTTCGCGGGAATCAATCGGTTTGTGAAAATTCGGGAATTTACGCCTGAGGAGATGGAGCAGATTTTTGAGGGAGTGGAATTCACGGACAGGCGGTCCTACATTCAATTTGTGATCAATACCTGCGTCGTCAATTACAACGACGAAGTGCTACCCGCTTTGCGCAAGCTCAAATTTGATTTTCTGCACAAATTGGAGGAAATGGAAGAAAATCTCTACGAAATTTGTGTTTCGGTCAATCCCGAAATGGACATTCAAAAAGTCACATTTGCCGTGGCCGAGACCAAAAAAAACAGCCTGTTTTTGTTGGATCAAAAAAAAGAAAAAGCCAAACAAGAACGCAATTTTTCTCACCTGCAGGATTGGTTGAGGAGCCGTGTGATCGGGCAGGACGAAGCCGTGGAGAAGGTGGCGCAATTCGTCAAGCGCGCCCTGGTGGGACTTCGAAATCCCGAAAAACCCATCGGCAGTTTAATGTTCATTGGGCAAACAGGTGTCGGGAAAACCGAATTAGCCAAAGCGCTGAGTGCTGAAATCATGGAATCGGAAAATGACCTCATCCGGATTGACTGCTCGGAGTATTCTCAACCTCACGAGTACGCCAAATTATTGGGAGCGCCTCCCGGCTACATTGGTTACGACGAAGGCGGGGTTCTTTCTCAAATGATGGCCCGGCACGGAATGCAAGTGGTGCTGTTTGACGAAATCGAAAAGGCGCACGCGCGATTGCACAATCTGCTGCTCCAAATTTTGGACGAGGGGAGCATCCACGACAGCCACGGAAATCGAATTGCCTTCAACAACGCATTGATTATTCTGACCAGCAACGTGGGTTCGGTGGAATTGGAACGCCAGAGTCACCCCTTGGGATTTGTTTCCGAGGATGAAAGCAGGCGGAACGAAGCCCTGAAGCACGTGGCCCTTCGTGCGCTGGAACGCCGCTTTCCGCCCGAATTTCTGAATCGTTTGGACGAAGTGATTGTGTTCCGCGAATTGACCCGAGAAGACTTGCTGAAAATTCTGGACATTCTGCTTCAAGAGGTTTTGGAACGCCTCCGGCGGGTGGGAATTGCCTTGAAAATGGCGCCCGAAGTCAAAGAATTTCTGGTGGACAGGGGGTATAGTCCCCGCTACGGGGCGCGACCTCTGAAACGCACGGTCAAACAATATGTGGAAACACCCCTTAGTGAAGGGCTTTTGCAGGGGCATTTCGGCCGCGGGGCGCGCCTTCGGGCTGGGCTTCGCGGGGAAGAAATCGTTTTTGAACCGATTCGTGGGTAAAGCGAAAGAACAGGGTCAAAAAAGCTGGATAAGAGGAAACACAGGGAAAATGTTTTTTCTTAAAAAATTGGGTATTGAAAGAAGCCGCAAAATGAAGACAGAAGTATGGCTGAAAAGAAATTTTTCGAAAGAGTGAAGCCATGGCTAATGCTCTCCAACAATATGTGCGAAAATTGCCACCGGAATTGAATAGGTGGCGGGAAAAAATCGCCGACATTGCCCGAGAAGCCGGGTTGGATTTTTACGACACCATTTTCGAGATGCTCGATTTCGATCAGATGAACGAGGTGGCCAGCTATTTGGGATTTCCAATCCGCTACCCGCATTGGCGTTTCGGAATGGAGTACGAAGAAATGCGAAAGGGTTACGCTTACGGGCTGCACCGAATCTACGAAATGGTGATTAACAACGATCCGGCGTACGCGTATTTGCTGGAATCCAATAATTTGGTGGATCAAAAACTGGTCATGGCCCACGTGTACGCGCATGTAGATTTCTTTAAAAATAACGCCTGGTTTGCCCACACGAATCGACACATGATGGACGAAATGGCCAACCACGCCACGCGCATTCGGCGCTACATTGAGCGCCACGGCTTGGAGACTGTGGAGGGTTTTATCGATCGGTGCCTTTCTCTGGACAATCTGATCGATTACCACGCTCCTTACATTCGGCGCAAGGCTGAAAGCATTCGTGAAGAGCAGCCGCAGGCGCGCGTTCACAAAATCAAAAGCAAACCGTACATGGAAAAATACGTCAATCCACCGGAATTTATTCAACAGCAAAAATTGAAACAAAAACGAGAGGCGGAGAAAAGAAAACGATTTCCGGAAGAACCTGAAAAAGACGTGCTGAATTTTCTGCTGCACCACGCGCCTCTGGAGCGCTGGCAGCAGGATGTCCTGGCCATTATTCGCGAGGAGGCCTACTATTTTGCCCCTCAGGGAATGACCAAAATCATGAACGAAGGTTGGGCCACCTTCTGGCACACACGGCTCATGACGCAAAAGATCCTTTCCGATTCCGAGGTCATTGACTACGCCGACCACCATTCGGGTACAGTCAGCACCCAGCCCGGGCGACTCAATCCCTACAAATTAGGGGTTGAGTTATTTCGAAATATTCAGGAAAGGTGGGACAAAGGGCAATTCGGGAAGGAATACGAAACGTGTGAAGATTGGCAGCGCAAGCGCCGTTGGAACACCCACGCAGGGCTGGGCCTTCAGAAAATCTTTGAGGTGCGAAAATTTTACAACGATGTGACATTTTTAGACGCCTTTTTGACGGAGGATTTTGTGCGAGAACACCAGTTGTTTACGTACAAATACGACGAGCAAAAGGAGCAGTACGTCATTGACAGCCGTGATTTTCAGAAAATCAAGCAAAAATTGCTTTTTAGTTTGACGAATATGGGGCAGCCTTACATTGAAGTGGTGGACGGAAATTACGAAAATCGCGGTGAACTTTACCTGAAACATCGGTTCGAGGGAGTAGAACTCCACCGCGGGTACGCACAGGAAACGTTGAAAAATCTTTTCTCCTTGTGGACGCGCCCTGTCATTATTGAAACCGTTGTTGAGGGGAAACCGACTCTCTTCAAATTCGACGGGTCGGAATTTATGGTGGGTAATTTTGAGACGTAAAGCCGCATTGGCGGCAGGAGGCGAACCAATGGAATCCCAAAAAGTAAACGAAGAAAAAAATCGACAAAGCCTTGCTCGCGAACATGAGCAGCTTTGGCAGAGGGATTTGCCGCGGGGCGTGCGTTTGGCCATCGATTGGGACGATGCCGATACGTACAGCGGCGTGTTTCGCTCCGTTCGAGTGGAAACGGAGTCGGTGCCACCCGATCGGGAAAAGGCGCTGCGCGCTCAGGCAGAGGCTTTGGTGCAGCGCGTTACCTTTCTCCCCGAAAAATTGGCGCTTTTGGAATTGGACAAATCCCAAAAAACGGCGGTGTTGCGTAGCGCCCTTCCGTTTCGAAATGAAAAGGCCGTGCTTTTCTTTGAAATCTGGCTGACGAGGGGACAGGAAATCCTGTTTCGGCGGATTCGTAATGAAAATCACAAACGGCGGACGGTCCCGTTTGTCCTCCCGTGGGAAATCTCCGACCGACTAATAAAGGAACTTATTTCCATTCTGACATTTTGAATCGCTTTTTGGGGTTTTTCGGCGTAAAAATTGAAGCGTTCGATTTTCGGCTCGGTTTTTCTCCTTCCTACCGATTCAAAAGAGAGGGATTTTTCTCTTCGCTTTACTGGGTAAATTGGAAATGGCCGCCGAATGCCGCATTCCTCACGATTGAGAAATCTTCCTCCACCGACAGAAAAAGATTTCACCCTCCTTGAAAGAAACGGCTGGTCTCGACTTTTTCCCCGATTTTCGAAAAGGCCTCGAAATCTCTTCATTTTTTAGCTTCCATTCTCCTCTACAAAATTCTTGACAAAAATAGCCGCATTCCCTATATTGAAAGAAAACAATTGGGGGAGAGCGGAGACTGCCGGTGATTAATCAGTACAAAAGGGTTGACGTTTTTCGGTGCCAAAACCGTGCGCACGCCAAATTGGGTAAATGGGTCTCGGTTTACCACGTGTTGAAGGTCAAAAAGTGCTACCCCGATGGTTGCATTTATTTCCGATGGAAATGCCGGAAATTAAATAAGGGAGAAACCTGTCCCCGAGGCTACAAGCACGTGGGCCGGTTGTGTTTCGGGTGCAAGTATTTTTACGACGAAAAGGTTGCCCACCAGTTGCAATTTGTGTTGCCCGAAGCCCAACGGGCAGCGTTTTGGGATGATTTGGATCGATTTGAAGACTGGCTGTCCGAAATCACCAGCAGACGCCAGAGTGTTTGGGGAAGCATTCATTCCGTGAAGCCGCACTTGGAACAGCGGATATTGGGAAAGGAAAAGCGCCTCACCGTGAAGGGATTTCTGCTGGTTTTCCGGGACAGTTACATCGGGCAAACTCATTTTGAGGATTTTACCTACGCCGTGGTGTCCCGAAGTCTCGAGCAAAAATTCCATTTTCGGGCGGGCGACGAAGTGGAATTCAACGCCGAAGTAACAGCAGATCGCGGCCGAATCGTGTACAACCGGTTGCGGCAGGTTGAGTTTTCACGTCGCGGAGAAGGTCGAGACATCTGGCGGGAGGAAGAAATTCCCTTTCTTTTAAAAACGGCCACGGAATTCGGAACCCAGCCGGAAAAATGTTTGTACTGCCCTTACGGAACGTTGGTGGATGTGGTGGAGCAGAAGGGTGGACGGGTGTTCCGCTTCCGAAGACTTTTTTGCCTGAAAGGGGTTTCGGATGCCGCCACTTGTGTGGTCCAGCCGTTGGAAAAAATCGCCTCCGAAGGCTGTCCCGATTCCGTGAAAGAAGTGGCCTGGGAAAATGTGTACAAGTAGGAGCCGTTGTTTCCGTGCGGCTGCGCGCCATTTAACTGTCGCCGCACTCAAAAGCGGCCCTTTCGAATTCAACGCCGCTTGCCCAATTTTGGGTTGCTGAAATCGGCGGAACGGAAATGAAAAAGCCGATTTTAGGGGAAAATCAAAAAAATCTTAATTTTTCATTGGAAAATGTTGCATTTTGGGTAAACAGCGCCAGAATCGTTCGTCATTTCTGAAAATCTGCCCTGACCGAAACGGAGGACGTATATGCAGGAACAAATGATTGCCATTCTTCAACGATTAAGTGCGTGGGTGTGGGGGGTGCCGCTAATAGTCCTTTTGGTTGGCACCGGCATTTATTTAACCTTTCGGCTTCGGGGAATTCAATTTCGTACCCTGTTGTATTCTCTCTACCTGGCGCTTATTAAACGAAAAGAAGACACCGACGAGGCCGGAGACATTTCCCACTTTCAGGCTTTAATGACGGCCTTGGCCGCCACCGTCGGCACCGGAAATATTGCCGGCGTGGCCACCGCCATTGCGGCGGGCGGCCCGGGCGCTCTGTTTTGGATGTGGATTACCGGTCTTTTCGGAATGGCGACGAAATTTTCAGAAGCTGTGCTGGCGGTCAAATTCCGAAAAGTAGATCGACTGGGCACCATGAGCGGCGGTCCCATGTACTACATTTCCGAGGGGCTCGGCTGGAAGTGGCTGGGAGTTCTTTTCGCCACATTTGCCTTTATTGCGGCTTTTGGCATCGGTAATATGGTGCAATCCAATTCCGTGGCCGATGCTGTTCAAAAGACCTTTGGCATTCCCTTTTGGGCGACCGGGCTGGTACTGGCCGTGGCAACCGGCCTGGTCATTTTGGGGGGAATTAAAAGCATTGGGCGCGTAACGGGCACACTGGTACCGGTCATGGTTTTGTTCTACATTTTGGGGGCGCTTGTTGTGATTGCCATTGAGTACAGACAAATTCCAAAGGTTTTTGCGCTGGTTTTTGCAAAGGCCTTTACCCCGACCGCCGCCGGGGGCGGATTTTTGGGTTCCACCGTTCTGGTGACAATTCGAATGGGAGTGGCACGAGGCGTGTTCTCAAACGAATCGGGGTTGGGAAGTTCTCCGATTGCCGCCGCCGCTGCCCAAACCAAGTACCCGGTAACGCAAGCTCTGGTTTCAATGACCCAGACCTTTATTGACACCATTGTGGTGTGTTCCATGACGGGGTTCGTTATTATTGCCACAGGCGCCTGGTCGAACGGAAAAACAGGTGCCGAATTGACTACCATTGCGTTTAACCAGGGCATGCATTCCCAGCTTGGCGGGTTAATTGTGACCATTGGTCTCATTCTATTTGCCTATTCCACAATTTTGGGGTGGAGCTATTACGGCGAAAAATCTCTGGAGTACTTGTTCGGCGAAAAATGGATTGTCCCTTACCGGGTGCTTTTTACGATTTTTGTGGGCGTGGGGGCGGTCGCCGAACTGCAGTTGGTCTGGACGTTGGCGGACGTCATGAACGGGCTCATGGCCATTCCAAATTTAATCGGGCTTCTTGGATTGGCGGGAATTATCGTCGCGGAAACGCGCAGCTATTTTATTCACCAATTACATCGAAAGTGGTAGCGCAAACCTCACCAGAGGAAACGGGTTGTGATTATTCCTACATTGGAAATCGAAAAGAAACTTTGGGGCGAAGGGCTCCAGCTTATTGCAGGTGTGGACGAGGTGGGGCGCGGCCCTCTGGCCGGACCGGTGGTTGCCGCCGCCGTTATTTTTGACCCCTATTTTTACCTCGAAGGCGTTCGGGACAGTAAAATGCTTTCGGCAAAAAAGCGCGAAGTTTTGGCTGAGCAAATCAACCACACCGCCGTGGCGGTGGGACTCGGCGTGGTGGACGCTCCGGTA
>CAZOHG010000036.1:0-35695 GCA_964579725.1 uncultured Deferribacteres bacterium
CTAGGTTGGGGGTTCGAGTCCCTCCTCCGGAGCTGAGAAGCCCCTTCACGAAAGGGGCTTTTTTCATTTTACTGAAAGGGAGAAACATGACTTCGAAAATCGATTTTGACATTCCATTTCAAAAATTCGTGCTTCCAAACGGACTGACGCTTCTGGTTCACGAGGATCACAAAGCACCCATTGTAGCCGTCAATATTTGGTACCACGTGGGTTCTAAAAACGAAAAGCCGGGAAAAACCGGTTTTGCGCATCTGTTTGAACACCTTATGTTCAACGGCAGCGAACATTTTAACGATGACTATTTTCAGGCAATGGAACGCATTGGAGCCACCGACCTAAACGGAACGACCAATCACGACCGCACCAATTATTTTCAAAATGTGCCCACTTCGGCTGTGGATGTCGCCCTTTGGCTGGAATCCGACCGAATGGGGTATCTTTTGGGTGCCATTGACCAGGCCAAATTGGACGAACAGCGCGGTGTAGTACAAAACGAAAAGCGGCAAGGGGAAAATCAGCCCTACGGTAAGGTGGACGAACTTATTGCGCGCAGTACTTTTCCGGCCGGACATCCCTATTCCTGGACGGTCATCGGTTCCATGGAAGATTTAAACGCCGCTTCTTTAGAGGACGTGCGTGACTGGTTCCAAACCTACTACGGGGCGGCCAATGCCGTTTTGGTGGTCGCAGGCGATATTGACCCGGCTGTGGCCAAAGAAAAGGTGGAACACTATTTTGTGGCGATTCCACCCGGCCCACCCATTGCGCACTATGACAGATGGATTGCTCGCCGTACGGAGGAGCAGCGAGAAATCATCGAAGACCGCGTCCCGCAGGCCAGAATGTACAAAGTGTGGAATATCCCGGAATTTGGTTCCCCGGAGGGAGACCTTCTCGATCTAATCAGCGACGTGCTTGCCTCGGGAAAAACGTCGCGCTTGTACAAGCGCCTGGTTTACGACGATCAGGTCGCTACCAACGTGTACGCTTACGTGGATTTGCGAGAAATTGCGGGACAATTTTTTATCGTCGCCACGGCTAAACCCGGGGTTGCGCTTTCGATTGTCGAAGATGCGTTGAATGAAGAATTGGAGAAATTTTTCAGGGAAGGCCCTTCCGCCGCGGAAGTGGATCGCGTTCGAACCGGGTACTTTGCTCATTTTGTCCGCGGCATTGAACGGATTGGCGGCTTTGGCGGAAAATCGGACATTTTGGCCAAAAACCAGGTTTTTGTGGGGAATCCCTCTCATTACAAAATCACGTTAAATCGCGTCGAATCGGCCACACCCGAACTGCTTCAACAAACCGCCCGTCATTGGCTTGGACAAGGGGTGTACACGCTGGAAGTCCATCCTTTTCCCAATTACACCACACTGAAAACTACTGTCGATCGGAGCAGACTTCCCGAGGCGGGAGACCCGCCTGATGTCCGCTTCCCCAAATTGCAAAAAGCCATGCTTTCCAACGGTTTGAAAATCGTTTTGGCGGAAAGGCATAGCATTCCGGTAGTTCACTTCAACCTCATGGTGGATGCCGGATTTTCTGCCGACCAATTTTCCCTTCCCGGCACAGCCAAACTGGCCATGGAAATGATAGACGAAGGGACCAAGCGCCGGAACGCCCTCCAAATTAGCGAAGAACTTGACCGCCTCGGCGCGCAATTGGGCACCGGTTCCAATCTGGACATGTCTTCGGTTTCACTTTCGGCCTTGAAAAAGAATCTCGACGCCTCGCTCGACATTTTCGCCGATGTTATTCTGAACCCTGTTTTTCCCGAAACGGATTTTGTCCGCATTAAAAAAAATCAATTAGCGGCTATTCAACGCGAAAAAGTTACGCCTGTCCAAATGGCGCTTCGGGTTTTTCCACGCCTGTTGTACGGGGCCCATCATGCCTACGGAAATCCGCTGACCGGCTCGGGTACCGAAGATTCCGTTGAGAAAATCAGCCGTAAAAATCTGAAGGCGTTTCACCGAACCTGGTTCAAACCCAATAATGCCACGCTCATTGTTGTCGGCGACACCACATTGGACGAAATCCTGCCGAAACTGGCAAGATTATTCGAAACCTGGGAAGAGGGAAGTGTGCCTCGAAAAAATATTCAGCCCGTTTCTTTTCCACAAAAAACCGCCATTTATTTTTTACACCGGCCGGAAGCCCTTCAATCCATTCTTTTCGCCGGACATGTGGCGCCACCCAAAGCCAATCCCGACGAACCGGCCATTGAGACGTTTAACAATATTTTAGGGGGCACATTTACATCGCGCATTAATATGAATTTGCGGGAGGACAAACATTGGGCTTACGGCGCGTTTACTTTCCTGGTGGATGCCCGGGGCCAGCGGCCCTTCATTGGGTACGCCCCTGTGCAAACAGATAAAACCGCCGAGGCCATGCGGGAAATGTTAAAAGAATTTACCGACATTTTGACTTCCCGTCCAATCACCTTAGAGGAATTGGACAAAGTAAAGCGAAAACAAATTTTACAATTACCGGGAACTTGGGAAACCATGGGGGCCGTGGCGTCGTCTATTGGCGAAATGGTCCAATTCGGATTGCCCGAGAATTATTTCGATCGCTACCCGCAAGAGATTCGCGCCTTGAATCTGGAAAAGGTGACCCGGGCCGCTAAAGAGGTTTTGCACCCCGACAAACTGGTGTGGGTGGTGGTCGGAGATCGAAAAACTGTTGAACCGACGGTGCGAGCATTAAATTGGGGAACAATTCATTTCATCGACGCGGATGGTCACCCGGTAGAATAGCGCCACGCAGGAACAATTTGGCGGAAACAGCAATTTCCGCCCGATTTATTTTGTCCCTTTAAAGCTTGTCCGTTAGCGGCATTCGCTTTTCTTCGGGGCGCGTCCCCAAGCGAATTGAATTAACCCCTTTGAGAGGTTGTCGGCAAAAACGGCTGCTTCGCTTGAAAATCTATTCCGCTACACGGGATTTTTCTTTTCCATCCACTAAAATTCGACATGCCTTGGCACCGCGCCCAATGGCTTCGGGGATTTGGCACGTCCATTGAAAATCCGGCAACAAAACACTGAGCCAGGTCGGCCAGAGGCGCTCACAAGCCACACAGGGTTGGTCGGTTCGGGCAAGGCCGGCTTTCATTGCCCCTTCTACCGCGGGGCAACGCCAAACGGAAATCTCCAAGTGCTGTGCGTTTGTGACGTTCAGATCTGCGCGAATGCGATTTCCTCCGAACAATTCACTGTAAGCTTCCATGATCGCAACGGCCTGTTCCAAATTTTCGGCCCGTTTCAACCCCAACTCCCGCAAAAATTCGCGCATTTCAATTCTGGCAAAACTGGTTCGGACACGGGCATTTTGTTCAATCGCTTTGTCCAATCCAATGGCTTGAACCGTTTTTAAAAACCACTGCCCGTCCCAGGCCAACAGCAATCGCGAAAGCATGGCTATTTTATTTTGGCAAGGAATTTTTTCCAACAGCGCCTTTTTCTCACGTGTTCGATCTGACATTTGGTTCGCCTCTGTATTTTTCTTTCAAGCCACGGTTTATCCGGATATTTCGTGTTCGTTGAGCCTGTTCTGTTTTTCAGCCGCACCGGTTAGGGGGAAGATTGGCCATTGGGCGCCAACTTTCGGTAATACGCACGAGCCCGTGCCAAAAGCGTGTCCATGTCCTCCGGCAAGTCGGACTCAAAACGCAAGCGCTCGTGTGTGTGGGGGTGCTCAAATCCCAGCGTGCGGGCGTGGAGGGCCTGGCGGGGCATCATTTCAAGGTAAGTTGCCGCAATTTTTCGTTCGGCAGCCGTCAGGGCTCCCAATCGTCTGTTGCGCCCGCCGTAGGGAGAATCCCCCAAAACAGGGTGACCGATGTGAGCCATGTGTACGCGAATCTGGTGCGTGCGTCCTGTGCCAAGTTTCAATTTGACCAAAGAAAGCAGGTACAACCGCTCCTGCGTTTCGTAAGTGGTAATGGCCAATTTCCCGCCCTCTTTTAGAACGGCCATTTTTTTACGATTCGTCGGACTACGGCCGATTTGCGTTTCGATTCTTCCGGAACGCGGGCTGGGCACCCCCCAAACCAGCGCCCAGTACTCCCGGTCAATGGTGCGTAAAGAAAACTGCTCCGAAAGTTTACGGTGGGTGTAGTCATCTTTGGCCACGACCAAAAGCCCGGACGTGTCTTTGTCCAGACGGTGAACAATGCCCGGGCGCAGCTCGCCGCCAATTCCGGACAAATCGCGGCAATGGTACAGCAGAGCGTTTACCAAGGTTCCGGTAAAATGCCCCACTGCGGGATGCACCACCAAACCAGCGGGTTTGTTCACCACCAATAAATAGCGGTCTTCGTACACAATGTTCAGGGGGATATTTTCAGGAGCCATTTCGTATTTTTTCGGCGGCGGAATGAGCACTTCAATACGGTCTCCGGGAGTCACCAAATAGCTGGCCTTCTCCGGCGTTTCATTGACCAAGACCTTCTGGGCTTCGATTAAACGCTGAAAGTAGGCACGTGAAAAGTGCCCGATTTCGCGCGTCAAAAAGACGTCTAACCGTTCTTTCTCTTTTTTGGGAGGAATCAGAATTTCCCGACGGTCTTCCATTTTGGAAAATTATTCGACAGGGAAATGAGGTTCTGCGCGCCGCTTTTCGGAAAGATGTTCCGACTCTTTTGTGGTAAGAATGGCTGTAATAAGTAAAATCATGCCGATGCTGACGGCGGCATCGGCCACGTTGAACACGTACCACCGAAGTGAGCCAATGCCCACATCGATAAAATCGACCACTGCACCGGAAAAAACCCGATCAATGAGATTTCCAATGGCTCCACCCAAAATAAGGGCCAGGGAAATCCGCACGACCGGTTTGTTGCCCCGTGCTTTGAACAAATAGGCCAAAATAACCAGGCTGGCCAAAAGCGAAAAAACGGTAAAAACCAACCGATTTCCGATTTGAATACCAAACGCCATTCCGGTATTTTGAATGTACGTGTACCGTACAAAATCACCCAGAATTTTTTCCGAATGCCCCAAGATCATGAATTTCTTGGTTAAAATTTTGGTTGTCTGATCCAAGAACACAATAAAAAGGGAGAGCGAAAGCATTCGCCAATCTATTTTAAATTTCATGTGTCGTCAACACCCGTCCTATTTAATCTGAAAAAATGGCCTCTCGTCTTGAGGGGCTTTTTCAATCGCACTAAATTTTACTTAATCTTCTTTGGATTGTTCCTCTTTCGACTTGCAGGCGATGCACAGTCGGGCGTGAGGCACGACCTCCAGGCGTTCTTTGCTAATGGGCTTGCCACACTCCTGACACAGACCGTACGTGCCTTTGTCAATGCGCTCCAAAGCGCGGTCAATGTGGTAAATGAGTCGATCTTCACGGTAGGCAAACATAAAGGCCTTTTCCCGCTCAATGGCGTCGGTTCCCTGGTCGGCCATGTGAAAATTGTACGCCGAATTTTCCCCACTGGATTCCTTCATCGTGTCCTTAAAGGAGTTTTCCTTTATGTAATTGATCTCCTTGACCAATTCTTCGCGCTTCTTTAAAAGAAGCTGTCGGTAATGTTCCAATTCCTTTTTTGTCATCGGTCACTCCTAACCCGCCTTGGACGGAATTTTACTTTACTTTGCCTGATTGGTTTGGCCCAAAAATCAGGTCTCTTTTCGAATGGCAATGGTTACCGGTTCGCCGTTGAGTTTCCACTCCCGACGAAAATCCCCGTCTACGCGATCCGGAACAATTTCAATTGCAAGGGTTTCGTTTTTAATATAGTCGGCTTGTTTTTGAATAGCTTGACGCACTTTTTCCGTGCCTTTGTACGCAATGGAAATGCGATCCAGCACGTCGAAGCCCGCTTCTTTGCGCATATTTTGCACGCGATTAATAAATTCCCGCGCAAGGCCCTCGGCAGCCAATTCGTCCGTCAGGTGGATGTCCAAAGCCACCGTAAAGTCGTCTTCCACCGCCACCGCAAATTCATCCCGATTTTCCTGAAGAATTTCCACATCCTCCCGCTTGATTTCCACCTCGCGACCTTCCAGAGCAATTTTCTCGCTGCCGGTTTCGACCAATCGCTGAATCGATTTTTCAGGTAGATTGGAAATTATTTCCGCCACCTTTTTTACCTCTTTTCCGAATTTGGGCCCTAAGGACTTAAAATTGGGCTTGGCTTTTTGTACCCACAACGCCGAGGGGTCGTCCACAAATTGAATCTCTTTTACATTCACTTCTTCTTGAACAATGGCGGCCATTAGGGGCAGTCCTTCGCGGACAGCTTTGGATTTGGTGTACACCAAAATGCGCTGCAACGGCTGGCGCACTTTAATCCCAACTTCATTGCGAATGGAGCGCACGGCGCTCACCACCTTACGCACAGCGTCCATGTGAACCTCGAGCGCCTGATCCCGAAAACGGTGCGCTTGGGCTTGCGGTGCAGGGAATTCAGCCAAGTGCACGCTTTCAAAGGGCTCTTTCCCCACTGAATTTAAATTCTGGTAGATGTCTTCCGGCAAAAACGGGGCAAAGGGAGCCATTAGTTTTGCCACTGTGAGCAAAACTTCGTAAAGGGTTTGGTAGGCCGAGAGCTTGTCCGGACCCATTTCTGACTTCCAAAACCGGCGGCGGCTCCGGCGCACGTACCAATTGGACACATCTTCCACCACAAAATCCGAAATGGCTCGGGCGGCTTTCGTTACATCGTAGCGTTCGAGATACTCATGAACCTGCCCTACCAGGCGATTTCGCGTTGACAAAATCCAGCGGTCAATTTCGGGGCGATCTGTCTCCGGAATTCGTTCCTCTTTGTAATGAAAATGGTCAATATTGGCGTACAGCACAAAAAAGGCGTACACATTGACCAGCGTTCCGTAGAATTTCTTCTGAACCTCCCGTACGCCGTTCGGATCGAACCGGGTGGGCGTCCAGGGAGGGCTGACCGTCAGCAGGTACCAGCGAAGAGGGTCCGCACCGTTTCGTTCCAAAACCTCAAAGGGATTGACGGCATTCCCCTTGCTTTTGCTCATTTTCTGGCCTTCTTTGTCCAGAATTAATTCAATTGAGAGCACGGTTTTATAAGCGGGCTGGTCAAAAAGCAAGGTGGAAATGGCCAAAAGGGAATAAAACCACCCGCGGGTTTGGTCGATTCCTTCCGAAATGAAATCGGCAGGGAAATTGCGTTTGAAAACCTCCTGATTTTCAAATGGGTAATGCCACTGAGCGTAGGGCATGCTGCCCGAATCGAACCAGACGTCAATCACCTCAGGCTCGCGCTTCATCGTCCCGCCGCATTTCGGACACGACCACGTGATTGCGTCGATGTACGGTTTGTGCAAATCTTCAATGGACTCTTTGCCGGAGCGCTGAAGTAGTTCCTCCACACTTCCGATGGAATCGGCGTGGCCGCATTTTTCGCATTTCCAGATATTGAGCGGCGTTCCCCAGAAGCGATCCCGTGAAAGCGCCCAATCCACGTTGTTATTCAGCCATTCGCCGAAGCGCCCCTCTCCCACTTCGCGGGGAATCCAGCGGATTTTCTTGTTGTTTTCGATCAAACGGTCTTTGTACGCCGTTGTGCGCACATACCAGGATTTTTTGGCGTAGTACAAAAGCGGCGTGCCGCAACGCCAGCAATGCGGGTAACTGTGCGTGACGATTTCACTTTTGTACAAAATGCCCCTCTCCCGAAGATTTTCAATGATTTCCGGATCAGCCTTTTTGACAAATTCTCCGGCAAAAAGAGTCACTTCCTGCGTAAACCGGCCGCTTTTGTCCACGGGTTGAAGCGTCGGTAAACCGTATTTTTGGCCTACTTTGTAGTCGTCTTCCCCGAAGGCCGGGGCAATGTGCACAATGCCCGTTCCGTCTTCCGTGGTCACAAAATCGGCTTCCACTACGTAATATGCCTTCTTTTTTGGCTTCAGAAACGTGAAAATCGGTTCGTAGGCCATTCCCGCCAACTCGCTTCCCTTTTTCTTCTCGAGAATTTCGTAATCTCCCTCAAGAACGGACAGGCGCGGCTCAGCCAGAATGAGCTCTTCGTTCTTTTGTCGGATTTTCACGTAATCCACCTCCGGGTGAACAGCCAGCGCCACATTGGAAATAAGCGTCCACGGCGTCGTCGTCCACACCAGAAAAGAGGTGTTGGGCGCACCCTTGACTTTCATCCGGACGTAAACCGAGGGGTCGGACACTTCTTTGTAGCCCAACGAAACTTCGTGACTGGAAAGTGCCGTTTCGCAGCGGGGGCAGTACGGAATGATTTTGTGCCCCTCGTACATGAGGTTTTTCTTAAAAAATTGGTTCAGAATCCACCAGACGGTCTCGATGTATTCGTTCTTGTACGTAATGTACGGATGTTCTAAATCGACCCAGTAGCCGATTCGGCGGGTCATTTCATCCCATTCCTTTTTGTACCGAAAAACATTCTCTTTGCATTTTTGGTTGAATTTTTCGACCCCGTACTCCAAAATTTGCTCTTTGCCGTCAATGCCAAGCTCTTTTTCCACTTCAATTTCCACGGGAAGGCCGTGGGTGTCCCAGCCGGCTTTCCGCTCCACCCGGTAACCCTGCATGGTTTTAAAGCGGCAGACAAAATCCTTAATCGTACGCGAAATGACGTGGTGAATACCCGGTTTGCCGTTCGCCGTAGGCGGCCCCTCGTAGAAGACGAAATTTTTTTGGGGATCGCGAGATTCAACGGATTTTTCAAAAATGTGGTTTTGTTCCCAGAATCTTAAAACACGCTTTTCCAATTCCGGGAAATTTAACTGGCTTGGAACTTCCTTAAACACGGCTTTCGTTTTCCTTTCTGCTGAAGATGAAACGGCATTGCCCTTGAACTTAAAGAATTAATAAATATAAATAAAAATGTGAGGAAATGCAATTTAATTCCGAGGTAAAATTGAAATGTGTCTCTGAAGCATTTGAGGGGGGGGTAATCCAACATGCGCTGGGGTCGAAAAAAAGCGGAATCACGGAAAGTCTGGCAAAGGGAATCCTTTCAACAGTCGACAGTTTGTTCAAAGCGCCCGATTGAACATTTCTTTTGAACAACAGTCGTTTTGATTTCGAAAAATTTTACTTTAGCCATCCTTTTCAAGAAGCCGGGCCACGGCCTCCAACCCCAAAATGTAGCTGGTCACACCGAAGCCCGAAATAATGCCCGTGCAGGCAGGAGAAAGCACCGATTTTCGGCGCCACTCTTCCCGGGCGAAAATATTGGAGAGGTGCACTTCCACGGTCGGTTTTTGAATCGCCACAATGGCGTCGTGCAGCGAATAGCCGTAATGTGTCAAGGCTCCGGGGTTAATGACCACGCCGTCTGCCCAGGTGCGGTTCTCGTGAAGCACATCCACCAGAGCCCCCTCGTGATTGGATTGAAAAAATTTCAGCTCCAGGCCAAGGCCTTCGGCCTTTTGTAAAAGCAGTTGCTGAATGTCCTCCAGGGTGGTGGTTCCGTAGATCTCCGGCTCCCGGGTTCCCAACAGATTCAAGTTCGGCCCGTGCAAAACCAAAATGTGGAAGGCGTGTTTTTTCTCTTTAGCCATTTGTTTTTCCTTGAATTAGAAATTTCGTGTAGTTATTTTTTTGGTTATTGTTTGCAAACAAAAGTTTCTTTTTTGGCCAGAAACGATTAAAGTGGTCAACAGTTTCCCTCAATTCGCTCATTGAAACTTTGACTCCAATATTTTTCGAACCGGGGCCAAATTTTTCAACCAGACAATTTTCGCTTCTCCTATTTTCACGGGAAGGACAAATTGAAGGGCTTTTCCCTTTTTCTTTTTGTCCGACTGCATGTTTTGCAACATTTCCTCGGTTTTGCCGGCCGGCGGTTCCGTTGGCAGTCCCAATCGCCGCAAAATGCTACCGATTTTCTCCGCCAAGCCGGATTCGGTCTCCCCCAACGCCTCGCCCAATTGGGCCGCCAGGACCAACCCAACCGCCACCGCCTCTCCGTGGCGAATACCATAGGCGGAAACGGATTCAATGGCGTGGGCAAAGGTGTGGCCCAAATTCAGCAGAATACGTTTGCCGGTGCGCTCGCGAGGATCTTCCGCCACGATTCGGAGCTTGACGTGCGCCGCCCGCCCAATCGCCCATTCCAGTGCAGGGAGATTTCCCGCCTGTAGCGCCTCGGCCTGTTGGGTCATAAAATCGACTAACTCGGGATCGGCCAAAATACCGGCTTTGAGCATTTCGGACAGGCCGCTGCGCACCTCCGCAAGGGGAAGCGTAAGCAGAAAAAGGGGGTCCAGCAACGTCAGCTCCGCGTGGTAAAAACTGCCCACAAGATTTTTTACGCCCCGGAAATTGACGGCTGTTTTGCCCCCAAGTCCCGAATCCACCTGTCCCAAAAGAGTGGTTGGAATCTGAACCAGAGGCACGCCGCGCATGTAGGTAGCGGCCACAAATCCTCCCAAATCGCCCACCACGCCGCCGCCAACGGCTACAAAAGGCGTGTGACGGTCGGCGCCAAAATCCTTGAGCTGTGCCCAAAGCGCTTCGGCTCGTTTCAGAGATTTTTCTTTTTCGCCCGGGGGAATGATCAGCGGTCGAATCTGCCATTCTCCGGCAAAGAGCGCCTCAACATCTTCTTTAATGAGGGGCCAGAGCACTTCATCGGTCAAAAGAATCAGGCGTCGAACGGGAGTCAGAGACCGAAGCAAATCAGGCAACATGAGAAAACTATTCAATCCGGAAAAAACTCGACCTAATTTGTCAAAAATGAGTTTAGAAGATGCCTTTTCGTAAAAGCGCCGCAGAATGGCCTGAGCCACCTGCTGCGGCGATTTGTTTTCGGTGTCGATTTGCACCGGTAAAGACTCGTAAACGGAGCGACGCTCCTCGTAAATTTCCTGCAACCGACTTTGTTTGGGTGCATTCTTGAGCAACGGGCGATCCTCTGCCTCTGCCAGACGACGGGCCAGTGTTTCGGGCAAAGCCGTCAAATGAACAAGCAGGCTGTCCTCAGCAAGTGCTTCCAAAGCCTCCGGCTGCGTGAACATTCCGCCGCCCGTGGCAATGACGCACATTTCGCAGGCCGCCAATCGGCGCGCTTCCTCTATTTCCAGTTTTCGAAAGGCCGGTTCCCCGTCTTCCGCAAAAATTTTAGAAATACGCTTGCCGGTGCGCGCTTCGATCTCCGCGTCCGTGTCCACAAACCTCCACCCGAGGACATTCGCCAGAAGCTTTCCCACCGTGCTCTTCCCCGACCCCATCATTCCGTTCAAAACAATCCGTTTCATATCTGGCCTGTTTTTTCCTACTAAAAAACCCAATTGAATCGATCCTTCAACCCTCATTCCCCGATAAAAATTTATCCTCCCGAACAGCTATTCAAACCAAAACTCGGGCGGTATTTTCAAAAATTCTTCAATCGGAATCCCGTCCCCGCCTACCAATAGCTTTTTCCACACCGAAAATTGCCGGGCGAATTTTTCCATTCCTGGTAATCGAGGCCGCTTTTCAGAGCTTTTCACTTCAATGGCAACGATTTTCTTTCCTTTAGTGAGCACGAAATCGACTTCATGATTTCCAAAATTCCAGTAAAAAAGTTTCATATTTTTCCCTCGAATGCCATTGGCCAACGAGGCTCCGATTGCCGATTCCACAAGACGCCCCCAAAATTCAGGCTCTTTTTTGGCTTCTTGGAATTGAAAGCCGGAAAAGACTGAAATCAACGCCGTGTTCAATGCCAGAAGTTTCGGGCTAGACGCTCGTTGCCGCACCCGCTGACCGGCGTATTTGGGAAGGCCGGTTACCAGTCCTGCTCCATCCAAAAGCTGAAGATAGTGAGCCAATGTGGTTGTATTCCCCGCGTCTTGAAGTTGGCCCAAAATCTTTTGAAACGACAAAATTTGTCCGGAATATAGACACGCAAGCTCAAAAAGTCGGCGCAGGAGTGCAGGCTTATCCACGCGAGTCATGAGTAGCACGTCTCTGGAAATTGTGGTTTCAATTAAAGCATTGGCAATATAATTGACCCAGCGTTCGTGGTCATTTATCAGATCGGCAGCACCCGGATAGCCTCCGAAAAAAATATAGGTGTCAACGTTCCAGCCAAAGGCTTCGTGCATTTCGCGGAAAAACCAATGAGTAATCGGGATAATTTCAAATCGACCTGTTAAGCTTTCCGTGAGTCCCCTTTGAACCAGAAGCGGTGCCGAACCAAGCAAAATCACATAAAGAAAACGATTTTGGGCAACATCCTCATCCCAGAGACGTTTAACTGTTTCCGACCAACCGGGAATTTTGTGAATTTCGTCCAACACAAGGAGTGATTTTTTCGGGCCGGAAACGTTTCGGCCTCGCATTCTGGCCATTTCCCATTGTGTCTCGATCCAGGTTCTATCCTTTAAAGCCGGTTCGTCTGCCGAAGCATAGTGGGACGGCCATGGAACCTCATCCATAATTTGGCGGGCAAGGGTCGTTTTGCCGGTTTGCCTCGGTCCGGCCAAAACCTGGATAAAACGCTTTTTTTCGTAAAGCCTTTGAATAATGGTCTGAAAAACCGATCGTCGATACATAAAATTTCCGCCAACTGGCTATTTTACTCAGGACCCTGAGTAAATTTACTCAAGATATTGAGTAAAATTCAATAGTTTTTTGGGCATTCGAGCAATTATTTCGATGTTGACAGGCCGAGGGCTTGTTTGTTTTTTTGAAGACGTTTCACATAATTTCGGTACGCCGTTTGAATCTCTTCCAATGTGTCGCCGCCGAATTTTTCCAGAAAGGCTTCGGTTAGAACGTACGCTACCAGTGCTTCCGCTACAACTGAACCTGCGGGCACCACCACTACATCGGAGCGAATGTAAGGTGCCTTGGTTGAGCGGCCGTTTTTCAAATCCACCGTTTCCATGGGCTGCAGCAGCGTGGGAATCGGTTTTAAAAACACTCGCACCCGCAGCGGCTGACCGTTGGTCATGCCGCCCTCAATGCCTCCGGCGTGGTTGGAAGCTCGTTTAATGGTGGCATTTTCGAGCAAAATGGGGTCGTGAAAACGGCTGCCGGGCCAGGCGCTCCCTTCCACGCCGTCGCCAATGGCCACGGCTTTGGCGGACGGAATGCTCATGAGATGCAGAGCCAGACGGGCATTTAGTTTGCGATCGAAATGGGCCACGCTTCCGAGTCCGGGTGGCAAGGGTGTGGTAATCACTTCAACTACTCCCCCCAGAGAGTCACCGGCCTCGCGGGTTTTGTCCACAAGGCGCTTGAGTTCCTCGTCCTTTGCCGGATTTCCGGAGTAAAACGCCGATTGCTCCCGAAGCACTTTTAGTTCAGACGGGTCGGTCGTTTTCGGGGGGATGTCTACCCCACCTAATTTCCGCAAAAAGCCCAGCACCTCGATCTCAAACTGGGCGAGGAGCTGTTCACAAATAGCCCCGATGGCCACCCGCATAGCCGTCTCGCGGGCACTGGAGCGTTCAATAATTGGGTTCAGGTCTTCTTCCCAGCCGTACTTGTATCCGCCGGCCAGGTCGGCGTGTCCGGGGCGGGGAACCGTCCGGGGACGAACGGTTTCTTGTTTTTTGGCGCCCCGATTTTGAATCTGCAGCGCAAGGGGCATGCCGGTGGTTTCTCCGCGCCAGAGGCCCGAGAGAATTTCCACTTCATCGGACTCCATTTGCATCCGCTTGCCGCGACCGTAGCCTCCCTGACGGCGGCGCAGCACCGCGTTGACGGCATCCAGGTCCAGTTTGAGATGAGCCGGGAGACCCTCCAAAATACCCACCAACGCCGGTCCGTGGGAATCCCCGGCGGTTAGAAAACGTACCATTTAAAATCCTCCAACGAAAAACCGATTCTGTGGTTTTTCCTTGCCCTTTCAATTCAAAATCGGGGGCACCCTCCTTCTGACCATCGGGTGCCCTTACAGTGTATTGAATTTAAGTAAATTTGACCTTAAAAAAAAGTTTTTTTCTCTCGGCCAGTCAATTATTTGTTTCGCACTTCTCTTTCCCGAAGCCACTCGTCCAGAGAACTTTTGCGGAATTTTAGCAGGGAACCCACCTTAATGAACGGAATCTTGCGCTCAAACTTCCACTGATAGAGGGTCTGTTTCTTCACCCCTAAATAGTTCGCCGCTTCGTCAACATTCATGAATTGCTTCTCTTTTTCCATGGCTTATTTCCTCCCTCTTAATTGTTCCATTTGTTTTATTTGAATTTATCCGATCTCCGCCACCCGTCACCCGCGCGCAGCTTTTGAGACCCAAAACAACCAAAAATTTAGGGGGATTTCGTCTTTCCAAATCAATCGAAGTTTGACAAAAAAAGGCTTACGAAAATCGTAAGCCCTTCTTTTTCCTTTTGACAATCCATTTTACACCCTTTGCATTTAACCCACCTTTTGTTGAAATGAACGGGTCATTTGAGCTTCAAAGGGTCATTGGCCGTCGGCCAACGCCCATAGCTGCAAGAGAGTGTTCCGTTTCGGGCGAAAGGTTGCCGGACTTTAGAAGCTGAACCAATGATTCAGCTTAATCAAAAGTACGTGATTTCCTTCTGCCTGAAAAAGCTCCCTGAAATTCTCTTTTAGGGCAAACACACTGTTATTTGCGAAATCTGTTCGTCCTTGAGACCACACCAGAAAGAGGGTAGACCCCGGATGGTATTCCCAGCGGAGAACCAAATTGGAGCGGAATTGCTTAAAGTTAAAATCCGGATTTCCCGAAAAATCATACGGAGCAAAACGATCGGTGTAGTGCTTGGCACGAGGACGCACGACTTCACGAAAATGTGAATAATGTCCCGCTGTAATGTAGGGCTGCCCGTAAAATTGAATGCTTAAGTTAGGGGTGAGCGCGAAATTAACGCGTGTCGTGAGCGAAAAAAGTTTCTGGTCCAGATGGGCCAAAATGTAGTGGGACCCGCTGTCCGCTATTTTGGTCACGTACTGAAAATCGTTCTGGCCTGTTGAAAAGTTTACCGAAAAGCTAAAATTCAAATTCGACCGCAACCGACCGCGAATTCCGGGCGACACGCTTCGCTGCCAAAAGTGCTGGTCGTTTCGACTTCCTTGCAGGTTGAACTCGAGAGCTACCGGCTTTCGATCGTCGGACATGAACCCTGCCCAAAAACTGACACCCCCCGGGACCAACATTGCAGGCCCGCCGCGCAGGGTCGAGGTCCGAAGCTGTTGGCCCTGTCGGTTGATTCCGAGAAATCCGCGCCAGTAGTTCAACAGACGAAAATGTCCGTTCAGATTGAGCCCGTAGCCCACAAAATCGCCCCCGTAGTACCAGCTTGCCCAGATATTCGAATTCAATCCGTAATCCCGAAAAATTTTTCCGGGCTTGTACTCCTGGTACCCTAACCAGGAAAAACCGGACAGGTAATTGGCTTCCCGCATGTAACCCAAATCGTTTACCTCAAATCCAGGTGTGCGAGTCATTCCGCCGAATCCGCCCCGCCAGTGCCCGTTGGCAATTTTCCCCAAAAACAGGAGCGCTGAAAGCCCGGACAGCGATGTGCGATCGGGATCGTAGTGTGTGAATTTCATATCCGGGCGCTGAAAATAATGCGCGGAAGATTTTTGAATGGCTTGAATGGCTTCCTTGTTTCCGGAAACGCGGCTTCCGTAGAGAGAGAATTGAAACATGTACGCGTCGTGCCCCCAGCGATTGTTGATGTCAATCCCCCCGGCAGTGGCCTCTTTGGCCAGAAAATTGAAATGCACATTGGGAATAGTCCGAAACACATTGGTTCCGGCTAATCCGACCGTCGTGCGCCCACGTCGAAAATCCTTTTTCAGCCGAACTACCGAATAATTGGTGTAGGGCTCCACAATTTCCTGGTAGCGGCGATTTCCCTGTTGAATCTCCGCCTTCTCCTGATTCGTCAGCGCTTCCAACACGCCAAGAGACCATCCCTTGGCGGTTTTTCCCGTAATTTTTGCTGCCTCCAAAATGTGGGTTTGCTCGGGCATTTTGACGTACGTGGAGTCTCCCGAGACCGATGGGTAGTAATGAGGTGAGCGCCCAATGCGCCGAGAATAGAAAAGCTTTTCCGAGCCCATTTCCCCGTCTCCGATTCCCAAAGGAATGGAAAAGATGTCACTCCCCTCCACAAAAAAGGGACGCTTTTCTTCAAAAAAGGTTTCGTAAGCGGTTAAATTCAATTCCGAAGGGTCGGCTTCCACCTGGCCGAAATCGGGGTTTATGGTCGCATTCAGCGTAACGTTGCTGGTAATCCCGTACCGAAACTCCGTTCCGGCGTTGGAAACTTCCGTTTGCCCTGGTCGGAAGGGATTTCCGGGTTCCCGCGGGTAGAAATTTCGAGATGTCATGGCATAGGGGAAAAATTCCAGATTTCGGGGGGCGCGCAGCTTCTTGAGTCCGCGCAATTCCCCGAAATTGGACACAAATCCGGCAGCGTCGCGCGGCTGCGGCGACCAAAAATCCTGCTCGTTGTTGCGGTAAATGTAGCGCACCGCCTGAAATCCCCACACCAAGTCCTTTCCGCTCACAAATCGGAGCTGGCTGAAGGGGATTTTAAATTCCGCCATCCAGCCCAGGCTGTCGCGGCTCACCCGTGAAAGCCAGACGGCGTTCCAATTGGGGTCCTGATTATTTCCGTCGTTTGAAAGAAGTTGGTCCATTTGTACACCAGCGGCGTTTACAAAAAAACCAAAGGCTGTCCGGTGATCGAAATAGCTGTCAATGGCTACCCCCAGCCAATCCCCGTTGGAGATCTGGTCACGGCGGGTAAGCTGGGCGTAAATGCTGTCCGGTGCCGTGTCAAAAGCCCGCATGCCGACGTACAAATTGTGCTCGTCGTACGCCACCTGAAGTGTCGTTTTCTGTGACCCCGGTTTCCCCTCGTTGGGCTGCTGCTGAATAAAATCATCTGCTTTGGGCGCACGCTGCCAAACGGGGTCGTCCAACTTTCCGTCCATACGAATTTCCCCGGGTTTTACCTGAACGGCCGTGACAATCTTCACGGGCTTTTTTTCGCTTCCTTTTGCCTTTTTCCCCCAAATCCCCGGTGCGGCTACCACCATTTGTGCGCTGAAAAAAAGAATCACACTCCCCTTGAATAATCGGCCCAAAGCACTTTTCATCTCTACCCATTCTCCCTTTGTTTTGTGGAATTGTCTCGTATTTCACTTTTAATAGACGTAAAAATCCGGAAAAAGTTAGGGAAATTTTGAGGAAATCGGCATTGTGAGAAAAAATCCGTGACTCCAACAAATGGTCAATAAAGGGAATCCGTTCTTTTTGCCAATCGAAAGAGACCGCGTCACGGTTGCCGGTCGGTGGCAGAACGGGAGCTTTGGGTCTCCTGTTTTTTGACAGCCACCGGAATCTGAATCAGAAAGGTCGTGCCCACGCCAACTCGGCTGGACACGTCAATGGTGGCACCGTAGATTTCCAGCAAATGTCGGGCGACAAAAAGACCCAATCCCATGTTGTGCCCGCTTTTGTTTGCAGGGGACGTTTTGGTTGTAAAAAATGGCAGAAACACCTTGTCCAGGTCTTCTCTGGCGATTCCCACACCTGTGTCGGCAATTTTTATTTCGATCTGATTTGCTTGAAATCGGGTTTCCACTGTCAGGACTTTGTGCTCACTCTCCCGCATGGCTTCTACGGCATTACTCAAAAACGCTTCGAGCCCCATGGAAAAATCGCTGTAGCGTCCCCAAATAGGGGGTACACGCGGATCGAGCCGAATCATTTTTTCAAAAGGGAAATTCAGGCGATGGTTCATTTCCAAAAGGTTAAGGGAATCGGTTAGCAGGTCATTGAGGTGAATTTCCATCTCCCGATTGGAAATTTCATTTTTATTCCGGTCGGTAACCAACAGAATGGTCTTTTCCATCTGGTTGGCCGCCTGAAGAATGGCGTTGATCTGTTTTTCCTCGGGGTATTTCATCTTTAAAATCTCCCCCAGGCCAATAATGGACGTGAGAGGGTTGTACAGGTTGTGCGCGATTCCCGCCGTCAAAATACCCAGAGAGGCCAGTCGATTGGATTCGATGAGCTTCCACTCCATCTGTTTCTCTAAAATTTCCAATTGCTTGATTCGCCGTACATCCACCAAAATAAAAAGTTCGTTCCGCGTGGTATTGAAGTCAAATCGAGCGTGGTAAAGCAAAACGGGGATTTCCTGATTTTTTACAATTAAAGTACCTTCAACCGGAAAATTTTCGTGGAAGTCAGGTAATTCCCACAGCGGTGTACGTTGACCTTGAAGATTCTTAAACATCAGCGTTTTCAATCCGTCCGCCTGTGCAGTCTGTTCACCCAACAACTCTTTTGCCTTTTTGTTGGCGAAAATAACCCGATTCTCTTCCACCACAAAAATCATGTTGGGTGAATGGTTGAGAAAACTAAAATATCGCTCCTCCGAAATCTTCAATTGCTGGAAGGCTCGCCGCAGTTCCTGATTTTTGTTCTCGATCTCGTGCATGTAGCTCCAGGCTTCATTTGCCAAAATGCCGTATTCGTCCCGACGATTTTTGATTTTGGCCATGGGTGGAATGTACCCCTTGTCCCGGTACAAACTTAATGTGTCTACCAAAGATTGTAGGGGATGTGAAAAGTGGGCGGCTAAGATTTCGCTCACAACCAAAATAATCAGAAGAATAAAGATGACGACAATTCCCAAAAATCGGGGACTCGGCTGAAAGGCTTTCAGGACAGGGGTTAGATTTTCCTGCTCGGCTAATCCGAATTGCCCCGATTCAAGGGGTTCCAAATAGAGAAAGGTTTTGTCTTTTTTGTCTAAAATTTCAAACGGACGTACGCCGCCGGGCGCCAAAAGGGCAGTTAGCTTTTTGTGATTGACCTGTTTAAAAGCCGGAAGCTCGGCCAGCTTGCGATTCACTTCATTCGGATTCCCTGAGAACACAATGTGGTCGTTCCGATCCACAAAATAGAATTGAATTCTGTTCCGTTCGCTTGGGAAATTAAGGACCGAATCGAAAATAAACGGCATGTCCAATTCCAAAAAAACGCCCACCGGCGAAGTGTTGCCTTTCGCTTTGGTTAACGCCGACAGGATGAAAACACGTTGCTTTTGGTTGCTGAACAAAAGAGCTCCCCGGGTACCCGCTTTTGAAAAGAAATTGCGGAAAAATGCTGCAGGCAAGGTGTTTGCGGCATTTGTTTGGGGAGTTTTGAACACCAAATGCCCCTTGGCATCGGAGACAAAAATCGCTTTAATCTCGGGGAAAATTTTTCGTTTATTTGAAAGGTATTCCGGCCAATTGTTCATATTCGGGATTGAGGCGGCAATTTGGTCGGCCATTCGCTCAAAGTGAGAGAGCGTGTTGGCCAACATATGTGCTTTTTCGTGGCTGTCTTCAATGGCAATTTGTTCGTATTCCGCAACAATGCGTTTTTCGAAATGGAAATGGATCAGGTACACCACTGTGGAGAGAGCAAGAAGGACGGGGAGAAAAATAGCCCAAAATATTTTTGTGCGGATTTTCAGATTACGAAACATGAGCAATCGACCCTCCCGATTTTTAATTGATTAAAAAAGCACTCCCTTATGGTACTTCCTTTTTTTCATAAAGTTTCGAAAATGCAAGACATAGGTTTTGTCCGATCGGGATTTTGTCCTCCTCTTTTTTTATTTGCCGTTAAGCCCAGCCGTCTTTTTTGCAAATGGTCTCTCGTGTGAAATAGTACTTGACTTTTTGGGCAGGAAATTTGTTTATTAATAGGAGTTTTTTTCTAAAAATCGCCGGCTTGCCGATTGGGTACAAAATCGGCTTTGCGCTGGCAGAAAAAAGAAGAAGCGCTTTGTTCCTACAAGTCTTAAATTAGTGACCGGCTTTTTTTAAACCAAGGAATCGCAAATGACACACATCATCAAACGCCATTGGTTTATTTGGGTCGTTTTATTATTTCCGACTCTGTGTTTTTCCCGCGGACATTTTCAGGGAGAACTGATCTTTCCGCCCGAACATTGGCACAACCATTCCTCTTCTCTGGTGCAAACACCCAACGGCGATTTGCTGGTGTGTTGGTACCACGGGTCCGGTGAACGCAGTGCCGACGACGTGAAGATTTTGGGCTCTCGGAAAAGACACGGCCACGGCCGTTGGGAAAAGCCTTTTCTCATGGCGGACGTACCCGGCTTCCCCGACACCAATCCTGCCATGGTGGTCAATGGTGCCGGTAAGCTTTTTCTCTTTTGGGCGAATATCGTCAGCAACCAGTGGGGGTCGGCTTTGCTTCGAATGCAAACCTCCACCGATTTTCAGCAGCAGGGCAGACCGCCCCGCTGGAGCTGGCAAGACGTAATTCTACTAAAACCCGCTCAATTGGAGGTGCAATTTCTGAAAAAAGTAGCAGCCGTTCTCCCCAGACTTTCCAGTTACCCGGACGCCCGAGCCGAAGCCGAAGAAGCCGTTCGCAAAGTCACGGACAAATTGGCTCGCCGCACTGGCTGGATGCCCCGTGTCCACCCGCTTCTTTTGCCTTCGGGACGCATGCTTCTGCCCCTTTATTCCGACGTTTTCTCCGTAGGTCTGGTAGCCATTTCGGACGACAGCGGCAAAACCTGGTTTTCCAGCGAGCCCATTATCGGCTTGGTCAACGTCCAACCCAGCCTGGTTCGCAAAAAGGACGGAACAATTGCCGCTTACATGCGGGACAACGGGCCGGGCCTCAAAATCCAGTACAGCGAATCTCACGACGACGGTGTGCACTGGGAAGCAGCCCGGTACCTGTCCATTCCCAATCCCGGTTCCAGCGTGGAAACCATTGCTCTGAAAAACGGACATTGGGTATTGGTCTGCAACGACACAAAAGACGGGCGCTACCGCCTCACCGCTCTGCTAAGCGAAGACGAGGGAAAAACCTGGCCCTGGCGGCGTCCCATTGAATTTTCGCCCGATCATTCCGGAAGCTATTCCTACCCGTCGGTCATTCAAACACGCGACGGGAATATTCACGTCACCTACAGTTGGAGTGAAAACGGGGGACAATCCATTAAGCACGTGGTTTTCAACGAAGATTGGATCAGAGAAGCACCTAAAAAGTAGAGGAACGACCATGATTGTTGAACAGAACCAGACCTTTTTGTTCATGGGGGACAGCATTACCGATGTCAATCGCCGAGTCGCCGACTGCAATCCGTTGGGACAGGGCTACCCGCTGTTGGTAGCGGCTTTGGTTTCCGCCAAGTACCCGGAATTGAATATTCGATTCCTAAACCGCGGCATCGGCGGCAACACAGCGCAGGATTTGTCCGATCGCTGGGAAACGGATGTGCTAACACACAAGCCGGATTGGCTTTCGATTTTAATCGGTATTAACGACGTCCATTTGTGGCTTAAAAATCCGCAAAACCAAACGGTTTCGCCGGAAGCCTTTGCCCGAATTTACCACGCCCTGTTGCAAAAAACGGCTGAGGAAGTCGGTAACCGTTTTATTTTGATTGAGCCCTTCTACATTCACCCCGACCGCACCCATCCGGTGCGAAAACTCTTAGACGGCTACCGTGAAATTGTTCGATCGGTTGCCCGCGAGTTCTCCGCCCTTTTCATTCCGGCGCAGGAAGAATTCGACGCTCTCTTAAAAAAACAGCCCGCAGCCTACTGGACGCAGGATTCGGTTCACCCCGCTCCCTCGGGGCACGGGGCGCTGGCTCGCTGGCTTTTGAACACCTTGCAGTATTAACCCTCTTCAAAAGGAGAAATTCGTCACATGAAACGGTGGCTTTGGTTCGTCGGTTTGGCTATTTTTCTAACCGGGTGTTCTTCGTCCGGAGAAAACCTCTGGGAGGTGCGCCAGATTACTTTTGAAAAAAACAAAAATCACAATTTGGACAACAATCGCAATTTTTCCCCCGATGACCGTTGGCTGTGCTACGACACCCGTCCGTTTAACGGAAGCATTGCCGACGGGCAAACCATTGAAAAGGTCAATGTGCAAACCGGCCAGGAAGTGATTTTGTACCAGGTTGCCCATTACGTAAAACACAAGGGTCCGGGGGTGGGAGCGGCGAGCTATTTCCCTCACAAAGACAGCGTGATTTTTATTCACGGCCCGGACGTGCAGCGCGGTTTGGTTTACCAGAAAACCAGGCGCGTGGGGGCTATTGTACCGGCAGACGGCTCCGGCAAAAGAGTTTGGGCAGATGCCCGAGACGTCACCTTTCCATTTACGCCGGGTGCGTTAAGAGGCGGCACACACCGACACGAACCGGGCGGACCCCATGACGAATGGGTCGGGTTCACGTACAACGATTTAATCATGAAACGCTACGGCGAATCCATTGGAAAGGATCTGGACCTGCGCACCGTCGGGGTTACGCACCTTGGGCATCCGGTTCGGGTGGACGCCGATTCGGCTGGAGAAAATCGCTCGGGCATTGGGTTTAGTGTGGTGGTCGTTAAAGTGGTTCCCAATCCAAAACCGGGCACGGACCAAATCAGTCACGCGGCCGGAGACCGGTGGGTCGGAGAAAAGGGATACCCCAAACCGGACGGAACCTACCAGCTTGCCCGCGCATTTCTCGGGAAACTCGCTTCCGGGAAAGAAGAGGTGTTCATCGTGGACATTCCCCGCGATATTACCCAACCGGCCCCTGACGGTCCTCTGGAAGGAACGCCCACGACCTTTCCCCATCCCCCCAAAGGCACTGTCCAGCGGCGTTTGACGCACACGGCCTCCGGTTGTGCAGGCAATGTGAGCAGTAACCCGCAGGGAACCCGCCTCTCGTTTCTTTCAAAAGACGCCAAAAGCCGGTGGCAAATTTTCCTGATTTCTCCGTTAGGGGGCAAAATGCGGCAGGCTACCTTTTTCAGGAGCGGCGTACAAGGCGAAGCCCGCTGGCTGCCGGGTGGAAAAGCCTTCGTGTGCGTGGCTCACAACCGAATTTACCGTGTGAACGCCGATGAAAATAGTCCCCATTTTGGCAAAGCAACTGCCTTAACAGGGGAATTTGAACAGCCGCCCTCCAATTTGGTAGCGGGACACACCGGGAAAATAGTGGCCTTCAATTTGGAACGCAATCATCAACTACAAATTTTCGTCGCCGAAGCGCCAAAAAGGAAATAGACAAAGGATAAAAATGGCACGTGTATTTGAAATCCGAACAAAACTTAAAAAGGAATCCGGCCCGTGAATGAAATTGGTGTGATTGCTGAATTGCACAAAGAGGACAATTGTTTTCTTCCGGTGGCTGAAATGGGGTTGCCCGTTTGCCAATTGGTCAATTGGGACGAGACCCTTTGGACAGACACCATGGCCGAAAAAGTGACGTCCGATGCTCGCAAGGCGGGTGTGCGCATTTGTGCTTTGTGGGCGGGCGTTCCCGGGCCCCGTGTGTGGAATTTCAGGGAAGGCCCCACTACCCTGGGGCTGGTTCCTCCCCAATTTAGGGCCATGCGCGTTGCATCCCTCAAGAAGGCGGCTCAATTTGCCCACCAGATCGGGGTCTCCGCCATAATTACCCACGTGGGATTTATTCCCGAAAACATGGCAGACCCCCAATTTTCGGCAACAGTGGATGCCGTGCGTGAAGTGGCTGTCACCTGTCGTTCTTTGGGCATCGAGTTTTGGTTTGAAACCGGACAGGAAACACCGATAACGCTACTCCGGGCAATTGACAGTGTCGGAACCGACAATTTGGGCATTAACCTCGACCCCGCCAATCTCATCCTCTACGGAAAGGGGAATCCCATTGACGCTTTGGATGTTTTCGGTTCCTACGTACGCAATATTCACGCAAAAGACGGATTTTACCCGACCGACCCGTTCGAGCTGGGACGAGAGGTTAAAGTAGGAGAGGGCAAAGTTCGCTACCCCGAATTTGTCCGCCGCTTGAAAGAAATCGGCTTTTCCGGAGAATTTATTATTGAACGAGAAATTAGTGGCCCTCAGCAAAAAGAGGACATCCGAGAGACCGTTGACTACTTGAAAAGGCTTTTGGAGGAAAAATGAGCATCCGCGCAGGATTTATTGGCGTGGGCGGCATTTCCCACGTCCACTTGAGTTATTTGAAAAGCCGAGACGACGTGGAAATTGTGGCTTTAAGCGACCCCAATCATGAGAATCTCCAAAAACGGTTGGACGAATTCGGTGGCACAGGGTACCCCGATTACCGCCTCATGCTGGAAAAGGAGTCGTTGGACGCCGTCTGGATTTGCACGCCTCCACAGATTCGTCAGGAGCCCATTTTGGATTCGGTCGACCGCGGGTTGGCGGTGTTTTGCGAAAAGCCGGTAGAACACCGTTTGGAAAAAGCCCGTGCCATCGCGGCCGAATTGAAAAAGCGTCCGAACGCTCTGGTACAGATTGGCTATGTTTTTCGGGCCATGCCCATTATTGCTGCCCTGCGCGAAAAAATGGCTGACGACGCCGTTTGGCTCATTCAATCCTTTTACGGCTCACCCATGTCCCGCACGCTGGACATGCCCGCCTGGTTTTACGACAAATCCAAATCCGGCGGCGGGTTGGTTGACCAGGCCACACACAATTTTGACCTGTTCCGATTTCTCTTTGGAGAAGTAGACCAAATTAAGGGGATCGCGGCCAATCCGGTTCACCCCAAAAAAAGCGGGTACACCATTGAAGAAGTCATTGCCCTGAATTTTCAGTTTGAGAACGGGGCATTGGGGGCGCACCTGCACACCTGGCTCGCGGACAGGTGGCGGAACGAACTCCTTTTTGTGGGCGAAAAGCGGGTGTACCGCATCGACATTTGGACAGGAAGCCTGAGCATTGAGGAAGATAACCACACGGAAATCATTCGCCAGGACATGGACAAAATGTACCACCACGAAAATGCACGGTTTTTGGAATTGGTGGAATCGCGTGACCCGGCCCAAAACATTTGTTCTTTTGAAGAAGGCCTGAAAACCCTGGAATTAGTTCTGGCCTGCGACCGCGCAGTGGAAATGTAGCACAGCCTCCTTTCACTATTTGGGGAGGAACTTCTGGAAAATTGGGCAAAGCTCAATCCTTTGCCCTCAATCGGCGAGCGGGTTGTGGGGTCTGCTATACCTCCCTTGTTTCGGCTGCGGCACGCAAAGCGCGAAGGGCCTTTACCGGATCGGGCTGGCCGAAAATGGCATTTCCGGCCACTAACACATCTGCCCCCTGAGCTACCACGGCAGGAGCGGTGTCGGGCGAGATGCCTCCGTCTACCTCCAGAAAAATGTCCCTCCCCACGGCTTCAATAAGAGCGCGGGCGCGCGCGATCTTTTTCAAACTGGTCGGAATAAACGACTGGCCGCCAAACCCGGGGTTCACACTCATAATAAGCAGCAAGTCCAGATCCGGAAGAATTTCCTCTACCGTCACCAAAGGGGTTGCCGGATTAAGCGCCACTCCGGCCTTCATTCCGGCCTGGTGAATCATCTGAACGGTTCGGTGCAAATGAGGGCAGGTTTCCTGGTGAATGGTGAGGAGGTTCGCTCCCGCCTCGGCGTACCGGCCGATATAAAAATCCGGATTGGAAATCATAAGGTGCACATCCAACGGAAGCTGAACAATCCGTTTTAGCGCCCGAACCATATTGGGCCCGAAAGTCAAATTGGGCACAAAATGCCCATCCATGACGTCCACGTGAATAAAATCGGCGCCGTTCTCCGCCACGGCTCGAACCTCTTCCTCCAAATGCAACAAATCCGCGGACAAAATTGACGGGGCAATACGAATCATGGACAATCCTTTCTCGGGGCGCATTTACAATTCGCCCAATTCAATGGCGCGAATTTTATTCAATCTCCGCTGATGCCGCCCGCCTTCAAAGGGGGTTTCCAGCCAAATGTTCACCATGTCGACGGCCACCTCTTTACCTGTGGTTCGCCCACCCATGGCTAAAATATTGGCGTCGTTGTGGAGGCGGCTCAGACGGGCCGTGTAGGCGTCGTGGCACAAGGCAGCGCGAATCCCCTTAAATTTATTTGCAGAAATACTGATCCCGATACCGGTTCCGCACAATAGAATACCCCGTTCGGCTTCCCCGTTTAAAATAGCGTGCGCCACACGGGCCGCGTATTCGGGGTAATCCACCGGCTCGGGGCTGAAGGTGCCCAGGTCTACCACTTCCACATCGGCTCGCGTTTCCAAATAGGCTTTCACGTACTCCTTCAATTCAAATCCCCCATGGTCACAGCCCAAGGCAATTCGCATGGCACACTCCCTTTATTTGCCGGACAGAAAGGCTTTCAATTTTTCCTCAATGACCGGCGCCAAATTTTCAGGCGTAAATCCGTAAGCCTTCTCCAAAGCCTGGTACGGAGCCGAATCTCCGAAATGATTTAGGCCGAACACAAAACCGTGGCAGCCCACAAATTTCTCCCACCCAAAAGGAACTGCCGCCTCAAGGGCAACACGAAAGGTGCCGCCTGGCAGGACTTTTTGCCGATAGCTTTCCGGCTGTTCCTCAAAAAGCTCCACCGATGGCATGCTGACCACACGCACCCGGTAGCGACTCAGTTTCTCGGCAATTCCAAGCGCCAAATGTACTTCGGAACCCGTGGCCAAAAGAATCAATTCCGGTATTTGCTGCGTATTTTGCCACAGGATGTAGCCGCCGCGCTCTACCTCTTGAGCGGGCGCAAAGCGTGACGGATCGAGAACCGGCAATTTCTGGCGGGTTAAAATAAGGGCCGTCGGTCGGGTGGTTTGGCGCAAAGCTAAGAGCAACGCCTCCCGGGTTTCATTGGCGTCTGCGGGGCGCAAAACCAGAAAATTGGGAATTGCGCGGAGAGAGGGCACATGCTCCACAGGCTGGTGCGTGGGGCCGTCTTCACCAAGATAGAAAGAATCGTGCGTAAAAACGTGGAGCGGGGCGATTTTTTGCATGGCCGAAAGGCGCAAAGCGGGACGTTCGTAGTCGGAAAAAACAAGGAACGTAGCACCGAACGGAAAAAGTCCGCCGTGTAAAGCCATGCCATTGACAATGGCACCCATCGGAAATTCCCGAACGCCAAACGCCAGATTGCGGCCTGTGCGATTTTCGCGGGTAAAATCTCCCACCTTTTTCATGAAGGCTTTGGTTGAATTGGAGGGTTCCAGGTCGGCAGAGCCTCCGGCCAAAGTGGGAATTGCTTCTGCCAGTGCTGCCAGGACTTCTCCGAAAGCCGCCCGTGTGGCAATGGGTTTCTCCGGAGAAAACTCGGGAAGTTCAATACTCTTAGGCAAACGTCGTTCCACACCGATTTCCCACAATTTTCGAAAGTCGGCATTTTGCAGGCGTTTTGCTTCCACTTTTTCCGCCCAGGCTTTGGCTTGGTTTGTTAGGTCGGCAAATCGGGTTCGGAAATGCTTCAGCACGTCGGGCGGCAAATAGAATGTCTCGTCCGGCGGAAGTCCCATTTTCTTTTTCGTAGCCGCGATTTCCTCCGGAGGCAGCGGTGAGCCGTGGGTCGCCGGATCGCCTTCCATTGTAGCGGCCCCTTTGGCCATGATTGTTTTCCCCACAATCAGCGTGGGCCGGTCGGTTTCATTCTGGGCCTCGCGGATCGCCTGACGAATAGCATCGTGATTGTGACCGTCGATTTTCACCACATGCCACTGCAAAGCTTCGAAAAGCTTCGGAACATTCGTGCTGTCAGCCCGAGACGTGGGACCCGAAATTTGCACGTGATTTTGGTCATAAAAAACAATGAGCTTGCCCAAACCCCAATGGCCGGCCAACTCAGCCGCACCTATTGCCACAGGTTCCTGAAAATCGCCATCCCCGGCAATCACGTACGTGTAATGGGTCACAATTTCAGGACCAAATTGTGCGGACAGCATGGCCTCGGCCACCGCCATTCCGACGGCCATACTTACACCCTGGCCCAGGGGACCCGTGGTACATTCAATCCCGTGCTCCAAATCGCGTTCCGGATGGCCGGGAGTTTTGCTTCCGAATTGCCGAAACTGCTTCAAATCGTCCAGGGACATGAAACCTGCCAGCGTCAAAAGTGAATACAGCAACATCGACTCGTGACCGGCCGATAGAACGAAACGATCCCGATTAAACCAGGTGGGATCATCGGGATTGAATGTTAAAAATTCCTTAAATAAAATGGCGGCAAAATCGGCCGAGGACATTGCACCCCCCGGGTGCCCGGAATTGGCTTTTCGCGTGCCGTCCATAATCAGCCCGCGAATAACCTGAACCAATTTTTGATCCAAATCCTTGTTTTCCAAAGAGGTCATTCCACCTTCCTCCACTCTAAAAATCTGCTTGTACTTCCAGTGTTCACACAACTTTGCGTCTAATCGTTTTTCTCCTGACGAAAACGCTCGTTGTCCTGGCGCTCGCGTTCCAACCACTTTCGCATGAGCTCTGGGTCATCCATTTTGGGATACTTGTCAATTTCTTTCCAATTAAAATTCGGATCGTACGGGTCTAATGCCTTTTCGGGATCGAAAACCCGTTTGTCCACAGGAACGGCCGTGTAGGGCGTGGTGTCCGGCGTGTCAGTGAAAAAGTCCGCCAGATCATTGGCACTGGCTTCGTATTGATTCAAATACTCCATACCCAAAATATGGTCCATTGTTTTCAAAATGCTCCCGAAACTGGCGTGCACGTGCGACACGTACCCATGCTTGACGTAAGGGCCGATGGCCAGCAAAATACTGCGATGCGCATCCACGTGGTCCTGACCCGATTGCGCGTCATCTTCCGTCACAAAAATGACCATGTGTTTCCAGTAAGGTGTGTGACTGAGAAATTCAACCAATTTCCCCAAAGCGAGGTCGTTGTCCATTTGGTACGATTCTCCGTAGGGGTAGCCTTCGTTGGGGCGAATACCCGATCCGTGGTCGTTGGGCAGCATCATGGTAATCACAGAGGGCATGGGTTCTTTGCCCGAAAGCCAGCGCGTTTTGAACTCGTATTCAAACATTTTCAGGCGAAATTGATCGGGAATTTGCGTGTTGAATGTGGCGTACACGCGGGAGGTGTTCCGAAAAAGCGGCTCCGGCATGGGATAATTCACGGGAATACGAATGCCCGTCGACATGTAAGAATGTTCTTCCGGGCCACCCTCAAACTCAAACCCAAGCCCGAAGTTGAAAAAGGGGACCCCGTTTCTGTCCAGATGTTCCCACAAACCGCCTTTTTCATTGTAATCCTCCGGGTACACGGCGCCGGAAGCCCCGGTAAACAGCAGCCGTCCGGGAGCCGTTGAATTCAATTTAAAATGCCGTTCGCCTCCGTAAGAGGCCGACGTGCTGGTTTCCACCCACTCGTTGGGGTAGGTGCCCACCATCCACCGGTGACCGTCAGCCGACACGTCGGAATCGCAATAAAAATTGTCGCTTAAGGCAAATTGCTGTGCCAGTTTCCGATGATTGGGCATGACATCCACATGGTGAAGTTCGGGTCTGTACTTATTCCCCGCAATGGTTCGGTTCATGCCGAACACGGCCAGATCGGGGTCTCCGTTCACGCCAGGCATGTCGCCAAAAACCTGGTCAAATGTGCGATTTTCTTTGGTCACGTACACAATGGTTTGGATGGGGCTCTTCCCCTTCCTTTTAGGCAATAGGGGCACGGGATTTTTGGCGCGTTTTTTACGAAGGGCCGAACTGACCTGTTCAATCTTAAAATTATTCTCCACCACACGGCGTGTTAATTGGGGCAATTGGGAATCGGGTGGAATAGGAATAATCGACACCAACCCTTTCATTAAGACACCGATGTACACCCCCTCCGGACCGGGATGAAAATTTTTGCCGCCGTTGGGACCGGAGCCGTAGCCCTTCGCATTTGCCACAAAGAGGGTTCGGCCGTCAGGACTGACGGCAACCTTACTCGGAAACCACGCCACCGGCACATGCCCCAAAACACGGGTCGTTTTGACGTCCACAACGGCTACGGCATTTACGCCCGCTTCTGCTACGTACAATCGGGTGGTGTCGGGACTCAAGGCCAACCCGAAAGGCAGGTTGCCGCGCAGACCGTGCAGCTCCGGAGTCAGTTCCAGAGGAATTTCCTTCACAATCTTGTTGGTACGGATGTCAATCACCGAAACACAATCGTCGTTTCCGTTGCTGACAAAAACCCGTGTGGCGGTAGCGGCCACTGAATTGGGGCTACTGCCCCCGACGGCCGGAACGCCGTCGACCTTTTCTCCCACCGGAATTCCGGTTTTAATCCTGGCCAGCACGGTAGCTTGCGCGGGATTTTTGACGTCAATAGCCCAGACCGAATAAGACTCCGGAACGTTGGCCTCCCCAAGTCCGGGAATTTTTCTTCCGGCAATGGTTGTGCCGTGAATGGCTTCGGGGGTGTTGTACCCAAAAGCGGGAAAGGGCAATCCGGTGGTGTCCGGCATTTCGGGGTTGTAACCGGGAATGACCGAATATCGGTACAGCCCGGCGTTGGCCACGTAAAGACGGCTCTCATCGGGGGTCAGCGCGAGACCAAACGGGTAGCGCCCCACCGGAATGCTGTTCACCAAATTTCCTTCCGGCATTTTGAGCACGACTACGCGAAAATTAGCCTGATCGACCACAAAGAGAAAGCGGCCGTCCTTTGTTAGAACCAAATCGCCAGGGTAGCTGTCCTCGTATTTTCGCCCGCGGAAAGAAACGTTCAGGAAAATCTCTTTTTGAATTTCCAAGCTGTTTAAATTCAGCACCACAATTTTGCCGGTTTCGCCGGTTGAAGCGTAGAGAGTTTGATTGTCCGGGGCAACCACCAGGCCCATGAAACAGGACTCGAGGGTCTTTTTATTCCCCTGAGGTTCGGGCGGAAACTGGCGCACCACAGGCTTTCGGGCATCCAAATCGGTTATGACCGAGAAAGACCACGGGCGCACGCCGTTATTCGAAGTCACCAAAATTTTGCCATTGGGACTAAGGGCAAGTCCGTAAGGATGGGGAGCCACGCGTACTTGCTTACCCAACGGAGTCAAAATTCGCCCGTTCGGGAGAATGGTTTTCCCGTTGGGCACAATTTGCGTTACCTCCGTCGTTACAGGGGAGGAAATACGAAGTGCCGGTTTTTTGCTACACCCGATAAAAATCGCAAAAAGGAACAAAAAAGTAAAGGCAAATAAAAATTTTTTCATGGCTATTCCCTCAGTTTGGATGGGTTGCATTTTCGATCCGCAAGTTGTTGTCCCCAAAGCAGATTGCCCGACGGCTCGGAACAATCGTTTTCTCAGACGTGCTCTAATATAAAAATTTTTAGCATTTGAATCAAGAATTAGTTCGGCCGGGCACCTGAAATGGGAAAATCCAGTGGCCTGGCTGAGCAGGGAATCGGGCCGAATATTCGAAAAGAAACTGGGCTGATTTTTCTGGACAACGAAAAATGCGGGGCTTTTCCGCTTTTAGAGAAAAATAAAAAAGCCCGAACCTGAAAAAAAGGCTGGGCTTTTAAAAATCGCCTGTGTGCTATCTTTTTAGCCGCTCATGGATTCGAGAAATTCTTTGTTTGTTTTGGTGCGGCTCATGCGCTGGAGCAGAAATTCCATGGCTTCTAACGGGGTAAATTCACTCAAGAACTTACGCAAAATCCAGACACGATTGAGCTCCCACTCGGTGAGGAGCAGCTCCTCTTTTCGTGTTCCGGAGCGGTTGATGTCAATGGCCGGGAAGACACGCCGGTCAGCCAGCCCGCGATCCAGAACCAGTTCCATATTGCCGGTTCCTTTGAATTCTTCAAAAATTACTTCGTCCATTCGACTACCGGTGTCAATCAGCGCCGTTGCCAAAATGGTAAGACTGCCCCCTTCTTCAATATTTCTGGCAGCGCCGAAAAAGCGTTTGGGCCACTGCAGTGCGTGAGCATCCACACCACCGGAAAGGATTTTACCACTGTGCGGCACCACGGTATTATTGGCGCGCGCCAGACGAGTCAAGCTGTCCAGCAAAATCACCACATCGTGGCCGTATTCCACCAAACGCTTGGATTTTTCCAGGACCATTTGTGCCACATGAATGTGGCGATCGGCCGGTTCGTCGAATGTGGAGCTGATCACCTCGGCGTCGACGGAACGCTTCATATCTGTTACTTCCTCCGGGCGTTCGTCAATGAGCAACACGATAAGGTGAACCTCCGGGTGGTTTGTGGTAATGGCGTTAGCAATGCGCTGTAACAGGGTGGTTTTCCCCGTTTTGGGCTGCGCCACAATCATGCCGCGCTGTCCCTTGCCGATAGGGGTCAAAATGTCCATAATGCGCGTGGAGTAGACGTTCGGTTTGTATTCCAACTGGAGGCGTTCTTCCGGGTACAGGGGGGTCAAATTGTCAAAAATGATTTTTTCTTTGGCCTTTTCCGGTTCTTCAAAATTAATAGCTTCCACCTTGAGAAGGGCAAAAAAGCGTTCGTTTTCTTTGGGCGGACGAATCTGTCCCGAAACAATGTCTCCGGTGCGCATCCCAAAGCGCTTAATTTGCGAAGGCGAAACGTAAATGTCGTCGGGGCCCGGTAAATAATTGTAATCTGCCGAACGCAAAAAACCGTAGCCGTCCGGGAGAACTTCCAATACGCCCTCAGCAAAAATCAGCCCCTCTTTTTTAGTCTGTTCTTCCAAAATTCGGAAGATCAATTGTTGTTTTGACAAACTGGCAAAATCAGGAATATTCAAATCCTGAGCAATTTTTGTCAAATCCGGAATCTTCAATGATTTCAATTCTGCGATTTCCATTCCAATAACCTTTCTTTTTCCTTTTTAAAACGGTTTTTTCTTTAAAACGAGTATATGAATTAATTTTTTCCACACCCTAATAAACCCAAAATAAAAGTTGGACTTTTTCAAAGGTCAAATGCACATGAACGAGAAAAATCCGGGCACAATTCCACAACTATTGGTTTTTATGACGGTAAAAGGATTTTTGCTGTAGCCTTTGCTGAAGTCTTTGTCTTTGATTGGTCGTATTGGCCGAGTTGTTTCTCCTAATTTCGGCATGTCAACGGAAAAAAATAAGCCCTTTTTTCCTACCGCCCCACACATTTTAGGTCAAAATAAAAACACTTTTCGCAGAAACACTTGACGGATTTTTCTAATTCAGGGAATTTCTCCGCATCTCAAGAAAGCCGCACAACCCCCTGCACAAGACAATCCCGTTCTCTAAAAGCCCCCTTAAAACTCGGAATTCATTTCAGCATATTCGTATTGAAACTTCGGCGTTGCTGTTTCTTTAAAATGAGGATTTACGCGGATTTATTTTATGAACGATGTTGGGAAAAATTTGTTCCGTCTTTTGGAAGTGAATTCGGATAGTTTCAGGCGATCACTTCCTCCGTTCGTTTGTCAAAGAAATGGACCTTCCCCATGTCAAAAATTACTTCTGCCTCCTGTCCGGCTCGGGGATAATCATTTGACTCAATTCGCGCTACCAAATGATTCTTCTGCGTGGCCAAATAAAGATAAACCTCACTTCCCATAAGCTCTACCACTTCAACCTGAGCCTGGATTTTGGCCTTTTCCCGAATAACCGTTGCGGTCTGAAGACTGTGAATATCTTCCGGCCGAATTCCAAAAACTACTTCTTGCCCCACGTACGGCTCCAAAACCTTTTCAAACGCGTTCGGCACGGGAATCTGGAAGGAGCCGTCGCTAATGTGCAGACGGCCGTCCTCTGCTCTGGTGAGCCGAACGTCCAAAAAGTTCATGGAGGGACTGCCGATAAAACCCGCCACAAATTTGTTCACCGGTTTGTTGTAGAGGTTGAGCGGCGTGTCAATTTGCTGCACTTTTCCGTCTTTCAAAACCACGATGCGGTCTCCCATGGTCATCGCCTCAACCTGATCGTGGGTGACGTAAATCATGGTAGCTTCCAAGCGGTCGTGCAGCTTAATGATTTCCGTTCGCATTTGCACACGGAGTTTGGCGTCCAAATTGGAAAGGGGCTCGTCAAAAAGGAAGACCTTTGGTTTACGCACGATCGCCCGTCCAACCGCCACTCGCTGCCGTTGACCGCCGGAAAGAGCCTTGGGTTTTCGATCCAGAAACTCTTTGATTCCCAAAATTTCAGCGGCTTCCATGACGCGCTGCTTGATTTCTTGTTTGGAATATTTTCGGAGCTTCAACCCGAACGCCATATTGTCGTACACCGTCATGTGCGGGTAGAGGGCATAGTTTTGAAAAACCATGGCAATATCCCGATCCTTGGGCGGCACATCATTGACAACCCGGCCGTCGATTTGAATCTCCCCCTTCGAAACCTCCTCAAGCCCGGCAATCATGCGCAGCGTAGTCGATTTCCCGCAGCCGGAAGGCCCTACTAAAACGATAAATTCCTTGTCTTTTACCTCAAATGAAACATCGTTTACAGCAACGACATTTTTTTCAAAGATCTTGTAAACGTGGTCTAAAACAACTTCTGCCATCTGCTTCCTCTAATCGTTCAGCCAGTTGTACGGGATTTAATCTTCGAAAGCCCACCGGAATCAAGGCGATTGGGGCTATTTTTTCCTTTGTTACCGTCTACAAGTAAAAAAGAGCAGTACCCTTAAGCGGCGTTCTTTCGCCGAGGCGGACAAAAAGGTTAATCCAGAAGATTAGGAAAAGTCTTTACCGAACCTTAACCTGCCCCCTTAAATTCGGAATCTGAAATTTCCCATTGGGTGTTGGGAATTTCAGTCTACAAATTAATTATTTTTTTATTGTTTGTCAAGTTTTTTTCTCTGATTTTCAAGAGAATTTCCGTTTTTTCCCTCCATTCGAAAATTTTAAACAACCAATTTAAGTGCCAAAATCAGCACGACTCCCAAAAACAGACGCCGCACCCAAATATTTCCCAATCGGTCGGAATAGTGAGCACCCAAATAGGACCCGGCTCCCGAACCGGCAAAGAGAACGCCCCCGTAACGATAGTCAATGACGCGGTGCACTGAAAAAACACCAATGGCAACCACAATTAAAAAGAGTCCGATGATTTTTCTGGTCGCGGCACTTTCCAAAAAGGTTTGCCCGAAAACCAAAATAAGCAGGTAGGATAAAAAAGTTCCGAGATTGACCCCGTAAAATCCACCGTAAACCCCCAGAAGAAACGAAATGGGCAATCCAATCAAATAGCGCCGTTTGCTCCGGGATTTGGGTACCGGACGAAGGCCAATCTGAGGATTGAGCACAAAAACGAGTAAAATCCCGACAGTCGCGGCGGCCACAAAAATGCGCAGGTGCGCCTGATTAACCTGCAACACCCAATTGGCACCCCAAAAAGCACCGAAAACCGCCGTGACGGCCAAAACGGAGCCCAGCTTGACATCCAACAATTTCTTGCGATTAAATTCGTACAGGCCTAACAGGGCGGAACCCGCACCGCCAAATTGGCTGGTCGCAATGGCCGAATGCGGCGGAAGTCCCAGAAAAATCAGCGTAGGTACCACAATAAGACCTGCCCCGCCGACCAAGGTTCCGAAAGAACTTCCTGCCAACCCCACGAAAAACACAAGCAACAACCGAACAATCAGATTACTTTCCCCCCAATTGATTTTTCTGTTTTGTAAACCCAAACCCCGCAGAAAATTCGGTACCCTGCAAAACCGACAACGCGTCACTGACCGTGTAATTGGAACCGGTAATCAATAAAATGTCGTTTGGTTTTGCTTCCGACAAAAAAAACGCGATTCCTTCCTGAACGCTCCGCACCGCATTGGCTTCAAACCCTCTTTTTAAAAACTCTTGCGCTAACTCAACTGGGGAAAGCGCCCGCGGATTGTCGGGAGCAGTTGCCAGCACACGCCGGGCAATCGAGCCGATTTCCTGCACCATTGTTTCGAAATCCTTGTCGGCGAGGACTCCCATCAGCAACCACGCACTTTTTCCGGGAAAAACCTCTCGAAAAGTTTGC
>CAZOHG010000037.1:0-7973 GCA_964579725.1 uncultured Deferribacteres bacterium
CGGTACGATTTAGGGAGCGGTGATTACCGGGATATCATGCGGGGTGTGGATGCGCTTGTCGCCCGGGGGCTTGTGGACAGCACCCGAATGGGCGTCATTGGCGGCAGCTACGGCGGATACATGACCAATTGGATTATTTCGCAGACCAACCGCTTTCGGGCGGCAGTTTCCATGTACGGGATCTTCAGTTTGCTGACCGACTGGAGCAATTCCATTCAGCCCAGTTGGGAGAAAATGTATTTTGGTGCGTATTACTGGGAAAATCTTAAACCCTACCTTCGGCATTCCCCCGCTTTTTTTGTGAAGCAAATCCGAACACCGGTACTCATCTTGCACGGAGAGCAGGACCAATTAACCTTTATTAGCAACTCGAAAGAGATGTACCAGGCTCTAAAGATTTTAGGGCGGCCGGTAAAATTCGTGGTCTATCCGCGGGAGGGACACGGGCTTTCCCGTGAACCGAACCACAAAGCGGACGTGTTTAATCGTGCCACGAACTGGTTCGCGACCTATTTGCAGAGCGAAAAATGAGAAATTCTGGGAGAAGAGGGGGTGAATAAAGCGGCTTTGGCTTACCGGAACATGTACGTAGCGTCCACATTAATGGTGACCTTTTTGACCGAAGGGAATTTGGCTCGAATAATCTGACTGACTTTTTCCTTGAGGGGATCAATTTGATCCTCGGGGGCTTTTGTTTTCAGGACAATGTCGAAAATAAGGTGTTTCCCCTCGGGGTCTTGTTTCATCCAGAGGTCGTTGTAGCCGATTACCAAATCATTTTTCTGAATGAAGTCATCCAAAAACTTTCGAACGGCCTGAATTTGCCGGTCGCTTAAATTTACGGGGTCGGTGTGAATGGAAAGGGGAATATTCAGCTTTTGTCGGACTTCTTCTTCAATGTGCTCCACCAGTTCGTGGGCTTGCTGAAGCGTGTAAGCATCCGAAATCTCGATGTGAAGAGTGGCGATTTTGGACTGGCCGTACTGGTGAACGACAATATCGTACACGTTGAGAACCTCGTTAAAAGATTGAACAATCGCTTTGATTTTGGAGATCAGTTCGGGGTCCGGTGAGGCCCCCAAAAGGCAGTCGGACGATTGTTTGGCGATTTTAAATCCCATAAAAATAATAATAAAGGAGACCAAAACGCCGGCATAGCCGTCCAAGTAGGGGAAATTGAATTTTCCCAAAATCATGGCAATAATGACTAAAATAGCGGCAATGGCGTCTGTGTGGTGGTGCCAGTAATCGGCTTCCAAGGTGGCGGAGTGAATGATTTTCCCGAGCTCCCGCGAAAAATGCGCCAGCGCTTCTTTGAGGAGAACAGTCAGAAAAATGATGCCAATAACCGTCCAACTGGCTTCAATAGGCTGGGGGTGCAAAATGCGGAAGAATGCCGATTTGCCCACCTCGATTCCGGTAACAAAGAGCAGGGTGGCAATAATCAGAGTGGCAATGGCTTCCATTCGGCCGTGGCCGAAGGGGTGCTCTTCGTCAGGCGGTTTGCGTGAGCTGCGGAATCCGATGAGGACAATGACGGAGGAGCTAATATCCGAGAGGGTGTGAAAGGCATCGGCAATCAGGGCTATGCTGTGGGTGAGGAAGCCGAACACAGCCTTAATCACGAAGATAATAAAATTCAGCCCGATGCTCGTCCAGGCTTCCAGAAAGCCGTAGCGGCTGCGGACGTCCTGGCGGTCCACTTGCTCAAAATCGCGAATCGTTTTTTTAACAATAAACTTGGTTGCAGAACGAAACATGTGCTTTCTCGCTAAGGTAAACTCCCTCATTTTAGGGGCGCGTAAAATATAAGCAGAAAATGACCAAAAAGAAAGGAAAAAAGAGGTGAAAGTGGAAACGCTTAAATTGGGTATTTTGGGATTTGGACAATTTGCGGAAGAGGCCATTCTGCCGGCCATCCGCCGGTCACCGTTCCTTGAATTGGTCGCGATTCAAAAGCGACATCTCGATCAGGCCAAAGCCAGGGCCGCCAAATACGCCATTCCCTTTGCCTACGATTCGGAGGAAGCGCTCCTAAGCAATTCGGAAGTTGAAGCCGTTTTTGTGACCTCGGCCAACAATCAACATCTGCCGCAGACCAAAAAAGCAGCCCAACACGGAAAACCTGTTCTCTGCGAAAAACCCATGGCTCTGACGGTGGGGGAAGCCGAGGAAATGATTGCTGTGTGCAAAGCCAATGGGGTACCGCTTATGATCGCTCACATGCTGCGCTTTTCGGAATCCGTACGGCAGTTGAAAAAAATGGTCACTTCCGGGGAACTGGGCACCGTGCGGTTTGTCCGAAGCGATTTCAGCATTGACGCCTCCGATTCTCCCCGAACCTGGCTGGCGGATCCTGCTGTTGCCGGTGGAGGCCCCGTCATGGACATTGGTGTGCATGCCCTGGACACCATTCGATTTATTTTGGGGCGTGAAGTGGAAGATGTGGCGGCGTTTTTGGACCGCCCGCTAACGTCTACCCAAATTGAGCAAGAGGCCGAAATCGGGCTGCGCTTTTCCGACGGAATCCTGGGGGTAATTCAAACCTCTTTTCGCCTGCCTTTTCAAGCATTTGTGGAACTGAAAGGCACGCGCGGCACGGCCATTATCATGAACTACACCCAAAATCTGGGTACCGCCCAGTTTGTTTTCATCGACCCCGATTTTACCGAGCGGCGGCTTTTAATGCCGAACGGAGATTTTTATCGCGCGGAATTGGAAGCCTTTGCCAGAGCCGTGCAGACGGGCGAACCCGTGCCTGTTCCGGGTGAAGAAGGGTTGAAAAATCAAATCGTGCTGGATCGCGTGTACGGAAAGTAGAAACCGCAGCTCTGCAATCAAATTCCCACAAGTTCTGACCGTACAGCACGGTTCCTGCCACAAGTGCGCCCTGCCAAAGTGATCCCAAGGAAATAATTGGTTGATTCTTAAGAGGTTTTTTTTTATATTTAGCAACGATATTTTTGTTTTTTTGGAGAATTTTTCATTGTAATTCGACGAATAAACCCGTGAAATCATTTTGAGTGGAAGGGACGCGTCACGTTTATGGATTCTGCCATACCCAAAATTTATGACCCCAAAAAAGTTGAAGATAAATGGTACCGATTCTGGTTGGAAAAGGGGTATTTCCGCGCGGAGGTCAATCCCGAAAAAAGGCCCTACACAATTGTCATTCCGCCTCCCAATGTGACGGACATCCTGCACATGGGACACGCCTACAACAACACCCTGCAAGATATTTTGATTCGATTTCATCGCATGAAGGGGTTCGAAACCCTGTGGCTGCCCGGAACCGACCACGCGGGCATTGCAACGCAAAATGTGGTGGAGCGCCGCCTCCTTAAAGAGGAAGGGTTGACCCGACACGACCTGGGCCGTGAAAAGTTTGTGGAACGGGTGTGGCAGTGGCGCGAAAAATACGGCGGCCTGATTATTAATCAGCTTAAAAAATTGGGGGCCTCCTGCGATTGGTCGCGCACCCGCTTTACCATGGACGAGGAATATTCCAAAGCGGTGCGCGAGGTTTTTGTGCGTCTGTACGAAAAGGGCCTGATCTACCGGGGCAAGTACATTATTAATTGGTGCCCCCGTTGCCACACGGCGCTTTCCGATGAGGAGGTCATTCACAAGGACGAACAAGGCCATCTCTGGTACATTCGTTACCCGGTAAAAGATTCCGAGCAATTTGTGACGGTGGCAACCACTCGTCCTGAAACCATGTTGGGCGACACGGCCGTGGCTGTCAATCCCGACGACCGGCGCTACACGGATTTCATTGGCAAAAAGGTGATTTTGCCGATTCTTAATCGAGAAATCCCTGTTATTGCCGACGAGCACGTGGACCCTGAATTCGGAACGGGAGCGGTGAAGGTCACGCCTGCACACGACCCCAATGATTTTGACATCGGGCGGCGCCACAAATTGCCGTCTGTTGTGGTCATGGACACCGAAGGCAAAATGAACCAAAATGCCGGAAAATACCGGGGGATGGACCGTTTTGCCTGCCGCGAACAATTGGTGCACGATTTGCAAAAACTGGGACTTTTAGAGAAGGTGGAACCGCACCGGCACGCAGTGGGGCATTGCCAGCGCTGTGACACGGTGGTCGAACCGTATTTTTCGGAACAGTGGTTCGTCAAAATCAAACTTCTGGCGGAAAAGGCCCTGGCAGCCGTGCGGCAGGGAGATATTCGTTTTATTCCGGAGAAGTGGACCAAGGTTTACGAAAATTGGATGACCAACATTCGGGACTGGTGCATTTCACGCCAGCTCTGGTGGGGGCATCGCATTCCCGTTTATTATTGCGAGGATTGCGGGCACGAAATGGTGAGCCGGGATCGGCCCGACGCGTGTACAAAATGCGGCAGCTCCCGCATTCGGCAGGACGAAGACGTGTTGGACACCTGGTTCTCGTCCTGGCTGTGGCCCTTTGCTACTCTGGGCTGGCCGGAGAAAACCCCTGACCTGGATTATTTTTACCCCACCAACACTCTGGTCACGGCTCAGGACATTATTTTTTTCTGGGTTGCCCGAATGATCATGGCCGGCCTCGAATTCATGGAAGAGAAACCCTTTAGCGATGTGTACATTCACGGCGTCATTCGCGACGAAAAGGGCCGAAAAATGAGTAAGTCCTTGGGCAACGGCATTGATCCCCTGAAAATGGTGGAGGAATACAGCGCCGACGCCGTTCGATTTTCTCTCATTATGCTGACTTCCGAGGGGCAGGACATTAACCTTTCCGAGAGTAAGTTTGAAATGGGGCGGAATTTTTCCAACAAAATTTGGAACGCGTTTCGGTTTCTCCTTATGAATTCCGAAAGCAAACTGTTGGAAGCGGATTTCGATCCTCTTGCGGTAGTTAGAGACCCAGCGGCGGAACTCAGCGACCTCTGGATTTTGAGTCGCACGCAAACCGCAGTTCAGAGTGTGACACAATCCCTTGAAAAATACAAATTTAACGAGGCGTTGACGACCTTTTACAATTTCTTTTGGCACGACTTCTGCGATTGGTACCTGGAGCTCATTAAGCCTCGTTTGTACGCGAGCTCCCAGCCGGAAACCAAAAAGCGCGTGCTTGGTTTGGCGTTGTGGGTGCTGAAAACGGCCGTGCGATTGCTGCACCCTGTCATGCCGTTTATTACGGAAGAAATCTGGCAGGCCGTACGCCAGCCGTCCGATTCGGAAAGCATTGTGGTGGCACCCTGGCCGCAGTCGGCGCCCGATTTGCTAAATTCCGAAGCGGAAGAAAAAATGGCTTTTTTGCAGGATTTTATTGGAGCCGTTCGTGCCATTCGCAGCGAAATGAATGTTCCGCCCACGCGAAAGGCCCCGGTTCTCGTTACGGGTTTAACGGCTCAGCAAGAAGCGCTGCTCAGAGAAAACGAGGAGTACGTTTTTCGCCTGGCCGGTGTGGAGAAATTGGACATTCTGGGTGAATTGAAAGCCTTGAAACAGGCGGCTTCGGCTGTTGTCCGGGGGGCTGAATTGTTCGTGCCCCTGGAAGGCTTGATTGACCTGAAAAAAGAGCGGGAACGTCTCGCCAGAGAGGTAGAACGTCTGGAAAATCTCCTCTCGCAAGTAACCAGAAAATTGGCAAACCCCAATTTCGTGTCCAGAGCTCCGAAAGAGGTCGTGGAAAAAGAACGACTAAAACAGCAGGCTTACCGGATCGATCTGGAAAAAGTCAAGAAGAATCTGGCCAGCCTGAAGGAGTAGCCATGAGAAAAACCGCTTTGTTTTTTCTTACTCTGCTTTTGTTAGGAAATTCGGGACTGTTTGCCCAAAGCCAAAAGATTGCCGTCACCGTGTACAACCAGGATTTGGCGCTGGTGGAAGAGGTTCGGACGATTCCGCCCACAGGCCGGTCAGCTATTTTGACCTGGAAAAATGTCCCGGCAAGAATTGATCCCACATCGGTACACGTAAAATGGCTCCAGGGAGCCAAAAGTGCTATTTTGGAACAAAATTTCGAATACGATCTCATTAATGCAACCAAACTTTTTCGGAAATACGTGGGCAAGAATGTGGGATTTCGGCTTAAAAATCAGACTGAATTAACCGGAAAACTTTTGGCGGTCGGACAATTTGTGGTTTTGCAAACCGCCGACGGTAAAATTGTAACCGTTAATCCGGATCAAATTGTGCAGTACACATTTCCAGAACTGCCGGAGGGATTAATTTTGCGGCCTGCTTTGCATTGGATTTTGCGAAATCCGTTGAAACGCTCGGCCACAATTCGCGTGGATTATTTGACCTCGGGCATGAATTGGCACGCGGAGTATGTGGGAGTTTTATCGCGCGACGAAAAAACACTGGAAGTTTCGGGCTGGGCGAGTATTGAAAATCAATCGGGAACCGCCTACAAAAACGCCGAATTGAAATTGGTTGCCGGGCAGCCCAATCGCGTGTACGGCCGTAAACCCTCGCGGTACGGAATGCAGCTCACCAAAGCGATGCCGGTGGCAGAGGCAGAACGTTTTTCGGAACGTGCGGCTTTTGAGTACCACTTGTACAATCTCAACGGGCGTACCACACTTCTACAAAACCAGACCAAACAAATTCCCCTTTTCAAGCCAAAGGCCGTTACTTTTCACAAAAAATTTGTGTTTGACGGCCAGCGTTGGGGCAAAGCGATTCGAGTCTTTTTAACGTTCCGAAACAGTCCCCAAGAAGGGATTGGCAAACCGCTGCCTGCAGGAAAATTCCGCATTTACGAAAAGGACAGCCCCGAAAGTTCGATTTTTTTGGGGGAAGATTGGGTCAACCACACTCCCGTGGAAGAAACCGTTACGCTGCACGTAGGCAATGCGTTTGACATTCGCGGAAAGCGCACCCAAACGGCCACTAAAAAAATAGCCAAGCGCGCTTTGGAAGAAAGTTACTCCATTGAAATTAAAAATTTTAAAGACGCCGCCATTACAGTAGAAGCGATCGAGCATTTGAATTACCAGGCTCCGAGGAGCCAGTGGGAAATTGTCAGGGCTTCTCAAAAGTACAGTCAGAAGGATTCGCGCACCATCGTGTTTCCGGTACACATTGCCGCCCACGGGGTGAGCACAGTCACCTACACGGTGCGATATGAATGGTAGCTGAAAAGCCTCTGAAAACGTCCATTCGTTTTTTGGGGGGGATTGGTGAAAAGCGGGAACAGCTCTTTGAAAAAATCGGTGTCCGTACGGTTGAAGACCTGTTGGAATATTTTCCGCGCGGTTACCTAGACCGGCGGCAAGTTGTGCCCATTCGGGATTTGCAGATCGGGATGACCGCTACGGTGGTGGGTGAAGTGTCTTCGTTTCGCCTGATTCCCGGGCGTCGCTCCCGTTTTGTGCTTCGTTTGTACGACGGAACGGGAAGCCTAAATTGCGTCTGGTTTAAGGGCGGATTTTACATGAAAAACAAGTTTACCCTTGGCGAGCGCCTGGCGGTAAGCGGAAGAGTGGGTTTTTTCGGCGGCTTTCAGATGAGTCATCCCGATTACGACCGTATCTCCGGGTACCGTGATGACGAGCGGCTTGAAACGGGGAAGATTCTTCCCCAGTATTCCAGCACCTACGAGTTGAGTGGAGCCGGGCTGGACAGCCGTGGGATTCGCCGCACCGTCAATCGTGCCCTGTTGGACTACGCCCAGTTTGTGCACGAAAATTTGCCGGACGAAATTTTAAAAAAGTATGAATTTTTGGGACGAAGGGAAGCCCTGAGCGCCGTGCACTTTCCGGAGAATGAAAAACAACTCGAGAAGGCCGTTCGACGTCTTAAATATGAAGAGTTGTTTTTCTTAGAACTCATGTTGGCGTACCGGCGTTTGAAGTCCCGACAAAACAAAAAGGGAATCGCCTTTGCCAAAGTGGGGCGGCGTACCCGAAATCTGGTGGAACAGCTCCCGTTCCAATTGACGGAGGCTCAAAAGCGGGTTATTCGGGAAATCTGGCAGGACATGAAAAGTCCCCACCCAATGAATCGTCTTCTGCAAG
>CAZOHG010000037.1:7983-23454 GCA_964579725.1 uncultured Deferribacteres bacterium
GGATGTGGGGTCCGGCAAGACCATTGTGGCTTTGGTTGCCATGCTCCTTGCCGTAGAAAACGGCTACCAGGCGGCGCTAATGGCACCCACTGAAATTTTGGCCGAACAACATTTTCTTTCCTTTCGGAACTTGTTAGAACAGTTGGGTGTGCGGGTAGTGCTCTTAAAAGGCAGCCAAAAAAAGGCCGAAAAAGAGGCCGTTTTGAAAGCGGTGGAAGAGGGGGCAGCGGACCTGGTCGTAGGAACCCACGCCCTGATTCAGGAATCCGTGGCGTTTCGCCAACTGGGGCTGGTTGTGATTGACGAACAACACCGGTTCGGTGTGTTGCAGCGGGCAGAGCTCAGGGCCAAGGGGCTTTCTCCCGATGTGCTGGTCATGACGGCTACGCCGATTCCGCGGACGCTCTCGCTGACGGTTTACGGTGATCTGGATATTTCCGTTTTGGACGAAAAGCCGGCCCACCGAAAGCCTGTCCAAACCACCTGGCGAACGGACAAAAAACGCGAGGCCATCTACAAATTTGTGCGGGAAAGGGTGGAATCGGGGCAGCAGGCGTACATTGTTTTCCCCTTGGTCGAAGAATCCGAGAAATTGGATTTACGATCGGCGACCGAGGCGTACGAGTCCCTGCGACAGGGCGTATTTAAGGGATTGGCGGTAGGACTTCTTCATGGGCGGCTGAAACCGGACGCAAAAGAAAAGGTCATGGAGGCCTTTAAACGCGGGGAAATTCAAATTTTGGTAAGCACGACGGTGATTGAAGTGGGCGTGGACGTGCCTCAAGCCACCGTCATGGTGGTGGAGCATGCGGAGCGGTTCGGATTGACCCAGCTTCACCAGCTTCGGGGGCGAGTGGGGCGCGGAGCCGACCAAGCCTACTGCATTTTAGTGGCGTACGCGCCTGTTTCGAAGGAAGCACGCCAACGCCTCGAAGCACTGGCCAAAACTTCCGACGGGTTCAAACTGGCAGAGATCGATCTTAAAATGCGGGGGCCGGGCGAATTTTTCGGTACGCGGCAGCACGGACTGCCTCAACTGAAATTGGCAAATATTTTGTCGGATTCGACTTTGCTGCAAAAGGCGCGCGCCGACGCTTTTGCTCTGGTGCAACAAGACCCCGCTTTGAAACTGGGGACGCATCCCCGGGTGCGGGAATTTTTGGTGGAACGTTATCGAGGAAAATTTGGTCTAATAGAAATCGGTTAGCTTTTTTAAAGGGGACTGCTTCCCTAAAGATCAAAATAACAAGAAGCTGTTGCAACGCTTACAGAGATTGAAAGATGCTTCCCATAGAAAAGGAGGGAGAAAGATGGCTGACAATCGAAACAACGACCAAAAAAACGAATTCCTTTTCTTGCAATTAATCATGACATTTGAAACGGCTGCCTGGCAGCAAATGGGAAAAATCAAAAATCCCATGACCGACAAAATTGAACGCGATCTTTCACAGGCTCAGCTCTCCATTGACATGTTGGATATGATTAAGGCTAAAACGGCCGGAAATTTAACGGACAATGAAAAGCGCGTACTGGACAAAACGCTTGCCGACCTGAAACTGAATTTTGTGGATGAGCTGGAAAAAGATCGAAAAGAAAAAGAGAAGAAAGCACAAGAAGCCCAAAAGAAAGAGGAAAAACCTGCTGAAGAGCCGAAAGCTTCTGACAAAGAAAAGAAGGAATCGTCCGAAAAGAAGTAGCTCCCGTTTGGGCTGGAAGGTTTGCCAGAAGGAAGAGGCCGGGGGAAGTTGATTTGTCTTTTTGTTTCGAAAATGGAAAGAAAGTTCCGTAAAATTGCTTTTGACATGGTGGGTGATTAGCTTGGAGGAAGAAACCGAATGAATCGAAATCGGATCGTTAACCGCTGGGTCGCAGCGGGTGTTTTTATTGTAGCTTTTTTAACGTACTTGCGTACCATTGCCCCGGACGTGTCGTTCTGGGATTGCGGTGAGTTTATTGCATGTTCCTACACCATGAGTGTCATGCATCCTCCGGGCGCGCCCCTTTTTACCATCATCGGCCGTTTTTTTACGCTATTCCCCTTTAAAAATGTGGCGTGGCGGGTGAATTTTATTTCCGTTTTGTCCAGTGGGCTCACCATCATGCTTTTGTACCTAATCATTGTCCGCCTGGTCAATATGTGGCGTGGCGAGCCCAAAAATGCTACCGACCGCTGGATTACCTACGGAGGGGCGGTTATTGGTGCTCTGGCTTTTGCCTTTTCGGACAGTTTTTGGTTCAATGCCGTGGAGGCGGAAGTGTACGCCATGAGCATGCTTTTCACTTCGTTGGTGGTGTGGCTTATTTTAAAATGGCGGGACGATCCCACGGGTGGGTACAACGAAAAATATCTGGTTCTGATTGTCTATTTGTTCTGGCTGGCAACCGGCGTGCACCTGCTCAATTTGCTGGCTTTCCCGTTTATTTTTCTAATCGTTTATTTTGAAAATAACCTTACAGTTAAACGCCTGGTCTGGGTGGTGTTTTTACAAGTGGGTATTCCCCTGACGCTGTACATCTTGTTTTTCCATTACGATCCCACCCAAATGGGGTACGAGCAATTTATGAGACACCAGGCCACTGCCTGGAAATTTTTCCAATACACGGCGGCGATTGTCCTTGTTGTGTCTCTGTATTATTTGTACAAAGTGGATCGAAAGGCCTTTAAGCTTTGGTGGATTATTCCGCTGCTCTTTATAATCGGGTACTCAACTTACCTGATTATTTATATTCGCTCTCACATGAATCCGCCCATTGATGAAAATGACCCGGAAACCTGGGAAGCTTTGAAGGACTATCTGGCGCGCAAACAGTACGGCGAGAACAGCCTCTTGCTCACCATTTTTACCCGAAAAGCCCCCTTTTGGTCGTACCAGATTAGCAAAATGTACATTCGCTATTTTGGCTGGCAATTTATTGGAACCGGCACTTCACTCGGAAAAGACGGGTATATTTCCGAAATTATTAGCTTGAGAGGCCTTTACGGGTTGCCCTTTCTGTTGGGCATGATTGGCGCCGTTCACCATTTTACGAAAGATTGGAAACGGGGACTGGCCGTGCTTTTCCTGTTTTTTATGATGGGAATTGCTATCGTTTTGTACGTTAATCAGGACAACCCACAACCGAGGGAGCGGGATTATTCGTACGTGGGGAGTTTTTTTGCATTCGCTGTGTGGATTGGGATTGGAGCCGTGGCGGTTCTGGATACGTTGGCCGAATTTCTAAAGAAGCGAAAAACGTGGCTCAGACCATCTTTGTTAGCCGCCCTTTTGGTCATGGCTTTGGCGGTTCCCATAAATATGTTTGCTTTTAATTTTCATTCGCACGACCGTTCCGGCAACTACGTGCCCTACGATTATTCCTACAATATTTTGCAGACCTGCGAACCCAACGGGATTGTGTTTACCAACGGTGACAATGACACCTTCCCGCTGTGGTATCTGCAATATGTCCGAAATATTCGGACAGATGTGCGGCTGGTAAATCTTTCCTTGCTGAATACCTCGTGGTACATCAAGCAGTTGAAATACCGCGAGCCCAAAGTACCGATTTCCCTCAGCGATGATTTTATTGAACACATTGGGCTCTATCCCTGGGACAAGCCCAAGACGGTGGAAATCGGAGTCCCGGACACGGTGTACCAGAATGAAATCAATGAAATGAAAAAATACGATGAATTACCAGCCAAACCGTTGGAAAAGACAGGCAAAATCGAATTTACGGTCAAACCCACCGTGGGGGGGCGCGCTTTGCGGGTGCAGGACATTATGGTCATGAATATTCTCATGGCGGACAATTGGCGCAAACCCATCTATTTTGCGGTTACCGTTTCCGATCAAAATAAAATCGGGCTCAATCCCTATATGCGAATGGACGGAATGGCCTTTAAGGTGATTCCGTTTAAGGGGATTGAAATCAGCGCCCACCGCTTATACGAAAATTTGTTCCACAAATTCCTGTTCCGAAACCTGAACAATCCAAAGGTCTACCTGGACGGAAAGACGAAGGGGTTGCTCATTAATTACCGCTCGGCGTTCCTCCGCCTGGCTGCCTACTACCGATCCAAGGGACAAAAGAAAAAGGTGATTGAGGTGCTGGACAGAATGGAAGAGGTCATGCCCGAGAAGCTCATTCCTATTACCGACGACCGCTTGGAACTGTCCATCGGTAAAATGTACTGGGACGCCGGAAAACCGGAAGAGTTTGAGCGTCGGGCGAAAGCGATCATTAAGAAAAAGCCAAATAGTGTGGATGCGTACGTGTGGTTGCTGGATTTTTACCGCTACCAAAAACGGTACACGGATGCCATTAATCTCATGCAAAAATGGCTGGAACGGCATCCAAACGACAAACAGGCTCAGGCCGTGATCAAACAATTACAAACAGAACTGTCCAAAACCCAAAAAGATTCGGTGGTCGGAGGAACCGGGGTAATCCCGATTCAACCTAAGAAATAAATGAAATCAACGCATTGGCGTGAGGAAGCGCTTCCGGTTACGGTAGTAATTCCTCACATTGGGAAAAGTGAAATTCTGTACACCTGTTTGCGTTCTTTGACAAACGAAACCCGAATTGCTTTTGACGTTCTTATTGTGGACAACGGCTCGGATCTGCAGGAATCTCGCGTGGCCGAAATTTTACCGCGTTTCCGGATTGTCAAAAATGACCGAAATCTGGGGTTTGCCGGCGGATGCAACGCGGGGCTTCGGCAGGTACACACTCCGTACGCTGTACTCCTGAACAACGATACGGAAGTCGGAGCCAATTGGCTCTCGAGTCTGGTCGCTTTTATGGAAGAAAATCCTCGGGTGGGAGCCTGCCAGCCTAAAATTTTGTCCCTGCGGTTTCCGGGGCAATTTGACTACGCCGGAGGCATGGGTGGTCTCTTGGATCGCTTCGGTTACCCCTTTGCCATCGGGCGTATTTTTGACTTTCTTGAGGAAGACACCGGGCAATACGACGGCCACTTCTCCGTTTTTTGGGCTTCCGGCACCGCTATGATGCTCAGGATGGCCGCGCTTGAAAAAACAGGGCTCCTGGACGAAGATTTTTTCGCGCATATGGAAGAAATCGATCTGTGCTGGCGGCTTCACCTGACCGGCTACGAAGTGGCGTCTGTTTCGGAGAGCGTGGTGTACCACTATTCCGGATATTCATTGGGGCACGAAGCGCACCGAAAAATGTATTTAAACCACCGCAATAATTGGGTCATGTTGCTGAAAAATTACGCCTGGCGTACGCTTTTGTGGCTGGTGCCCATGCGCTTGTTTTTTGAAGGCGCCACCTTAACGGTCTCAATTTTGAAACGGGATTTTAAGCGTGCCTGGGCCGTGGTTCGTGCCCTTGGCTTTGTTTTTCTGCACATTGGAAAAATTGGGAAAAAACATCGGGAGGTGCAAAAGCAGCGCCAGGTGTCCGACCTCCGAATTTTCGAAAAATTGTACCGGGGTAGTATTGTGTGGCAGTATTTCGTACGGGGTAGGAAGCGGGTGAGTGAGCTGAAGGGATGTTTGGTGTGGAGGAAGTAACCTACCGAGAAACGACTTGTCCCATTTGTGGTGGAAATGAAAAAACCAGAGTTTTTGACGGCTTTGATCGGTACGACAAGTCTTTTGCTGAAAAATATCCGGTGTGGCGGTGCGAAAAGTGCGGGACGCTATACGTCAACCCTTTGCCCGTTCCACGCCATTGGGACACCTTTTTCCCTGCGGACATTCTCAATCCGTTTTTGGAATTTGAGGCCAATCACCAGGATTTTTTCCAGAAATTGTACGCTTTCATTCATCCTTACGCACTGGGTTGGAAGAGAAAACACGTGGAGAAAATTGCAGGCGTCGGGCGAATCTTGGATGTGGAATGCGGAAACGGGGATTTTCTTTTTTCCATGCGCCGCCATTTGTGGGAGGTGGTGGGAACGGAGCGAATTCGGCGCTACGCTCAATTTGCGCGTCAAACATTGGGATTACAGGTTTTTGACGAATTGGGTGACCTTACCGCCACGTACGAAAACCATTTCGACGCCGTGACGTTTTGGCATTCCTTCTCCCGATTCGGCAATCCCGCGGAAATTTTAACCCTCGTGCAAAAACTCCTGCGGAACGAGGGCTTTTTGTTCATTGGCATTCCCAACGTACGCTCCTTGGATTTTTATTTTTACGGGAAAGATTGGGCCGCTCTGGACATCCCACGCCGCATTTTTCATATTTCGCCGGTGCAAATGCGGACATTTGCCCGCAAGCAGGGCTGGAAGATTGTGCGCGAACACCCCATTGGGCTGGATTTTTACTACAACGCCCTGCTGAGCGAAAAAATCCGGTTGCGGCGCCAACAAAAAACGGGGGCACTGGCGGCGTTACGCTACTTCAGGGGAATGGTTGTGGCCACGCTTTCGCGCATTCTGGGGATTACAAATAACGGATCGGGCATGTTGTATGTTTTGCAAAAGAGGGCGTCATGACCAAAAAAACGCTCTCGTTTCTTTTGAAATTGACGGTCAGCATTCTTTTGTTGATTTTTCTCCTGAAGAAAATTGGCGTTCAGAATTTTCTGGATTATTTGGGAAAAGCAAAACCCGGCTGGATTCTGGCTGGAATCGGCTCCTTTTTGGTGAGTAACTTCTTGGGCTCGCTTCAATGGTTTTTACTCATGAAACGAAGCGGAATGTCATTAAACTACGGGGAAACCCTTCGCTATTATTTTATCGGCTTGTTTTTTAATAATTTTTTCCTTAGTAATTTGGGCGGGGATGTTTTTCGGATTTACTATGCGTCCCGTTCGTCGGAGCAAACGGCCGGGGCCATTTCCACCGTATTTTTGGATCGCTTTATCGGTTTCACAATGTTGACCTTTCTCTCGCTCGTGGGGGGACTTTTGGTTTTGCAGAAAAATTACCTTAAAACCATTTTCCCGGTGCTGTTTGTCACTCTTTTTTTTTGGTTTTTGATTTTTCTAATTTTTTTCAACCGTCCGTTGGCGCGGAAGTTTTACCCGGTTTTTAGCTGGCTTTTCCCGGAATCGATGGTTCGAAAAATGGTGGATTTGTACGAGGTGGTTCACCAATTTCGACACGCAAAAATGTACTTGCTGGGTCTCATGGGAATTAGTTTATTTGTCCAGTTTTTCCGCGTGGGTATTCACTATTTTGCAGGTTTGGCGTTGGGTGTACACGTAGGATTTCAATTTTTCATGCTCTTCATTCCGCTCATTGCCCTGCTTGCCAGCCTGCCCATTTCTATTGGCGGCTTGGGGGTTCGGGAACAATCCGGTGTTGTGTTGTTTGCCAGGCTTGGGTTGTCCGCCGGTGTCACGGCTTCCATGGAATTTTTGGCCTATTTAATGACGATTACCGGTTCGCTGCCCGGCGCAGCACTGTTCCTCTTTGCCAACTCGAAGAAGGGAGGGAAAAAAGATGAAACGCTTTAGGTGGGTCATCGGTCTTTTGCTCTTGGTTTTACTTTTTAGCAATTGCTACCGGCGTGAGGTGGGCGTTGAGCCGGAACAAAGAATTTACGTTTTTGCGCCGGACACCGTGTGGCAGCAGGTCGGGGCAACGTTGGATTCCGTTTTTAACCGCGGCATTCGTACACCGCAATACGAAAAGTATTTGCAGTTAAAATACATTCCCAATGCAGACGACATGGACAAATACACTTTGCACCGGAACCTGATGTTCGTGGCTACGTTGGACTCAAAAGGGCCGATTGCCGATTTGTTGACGCGTAGTCTTTCGTCTTCCGGCGCTTTGGAAAGTGTGAAAAAAGGCCAGAATTTTTTGTTCAAAAAAGAAAACCTTTGGGCGGAAAATCAGTTAATCCTCATGTTGACTTCTGTGAATGCAGATTCGCTAAATCGAAAAATTAAGCGCTACAAAAATCAAATTTTCGACCTTTATTTTAACCGGTATTTGCTGCAATTGAAAAGGGAAATGTACCGGCGGTTGGAGCAGAAAAAACTCGAAAAAGAGCTGTTGAAAAAATACCAGTGGCAGGTACGGGTGCAGCACGATTATTTTATTGCCTGGGAGTCACCGGACACAGGGTTCGTTTTCCTGCGCCGCACACTGCCAGAACGCTGGTTGTACGTGCGGTGGCTGGATTCGGACAATCCGTCGCTCATTACAAAGGCGTGGGTGTTAAATCAGCGAGATTCGGTAGGGGTTTGGTTTTACGGGGGAGACAAGGTTAATCGTCAGTACGTGAAAACACAGGAAGTAAACTTTCTCGGGCGTCGCGCTCTTCGTGTGGACGGCCTTTGGGAAAACGATCAAAAAGTGGCCGGCGGGCCGTTTCGAGAATATGTTTTTTACGACGAGCCGACCTCGCGCATTTACATTTTGGATGAGGCTGTTTTCGATCCCCGGGATGTGTACGGAAAATTGCCCTATTTGCTGCAATTGGACGTCATGGCGCACACATTTAAAACGCTTGTGGACATTCAAAGAGGCGGAGGAAAATAGTGGAAAATCCCTTGGTTGCCATTGTTGTTGGAAGTACATCCGACCGCACTTTTGCCGAACACACGGAAAAATACCTGACCTATTTTGGCATTCCGTTTGTCTCGCGTGTTCTTTCCGCACACAGAAATGCCGGGGAGTTGACTGCTTTTTTGAAGCAGGCCGAGGCTGAAGGCGTGCAGGTTTTTATTGCTCAGGCGGGTATGGCGGCCCATTTGCCCGGGGTCATTGCTGCACAAACAGCCCGACCCGTAGTGGGGGTTCCGCTGCCGGGGTCGGCGCTTAATGGTGTTGACGCACTTTTGTCGGAGGTCCAAATGCCGTCCGGAATTCCTGTAGCTACTTTGGCAATCGGCAAGGCGGGGGCTGTTAATGCCGCCGTGCTGGCCGCTGAAATCTTGGCCCTCTCGCACCCCGAAATCGCAGTCAAATTAAAGGAATTTCGTTCCCGAGGGGCCAAATTGTAAGTAAAAGTCCATTAATTTCAATAAAAATCAAGTGAAAAACAGCCTGAAATTTGCGTCAAAATGAAAAGTGAAGCAGTTTTCGGTTGTTTTGTGAACCCATTTTAAAGAAGTGAGGGAGCCAGCGTGGAAGAAAAATTCAAAGTAACGGTTATTGGAACGGTTGTCAGAGACACGATTTACCCGTACAAAGGGGAGCCTATTCAAGGTTGGGGAGGCATTTACTACACCCTGTCCCATCTCTCGGGAATTTTGAGGGATGAAGCCGTCATCGAGCCGGTTTTTTATTTGGGCTACGACGCGTACGACGCCTTCCTTCAGCTTTTGCGCGAAAAATTCCCCAACGTTCGTTTGGACGGGATTAAAAAAATCGACCAGAAAAACAACCAGGTAATTCTTCGGTACGTCACGCAAGAATACCGGGAGGAAACCTCCAATTACATTCCCCCTCCGCTGCCCTTTGATTTAATTCAACCCTTTGTTCGGAATGAGGTGATTTTGCTCAATTTTATTTCCGGCTACGAAGTGACCCTGGAAACCTGCCGGAGGATTTCCGAAGAGAAAACGGGCTATTTTTACGTCGATTTCCACAGTTTGGCTTTTGGCCGAAATGAAGATGGCACGCGGTTCTACCAGCGTCCCAAAAATTGGCAGGATTGGGTTCGTTTTCCCGACATTCTCCAAATGAATGAAAAGGAAGCGGAAACGCTGGCGGCGCGTCCGCTCGTGAATTTAGAAGATTTTAAGAATTTCGCCGGTGAATTGGTGCAAACAAGCCGAAATATTGTGAACATGACGCTGGGTTCCAGAGGCTCGGTTTTGGCGTTTTTGCAACACGGAAAACCGGAGGTGCACTATTTTAAGCCGCTCCGTGTAAACAAAGTGGTGGACGCCACCGGGTGCGGCGATTCCTTTGCAACGGGATTTATTTCGCATTATCTGAAAACCAAAGATCCCATTGCGTCGGCAATGTACGGCAATGTGACCGGTGGACTCAATTGCACGTTTCCGAGTACCAGCAAGGTCGATCGGATTCATTTGCAAATTGAAAAAGCGATTGAATCCTACCGGAAAGACGACATTTTTGAGGTTGAAGATTAGAGAATCGGGGTCGAAACCAAATTTCTTATTTGGAATGAGCAAAAAGTGCAAGTGGGAGAACGAAGATTGACGGCAAAACGGGTGTTGGTGGTCGGTTGTAACGGACTTTTGGGGCAAAAGGTTGCGCGCCGTTTGTTGGAAAATCCGAATGTCACGGTGATGGGGGCCAGCGTGGAACCGGAACTTTTGTTCGACGCACCGCTTCCCTACCACCAAATGGACATTACGCGCGAAGAAGCTGTGAACCGCCTGGTGTCCAATTGTGCGCCGGATGCCATTGTAAACGCAGCAGCTTACACCAACGTTGACCGTGCCGAAATAGAAAAAACCCTTTGCTGGGAAATTAATGTGGTTGGGGTGGAAAATTTGGCCCGCGTGGCCAGAGACATTGGCGCCCGTTTTTACCACATTTCAACGGATTACGTTTTTTCCGGTGAAAACGGTTCCTACTCGGAAGAGGACGAACCAGCGCCGCGAGGATTTTACGCCCGGTCAAAACTGACAGCCGAGTGGGTTTTGGAGGCTTTCGGCGTCCCGAGTTTCATTGCCCGAACCTCCACGCTGTTCGGCCTGGGGGAGCACGTTCGCCCCAATTTTGTAACGTGGCTTATTTCGGCTTTACAAGCGCGAAAAGCCGTGACTATTGTGACCGACCAAATCAGCAACCCCACCCTGGCAGACAATTTGGCCGAGGTTTTGGCCGTTGCCATTGAAAAAGAGGCTGAAGGAATTTACCATGTGACGGGCTCGGAGGCTCTCAGTCGCTACGCCTTTGCCCTGAAAATTGCCGAGGTTTTCGATCTGAATCCGGCGCTGATTCGAAAGGGCAAAACCGCAGACCTGAAACAACTGGCGCCGCGGCCCTTGAATGCAGCGCTTCGCGTGGACAAGGTTCAACGGGATTTGGGCGTTCACCTTTTTACGGTGAAAGAAGCCCTGCGAGAATTGAAAAAACAAATAGAAATGAATTCCTGAGTAAAACAAAAGCTGCTCGTTGTGGCTTTCGCAAACAGCTGAAAAAAATGTTTTCCGAAGTTTTCATCTGAAAAAAGGGTTTGTGACAACGGTTTCGGAAGCCAAAAATCGGTTCGATAGCATTTCACTGGCGCCCAAAAGGGAAATTGACCTGACTAAAGGAGTCTTTTTTGGAATTTGAGGCATCTTACCCGTTCTACAGTTCGAACGCAAAGAAAATAGACGACGTCAACAAAGCGTTGGGTGACAAACAGACGCTGGTCGTCATCCCCACCTACAATGAGGTGCAAAATATTCAACCTGTTCTGGAATCGATTTTCGGGCTGCACATTCGAGGTATTTCGGTGTTGGTGGTGGACGACAATTCTCCGGACGGAACGGCGCAGCGTGTTCGGCAGCTTCAGGGGGAACATCCCAATCTGCACCTCTTGGTGCGGGAAGGAAAAATGGGACTCGGCTCCGCCTACGTGGCGGGTTTCCGATTTGCGATTGAACGAAAATTTGACTATATTTTTGAAATGGACGCTGATTTTTCCCACGATCCCAACGAAATTCCCAGTTTTCTCCAAAAAATACAGGATTTTGATCTGGTCATCGGCTCGCGCTACATTCAAGGGGTCAATGTCATTAATTGGCCGCTTTCGCGCCTGTTGTTGAGCTATTTTGCCAACGTGTACACACGCGTTATTACGGGGATGCCGATTTCAGACAGCACATCGGGGTACAAATGTTTTCGGCGGGAGGTTTTGGAAGCGATTAATCTGGACAAAATCGGCTCCGACGGCTACGCTTTTCAAATTGAAATGGATTTTAAGGCGTGGAAATTGGGATTCCGATTGACGGAAATTCCCATTATTTTTGTAGACCGCTTCATCGGCCATTCGAAAATGTCCAAAAAGATTGTGCGAGAGGCCGCCTGGATGGTCTGGAAACTGAAATTTCAGAGTTTGTTCGGAAAAATCGAGTAGCCTTGAATGGACGTTTTGCTTTCGGTTGTGATTGTCAGCTACAATGTGCGTGATTTTTTGGCACAAACGCTGCGTTCCGTTCAAAAAGCAACCCGTTCTTTTCCGACGGAGATTTTTGTTGTGGACAACCATTCGGAGGACGGTAGTCCTCACCTGGTGGCCACGGAATTCCCGGAAATTCGGCTCATTCGTAATGAGGAAAATGTAGGATTCGCGCGCGCCAACAATCAGGCACTGGCTCAAGCCTCGGGAAAGTTTCTGGTTCTTCTGAATCCGGACACCATTGTTCAAGAAGACACTTTTGAAAAATTAATTTTGTTCTTTGACACCCACCCGGATGCCGGCATGGTCGGGTGCAAAATTCTGAACCCGGACGGAACCTTGCAATTGGCTTGCCGGAGGAGCTTCCCGACGCCCTGGGTTGCTTTTACCAAATTGGTCGGTTTGGGAACGCTTTTCCCCAAAAGTCGCCTCTTTGGACGGTACAATCTCACCTACCTGGACCCCGACCAAACCACGGAAGTAGACGCTATTTCCGGCTCTTTCATGATGGTTCGCAGGGAAGTGCTTGAGCAGGTGGGGCCCTTGGACGAGCGATTTTTTATGTACGGCGAGGATTTGGATTGGTGTTACCGGGTGAAAGAAGCCGGCTGGAAGATCTATTACGTTCCGGAAACGAAAATTATTCACTACAAAGGGGCCAGTTCGGAAAAGAGCGATCGGGATACGTTGGCGCTTTTTTACCGAGCCATGTTGCAGTTTGTGCAGAAACATTTCAGAGGGCGCTACCTTTTTCTGCCGCAATGGTTTTTGATTTCAGGGATTGGCATTCGGCTGGCAATGAGTTTTTCCTACCGACTTCTGAGAAAGCTGGCCTGGCCCTTTGTTGATTTCGTCTTTCTCCAATTGGCTCTGTTGGTGGGACTGCTTTTGCGGTTTGGCTCCCTTAGCCACTGGCGAGATTTTGGGGTGGTTTCCGCCGTTTACTCGCTGGTGTGGCTGAGCAGCCTTTTCTTTTTCGACCTGTACGACCGGCAGAAATTTTCCGTGTCGCGTTCGGCCGGTGCGGTTCTTCTCGGCTGGGTTGGCAACGGCGCCTTAACATTCTTTTTCAAACAGATTGCTTTTTCGCGGGCCGTGGTTCTTTTTATGGGCCTGGCGGCTTTGCTCTTTTTGCCGGGTTGGCGCTTAACGGTGCATTTGCTCATTCGCTCGCGGAAGGTGCCGCTTTTCCGCTCCCTTCAAGATTCCCTCGTCCGGAAAAAAACGGTTTTGGTAGGAAAAGGAGAGAGCTTGCACCGACTAATTCAACGGCTTCGCGAGCGTTTTGACACCGGTTACGAGGTAGTTGGCGTGGTTCTGCCCGATGAAAATGGCTCCGAAAACTACCAGGTGCCGGTTTTGGGTACCGTCGAAAACTTGCCCTGGATTCTTCGGAAGGAGGGCGTTAGCGAGGTGATTTTTTCGGCCGACAGTTTGAATTACGAACTTATTTTAGAGCTCATTTCACGTGCTCAGGGGTTAGATGTCAATTTTAAAACAGCCGCCACCGACACCGAAGCCATTATCGGTCGCTCCAGCGTGGATTACATCGGGGACATCCCGCTGGTTGACATTGAATACAAATTGGGTCGAGAGCCGAACCGCATTCTCAAACGCAGTTTTGATTTGCTTTTTTCGATACTTTCGCTTATTTTTCTATCAGTGCCCTTTTTATATTGGCACTTCCTCCGCGGCAAAAAAATAGAAACGGTGGAAGTGGCGGCCGAAAAAAGTGGCCGAACTTCCGTACACGTTTTGCAGCCATTCGAGGGTGATTTTTATTCCCTCAAATTCTGGCAAAAGATTCCCCTGTTTTGGGACGTTTTGTGGGGCCGGCTCAGTTTTGTGGGCGCCGAGCTTTCACCGGCCCAAACAAACGGGGGGAAAAAAATTCATTTGAAACCCGGTTTAACGGGATTGGCGCAAATTTACAGAAGTCGAAATTTAAGTACTCTTGAAAAGGAGAAATACGAGCTGTTTTACCTCAAAAATTATTCTCCTTTTTTTGACGTTGAAATTTTGGCCAAATCGATTTTTGACATTTAGGCAAATTTTATGAACGGTTTTATTTTTGACTTTGAGCGTCCCATTGTGGAGTTGGAGAAAAAAATCCAGGAAATGAAAGAATATGCCTACCTGGAAAACGTAGAACTCCGGGACGAGATTCGGCGATTGGAAGCTAAAGCCGAACGTCTGCGCAAAGAAATTTACTCCAAATTGACGCGCTGGCAGCGGGTTCAATTGGCACGACATCCCCAGCGGCCTTACACATTGGACTACGTGGAACGGTTCATGCCTGATTTTTTAGAGCTGCACGGAGACCGCCGCTTTGGAGACGACCCGGCCATTGTGGCGGGCGCAGGGCACATTGGGGAGTGGCCCGTCATGCTCATCGGACACCAGAAGGGACGCACAACGAAGGAGAAGTTGTTTCGGAATTTCGGCATGCCCAATCCCGAGGGCTACCGCAAGGCCCTGCGTCTCATGCAGACGGCGGCCAAATTTAAGCGGCCGGTTTTGGCTCTAATTGACACGCCCGGGGCTTACCCGGGAATCGGCGCTGAGGAAAGAGGACAGGGCGAAGCCATTGCCCGAAATCTTTTTGAAATGTCTCATTTGCCGGTTCCGATTTTGGTGGTGGTGATTGGTGAAGGGGCCAGCGGTGGTGCACTGGGCATCGGGGTAGGAGACCGCATTTTAATGTTGGAAAATACCTGGTATTCGGTGATCTCGCCGGAAGGGTGCGCGGCTATTCTCTGGCGCGACGCAGCGAAAGCCAAGGAAGCCGCCGAAGCCATGAAAGTGACAGCTCAAGACCTGTTGGACATGGGCATTGCGGACGAAATTATTCCGGAACCGGTGGGCGGCGCACACCGCAACTACGACGAAGCCGCTAAAATCCTGCAGGAAAAAATCGAAGCGCAGTTGAAGGAATTAACAGCCATTCCGACGGAAGACCTGTTGGAACAACGGTATCGGCGGTATCGAAAAATCGGACATTGGGCGGAGTGAAAATGATTGAGAATCGAATGCAATTTCGCGTGCGCTACGTAGAAACCGACCAGATGGGAATTGCCCACCACTCCAACTATTTCGCCTGGTTTGAATGTGGGCGGGCGGAACTTATGCGCGAACTGGGCTACACCTACGCGGAAATGGAAAAAGAAGGGCTCCTCATGCCCATTACGGAGGTGCACTGCAAGTACATTCGTCCCGCGTATTACGACGATTTGCTGGAATTGCGAACGATTGTGGAAAAATTGCCACGGGCACGAATTTCGCTCCGCTACGAAATTACGCGCGTGGCCACGGGGGAGAAAATCGCCGAAGGGGACACGACCCTTGCCTTTTTAAATGACAAGCGCAAACCCATTCGGGCTCCCAAAAAATTCTTAGAGGTGCTCACAGCTCATTTTGACAATCAAAAAGCGCCTCAGAACAAACGCTGAAAAACAAAAGCCGGGTACAAAAG
>CAZOHG010000037.1:23554-35060 GCA_964579725.1 uncultured Deferribacteres bacterium
AGAGGTAAACATGTTAGACAAGGAATTACTGGAGATTTTGGCTTGCCCCAAATGTAAAGGGGATTTGGAATACGACGCGGAAAATAATTACCTGATTTGCCACAAATGTCGCCTGAAATATCCCATTAAAGACGACATTCCCATTATGTTGATTGAAGAAGCAGAGAAATTTTGAAGGAAAAATGGGGTGTTTGGGGTGCGTTTTCAACGGAAAAAGCTTGATTCGTCGGGGAAATTCAGCTAAATTGTGTTAAAGTAACGGTAGCGGTTTGGACAAACAGGGGCCTTGACGCAATGCCCAGACCACCTTTGTACCTTTTGAAAATCGGGTGGTTTCTATGTTGAATCGACACGTTCTTATTTTAAATCACAATTACCAGCCCATGACCGTTTGTACGGCTCGACGGGCGATTGTGCTGGTTTATCTTGGCAAGGCCGAATTGGTGGAAGCCTACGACGCTTACGTGCGCTCCATTAGTCGCCGGTTTGCTGTACCGAGCATTGTACGGTTGGTGCGCTACGTCAAAATCCCGCCGAAGCGCATTTTGTTGACGAAGAAAAACATTCTGAAGCGGGACAACTTTCGATGCCAGTATTGCGGCAAATGGGAACCGGATTTGACCATTGACCACGTACTCCCAAAAAATAGAGGCGGCACTGATAGTTGGGAAAATTTGGTGGCTTGTTGTCACAAATGCAATGCCTTTAAAGGAAATCGAACACCGGAAGAAGCCGGAATGAAACTGCTGAAAAAACCGAGAAAACCGAATCGTTTGATGTTTATTCAATATTTTATCGGCGTGGCAGACCAACGCTGGAAGCCGTATTTATACATGCCGGATTGATTGGGGCAACGCAAAACACCGAAATTTCGGTGTTTTTCTTTGTGAAAAGAAAGCAAAGCGGCGAAGCGAGAATGTGAAAAAGTGGGCAGAAAAAGAGAGGTTCGTACGAAAAAATGGCAGAATTGAAGCGGATTTTAAGCGGAATGCGACCTTCGGGTAAACTGCATTTGGGGAATTACACCGGCGCGTTGGAAAACTGGGTGGCCAATCAGAGCAAATTTCAAAATTTTCATCTTGTGGCGGACTGGCACGTTTTGACCACTTCCGTCGAAGACACGTCGCGCATCTGGGAAGATACCATCGAAATGATCATCGATTGGCTGGCCGTGGGCATTGACCCCGAGAAAAGCGTTATTTTTGTTCAATCGCACGTCAAAGAACACGCGGAGCTTTTTCTGCTGTTTTCCATGTTGGTAACGGTTCCCCGACTTCAGCGAAACCCCACCGTAAAAGAACAAATTCGCGAATTGCATCTGGAAGAACGTGTCTCGTACGGGCATTTGGGTTACCCCGTACTGCAGGCAGCCGACATTCTCATTTACCGCGCCCATTACGTTCCAGTGGGTGAGGACCAGGTGCCTCACGTGGAGCTTACCCGGGAGATTGCACGCCGCTTTAATTCCCTGTACGGAATGGTCTTCCCTGAGCCCCAGCCCATGCTGACAGCTTTCCGGCGATTGCCCGGTTTGGACGGTGCCAAAATGAGTAAATCCAAAGGAAATACGATCTTGCTCTCGGACGATCCCGAAACGATTCAGAAAAAAGTGCGGACAGCCGTGACCGATCCGGCGAAAATCCGAATGGGAGACCCCGGACACCCCGAAATTTGTACGGTATTCACCTACCACCAGAAATTTAATGCGGACGAGGTTCCGGAAATCGAAACCGAGTGTCGGAAAGGTACGCTGGGCTGCGTCGCCTGCAAGAAAAACCTCGCCAACAAATTGGCGGCGTATTTGGCTCCTTTTCGAGAAAAGCGGGCGGAAATCGAGAAAGACCGCGCCAAAATTCGGGACATTATTGTGGACGGTAACGAGCGGGCTCGAAAAGAGGCTCGCGAAACCATGGAAAAAGTGCGGGAAGCCATGAAAATCGGCTTGATGTTGGAGGTGTAAGTTTTTTTGACTGTTTCCGTCTGTTTACCGCAACGGGGAAAACAACGCCGACGGCGTCGGCATTCAAATTAAAGGTAACACGTGTACAAAATCAAACTCCAAAATTTTGAGGGTCCCCTGGATCTTCTTCTCTTTTTAATCCGCAAAAACGAAGTGGACATTTACGACATCCCCATTGCTCTCATTACGCGCCAGTATTTGGAGACCGTTGAGCTTTTACAGCAGCTCGATCTGGACATTGCAGGGGAATTTATCGTCATGGCAGCTACACTCATGCGGATTAAGTCGCAAATGCTCATTCCGCGCCCCGTAACGGAAGAAGAGGAAGACGCCGTTGATCCGCGACAGGAATTGGTGAACAGGCTCCTTGAGTACCGAAAATACAAAGAAATCGCTTTTACATTGGGCGAAAAGGAAAGCTATTTTCGCACCTTGCAGCCTAAGTTTCCCCAATCCTTTGATTTTCCTGACCTGCCGGCGGAGGAAATGGTTCCCGGAAATGTCACCCTTTTTGACTTGCTGTTTGCCTTCAACCAGGCGTTGCGCCGGCTTAAAACGCGCCCTGTTCAGCACATTCTTGTCGAAGAAGTTTCGGTTGAGGAACAAATCGACTATGTGCGTACCTTTTTGCGGACCCGCGAAAAAAGTACATTTGGCGAACTGGTGCAGTCGTTGACCACCCGAATACGGCTGATTGCAACCTTTCTGGCCATTTTGGAAATGATCAAACAGCAGGAAATTATTGTCAAGCAACCGAAGCCGTTTGGGGAAATCTGGATTTTTAGACCGGATGTTCAGAATTAAGGCCGAATGAAATGGATGAAGTCGAATTGCAGCGGGTAGTGGAAGCGCTTATTTTTGCCTCGGACAGCCCGCTTTCTGCCAAAAAAATCGCTCAGATTGTTCATATCTCCGAAAAAAAAGTTCTCGAAATTGTCGAATCCCTGAAAAGGGCTTACCAAGACCATGCATTTGACCTGATCCAAGTGGCGGGCGGATTTCAATTGGTGACGCGCTCGGATTATTTCGACTGGATTCGCCAGCTTTTTAAATCGCGCTCGCGCAATCGTCTTTCACAGGCGGCCCTGGAGGCGCTGGCCGTCATTGCCTACAAGCAGCCGGTAAGTCGGGTGGAAGTGGAGCAAATCCGCGGGGTCAATTCGGACGGCGTCATTGGCACGCTGCTGGAACGAAATCTGATTACGATTAAGGGGCGCGCTGACGCCGTGGGGCGTCCTCTGCTGTACGGTACCACTGAAGAATTCTTGCGCTATTTTGGCTTGAACGATTTGTCCGACCTGCCGCGGGAATCTGAAATCGAGGCTCTTTTAAAAGAAAAGCAGGCACTTGAGGAAGAGGATTCCCCTGAATTTGCAGAGCCGGAAAAACGGGAGGGGCCAGTTTCGAGCGAAAAGGCGGTACCGGAAGAAAGGGAATCCGATGATTCGGCTGAATAAATTTTTGGCGCAGGCCGGTGTTTGTTCGCGCCGCACGGCGGACGTCTGGATTCGAGCAGGTCGGGTGCGTGTAAACGGGGAGGTGGTTCAGACTCTGGGCGTAAAAATCGATCCTGAAAAGGACCACGTACAAGTGGATGGTCGGGCCGTAACCCGAAACGCCTCGGAAAAGATCATTCTGTTTAACAAACCCAAGGGATGTCTAACGACAACGAGCGATCCGTTTCATCGCCGCACGGTTTTGGACTACGTCACGGTTCCGTTCCGAATTTACCCCGTTGGACGCCTCGATTTTGACACCGAGGGGCTCCTTTTGCTAACCAATTCCGGTGAATTGGCGTACAGGTTGACGCATCCAAAATTCGAAATCGACAAGGTTTACGAGGTGCGCGTGCGGGCACCGATTTCCCAGGAGGCTGTACGCCGTTTGCAAGAAGGGGTTTCACTGGAAGGGGGGCCTGTGGTTCGGGCGGACGTGACGGTTCTCTCGCCGCACCGCCTTCGCATGACTATTCACCAGGGATTGAAACGGCAGGTGAAACGAATGCTCAAAGCGGTTGGGAATGAGGTGGTGGGACTGAGACGCATTCGTTTAAGCGATTTGGAATTGGGGGATTTGCCAGTTGGCCAATGGCGGTATCTGACGGAAGAAGAAGCTTTGCATCTCAAAAAGTCAGTGGGGTTGCCATGGAAATAAAAGGAAGGCGTATTTTGCTTTTGGGTGGTTGGGGTCTGGTTGGCTCAGCCATTTCCCGGCGTTTAATTCCCGAGGAACCGGAAGAGATTGTCGTTGCGTCACTCAATCGGGCGGAAGCTGAGGAAGCCGTTGAAAAATTGAAAAAGTACGAAAAAAGTACCTCGGTCAGATTAATTCCCTGGTGGGGAAATATTTTTCTCCGAGACAGCCTGCAAAACATTCCACGTTCGGAGATTATTGAGAATCCCCGGTACAGGGAACAACTGATTCAAGATGTGTTGGGCGACCTGACGCCGGACATTTTAGAAAAATCATTTCTGTTCCAGACGATTCAAAAATTCAAACCGCAAATTGTCATTGACGCCATTAATTCTGCTACGGCTCTGGCCTACCAGGACGTTTTTTTGGGGTACTACCGGGTGCGGAAAGAACTGAGAAATTACAAAGCGGGCGGAAAAGACGCCGGGACCCTCGTGGACGAAGTGGAGAAGCTTCTCAGCACCCTGTACATCCCCCAACTGATTCGTCACGTACAGATTTTGTACGAGGCGATGAAACAGGTCAAAACACGGGTCTATTTGAAAATCGGCACCAGCGGTACGGGGGGCATGGGGCTTAATATTCCTTACACACATAGTGAGGAAAAGCCCTCACGGGTGTTGCTGAGCAAAACCTCGGTGGCAGGGGCACATTCCCTGTTGCTGTTTCTCATGGCGCGCACACCGGACGCCCCGATTACCAAAGAGATTAAACCGACGGCCGCAATTGCCTGGAAACGGATCGGTTACGGCCCGATTAAAAAGGGAAACCGTCCGGTGGAATTGTTCGACTGCAAGCCCGAAAATGCCGTGCTGCTGCAAGGGAAATTCAATCTCCACGAAAAGTTAAATTGGAAAAAAACGGAAAAAGGCGTCCTGAAATCGGTTTTCATTGACACCGGCGAGAACGGTATTTTTTCGAAGGCGGAATTCATGACCATTACGACTACCGGCCAGATGGAATATGTGACGCCGGAAGAAATCGCCCGAAATGTGGTGTACGAATTGAAGGGCGGAAACACCGGACACGATATTATTAATGCTCTGGACAATGCCACAATGGGCCCCACTTACCGGGCGGGCTACCTTCGGCACACGGCTCTTCAAAAAATGGAGTCGCTTGAAAAAGAACACGGCGTGGAAAGTATCGCATTTGAATTGTTGGGGCCGCCCCGTCTTTCCAAATTGTTGTACGAAACCTATTTGTTCAAAAAAACCGTGCGCACCATGCAGGCGTTGCGTGACGCCGACGAGAAGGCTCTTTCGGAACGGCTGTTTAAATTGATTTCCGAAGACGCGGAATTGCGCTCCCAGATTATTTCGATCGGAATTCCGATTTTGCTACCCGACGGGAAAAGGCTTTTGCGCGGGCCGACGGTCAAAATTCCGCCCTACCGCGGTGAAGATGTGCTGGAGATTCAGCCGGGCAAAATTGACATCTGGGCTCACGATGGTTGGGTCGATTTGCGGCCGCAGAACATTCGGACCTGGAAGGAACGAATGAACCGTATTTTTGCTGAAATTGAAACTGTTCCTCCCGAAGATACCAGTTCCCACTACGATCGGGATCGCGCCTATTGGTTGGAAGACGAAGAGATTAATGTGGGTAAAATCGTCGGCTGGATTTTTACCAACGAGGAAAAGGGGCTCCGCATGAAAGATTAAATGGTGCGGCGGCGGTTGGTTCCCGCCAAACGGCGAAAAGATTTGGGAAGAAACGGAATATTTACCAAGAAAGAGTCGCGTAATTTTTTGAGCGAAAAAGTTGGAGAATTGTTGAAAAAATTGGTGATTGCGATTGACGGGCCGGCCGGTTCCGGGAAAAGCACCACGGCCCGATTGCTGGCGCAGCGGCTGGGGTACGTGTATTTGGACACAGGCGCCATGTACCGGGCGTTTACGTTAAAAGTTCTTCGAAAGGGGCTGGACATTCACGACGAAGAAGCTCTTGCCCGATTGGCTCGGGAAACCGAAATTCGGTTGGAACCGTCCCCCCAAGGCGTTTCGGTCTTTTTGGACGGGGAAGACGTTACGGATAAAATCCGCACGCCTCAAATCGATCGAGCCATTAGCGTGGTGAGTCAGGTGAAGGGGGTGCGCGAGCGCATGGTGGACTTACAGCGGGAAATGGGCCGACAGGGGGGAATTGTGGCGGAGGGCCGGGACATCGGTACGGTGGTGTTTCCAAATGCCGACGTCAAAGTGTTTCTCGTGGCCTCCCCGGAGGCACGTGCCGAGCGGCGGCTAAAAGACCTCAAAGCGCAGGGCATCCGGCTATCGAAGGCAGAGGTGTTGGCCGACATTTTGCGACGGGACAAATTGGATTCCACCCGTGCCGTGAGCCCGCTGCGGAAAGCCGACGACGCCTTTGAATTGGACACCAGCAGCTTGACCATTCGGGAGCAAGTGGAAAAAATCCTCGAGTGGGTTGAAAAGAAGAAATAAAGCCGTTTTGCCAGAATCTGCAAAGAATTCCGTGAAACGTCCTTCCGAGGGTGAGCTGGCGCGAAAAAGCCCTTCAGTTTAAACAATTTGTTCTTGATTTTCAGTTTCGGTTTTCGTACCTTAAAGCGTTTTTCGAGAATGGTGGGAGTGATTTGCTTCCACCATTTTTTTAAGTTACGGATTCGGGTCCTCACAGGTCAGGCTCCGAACCTTCTTATTATACAGGAAAATAGTTGCATTTTCGATGAGATTTTTTTATTTTATAGCTCAAATCTCCATAAAGACGGTATTTTCGGTTTTTTATGGACTTAAAGTATTGGGGAATCGGCAGGTGGTTCACCCGGCTCCGGTTCTTTTGGCGTCGAATCACCAGTCTTCGGTTGACCCCCTCATTGTAGGTTCCGTAACGCCTGTGGAAATGGCGTATTTTGCCAAAGAAGAAATTTTTACGTGGTTTCTTCTGAAAGATTTGGCTAAATTTTACAATGCCTTTCCTGTAAAGCGCGGCAGTTTCGATTTGCAGGCGATTCGAAATGCCGGACGTGCCCTCAAACGGGGATTTCCCATGGTGATTTTCCCTGAGGGCACACGAAGCAAAACGGGGGAGCTGCAGGAAGGCAAAGCCGGAATCGGTATGTTGGCGCTTCAAAATAACGTGGACATTGTACCCGTTCACGTGCACGGAACGTTTCGGTTGAGACGCAGCTTTTTAAAGTGGCCGGGCGTGGTGGTCCACTTCGGCCCGCGTATTTCGATTGCCGAATTTCGCGAACTGACGGGTTCCAAAAAAGAAATTTACATGGCGATTAGCCAACGGGTGATGAAAGAAATTGCCCGGCTTCGCGACGAGACTTTGGCGACAATTCGGTCCCACTAAGGGACACAAAATAAGAAGGAGGACAAACTAAATGCAAGACAAAGAACAAGAACCCTCACTTCAGAACGATGAAGTGAACGAAACCACATCGAATCCCGCGGAAGGAGGTGATGAGCAAGTTAACGTTTCGGCGGAGGCTCAGGAGGAAAAACAAGCCGTAGAAGAAACGGCACCCGCCGAATCAACGGAAGAAACGGCAGCTCCTGCTGCGGAAACTGTGGAAGAAAAAGCGGTGGAAACGGTCGAAGAAAAGGCTTCCGACGAACCCCAAACGGCCCAAACCTTCAAATTGGAGGAGCTGGAAGAGAAACGGGAATATTCGGAAGAAGAAGAGGATTGGTACCGGCAGATTTACGAACAAACCTTGAACAAGTTTCAGGAAGGCGAAATCGTGCGCGGGCGGATTCTCGCAATCAATCAAAAAGAAGTTTCCGTGGACATTGGGTTTAAATCCGAAGGCGTGGTACCGTTGGAGGAGTTTGCCAATCCGGAAGAGCTGAAAATCGGAGATGAAATCGAAGTTTACCTGGACACCGTGGAAGACCGCGACGGCCAATTGGTACTTTCCCGCAAAAAGGCGGATTTCCTGAAAGCGTGGGAACGAGTGGTGCAGTATTTTGAAGAAGACCGCACCATTGAGGGCCGTATTGTGCGGCGGATTAAAGGCGGCATGGTGGTCGATTTAATGGGCGTGGACGCCTTTTTACCCGGTTCTCAGATCGACGTGCGCCCCATTCGAGATTTCGACGCGTTGGTGGGAAAGACGTTTGAATTTAAAATTGTGAACGTCAACCAGCTTCGGAAAAACATCGTTGTGTCTCGCCGGGTCTTGATTGAAGAAGACCTCAAAGACCAGCGTGAAAAAATCCTGAATGAATTGGAAAAGGGACAGGTTCTCAAAGGAACTGTCAAAAATATTACCAATTTCGGGGTTTTTATTGACCTCGGCGGTGTCGACGGTCTGCTTCACATTAACGATTTGTGTTGGGGCAGGGTCAGCCACCCCTCGGAGGTGGTCAAACTCGATCAGGAACTGGAAGTCATGGTTTTGGACTTCGATGAAGATAAAACACGGATTTCTCTCGGGCTGAAGCAATTGCAGCCTCATCCGTGGGAAAAAGTAGAAGAACGTTACCCCGTCGGTTCAAAAGTTACGGGCAAAGTGGTCAATATTGCCGATTACGGGGCTTTTGTGGAGCTGGAAAAGGGCGTTGAAGGGCTGGTTCACATTTCCGAAATGTCCTGGACGCAACACATTCGCCACCCGAGTCAGGTGGTTTCGCTGGGCGACATCATTGAAGCGATTGTACTTAAGGTGGAGCCGGAAGAGCGAAAAATCTCCCTCGGGCTTAAGCAGTTGGAACCCAATCCCTGGGATGAAATCGAGGAAAAATACCAGGTGGGCAGTCACCACAAAGGGATTGTTCGGAATTTGACAAACTTCGGCGCCTTCGTGGAGTTGGAAGAAGGCATCGACGGGTTGGTTCACATTTCGGATCTCTCCTGGACGAAAAAGGTGCGGCATCCGAGCGAAGTCCTGAAAAAGGGCGACGAAATCGAAGTCGTTGTTTTGGGTGTGGATCGAAACAACCGCCGTATTTCGCTCGGGTACAAACAGGTTTTCGAAAACCCGTGGGATGCTCTCGAGGAAAAATACAAGCCGGGCACAAAAGTGGTCGGGAAAATTATTCGCCCGATTGACAAGGGGTTGGTGGTCGAAATTCCGGAAGATGTGGAGGGTTTTGTCCCGATTTCCCATTTGGTGGAGATGGACAAGCCGGAGATTAAGCATATTTCGGACGTGTACAAAACCGGTCAGGAAGTGGAGTTGACCGTAATCGAGTTCGACAAAACCAACAAACGAATTGTTCTTTCCGAGCGGAGTGCCGAAGAGCTTTCGCCCGAACAGGGCGGAACAGCCGAACCGGGCGAAAAATTACCGAGGGTTCGCCGAGGGTCCGCGCGGAAGAGCCAGAAGAGGAAAAAAGCAGAGAAGGAAGAATCGGCGTCGGAAAAGGCTGGCGAAGAAGCTCCAAAAGAAGAGCAGACTTCGAAGGAAACTTCGCCCGAGAAAACCGAAGCGTCTGACGAGAAGAAGGCAACGGAAAGCGCGGAAGAAACGAAATCCGAGGAAACGGAAAAGCAAGCATCTTCCGAGGAAAAAGCGGAAGTCCCTGCTGCTCCGGAAACGGATGCTGAAAAATCGGAACCGCCTGCCGACGAAACGAAAGAGACGGACGCCGACGAAGAGGCCAAAGCTTAATTCGAATGCGACTCTCAAAAATAGAAAAGAGTTGGGGTTTTCCTCAACTCTTTTTCTTTTTTAACTTGATTTTTTCATTTTGGATTCCCACATTTTGAATAGCACTCGGAATCTGTCACCTCTTTTTCAAAGGGTGGTTTTTTGTTGGCTTGAGACGGAAATTCGGCGGATTCGCGTGTGGTTTTCCAACAAAATCGATTTAGCAAAATGAAGAGCGTTTCGTTCTACACATTGGGTTGTAAATTAAATCAGGCTGAAACAGCCGCCATTGCCGCCGATTTTGCGGCACACGGGTTTACCGTGGTGCCTTTTGGCCAGGAGGCGGACGTTGTGTTTATTAACACGTGCAGCGTAACGGAGCGAGCGGAGCAGAAGTGCCGTCACGCGGTTCGGCAAGCCAGACAAAGCGTGCCGACTGCCCAAATCGTTGTGGCGGGTTGCTACGCCCAATTGCGGCCAGAGGCAGTCGCAGAGCTTCCCGGTGTTTCTTTGGTTTTGGGAACCCAGAATAAATACGACGCCCTGCGCTTTTTGAAAGATAGCAAGGACTTTGCCAGGCCCTTTGTTCACGTGACGACTTTTCGGAAATCGGAAGTATTTGCGCTTCCCGGTTCGGCTTACCTCGACAGCCACACCCGGGCGTTTCTCAAAATTCAGGACGGCTGTGATTACCGCTGTACCTATTGTTCCATTCCCCTGTCGCGGGGCCCCTCGCGCAGCGATCACCCGCAGAAAATTGTGGCGCGTGCCCAATCTCTTGTCCGGCAAGGCTACAAGGAATTGGTTCTGACCGGTGTCCATATTGGCATGTACGGCAAAGATTTGGACGCTTCGGAAAATTTGGTCAAATTGCTGTGGCGTTTGTTGAAAATGAACGACCTGCCGCGAATTCGTCTGAGTTCGCTGGACCCGCACGAGATTTCGGACGATCTGATCGATTTGGTGGCGTCCACGCCGCGAATTGCGCCGCATTTCCATGTGGCGCTGCAAAGCGGCGACGACAAAATCTTGCGTCTTATGAAACGTGCCTACCGCGCCGACCGCTTTTTGGAGGTGACGGAGAAAATTCGGGCGAAAATTCCGGCTGCCGGTATTGGTGTCGACGTGATTGTTGGTTTTCCGGGAGAAACCCCCGAGAAGTTTGAGAAAACCGCACAACTTTTGGATCGGGCTCCGGTAACTTTTTTTCACGTTTTTCCGTACTCAGAACGAACCGGGACACCCGCCGTTCGACTGGAAGGCAAGGTTCCTTGGGCGGAGAAAAAAAGCCGCACGCGTCGATTAATTGAATTGGGTAAAACGAAACAGGAAGCGTTTGAACGTTCTTTTGTGGGGAAAGTGTTGCAGGTTCTCGTGGAAAAACGTCAAACGACCAGCGTTTTGCAAGGCGTGGCTGAAAATTACCTGCGTGTTTACCTGACCAATTCGGCTCCTACCAACCAAATTGTGCCTGTTCGAATTGTTGACGTCATGGACGGAAAAGTTTGGGGGGAAGCGGTGGTAGCGGCGACCGATCGAGCGGCCGGAGGAGTGCCTTAATGGAAACCGTCCACAAAATCATTTTAGGCGATTCCCGGGAGATGAAAGAAATCCCTGACGAATCGATTCACCTGATTGTGACCTCTCCGCCGTACTGGCAGTTGAAAGATTACGGAGACGAGCGGCAAATCGGTTTTAACCAGACGTACGAAGAATATGTGAACCATTTGAATCTGGTTTGGGTGGAAGCCAATCGCGTGTTGCATCCGGGCTGTCGATTGTGCATTAAT
>CAZOHG010000038.1:0-34899 GCA_964579725.1 uncultured Deferribacteres bacterium
TTAGCGGATGTACATTTGACATCCATTCGGGTATTAAAGTCATTTTAAATTTCCTCCTCTCTTTTCGAGTAATCCAATTCTATTGTTCAGAATACGGTTGACCTAATCTTCATTTTTATTACTCTACTTATTCTTTTCACTTCAACTACCGTGCCCCGTTTTCAAAACAAATCTTGTTGTTTTATTATTAATAAGTTATGGAATTTTACATCGTTTTTGCACGGCCCATTTCTGTAGAATATTCTACAATTTATTGGATGTTATTCTTCAGCTTTTTTTCAAACCGAAAGGTTTGCAATAGGAATTGGAAAGATAGAATAGCACCAAAATTCATTGAATCAAAAAGAAAGATTTCAGAGAGACGGAATCCATTTCTCTAAAGGAAAGCTTTGTTCTGCTGGTGGGGTCGTTTCTGGTTTCTTTGGATGGAATTTTCGCCACTCAGACCGCTCATTTATGGGTGGGTGAGCGTTGTTAGCGACTAAATTTCTTCCTGACCCGTGAGCTGGTCGGATCGAGATTATTCCGTTTCCACGGGACAGATTTTCAAAATCTACAAAATCTAAAATCCGCAATTGCCTTTTTCAATCACAAAGGTTGAGAAAATCTTCACCTGCCTTGTCAAAAAAGCGACGCCGAATTAGGCCTTAGGCACAATTCACCCGCACAAGACACTTCCACCATTGACATTCAAGATTTCCCCCGTCACATAACTTGCATACTCCGAAACCAAAAAAAGCACTGCCCCCGCAATTTCTTCAGGATTCCCGGGCCTCCCCAGCGGAATCGCTCCCAAAATTTCATTTTTTTGATTCTTGAGAGCCTTTTCTGACATTTCCGTTTCCACCCAGCCGGGCGCTACACAATTCACAAGAATACCGGTCTTTGCCAATTCAACGGCAAGTGACTTTGTAAACGAAATAAGAGCGCCTTTTGCAGCAGCGTAATGGGAATGCCAAGGTTCCCCTCGCTGCCCTGCTGTAGATGAAATATGGACAATCCGGCCTTGCCCTCTTTTTTTCATGTGAGATACGATTTCCCGTGTAAAATAAAAGGCCCCGTCCAAATTTACCGACAACATTTTGTGCCATTGTTCCGATGTCATCGCGTCAATGGCAGCTTTGTCCCAAATCCCAGCATTATTGACTAAAAAATCGATTTTACCCAAATCCAAGATGGATTGCATGACCGTGCGCCTCACCTCTTCCTCGCAGGACACGTCGCAGCGGTAGGCAAAGGCCTTGGGTCCCATGGCTTGAATATTCTTAACCACAGCCTCTGCCCGAACACTTTGTTTTTCAAAGGTAATTGCCACATCCGCCCCTGCTTCCGCCAGCAAAAGAGCCACGGCGCGTCCGATTCCCCTCGACCCCCCAGTAACAAGGGCCGTTTTTCCGTAAAGTGCGATCATTCTCTCTCCTCCTTATTCGCCGTAATCTTACAAAGCTTTCACCCCTTTCTTGAAAAGCCTTCCTACTTCCTTTTCGTCCAACAAGTTGGTTTCAAGCTCCACAGCATGATTCAAGACTTTTACCAATCTCGCCATTGCCTCAAGATGCTTTCGATGATTTTCTCCCACGCGATACCCGAATACCGTGTTATTTGTCCATAGCAAATCGGTTTTTTCATCAATGAGGCCGATTTTTTCTGCCCGCTTCCATTCCACCATTCCCGGGATGGGTGAAAATTGTGCTAATCGAATTTTAACACCTAATTGGTGCACCAATAGAACGCTGTGCATCATTTCTTCCGCTGTTTGTTCTGGAAGCCCGACAAGAACGTAGACCTCCACCTGCTTGCGGGGGAAACCGGCGTTTTCCAGCGCCTCTGCCGCCCGGGCCAAATCGTCCAATGTAACCTTATTGCTCATATCACGCAAACGCTCCGGATTGGCCGTTTCAAAACTCAGGCGCAGCGTCTTAAAGCCGGCTTGTACCAGGAGGCGTGCCAGCTCTCGATCGATTTCTCTGGCGTGAAGGCCGTTGGGTGTGTGAAATCGCACCGGGAGGCGGTGCTCAATCAGACTTTCCAAAATAGGCACAATGTGCCGATTTTTGTCCAGCAACAGGGCGTCATCGTAAAAAGCAAAATCCCGCACACGGTAGCGACGGTAATTCCCGATTATTTCGTCTACCACGGATTGCGGAGATCGTTTACGGAATTTGCCCGCTACCAAATGCGAAGCACAAAACGTACACCGAAAGGGACAGCCTCTGGAAGTTAGAATGGGAAGCGAACGCAATTTCGGGTACAAATCGTACACCGGAAGCGGCCAGGAGTCCAAATTGTCCAATGGGAAGTGGATTTCGGGTAAACCCGAAAAGTACTTTGCCAATACGCGGCGAATTTGGGGTTCGCCCTCCCCCACAATTATTTCGTCCGGTTGCACCACGCGACGCGCGTGCTCCGGTACCAATGTCGCGTAAATGCCCCCCAAAAGAATTGGGACCCCGGGAAAATGACGTCGCAAAAGGCGAACGGCTTCCTGCACACCGGGATACCAATAGGTCATGTAAGACGTTACCAAAATGACGTCCGGACGTGGCAGGCGATTTAGCCTGGCTTCGAACAATTCAACCGGAATGCCGTACCGCGAGAAGTAACGCGGAATTTCAGCAAAAATGGCTGGCTTTTTGATTTTTTGTCGGACGTACTTCCCTGTTCCGTATCGTTTTGCTTTGGGAAGAACCACCCCCGGCCAATTGCCTAACTCCGGATCGAACCGATCCAGACAATCCACCAGATCGAGCTGAAACCCAAGTTCGCGTAAAACAGCTCCCACCGAAAGAAGTCCCATGGGTTTCATCCAAAAATCGTACGCGGCAAAATCCGTGATCCACGGATTCACCAAAAGTGCTCGTCGGCTCAGCACAATGTGCCCCCGCTTCTATTTGCCCTTCTCCCCAAATCTTTGAAATCCACCGGCACCGCCAGGTTTAAATTCCCTGAAAGATTCTTTGGCAACAGAGCCTGGTAAATCCTGCCTCCACTTTTTCGGCGAATCCACGAGGGCGTTTTTTCACAGACCTGTACTGGCACTCATTACCCAGCGAAATTGAAAAGCATTTTCACCCCCTTGGGGGTGACTCAACCAGACGGGAAAATCTACGTGCAAAGCCCACTTGTTCACGTGAATACCTATTCCCAATCCGGCGTCTTCCAAAATAGAGTGATTGAAATCCCAATCCGTTATTTTAGCGGCCAAACCGGCTAAACCCGCATCGGCAAAGACGTAGCGATCCACCTGCAGCGGAAAGCGTCGCCATTGCAGAAAACGCGGGAAAACCTTTTTCAATAGGCAAGGAAAACGCAACTCGGCGTTGGCGGCGAGGAGACGATTTCCCGTTAGAGGCGAAACCTCGGGAAAAAGGACGGTCTCTCCCTTGACAAGTAGGGATTGGTAACCCCGAAGGTTTCCCCCTCCCACCGGGCGCACCTGCCCCTCTTTTTCCCACGTAGGCGGCAGCGTTCCGCGTCCGCTGAAAAACGGATTCCGAATCCAGTCAACAGGACTGGCGGCGGACAAATAGAATTGGGATTGAGTCGGAAGAATACCCCCAAATCCGTACCCTAAAATTCCACGTAAATGGAGACCCAGCCCATGCCCGAACTCGAAGAAAGGATTCAATGTAAGAATGATTTTACCAAATTCGTGTCCTGGAACTTTCCGAACGAGCCCCTGCGCCGGCGCATTGACCTGATTCTGGGCAATCGGTTCAAAATAGCTGTCTACGTAGGTCGAGGTGAAAGACACCGACCAGCGGTTTTGGGCGTGCAGGAATTTTCGCACCCGTTCGAATTCGATCCGAAAGCGCCCCGTTTTTCGACCCTGCCAAAAATATGGATTCCACAAATATCTCCGATTGTAAAAATTAAAAACATCCAATTTGAGAAAAAGTCGGCTGCTTCTAAAAAGTCCGGTGTACCGATTCCATGCCTGAGAAAAACTAACTGCGTGGTAAGTCAACCCGGAATTGACCGAAGATTCCAATTGAAAATAAGCGGATTTCCCGATTTTTCTTAACGGTTCCTTTAAGGAGAATTGGTAACCAATTGGAATTTTCGGAAACTTCAGAGAAACCCAGGTGGAAAAATCCAATGTGTGGTCCCCCAAAACGCTGTAACTTTCCAGATAAGAACCGTGAAATCCCGCTCCCAGCCGTAACCCGTCCACATTATTAAACCAGATAACCGGTTTCGGGCGGATGAGATAGGCGTCCAAGGGTGGTTCTACCTCCGTAAATGGCTTGGACAGCTTCAGTTTGGGCAGAAAACCACTCCGATTGTCTAACCGGTACCAATCGCCCAAACGTCCACTGGGGTCGATTTGCGCCGATATGACTTTTTGCCTGGTCGAAATTCTGGCTACGTAGGTCGGATTCAATGTTCCCATTCCGTACCATTTGGGTAAGACGGTACCATTTTGACACGCTTTCGACCACGCATCCACAGGAATGTGGCACAATTTTCGAGAACCGTCGGCAAGGGTGACCTGCAAGTCAATGGGCATGATCATCTGCCCCTTTCGCCTGAGAGTGATTTGTGCTTCGTACCCCTCGCCTTTTTTCACATTCCGAATTCTCTGAATGGCGTAATCCAGCGACCAGGCATTATCCAACCACTCGTCAAAAAACCAATTCAAATCCCTGTGAGCTACCTGAATGACCACATCCCGAAAATCCTGGACGTAGGGGTGGCAAAATTTCCAACGTGCAAAATAGGTTTGAAGCGCTTTTAAGAACAAATCATCTCCCAAAACGTACTGTAAATTGTACAACATGGTAAAGGTTTTGAAGTACACCAGGCGATAGGAATTGTAGCCCACCGAATTTTCGAACCAATCCGAATGCGTCGTAATCGGCGCATCGTAGCCCCTTCGTGCGGTTTGCAAATAGGCTCGAAAATTTCGGTACCGGTCCCAGCTGGTTCCCTTGTAGGGGAATTTCTTAACTTTATGATCCTGCGCGCGCCCAAGCAGCCGCTCCATACTCCAGGAAGTCAAAAATTGGGTAAATCCTTCATCCAAAAGAGCGCGGTAGGTTTCATTGTTTCCAATCATTCCGTAGAACCAATTGTGCCCCTCTTCGTGTGCAAAAAGGCCGTAATACGAGGGACTGACCCCGCCGTCCATGGTAATCATGGGATATTCCATGCCGTCATCTGCGTCTGCAACGATCATTTTGTGGTAACCGAACGGCCCGATGTCTCGAGAATAAATGCGAATGACGTCAGCCGCAAAACGAGCGGCATCCTGCCACTTGGACGCTTTCCACTCCCGTGCCAGCGCGTAAACCTTCACCCCGTTCTTCAGCGTGACTTCCCCAATGCGGTAAGATGGGTCTGCTGTCCAGGCAAAATCGTGCACATTGACAGCGTGGTAATGCCAGGTTTTTGTTTTTCCTTCAACATGGGGAATAATTACCGAAGGTTTTTGGCCAAACGGCTTATTTTTGAAATTTTCGATTCTCAGCTTCTTCATTAAGTCAGGCGGCAAAACTTCTTTTCGATTCAAAAGATAGCCCGTTGCTCCCACAATAAATTCCTGCGGTAGGGTGATTTGAACATCGAAGGTACCGAAATCCCCGTAAAATTCATGGCCCAAATGCTGATCGGTTGTCCAACCAAACCGGCGATCATACACGCAGATTTTGGGGTACCATTGGGTAGCCGTAAATTGATCGAAACCGTGGCTTGGGTTGTATTTCATGCGGTGCCGCAGGGTGGAAAACTTGGTCGCAAATTGAATATTAAAAATCGTTGAATCCCCGGGAGCGAGCGGTTCATTCAAGTTTACCCGCATAATCGTATTGTCTACGGAAAAATGCAGCGGTTTTTGGCTTCTGTCTTCCAACCGCTCAATTTGAATACCGCCCTCTTGAGATTTTTTCAAGCGGGCAATGCCGTAATCTCCGTGGCTCCGACGCAACTTGTCTAAGTAACTTCCCTTTTTGTACGCATTTTGGTACAAATGAAAGAATACGAATCTCAAGGTATCCGGAGAATTATTGTAGTAGATTAATCGTTCCCTTCCCAAAATGGTGCGCTTGGGTACAAGCAGGCGTGCATCGATTTTGTAATTCACATCCTGTTGCCAGTACCCGGGTATCGGGGGGCGATTTTTCCAATAATAAGGATTTTCGGCGCTTCTGTAAGCAATTCCCAAAGAATGTGCCGGATCGTAAGGCATTTTCTGTGCTAGTAAAGGAATGCCCCCTAACAGCATTAGAAAGAAAACAAGCATTATTTTCTTCATTTGTGCACCTCCACAAAGGTTTTACATCCTGCTTTAAATTTTTTAATTAACAGCAAAATCCGCCAAAGATTGTTTGATTTTTTCAAAGACTTCTTCTACTTGAATGGATGTCATACAAATATGATCTATCGGACAAAAATCATGGTGACAGGGAGAGCAAGACACCTGTTTGTACAAAAATTGATGCCCTTTATCTTTGGAATAGGGAAACCAAATGTCCGGCTCGCCGGGTCCGAAAATACCGATTGTTGGAGTTCCCACCGCGGGCGCCAAATGCATCGGGCCGCAGTCATTGGAAACGAAAATGGAAAAAAGGCTCAGAATGGCCGCTAAATGGCGCAAATGAAAAACCTTGCCCCGAAATGCGTGTTTCCCCGCCCTTTTGGCTACCCTGTCCAGAATTTCCTGGTCATTGGGACCACCGGTTAAAAACACCTGAACACCCAGTTCCGTCGCAAGACGAATGGCCAATTCAGCAAAAGAGTTCCACGGCCAGAGCTTGGCGGGCCAGGTGCCTCCCGGATGCAACCCCACAATTGGTCGGGTAAGATCAAATCCCTGTTTTTGCAAATAGCTTCGCGCCCAGCTTTTTTCCTTTTCGGTTACGAAAACCTCCGTCTCTTGCCCGGCATCCGGCAAATCGAAGAATTTCAGAATGTTCAAATAAAAATCGATGGCTGTTTTCCAATAGCTTCGATCGACTGGAAAAAGATGGGTGTACAGATGCTTTCGATACCGAAAATCCCCGCCAATCCGAATCGGTGCTCGCGACCAATAGAGCTGAAAAGCCGTTCGCGGGAGCCCCAGCAAATCTACAGCTACTTTACAGTGCCTTTTCCTCAGTTGCGATAGGAACTTCATTTGTTCCCGAAAACCTTTCCACACGGGCAGTGAATCGACATATTTTCGGTCAAACAAGAGAATCTCGTCCACGTGCGGATTATTTTGCAAAAGTTGCCCGAAAGGCGGTTCGGTAACATAAATCAAACGTGCGTGCGGCAATCCCTTTTTGAGCGCACGGATGAGGGGCGTGGTCAAAATCACATCCCCCATAAAACGGAGACGCGACAAAAGCAAACACCGAATGTCTTCCCCTTCTATTTTTTTAAAAAAGCGCCCCGAAGTCTTCACACAAGCTCCTCTAAAGTCGACAAAAGAGTGTCCAAATCTTTGAAATTGTTGTAAAAATGGGGAGAAGCCCTCAAGTTTTTCAACCGGTAGGAAAGAAAAATGTGCCGTTTCCGCAATTCCCGATGGAGCTGCAAATTGTCGGGTAACAGGGAAAAGGTTACAATTCCCGATTTCTCACCGTTTTCACGGGGTGAAAAAACAGTGGCTCCGATGCGTTCAAGGCCCTTTACCAAATAATCGGTTAGAGACAAAATGCGCTCCTCAATGATTTCGGAACCAATTGAAAGTAAAAAATTAAGTGACGCCAGCAATCCACGAAATCCCAGGAAATTTTGTGAGGCAATTTCGAATCGTTGTGCCGTGTCCAAAAAATCCAATTGGTACTCAAGCAAATCCCAGGGATTTTTAACACTCAACCATCCGGTAAACGGAGGGTCCAGAAGATGCAGCCATTCTGGTCTGATGTACAAAAAGCCGGTTCCAACCGGCGCCATGAGCCATTTGTGCCCTCCTACGGCCAAAAAATCAATTGACATGTGCCGAACATCAATTGGCAAAGCCCCCACTCCTTGAATGCCGTCCACGGCAAACCAAATCCCCTGCTTTTTACACCAGGTTCCGATTTTTTCCAAATCCGCTCGAAATCCGTTTGTAAATTGGACAAACGAGAGGGCCAACAGCTTGGTTTGGGGTCTGATGTGCGCTCGAATATCTGGAAGGGTCACACGTCCCTCGCGGGGAGAAAAAAAATCGACAACAATCCCCTTTTTTTCCAAATTCAAATAGGGGTACACATTAGAAGGAAATTCAACATTGGGGACAAGAATGCGGTCGCCGGTCTGAAGAGGAAGTCCCTCGGCTACAATATTTAGTCCTGTGGAAGTATTGGGGATTAGGGCAATCTCTTCAGGTTTTGCATGAATTAAGGTTGCAATCTTCTCCCACACTTCCCCCAACATTCCGATCATGTCCTCGTCAAATTGCACCCGCCCTTTGTGGCGATCCTCCAAAAAAGATTGAATAGCGTTCACAACCGGACGGGACAAGGGAGCAATGGCGGCGTGTTCCAAATAAATCATTCTTTTCGTGTGCGGAAAATTGTTTCGAGCTGCTTCAAAGACATCCATTGGTTATTCTCCATCCACAATTCCGCCGAATAAAGCCATTGCACCGCCCCACTCAAATAAATGGTTTTCAAATCAGCGGTAAAGTCAATTTGAAGGGTGCCCCCGGGCATTTGGACGCTGACCGGAGGGGTTACTTTCTTTGCCTGGTAGCTGAGAAGGGCGGCCGCCGTTGCTCCCGTTCCGCAGGCCAGCGTTTCATTTTCCACACCTCTTTCGTAGGTACGCATTTCGATTTGGCGATCGGATTGAACAGTAATAAAATCGATATTGGCACCTCTTGGAAAGATTGAGGAATGGCGCAGTTCTTTTCCAACTTTCAAAACGGGGACAGAATCGACATCATTCACTTCCACAATAAAATGAGGGACACCGATTTCCACGTAACCCAAACTCGTGTATCCCCATTTTTCTGCCTCGTAGAGGTCCAATCGTGCATTTTGCGGGTGCGGCATTTGAACCCGAACCGCCTCATTTTCAACCCTTGCTTTGTGAAGTCCGCTCTTCGACTCAAAAAGCATTTCCTTTGGAGCAGCGCCGCTTAAATAGGCAAAAAAAGCCACGGCCCGCGCCCCGTTGCCGCAAAGTTCCCCTTCCGAGCCGTCGGAGTTAAAATACCGCATGGCAAAATCAGACGAGGTGGAGGAATCTAAAAGCAGCAAACCGTCGGCACCCACCCCAATCCGTCGGGCACAAACCTTCCGAATCCATTCCGGTTTTGGCTGAAAAAGACCCTGCCGGTTGTCAATGACAACAAAATCGTTTCCTGTAGCCGCAATTTTGGCAAATTTTACACGCATTTTTCCTTAAATCCGGGAGTTTTTCGCTCTCAAAATAGACATTTGCAGATCGAAAATCAAGAGAAAAGTCATCCTAAAAGGAAGCTCGTACCGGCTCCAACCAGAGCACATTTCACGAATCGAAAGAGCCGTTCCCCAAAAATCGTCCATGTGAACGTCAGACATTTGGATTTTTTCTCGGAAAATTAGTGACTCTTTTTGAAAAAGTAGGTCGCTACCTTTCGGATGGCTCGAATGGTGTCTTCCTGGTCCTGTTGGGTAAAAAACTCATTCACGCGCAACACGACGGCCGTGCGCAATATTTCTTCCGCATTGGGACACAAACCGGCGGGATATTTCACGTCTTTGGCATACTGAGGGAAATCCTCAGGCCACCGAAAATGCGGGTAAACCGTCTTCTTCTGAAAAATTTTCGTCAAATAAACGGGCTTGGGTATGTACCCCTTTGTGCAGGGAATCCCTTCGGCTGCAAGGGCTTCGGCAAATTGGTCGCGGGAAATGCCGAGGGTTTCTTCCTCCACGCGAAGCATGTAAAACCAATAGGAACTTTTGCCTCCGGGAGTAATTTTCGGAGGAATAACGCCCGGGACTTCCGAAATCCCCTCTGTTACTCCCTCGCCAAATTGGCGCCTTTTGTAAACGATGTCTTCCAATTTTTCCAATTGCGCAATGCCCACCGCTGCCTCTAACTCATTCATTCGGTAATTTGCTGCCAGAAAAGGCGAATCGTGTTCTGCTTGTGTGCGATCGTACCCTTTGTCCGTAAACAAAAGGGCTTTTTTCGCCAATTGTTCGTCATCGGTGAGTACCATACCGGCATCGCCCGCCGAGATGTGTTTAAAATCGTTTAAGCTAAAACACCCCAATTCCCCGAACGTCCCGGCCAATTGGTCTTTGTAAATACTGAGGTAACTCTGGGCACAATCCTCGATTACGGGAATCCCGTGCTTTTTGGTCAAATACAAAATGGGTTCCATGTCCGCCGGATTCCCCGCCAAATGCACCACCTCAATGGCTTTGGTTTTTGGGGTTACACATTTTTCAATGCCCTCGGCTGTCATATTGTAGGTAAAAGGGTCTACATCCGCAAAAACGGGGACGGCGTTTTGAAATAAAATCCCAATTACCGAGCCCATGTCGGTAATGGGGGACGTAATGACTTCGTCGCCCGGTCCCACATCCAATGCAGCCAGAGCCGTGTGAATGGAAGCCGTTCCGGAAGAAGTAGCTATGGCAAAACGGGACCCGTAGAGCCTCTTAAATCGATTGAGAAATTCTTCCGTTTTCTTTCCGTGAGCGTAAAATAGGGTGTTCTGCTCAAGGGCTTCCTGAAGTTGCGCGAGTTCCGATTCGCCAAAGCGTTTTCCTGTACCAAAGGGGGTGGTTTTAACCTTCGGTCCACCGAAAATAGCCAATTTCTCCACGGAAAAACTCCTTTCCAAAAAACCGGGCTTTTTTGCAGGTCAAAATTAAAAAACGGCATTCCCTTTTAAATGAGCTTCAAACCATTTGAGAAGGGAATCGCCCAATTCCTTTCCTTCCATTGACCAAAACATGTGCAGCCCGTGACCAGCGTTCAAAAACAACTTGACTTGATTTTTGGATCCATCGGGCAATTGCTGCCGAATTTTGACCGCATTTTTAATGGCAATCTTGTCGTCGTAGCTGGCCACAATAAGAGACGGGGGAAAATCAGGCGACGTCAACAGAGCCGTTGCCGTAGAATCGTATTGACCCGAAAGCAGAACAACGGCCTTTATGTTGTTTCTGTGGTCAATTGTGTGAACGGCGGCATTGCAAATGGTTGAAGCAGCTAAAATTCCCAGGTGCCCCCCGTTCACTCCTTTTTGTGCAGCCAAAAAATCCAGCCCCACCGCAATGTCGTCTTCAATTCCTTTCAGATTCGGTATCTCGCTGCCTCCCTTTTGTTTGCTTTCCCCCATTCCTCGCAAATCAAGGGTAAGCACGGCGTACCCCATTTTTTGAAAAAACGGTGCCGTTTTGGCGTAAGCGGAGCGGTCTCCGTTAAATGTAGGTAAAAGCAAGATTCCCGGTTCCTTTTCCTTTTTTTTCAAGGGCTTGTAGAAATCGCCCTTTAATTCCCACCGGTTTGAAGATTGAAGCGTTACCGTTGTAAAATTTTTCTTCTTCTGCTGCACCCAATTTCGGGAATAAAAAAAGGCCCACACCAAAAAAGCAAACAGCAAAACACCTAAAATGGTACGATAAAGACGCATTGATTTTCTGACTCCCTTTTTCTTTTACGCGTAAAATCCGATTTCGTAGGCTTTCTTGTAAGCCGCCTCTACAACGGAGAGCGGCGTGTCGTCTTGAATCATGTGAGAACCGGAAAAAATATACCCGCCTCCCGGCTTTAAGATTGAAAAAACCCGTTCGACTTCCTGCTGAATTTCCTCCTCGTTTTTAAACGGAAGGGCCATTGCCGTGTCCAGGCCGCCCATAATCGAAAGCTTGTTCCTGTACTCTTCTTTCAACTTGTGCAAATCCATTCCAGCCGACTCCTGTACCGGGTGAAGAGCATCCACTCCCATTTGGACCACACCGTCCAGCACCTGCGTAATGTCTCCGTCGCTGTGGAGCAGAATCGGGATTCCTTTCTTTTTAACGGTTTCGACAATTATTTTTTCTGCCGGGTAAATCATCTTCCACCAATCTTTGGGATTAAACAGCAACACATTATTTTGACCCCAATCGTCAGAAAGCTCAATGACGTCGGCACCGGCTTCAATGGCTTTTTCCGCCGTTTGGGTCGACCATTTCGCCAGACGCAAAAAGAGCTGACTCATTTTTTCCTTTTCCAGAGCCAAATTGACCAGTACTTCCTCCATTCCCATGTGAAATTGAACCAGTTCAAAAACACCCCACACGTGCGCAAAAACGGCTTTTTTCCCTTTAAAGCGCGCTACTGCTTCCTGTACGGTTAAAAATAACTCCGGGTCCGCCGACGTTTCCACAATTTCGTCTCCTGTAGGCTCAATGAGCGGTATTTTCAGCAGCTCGTCAATGGCAATGGTTTCCTTAGCCTCGTTAGTCCACGGAAAATTGGGAACCACACCGGTGTAAATGTCAATGTGGAGCATTTCCGAAAAGTTTTCCACCGAACCGTAGGCCGCCGTTACTTTTTCGCGCACTTCCGGGTTCCAGCCGGCAAAAAAATTCAGCGGCACACGATCGGGGACGCCGTGTGCCAAAGCCGTCATGACGCGTTCCAAAGCGGTTTGTTTCTCCTTCATGCCCACCTCCCAAACTCTTCCACAACCCGTTTCACAAGTTTTACATTTTCCGGGGGCGTGTCGAAGGGAACAATTCCGGTTCCCATCATAAATCGTTTGTAGCGACGCCCCTGCGCCACCTTTTCTTTTGCGATTTGCTCAATTTCCTCCGGTTTTCCGTACCGAATTTTGTAGGGATCCAGGTTGGTACGCAAAGCGATGTTTTCATCCGGCACCGCGCGAAAGGCTTCATCCAAGTCAACTTTGAAATCAGCCAACAGAACATTGGCACCCGTTTGAGCTAACAGGGGGTCAATGGGAAGTGTGTCGCCTCCAATAATGAGAGCTCGCACGGTTTGCCCCTTTTCTTTGAGTTGCTCCATAATTTTTTTATGGTAAGGCAAAACCAAGTGCTGATAAATTTCCGGTGAGATTAACGGCGGCGCCGATCGCGAATCGAACATCACCACCCCTACATTCCGCTTTAAAAAAGCCTCGGCGTAGGTCCAAATCACGTCCGTAACAAACCCAAGCAATTCCGCCACGGATTCCGGCTCACTGAAGGCGGCAATCAGCAAATTTTCCATTCCAAAAAGTTCGGCAGCCAGGGAAAAGGGACCGGAAATTGCGCCTCGCACCACCACTTCGTCGCCGACTTCTTTCCCGACCTTTTCAGCTACCTCGAGAAACAGCGGCATTCGCCCGCTCTCTTCCGGATTTGGAAACGTGAATCCCGCTACATCCTCTAATTTTTCCAAAATGGGGTTTTCAATGGCGGGCACATCATTGCCCTCAAAATAAAGGACCGAACTTCCCAGCGCTTCGGCTTCCACATTGTACACGTCCAGTCCCACCACCAAAAAATCGGCTCCGTACATCTCGTACTCTTTTAAGAGGGCTTCGTAGAGCCACTTTTCCGATCGAGCCACCTCGGAAGGCGTTTTACCGATTAAAAACGCTTTGTGTTCGTAAATGGCCGGCTCAAACGGTACCCGGTCAATGGGCTCACCGGCCAGAAGCTTTTCAACACGTTCTTTGGAATTCATGTCAATCCCTCTTTTCTATTTTAAAATGTACGCCATTTTTCCCACAAAGGCAAAATCATTTTACCGGCATTTTAACGAAGCGGAACGGTGTCCTCCCAGCTTTCCCATTTTTCCGCCCCAGAATGAACCAATTCGCCGTCGGACAAATAGCTGTAAAAACTATTTTCAAAGGAAGTAAACAGCTTTTTTTGGTCTAAACGCAATTGGGTGGCTTCCACAAAAGCGAATTTTGCCGAACTGTTGGAGATCTCCACGTAAGCCCAGCGTGCGTCGGTGTTCATTTGGTGTCTACGGCCGGCGGCATCTTTCCAAAAGTAACCGATCCGTCCTTTTTCGTAGGTGTAGCGCGGGCAGGTTTTTCGTTTCAAATATTCCATGTTCAAATTTAATCGACTGGTTACAAGAATCGTCTTTTGGGGCAGCACAATTTTCACCCCGACTCCGTTCGGATAATTGTCGGAATCCAAAAAGGAATACGGTTTTATTTTGGCCTCCGGGTAAGGTCCATGTTTGAATGGAATGAGCACTGTTGTAAAACAAAGTCGGTCTCCGGTTTTCATGGAATCCGTAATCGAACGGTACATGGCAAAATCCAGATTTTTAACGAAGCTCCAATTGTACACGAATTCCACGCCCTCCTTTTTCGGGTGAGGATCCGGAAAATACGTGAGAAGCGTCCAGGTGGAAGGATTCGGCCAACGCCCGGGAATGTCGCCGATGGTTATTTGTCGCGATTCGTACCAATGATCCCCGTAATTCAATATTTTCTGAGTGTGCCACAGATTGGCAAAGGTAAAAAGTCCGCCGTTTGTAATTTTGATGCCGTCAAAAACAACAAAGCTATTGAGCTCCTTTAAATAAGTCACCACGCGGTCCCACACATAGCCGTAGTCGGAATCCGTAACGCGCGTACGGCTGACATCGGCCCGGTTGAACGTGTAAAAATGGATTTTTTCCGTGGAAACTACCTTGTGCGTTTCGTGGTGTCGGAGAAAGGAAAAAAGCCGGTACGTTGTGTCGGGCATTTCGCCCTTCCGTGCAACAACACGATTTTGGTAGAAATCGGCGCGTTCAAAATAACTGGGGACATCGAGCAGAACAGTTCCGTGGGTCATAAAGGGCCCGATAGTATTTTCATCGGAATGCCCGTGGGTTACTTTTTCGGTTTCAATGGGAATGGTGTTGGCAAGGTAATCCCTTGGCACTTTGCCGAATCCTACCTGATCCCGGTAATTAACCAACAAAAAGGTGGCGTTTTTGTCCCAACCCGAGCGAAAAACGATCTTCTTACCAAACGCATCTTCCAGAATTTCCGTACTCTTGTTTGTGGGTGCAACCGGTTTTACCGAATCGTCGCACCACAGGTAAGCATTAATGTACGCCAGACCGTTTTTCTTATTGTCCGTTTTCGGGTCGGCCTGAACCGCCCGCCACATTTTGTCGGCGGCCCATTTAAAACGACCGGCTTTGTATTCCCTGGCACCACGCTCGTAAATTGCCAAATAGCGCGAGGTTTGATCCCAAAATCCGTGGTTGTCCCCGTACTCGGCTTGGTAGCCCAGGGGATTTTGTAGTTGCAGAAAATAATCGAAATAATAGCGCAGCACGGGATTTTGCCACATGTCCTTTCTTCCGGCAAAATCAATGTACATGATGAGCGCGTCCAGCCAAACCGCATTGTAAATTTGCGCATCCTCGATGGTCCATTTGCCCAGATTGGAAGCGGCCATTTGTAGGGCCAGGCGTTTCCAAAGCCTGGCACGGGGATTTTCCGGAAGAGCTTTCGCTGCTCCCATGAGGGCGGCAGTCCGAATCATGCAGCGATTCATGGGACCCCACTCGTGGTAACGAAAGATGTAGTCCGCCGCTTCGGCCACCGTTTTTTGAATCAGCTGGCGCTGCTCTGAAGTCAAAACAGGGGACTGTTGAATCCACAAATACGACCGGACGTAGGGAATCAATTGGAAAAAATTCGTCATCGGTGGAAGTCCGTAGCGATATTCTTTCCGCTTTTTCCAATACACTTTTGGGTAAAATCGGCGCAGGCGACTGAATTCCACCAGTATTTTTGCCGCTTCTCTGGCGTATTTTTCCTGGCCCGTTACTTTGTACAGAAAGGCATCTCCTTCCGCCAAATTAACCGGAAAGGCTGGTGGATTGTAGCCGGAGAAGGCATCCGGAACGTAATTTTTCTCCCAATCTTTCAGTCGTTGATCATAGTTTGCGGCTAAATGATCCCGTGCCAGTTGAATGGCTTTTAGATAATCCGATTTTGTGGCTCCTCGGCCAACCTGCCAACCGAGCCCCAAAAAAAGACATAAAAAAATGAGCCGCTTCATAAGAACCTCCGCCTATTTGAAAAGGTAACTTCTTAACTCCACAACCAAACAATGGGGATTAGAGGTAATTGGCCCTATTTAAAGTAAAATCTTAAGCAATTTCAGAAACTACCATTAGAACAAGCAAAAAATCGACTCATCTTTAAAATGAAGACCGTTTTCTTTTCAATCGATATTTCCAATTTTTCGGGGCAAATCGGGAAGCGCGCCGTTGGGATCGTATCGCCCGTATTTTTTCCCTGCTTCAATCATGGCAAACAAATTTTCATCCGGCGTATTGCCCCCTACCTGGTCACCCGTGGAGAGAATAAAACCTCCCCCCTCTCCGGCAGCCTGGAGGGTCTCAATCACCTCCATTTCCACATCTCTCGGGGTACCGTTCACGAGATTTCCCGTTGTCAGAAGATTCCCTTTCAGAGCACACATATTTCCGTATCTCCTTTTGATTTCGGACAAATTGACATTTCCGTTCGGCGGTTTCTCCAACGGTTCAATGACGTCGAAAAGAGGGGCTTTTTCACAATTCATTTCCACCACTTCCCGCGATTTGCCACAGGTGTGCAAATGACAAATCACCCCTTCCTGTCGGCATATTTTGGAGATTTCTCGGTTCACAGGCAAAATGTACTGTCGGTAGAGTGTCGGATTAATCAGGCTCATGGAGCTATTGGAACCCTGCATGAGAATTTCATCCACCCCCGCTCGACAAAGTCCCCGCGTTCTACTTTTGGTAAATTCTAAAAAATAGAGCCAGATCTGGTGCATTAAATCCGGTTGATCGTAAAAGTCAAAAATCATTTGCTCAGAACTTCCGTTTCGGATGCCGTCCCAGAAATCCACAAATGAGTGTACTTGAAGTCCGTAAACAGCCTCGTCGCGACCGATGAGTTCGTAATCGATTTTTTTGGAATCCCAGTGCCAATCTTCCCCCATTAGCCACCGGATTTTCGGCCAATCCTCGGAAATGTTTTTAACAAAATTGGACACATCCCACGGAGGCGCGTTGCGAAAGTAGGCGGTCGATTGTTCAATATCCCCCAGCGGTGTGTGAACAATCCACTGTTCCACCCATTTTTCTTCGTCTCGGCGGATGATTTTTCGTTCGACCAGCTCCTTCGGTACGGAAATATTGTCGTAAAAAAGAAATTCTACGTCCGATTGTACCAGCGGAAATTGTTTGTTCCCTCCCATGACGGCGCCGTACAAAAACCAACCATCCATTCCGAAATAGCGTACGGCACTCATGTAGGCTTCCCCTAAACTGGGATTGTCCAATACGTAAATCTCCCAAAAAGGCTTCCCGGTTAATCTCGCCGGAATCATATTCGAAATATCCGGGCTGACGGGAACTCGATCCGGAATGCCATTTCGCATGGCCGTTAACATGCGCTGGCGACTGGTCATTTCTTTTGTTTTAGCCATTTTCAGGTACACAATTTTTTTAATAAGTTTATTTACCTAAAAACCGGGATTTATTGACTGCCAAATTATTTCTGCCTTTTGGGTCACACGAAACAATTCGACACCATTTGCCCAAAGGTGAATCGCTTTTGGTCAGACAGTTTAAGCCACTCGTTTTTTTAATTGCAAATCCCGTAACGTTCTCAGGCTAATGCAGCAAATACCCACCATCCACCACCAGAGCCGTACCAGTGATAAAAGAGGCGTCGTCCGACGCCAAGAACAGAGCAGCCCGCGCAACCTCTTCCGGTTTCCCATAGCGCCCTAAGGGCTGAATGGACGGATCGATTTGCCGGGTTTCTCCCTCTTCCCCCCGCATATTAGTCATGGGCGTCGCAATGATTCCCGGGATGAGGCAGTTGGCCCGAATACCCTGTCCTGCAAAATCGAGAGCAATACTTTTGGTCAATTGCAAAACCCCGCCTTTGGCTGTGTCGTAGACGGCATGACTTGGCGTCGCAACAATACTGGCCACCGATCCCGTGTTAATAATCACGCCTCCCGAACTTTGAGTGAGCATTTGACGGACTGCAAATTGACAACTGAAGAAAACGCTCTTCAAATTAATGGCGATGGCAGCATCCCAATCCGCTTCTGAAATTTCCAAAAGGTTTCCCACAAAATCAACCCCGGCATTGTTGTACAGAATGTCCAGACGATTAAAAAGACGGGTCGTTTCCAAAATCATTTTTTGAACGTGAGCCGTTTCCCTCAAGTCAAGGCACAGGAACTCGGCGTTGCCGCCTTTTTGCCGAATGGCCTCCACCGTTTTTCGCCCCGCCTCTTTGCGAATGTCGACCACAACAACGTTGGCTCCCTCCTCGGCAAAAAGAAGTGCGGCCGAACGGCCGATTCCCGAAGCGGCTCCCGTAATCACGGCGACCTTTTCTTTTAATTTCATGGCCATTTAATCGGCAATTTCCCTTGAAATACGCGGCAGATTAAAATAATATGAAAAAGCTCCCGAATTCCTCCGGGAGCTTTTTCCACCACTTATCTCACATCGATTGTCCACTAAAATTCAAATTTCAGTGTAAAACGATGCGTATTGTCGAAGAGATCGAAACTGGTGTAGGCGTAATCTAACCAGAGTTCGTAACCCGCTACCGGCACATTCAAACCCGCGCCAAAGGAAAAACCTTCTGCCGTCTGGGGGGTGCCGTCTTTGTCTTTGACATCCGAATAATTGAATTTGTACCCGACGCGTGTGACCAATCGGTTGTACAAATTCCATTCACCGCCCAAGAAAAAGAGTTGCGGGTTATCCTGCGGTTTAACAAAGTCAAAGAAGGCTTTGACCTGGGTATTTTCCTCTTTTGCCAGGCTCATGGAAGAACCAATGGCGAAATTAAGAGGAATGGGCGCGTGAATGGCAAAAAAGGTCAAATCCTGGCCCAAATTGTTCATTCTTGCGCCGATTGTTAAATCGCGGAAACCGGTATCGTAAATGACGCCAAAATCAAATGCTACGGAACTGGCCGAAACGTCGTCGATGTGCTCACGAATGTACTTCACCGTGGCGCCCATCCGAAAACGATCGGTAAACCGTTTGGCGTAGCTCAACATGAATGCAATGTCGCTGTAATTGTACGTGGCGGAAGTGGCTTTATCGATTTGGTCTTTCTCAAAACCGGGCGGGGCAATGTCCCGATCCGCCACAATGTCTGAAATTCCAATATGAATAAAGCCGATTCCGATTGTCCCCAGGTCGCCTAAGCTGTGGGTGGCCACACCGGCGGTGTGTTTCATCCCAATCAGCCAGTTGTTGTAGTTAATTCCCACCTGGGATTTTCCCGCAGGAAGTACGATTCCCGCAGGATTCCAGAAAATGGCATTCGGATCGCCAGAAATGGTTGTCACGGCTGACCCAAGCGCAACCATTCGTGCGCCTACACCGATTTTAAGGAATGCCGCGCCATTGATTCCTGGCTTTCTCAAGCCCGCCTCACCAAAAGAGGCGGCCATGAGAGTCATAACCAATGCTATTATGATAATTTTCACAGCCTTCATAACGGCTCTCCTCTATATTTTAATTTGCGTACATTTAGCACCGAACCACAAGAATTGATCTTGTTGTCCGTCTTACTTCAATATAGAAAATACGCCTGTTTGTTGTCCGCCAGCAAACTTGGCGACCCAAATATAGAGGCCGCTTGCCACCTCATTTCCATCTTTGGAATACCCATCCCAGAAATAGGTTCCGTTGGTCGGGTCTTCCGCGATAAAATGAATCTTGTCAATTAACTGACCTGCCACATCGAAAATATAGATGTCGCATTCGGACGGCAAGTTAAAGAACATCAACTGACCGCTTGCGGAATGGAACGGCTGCCGCTTTAACGGATTCGGGCGAACCGAAATTTTGGTTCGTTCCAAAGCCAGGTCGTTGGTGTTTGCCGGGGGCGGAACCAATACAAACCGAGCACCCAGAGCTTTTCGCTTGGCCTGATCCGACGGAGCCGGAAACCAGGAGTGGGTTTCGCACTGAGGCCAGGTTCCTTCCCACAGACCGCTGCGGCCGTTGAAATTGACCTTGCCACTTTCCTGCCAGTTCACAGATGACGGTTCAAGCGCCTTGTAGTCAGCCGGCATGGAGGCGTTGTCCTTGTACGTAGCCACGTAGTACCAGAAGCTAAAACCGGGCAGTGTACCGGGTGTGTTATCCTTCCAGGCATACGGGTATTTTTTGGCATCGGCTTCCGTATTGGCATATTGTGCCATGTCCGCCTTTGAGATCGTCTTGACCAAATGGTAGGGACCCCAATGGGCACCGGATTGTTCGAAAACCAGATTGGTGGCTTTGAACAGCGGATTGTACGGAACCGGGTCGGGCCGTTTGGTCGGATCCATGGTTTTCCACCACACATCGTGTTCCGGAAAACCCTCTTTCAGCGGATTGAAACGCGGCCAAAAACGAGATTTGTAGATTTTAATTCCGTCAAAGTCGCCCAATGAGGACGGATCCTTCCATTCAATCAGAGGACGCACATCTTTTGAGATGGCCACCTTGATGTCAGGTACGGGTGGTCCGGCCGGGACGTTGTAAGAACCATCGGGCTGGATATTTTTAAATACCGTACGAGCGGCTTTGATCGTCTTCCGCAGGCCCTGAATCCGGAAACCGGAACCGCGCACAAAATAGATGCGCACTTTTTCGCCCACATCCATTGAAATGGGGCCCATGCTTTCCCACGGTTCCCCGTCAAAACGGTACTCGGTAATAAGCCCTTCTTTAATGATTCCGGGTTCCAGAGGCCGTCCACGCTTGGGATCCATCGGGCTGATACCCAGATTCTTACCTGTCATCGGATCAACAGCCATTGTCGGGGTGGCTTTCTCGTAAGCACCATCCGGATAACCCCACTGAGCCGGATCTTTCACCACAAAAGAACTGGGATCACCTGCCGTACCCGAGGCAAACAAATTCGGGTTGGGGGACAGATCGAACATGGTTTTGTCATTGCTCTTGCCGCCGTCTTTGTAAAAACAACCCATAGCGCAAATATGGGCGCCTTTCGGCGTATAGTCGTTCACGCTGTGGTAACCAGGCTGCCACACGTGGAACCAGCCTCTCTGGGTTCCCTCACCGATTGCCGGAACCACTTCGTTTCCGTTGGCATCTTTGAAAGCCAACTTTTTCTCAACCCAGGTACCCGTGGCAGGATCATACTTCTTGGCGCCCAAAAAAGTGTAGCCATTGTAGGCGTCGTAATAGAAGCCGCCGTATCCCAAGCCGGGGTAATCTTCCCGCCCGGGATCGGAACCGTAGCCCTGAAAACCGAAGTCCCAGGGAGCTCCGTTTTCGTCCGGGGTTAGGTCTTCACCCATCCCTCTAAATCGGGAATTGGGTTGCCAGTAACTTCGGCCGCCGCGTTTGTTCATTTTAAATCCGAAACAAACGGCACCATAGGTAAAAACCAAGTCGTGGATTTTATTGTTGTGAATATCCACCACACCGTCGCCGTCAATGTCGGCTTCGCCGGTGTTCGTCAATTCCAGTTCAACCAGGTGGAAATCATCAAGGTGACCCCACGGGGTTGTCCAGGAATAGACCGTCATTTTGACGTCTACGCCCAATTGCGTGGGCCAGGCGGCCACAGAATAAGCCAGGGTGCGGTCGGGGGACAAAATGGCACCGCCATCTGCCGGAATGTGGTAATCGCGCTTTGGATCACCTGCGCCGGGAATTTTGCTGTTGTATTGCAGCAGGGCGTAATGCGCATTGTCGTCGCCGTGCACCGCTTTGTTCAAATTGGCGAATTCATCCGTAGGATTGTACTCGATTGCCCACAGACCGTTGGCAAAATCGATCACATATGTGCCGGTCATCCAGCTCCACCCGGGGTTCCCAAAGTAGCCGCTGGAAACCAGACGCGTGGTCTGGAAAATCCAGTTGTCTTGGCTGCGGCTAAAAATACTTCTTCTTTGGGAAATATTGTCTTTGTAGGGGAGGCGCGGCCACACATGCTTGTAATTGGCCGGCACATACGTGCCCCACGTTTCGCCAGCAGCAATCACAATGTTTCCATTGGGCTCCTCTGCCGCCGTGTACGACGGAAGCAGCGCCGCCAAAAGAAACAATGCTACTGTTAGCATTATGATTTTATTAAACATTTTCATAAGAACCTTCTCCTTTGGTTTAGTTTTGACTTCTTGAAAGCCTGCCGCCGAACAACCTTTTGAGGCAGCAGATCTCGGATTTTGTAAACCACTACCAAAGGTTTACTCAGAAGGAAAACTCTAAACCTGCCCAAATCTGACGTGCCGGCCCATACAGCAATCGTCCCAGCGTGTCGTGAGGCAACCGGTGAATACCCTCCGGGTCTCCTTCGTCGCCGGTGTTGGGCTTCAAATCACGACCAATTTCGAATATTCGTTGGTCTTTGGCTTCGTTAAAGGGCGTGTTGTTAAACGCCAGAACATTCTTGTGATTGGTAATATTCCGAACTTCTGCAAACGCCTGAATCTTCATGAAATCCAGATTCAAGGTGTAGGTCAAACGCGTATTCAAGTAGTAATTCCAGGGGCCCGTCTTAATGCCCGGGCTAATGTCGAAATACGGATCATTTCCGGTATTTTCAATCGGACGATACTTGAATCCGCTGGTCAATTCACCAATCGCACTCACTTGAAAATTGTACGGCAAGTACACAATCATCGTACCGGCAAAACGATGCGTCCGGTCGTACCCACCGGCCAATGGATTGTGCGTGCTCCGCACTGTAATATTTTCTTCACGATAATTGTGATGATTGATCCAATCCCACGGCAACTTTCCGCCGAAAGCAGCGCTATCTTTTTTCGCGGAAAAGGCCTGCCGTTGTTGCGGATCAATACTACTCTTGGGAGAGGCAGCCTTTATGTAGGAATAGGAATACGTCAAGCGGCCCATCCACCATTTGGAAGCCCGTTTTTCAACAGTGACTTCAATACCGCGAGCGTCCGCATGGCCCCAGGTTGTGTAGAACAACAAATTCTGACCAGCGTACGGCTGCAATTGGTAGTAAATCGAAGAATAATTCTGAACATCCCGGTAGTACGCAGAAACATCCACCGACAGATTATTAAACGGGGCGTACTGCATACCCATTTCGTACGCAGTGGACCGAATCGGTTGCTGATCGACCCACTTGGTTTTGATACTGGGTGAGGCCGCGTAGTCGGTGAAATTGTAATATTCGTACAACGACGCAAAGTTCGGGTATTGGATAAATTTGCCGAAAGAATAGTGAATCGCCATATTTTCCTTGACCGGATGCGACACACCGATTCTCGGGCTGAAATACCACTTCCACCCAACTTTGCCATCTCTTTTCGGACGTAGTTCCAACAATTCGCCCGCAGGGGTCCGAATCACATCAAAAGGATGAAAGTCATTGACGAAATAGCGGGTGTCGACGTCGTAAGCATCCACACGGCCACCCACATTCACAATCATGCCTTTGTACTCAATTCGATCCTGCAAATAGTAGGCGAATTCTTTCGGATGAAAGTGCTCAAAATCAACAGAAAAAAGAGACGTCGGATATTTGTGTCCGGCTCCTCCCAAGGGAGACTGCAGCAAATGTTGATCAATATTATGGTAGCGGAATTGAAAACCGGTTTTCACCTGATGATTGTACGTCACCTGGCTGGTGAAATCGGCTTTCAATGTTGTCGCTTCACGGCGATTGTGAATGTACAGCGGCACAGGGTAGGACGTTCGGTACCAGCCATCTACATTGTAGAAATTGGCTTTGGAATAATCCACACCCGAGGCCGGATCGACAGTTTGTTTGAAGAAAGTTCGATATTTGGGATCGCCGTCATGTCCGGGCTGGTAGCCGTTCATGGTAGTGGGATCCAAATACCGATCGTACCCGATAATCTTGCCGGAGGCATCTTTCAATGTATCCACTTTAATGACACCGCCGACATATTTCTGGTATTCTTTTCGATTGGCAAATTGAATAAAATCACCGGTTTCATCCAGAGCACAATAGCCATCGCCATTGTCGTCGGGATAACCGACCCAATCCTGACGGCCATTGTAGCTAAGCTGAACGGTGTAAAAAGTGCTCTTGCTCAACGAATGAGTCCACTTGGCGTAGGTCAAGGCGCTGAGGTCTTTGTACCGCGGAGCCCCTTCCATATAATAGGCCCATTTCGGATCGAACTTCCAATTCACCCAATGGAACAGTTTTCCGCCGTCTATAACCTGTCCGTACAGCATGAGCTTTTTGTCGGCGGAAAATTTGTAATCCATTTTCAAACCGACATTCAAATGTTGACTCACTTCAAAAGGCATTGGGGACGGACGCATGTGTGTGAAACGAGCCGTCAGGAAAAAGCCTGCCTTTTTACCCAAAAACGGAACGGGGCCGCTCAAATTTCCTTCCAATTGCAGCGAGCGTCCCAAACCGACCGAATCTACCGGATCGTAATAATATTTGCTTTTGGCCAGCGCTTCGTTCCACGTGTAGAGGGCAGCAGCGCGTTTGCCAAATTCCGTACCGGAACTGGCGTACGCTTGTTTTTCTTTGAAATAGCCGTCACGCATCCAGTACACATTGCTTCCGAAATGGGAAATGGTATTCAAAGGCGTACCGCGCATGAACAATTTCCCATGGTAATGATCGCCGCCAACCTTTGTGACGATATTAACGATACCGGCCGAAGCCGTCGGATATTCTGCCGTAAAGGTACCGGCGTAAACCACCATTTCCTGAATGGCGCTCGACGGCACATTTACCGTGGAAGTTTGGTCGGCTTCTGACTGACGGTAACCCTGGTAGGGATGGCCGACATCGCCGCTTCCGAAGGAACCCGTACCGCCGGTGTAGTAATTGTCGGTGACGTCCACACCATCGACAATAATTTTTGTTTCGTATTTTCGACCGCCGCGAACATACCCGTGAAATGTGGAAGCGGCTGTTTCAACAATGCCATGCACGCCGCTAACAGGAAGCGAATTGTCCAATTCTGCTGCTGTAATGGTCGATTTGGATTGGGTTAGGGTTTTCTCAATCAGCGGTCTCTGCGCAACAATCGTGATGGCCTTTCCGGCAATGGCCCTGGCAGACAGGCTGAAGTTTAGCGTGGTTGTTGCGTCAATCGTTACAATGACGCCCGTTTTTTTCACGGTTTGATAGCCAATAAATCGTGCCACAACCGTGTATTTTCCTGGGGGTACGTTAATGATGTAATATCGGCCCTGGTTGTCCGTACTGGCTCCCATTTGCGTGCCTTCAATCATCACATTGGCACCCGGGAGCGGTTCACCGGTCGATTTATCCTTCACAACACCCGCTATTTTACCGGTCTGTCCGGCAAATAGCAAGCTCCACATAAAAAGCGTGAGGATAAGTACCGATACGAACCCCGCAAGACTTCTGCTTAAAGATTTTGACATGTTCAATCCTCCTTAAGATTGAGAAGTCTCAAACTTGATTTCTTGTTTAACCATTTTTTGCAAGTCCTGCACTTCTTAAGCCTCAATCACCTCCTTTCACGTTTTTTCAAAAAAAGAATTCTCCCAAGCTACGTCACAAAACACCACCTCCTTTCTGCAATACTTCCTTTGGTTGCAGGCATTGTTGTTTTGGTTTTGCCTGAAGTTGCGCTGCCATTTCATTGAACTACGAATCTTTCTTCCCCCTTTATCTCAAACGGGACAAAGTTCACCTATTGCGAAATTCCGAATGACTGTTTCCACAATCCCGTGCGAATTCCCCGTTCGTGAGACTCTGATTTTTTTACACCGCTCTTAAAGAAGTACGTAGAGAATGAATCTGTTGGACAATTTCCCCAAGGAAAAGGATGGAATAGATGCTTTTTGTTCGAATAGACCGTGTAGAAATCTTGCTCAAATGTACACAATTTTCCCGTAGCAGTCAAGAAAAAATTAAGAATTTGCAATATTTCGATCGGACGATCCGACAAAATTTGAGCTCCTTCTCTGCTATTTTAGTTGTACGGTATCCCGCCAATATCGGACTTTACCGACTCCAGGGGCATCGGGACTGTTGTCAAAGGCCAGGCCGAATTGATTGGGTGGTTGCGCAAATAGCACCTGATCCCCGTAAATAGCTTTTGTCAAATTAACAGCCGTGTAAGAAAGACGATTCTTTTCCTTTGTGGCAAAAAAGAAATCCCCGTTGGTTTCAAACTTGCCGTAGCGAATCTTCCCTGAGTCGTACGTGTATTTGGGACGCCGCCAATCCCGAAACATCTCCAGACGCAAATCCCGTTTGACGCCTACCCAAATGGTCTTTTCCCCGTCTTTAATCCGTACGCACAGCCCTCGACCAAACGGTTGACTCTCGACGTACGCAATTTTTTTCACCCAATTCCTCGGGTCTTCCTTTGCCGGATGCGGTAAAAGAACTGTCACAAAAGCCATGTTTTGTCCCAGTTCAAAATGTTGAGATCCGACCTGATAAATTGCCTTCTCATTTTGCCAATAGCGGCGCTCCTCTTCAACCCCTTCCATTCGAAAGTGGGTTTTGGGAAAATAAACGAGTAGATGGGTTTTCATGGGCATTTTTACATTCCGCAGTGAATCGTAGACTGTATCGTACCAATGGGGCCCCTGCGCCAAGATTTTTCGGGTGTGCCACAAATTGACTCCGGTAAAATATTCCGACGTGCTGGCTTTCAAAATGTCAAAAACGACAAAAAGTTGGGGGCTTTTTACGTACGCAATAACGCGATCCCACTGGTAGCCAAGTTCTGGGTCCATCAGCCGGGTTCGGCTGTAATCGAAATCCGGCAGCGTCAAAAAATCATATTTTTCCGTTCTCACTTTGCGGTGAGCACCGGAGTTGTGGAGAAAATTCAACACATCCTGTGAGGGTACTGGGGCGTGATTTTTGGTACTGTAGCGGAACCCACCCTTTTTCTGTCCCATGAAGATTTTTTCCTGCCGCACACACAAGCGATTGTGAAAGTAATCGGCTCGAAACGCCCCAAAGGGCCCGCTGGGCATGTAATTGCGGTACCCCCCGTCGTGCAGAAGAACACTGCCTCCGGCCATGAGAAGGGCAATACTGTTTTCGTCCGAATGGCCGTGGGTGGCTTTTTCTTCTTCAATGGGGATGGTGTCCCGAAGGTAATCCCGGAAGATCAAGCCTCCGCCCCACACATCCCGGTAATCCAACAACAAATAGGTGGAAAAAGGCCGCCAGCCGTTCCGAAAAACGATCTTTTTCCCCACCACATCTTCCATCACTTCCTCACTCAGATTGCTCGGAACAGCCGGCGAAACGGAATCGGTTCCAAAACGATAGGCATCCAGAAGATAAAAGGCGAGCCCGATATTGGAGATCTTTTCGAAATCCACAAATCGAGATGCAATGGTTTGGGCCGCCCATTTCATTTGAGGGCTGTGGTACGCCCTGGCAGCAGCCTCAAAAAAGACCAGATACCGGCTCCAGTTGGAATGCCAGTAGGCATCACCAAAATCGGGAATCATGCCGTCCGGACACATCAGATTCAAATAATAATGGGCGTACATGTACATTTCGGGAAGCTGAAAGAGTTCCTTCATTTTTCCCTTGGCGTCCGAATAGCCCAGCAAGCTGTACAGCCAGATGGCGTTGTAGTGAGTGGCATCTTCAATTTCCCACGTTCCCCAATTGTCGAAGCCAATGGCATGTTCAATCATTTTCCAATAGCGAATCCGCGGGGCGTTGGGAACAGCGCGAATTGCCCAGGCTAGGCCCTCTGCCCGCAACATGCCGCGGTTCATGGCCCCCCACTCCTGTGTTCGCAGAATGTATTCAACACTTTCGGCAATGATTTTCTCAATCTTTTTTTGCTCGGCACGGGTCAAAAAGTGCATGCGGCGCAGAGAATCGTAGGCGCGCATGTAGCGCATGGTTGTGAAGAAATCCGGCAAGGCCGGAACGCCCATTTTGTAATCGGCTCGTTTTTTACGCGCCTCTTCGGGGTAAATTTTTCGAAAATCGCCGTACGTAAGCAGAACCTTTTTGACCCGGTCGGCATAAATTTTCTTACCCTCTTTCTCGTACAAATAGGCATCGATGGTAGCCATTTCTAACAATCGAGGCGGTGGACGGTACCCAAAAACATTGTACGGATCGAAATGCGCCCGCCAAGCACCGACCAAGGAATCATAATGCGCCCAGGTCCAATCGGCGGATTGGCGAGCAAATTTTAAATATCTGGAAAGAGGAATCGGGTTGGCCGCTTTTACCGGTGCCTGAAGGCTTATAATTAGCAGCGCCCCCGCAGTAATCAAAAGGCTTGCTGCCTTTTTTATGTTAAGGCTCATTTTCATAGTTCATTCAACCAATTCGTTAGAATTTCTGCGTTTCTTTTTGATTTTTCCAAAAGCGGCTCGCAATGCGTTTCGATGGTAATCTGCTCGACTGTGTGGTCCCGCACAACCGCCGCCACGTGATTTTTGTAGTCAATATCCCCCTCTCCGATAACCTGACAGACAAACGAGCCGTCCGGTTGCTTCGTGTAGTCTTTGGCATGGAAATTTCCCATAAACTCCCTGATCGCTCGGTACCCGTTGGGGTAAGGCACCTCACCTGCCCACAACGCGTTGCCGGGATCCCAATTGGCTCGTAAAAAGTCGGAATCGATTGTTTTGAGAATTTTGGCCGTGTTCACGCCGGTGTCACACCAAAAATTGGGCTCGTTCTCCACAAAAATTCGGAATCCGTTTTTTTGTCCCAAAAGCGCCATTTCACCCAGAAGATTGAGAGCGTCGTCGTAGTGACTCTCAGGTTCATTTTCCACTTTTTGGATGCCGAAAATAATAATACGCCGGGTTCCAAGGGTTTCCGCCAGCCGAAACGTTTGGAAGATTTTCTCCGTCATTTCCTGTTTAATCACATCCTTTTCGAGCAAAGTTGCCTTGAAAATCCCCGGAGAAACAGCCGTAATCGTGGCTGATTTTTCTCGCAGTAGTTTTCGGACCCAATCGATTTCCGCCCGATCGACCAGCGGTACGCGTCCCGTTTGAAGTTCTCGTAGCTCAAACCGAGAAATCCCCCAGCTTAGGGCGTAGTCCAGCGCTTCATCAAAATTTTTTGAAATTTCATCCGAAACAATGGCCAATTCCATAAAAAAACTCCTATTTTTGTGGCTCCGGCGGATGGCAAACCGCCTCCAATGTAGTCAAAATGGTGTCGACCGTTTTTAGTGGAACGTCGGGTTCAATTTCCACATAAAATGACAAACCACCGTTGGGTAGGCGCAAAGCCTCGTGCGCTGTGTAAATATGCTCTTCGATTTGGGCCCGTGAAGCGAATGGAAAGAGCTGCCGATCTAAATCCTGATTTAAGGCCACTTTACCTACTGCCATTTCTTTCAGCCCCTCTAACCCGTTGGCTCTGAACTGCGGATTGAGGACGGTCACCCCCACGTCGATTAAATCTGGAATGATCTCCAAAATGTGCCCGTCTGTGTGCATATAAATGGGAATATTCTTCTCGCGAATCGGGGCGTAAATACGGTCAAACGAAGGTTTCAAATATTTTCGCCACATTTCGGGACTAATGGGCAAGGCATTTTGTAATCCCAGATCGTCCCCGAAGTACACCATTTCGGGTTCAAATTCCAAACACTTTTCAACAACGGCTCGATTGTAGGATTCCACCATTTCGATTAAATCCCAGAGACGGGGTTCACCGGTGGCCATGTCCATCATTAAATTTTCAAATCCGCGTAAATAATAAAGCCGCATGTACATAAAACCGTGGGGCAACGGGCCGCAGCCTCCAATTTCACCCCGTTTTTTGGCATCTTCAATCTGTTGTCGGATTTTGTGCCAGTCCCTCGGTCCCAAAATATCGTCCTGAAGCGGGTCGGGGGGTGTGTAATTTTCAAAATCTTCCCAATTTTCAAGCGGATATGTAACCGGGTAGCTGTCCAACCCGCGTTCTTCGTTATTCCAGACGGTGCCCCAGCAGTCGGTTTTCTCACCCAATTCATAAAAGGGATCGTCAATTTGGTCGAAATCTCGGGAGCCTTGCTCGTAATGAGGGAAACTCCTGGGGTGTGCCAGCACAATGTCCTCCAACGCCTCCCGATATTTAATCCAGGTAGAAGGCATAATCGACACCGAGTACGGCGTCCATTCAGGATCGTCAAAATAAATGGCTTTCAAATAATTGACGGTCTCTCTGTTTTTCCCTTCATAGGAGATCATGGCTTCCGACACTTTTTTGAATTCCCGGCCCCACTATTTCCTCAAAAAGCACGGCTTAAAGGTGGGTTTTTCACCCGCCATTTTCATAAAAATGTCCAACGGAACCAATTCGTAGTCAATCTTGCTTTTCAATTTGCCCAAAATCCGTTGCACCCGCTTGATGTCGCTGGATTCCCGCACGTGTAGCAAGAGGAAGTAGGGGCGTTTGGCATTAATGGTGCTGAGCTCTGCGATGTCGGCCACGGCCGCGTCTTCTTTCCGCGTAGGGGACAAATAGTAATCATACGAAATAAAAGGCCGCTTATCCTTAATGGCAAAGGTAAACGCCGGAGCGTACCCGTTCAGGAATCCCTGGGCATGGGGCATGTAGCGATAGTAGGCATCCACAACCTGTTTGGTAAGTTCCGTGTTGCCCTCTACGGTAGCTCCCTCCGAATAATCCATGACGTCAAAATAGTGCAGGTCCAACTGTGCCATTTTTTGATCGGCTTCACGGAGCAGTCCCGATAATAATTTTGGTGGAACGGCTTTTGGGTAGATGTATCCGGGCCCCGAAAGGGCCCCGATGAAATAATCATTTTTCGTCGCGTCCGTGTAAAAATATTCCAACAGCGCCGAGGGCAAATATTTTTGCAGGCTGATTTCCCACGTGTACGGGATTTCGCCCCGCCCCGGTTTTGTCCAGGCCCCCAACCCAATGCCGTCCGATTGTACGCAGGTAATGTACACCTTATTCTCAGGAATGTATTTTTTACCAGGTACAACATTCTTGTGATTTTTGTACTGAAAGCCCGGGGTGGGCGGAATCATGTGCAAAAAGCTCAGATTGGGGGTTGTATTCAATCCTTCCACCGCAAAACCGTGGCTGGAAACCAGCGTGACAAATTCTCTTTCCAAATCTTTGGCGTACGAATGCCAACCCATAACCATTGAAAGCGGGTGCATTTCGCTCAAGATTTTGTCCGCCAGCCCATATTCCAACGTGTCTGTTTTTCGGGTCGACAAATCGGTAAAGAAGGTTTTTTGCGAGATTCCCCAATCCGCCATGCCCGGTTTCATAATTTTTCCCGCGTCGCCGCCCATCCAGAGCACCAGGTCTTTGTTGCACTGTTTCCAATAGCGATGGTAAGCCCATTTGTAAATTTGGTAATCCGTTTGCCCGGTAAACTTCCCTCTGAAATCCGCCACTTTTGTCAGACCTGCTTTTTCAACCAATGGAATCAAGTTTTCATTCACAACGACGGCGTTTTTCAAGCCCGCTACCGTAAAAGCGACGATCAGAGAAGTGCGAACATTTTGGTCCCACACCACATACCCGTCCACGTATTTTTTAAGCGCTTGCAACGCCTGTTCCGGTGTCTTGAGCTGTTTAAAGGTAAAATTCATATGGTCTTGTAAGAAATTGTAAATCAGGGGGGTAAACGTGACCGGCCAGTCTTTCGGGTAAATAAAATAGAGTCTCGGGGCAGTGCGATTGGCCAATCCCTGAAGACTAATTAAAAACGCCTGCTTGGGCAAATCACCCTTCACTTCCCAATTGCCCGCCAAACGCATCATGAAGGCTTCACGGTAGCCTTCTTTTTTCAACACATAAATAATTGGAGGTGCGGCGTCGCGGGTTGAGCGGCTCACCGTGTAGGTCATCACATGCGCATCCGAGGTAAGCGCTAAGATGTGCGTCGCCGTCACCTCCGTTCCACCCTGGGAGCTAAGAAGCGGGTAGGTCATTTCCAATCGAAGAGATTTTCCGTCCTTTTCCCAGAATGCCCGTATTTTCCTAATTTTCCCAACCGCCATGCGGAGTCCCATAAAAACATTGGTGGGAAAAACACGATTTTTGATTTTGATTTTATTGAGCTTCCCGCCTGTTTTAAGAACCAATGTGTCGGCGAAAAAGCGACGGGTTCCCCATTTTTCAATAAGCGTAACTTTGGGCCCGTTTTGGTGGATTTCAAGCGAAAGGTTGCGGTACAGACTAATTTCAGAACTCTTCTTCGGGATCAATTTCCATTTTCCCTCAAAGGCCCGATTGCCTTGTGCGGCTCCCCACACGGGCAGCACAAAACTTAATGAAAGCACAACCCCCAGAAGGATCATCCATTTTTTTCGCATTTTATCTCCAATCTCCTTTTTCCGTACAAACGGCTTTCGGTAGAACCGCAGGGCTTATTTCTGGCGTTTTTTGCTGGGCGGTTCTCTTTTCATTGTCGTGCCATGTCGTGAACAGCCTCGAGCAGTACATCCACTTCCTTCTTCTGATTGAAAACGTGGAATGAAACTCGAATCGCATTAATGTGGTGCTCGCCCACTGGTCGGACCCGCAGTTTTCGATTTTTCACCAATTCCGTTACCACGTCCCGGTAATTTTTGCCTTCTATCTGAAAGGTTGCGATGGAATTGGATGTCTTGAAGCTTGCGGGTGTCAAAATCCGAACCCCCTTTATGGTACGAAGCTCCGATTTAAAATAACCGGCCAGATGGGCACCGTGTTGAGCCACACGCTTCATGCCGATGGTCTCCAGAAAATCCATGGCGGCCCCCAACCCGGCCACCAACGCAGAATTGCGCGTCCCGTATTCCGTACAGTCGGCCGATTTTCGGTAGGTTAAAATAAGTTTGTCCAAATCGTATTGGTCGTTTGAGTAGGCTCCCACAAAAGTGGGGACAAAAAACCGACGTGCCTTTTTTGAAATGTACACCAACCCTGTCCCTTTGGGCCCCAACAACCATTTGTGACCGCTCGTCGTGTAAAAATCGCAGCCGATTTCATGCAGACTAAAGGGAAACATTCCGACGGCCTGAGCTCCGTCCAACGCACAGAAAAGTCCCCGTTTGTGGGCTTCCGCGCAAATCTCCTTCACCGGAAATTTGTAGCCCAGTGTGCAGGTCACGTGGCTCAACATGATTCCCTTGGTGCGGGTCGTTATTTTATCTAAAAAAAGTTCCATGTTTTTCCGGGGATCCAGCACGGGGTCAACGAGACGGATGGTTATTCCCAAATCGTTTTTCAGCGCCAGCCACGGTTGAGCGCCGCCCGGGTGCTCGTGGGTGGTGGTGATGATTTCATCCCCGGCTCGAAAATGCATCCCTTGGGCCACCCCGCGGGCAATCACATTCATGCCTTCTGTGGCGTTTCGGGTAAACGCCAGCTCCTCTGGATCACAACCCAAAAAAGTCGCGGCGCGCTGCCGAATGTCGTTCAAAACATGGTGTTCCGTCTCGGAAATCTCATTGACTTTCCGCATCATGGCCAGGGTGGCCTCCAACACGTAGTTGGGCGAAGGGCCAAGTCCCCCGGTGTTAAAATAAATTCGCTCACGGGTCAGGGGAAATTCCTTTCGAACCAACTCCCAGAAACGGTTGTCTTCGGCGGATTCCCGTTCCTTTTCAAAGGGAAACGGCTCGGGGTGTGCCCACGCCCGTAAAGGACTGAATTCACCCAAAAGAAGCGGAGCCCCGGAGACAACGGCCCTTAAAAAATGGCGCCGCGTGGATGTATTGATTTTCCTACCCATTTTTGACTTTCACTCGGTTAGGGGAACCGGCTTATGCCATTCAACTGCCATGGAATCCCCCTTTTTCCACAGTACCGCGTAGCGTTCCCATTCCTTTCCCCCCGATGGCTGTGGCCAAACGTCCGTTTCCTTTTCAAAAAATAAGTGGGGGCCTCGGGATTCCTTCCGAAGCCGCGCGCTTTGTAAAATCATTTCCGCCACCCGTAAAACGGATTGAAGTTCGAAATAGCCTTTTAGTCCCCGATGGTCCAATATTACTGCTTCTTTTTGAAGGGAGCGTAATTTCTCAAGTGCTTGGTTTAAGCCGATTTCCGTTCGTACGACACTGGCGTACCGGTACGTCAATTGGCGCACGCTTTGCCAGATTTCCGAAACAGGCGTTCCCGATTTTTGCTTGAGAAGCGCTTCCAGACGATTTTCTTCTTTTCGGATCTTTTCGGGCGTTACCGCAGGCGATTTTTCCGATTGGGCCATTTGGGCGGCTGCCTCTCCCGCAATGCGGCCGAAAACCTGCGAATCCAACAGGGCGTTTCCACCGGGACGGTTGGCACCGTGCTGTCCTCCCGCACACTCCCCCGCCGCAAAAAGTCCTGCCACAGTGGTGTTGCCCTTTTCGCGAATTTTAAGGCCGCCTTGAAAATGCTGGACGGCTGGAGCAATTTCAAGCCAATCGCCGTTCTCCAAATCAACCCCGTGCTTTTTAAGCCAGAAAACGGCTTGCGGATTGATTTCTTTTAAACGGTGAAGCGGACTTGCATTGCGCAAATGGGCTTCAATCGGATTTTTGACTTCACTTAAATATTTCTTTTTCGTGTTCGCAGAGAGCTTTTCAAAATCGAATCCGGTAGGATTTTTGGAGTAGTCTAAGAAAACGTGGTGCCCTTTTCGTATTTCCCGAAAAACGGCCAAATCGATTGCCGTATTTTCCTTTTCCGCTGAAATCGGCCAATTGGCCCCTTTTCCGAAAATAAGCTCAATGATTTGTAGGGTCGACTTGCCAGGAAGATGGCCCGGGAGGAGTTCGTGACCATCTTCCGTGACAAATCGTGGCATGGAACGCATCATACTTCCGGAGCAGGCAAGATGCGTTTTTACGGAGCACAATCCAATTTGCTGAAATTCCATATTGACCAATTTTGCCCCCGCCTGGTAACCCATGGCGTAACCGTCACCCGTCATGCCGACAGGGTAAACATTTTGCTCGAAAACCTGACCGGCTCCCCCCGTACCCAGCAAAACGGCGGCCGTTTGAAAAACCAAGAGTTTCATTTCCTTCTGGGAAGTCGTTTCCAGTGCAAATGCGCCCGTTACCCGATTGTTTTTCACCTCAAGT
>CAZOHG010000039.1:0-34725 GCA_964579725.1 uncultured Deferribacteres bacterium
GGCATCGGACGGGCCACCGCTTTGGGATTGGCCAAAGAGGGGGTATCGGTTGGCCTTCTGGCGCGTAATCGAAAACGTCTCGAGGAAGTCGCTTCAGAAATCAAACAAATGGGGGAATCTGCCGTTGTAGCCCCGGCAGATGTGACCATTCTTTCGGAAGTTGACAAAGCTTTTCGCGACATTATTTCGCAATTCGGTGACCAATTAGACATCCTGGTCAATGCCGCCGGAATCATTGCCACAGGCTCGATCGAAAGCACCTCCTTGGAAGATTGGGATACCATGTTTGCCATCAACGTACGTTCGGTTTTCTATTTGAGCCAATTGGCTGTTCCGTTCCTAGCAAAAACAAAGGGGGCTATTGTGAATGTGTCCAGCGTAACCGGACTACGCGCTTTTCCGAACATTCTTGCTTACGCCACAAGCAAGGCCGCTTTGGATCAACTAACACGGTCTGCTGCGCTCGAATTGGCTCCAAAGGGCGTTCGGGTCAATGCGGTTAATCCGGGCGTGGTTCGAACGGAATTACACAAACGCGGTGGTATGGACGAGAAAACCTACCAGCAATTTCTGAAACATTCCGAGTCCACCCATCCTCTCGGACGTGTCGGACGCCCGGAGGAAGTCGCCGATTTGATTCTTTTTCTGGCCTCCCCGCGTGCAAGCTGGATCACGGGCGTGACGTACAGCATCGACGGGGGAAGAGCCCAGACCTGTTTTCGGTAAGTTTTTCAGAACCAAAAGAAGGAGAAAAAAAATGAGAAAAACCGCCATTGGAATGGTCATGCTTACCGACGAAAGGGAGCATGTTCACACGCAAACGGATGCTTTAAATATGGAAGTGGTCAAAAAATGGGCGGCCATCCTCCGCGAAAAAAGCAAACCGTTGGACGGACAGGCCTATGAAATTGTCATTGGCAAAAAAATTATCTACGACGTTCGGACGGCTCAAGAAGTGGGAAAGCAACTTTCGCAAGCGGATGTGAAACAAATCATTTTTCTGTACAATGTGTGGAATTTCCCGTTTCTTGTTTGGCCAACGTTGAACAGTCTGGGGCGCGACATCCCGATTTTAAGTCTTTCCAACAACAACGGCAAATATCCCGGCAATGTGGGGCTGCTTGCCACGGACGGCGCCCTGCGACAGGCCGGATTTCGCACCCACCGAATTGTGGGGGACGTGGACGACCCCGAAACCCAGCAAAAAGTCGTGGATTGGATTCGCGCGAGTCAGGCGGCGACTTCCTTGAAAAACGAAGTGTTTGGGGTGTACGGGGGGCATTCAATGGGCATGGAAACCGGCTTTCCGCATCTAACGCCGACATTAAAGGCTTTTGGTACCACGATTCGCCAGATTGACCAATTGTGGCTTTTAAAAGAGATGGAAACCGTTGATGAAACTGAAGTAGAAAGGGGACTGAAGTGGTTTGAAAAACTGCTTGGGGATCGCCTCAAATACGACGGCAAAATACTGACTCCCGAATCACTAAAAACTCAGATCCGACTCTATTTGGCCATGGAAAAGGTCAACCGCGAAAAAGGATTCGATTTTTGCGGTTTGAAGGGACAGCGTGAATTAACCGAACACGTGTGTTTGGGCGACGTTGCAGAAATGCTCATGAATGATCCCTACGATTGGCGAGGTACCAAAGAGCCCACGGTTTGTGCGACTGAAGCGGACACCTACGCAGCCATGACCATGCAAATCTTAAAATATGTGAGCGGTGGCTACCCGACGCTTTTTATGGACGTGCGCCTTTACCACCCGGATCGGGATTTGTGGGATTTTTGCAATTCGGGGAACCACGCCAGCTATTACGCCAAGCGAAGCTGGAAAGCAGAGGAGAATTTTCAAAAGATTACCTTTCATCCGGCATTGGAATTTTATTTCAAGGCGGGAGGCGCTTCGGTGGAATTTGACGCTGCTCCGGGCAAACTAACCTTTGCTCGACTCGGTTTGTGGAACGAAAAACCGTTTCTTGTTATCGTGGACGGCGAGGTGCAGGACCTTGACGCCGAAACGCGCCAAAAACTGAATGCTCAAACGGATCCCACCTGGCCGCACGTTCATGCTCGGTTAAATTGCAGTTTTGAAGAATTTGTGAAGCTCTTCCCGTGCAATCACATTCTGGCGGTGGAGGGCGATTATGTGCAGAGTCTGGTCAATTTTTGCGAAATAACGGGCATTACGCCGGTAATTCTGGGTCCGCGCGCAAAAGATCGAATCCCACCAATTTGGGAACAGGTGCGCTAACTCAAAAAGGCAGGGGAGGGGAACCGGCGGGATAATCCGCGTTGACCCCATTGAATTGGGCGATTTTTCCGAAGAAAGGCCGGTTCCTTTCCCGTGAATTTTAGTCGAATTTTACCGAGAGTACGATTTTTTTATTGTTTTAGGCGAATAAAAATTGTATATTTAACCTGAAAATTTTAAGCGAAGAGTACTTGCGCCAGTGGCTCAATCGGATAGAGCGTCGGCCTCCGGAGCCGAAGGTTGGGGGTTCGATTCCCTCCTGGCGCACTTTTTTTATCTGCCCAAGTAGCAAATGGCGTTCTGAAAATGTCAGGAGTTTCTTACCGACCAGAGCACCGAAGAAAAAGAAGCGAAAACGAGACGGAAACGGTTCATGCGACTTTCGAAAGCATTTATTCCCACATTAAAAGAAACGCCTTCCGAGGCCAGTATTAAAAGCCACCAGCTCATGTTGCGAGCGGGCCTTATTCGGATGCTTTCCGCGGGCATTTATTCCTATTTGCCTCTGGGTTGGAAAGCCATGAAAAATGCCATGAAAATCATTCGTGAGGAAATGGACGCCATCGGAGGACAGGAATTTTACCTGCCTGCGCTCAATCCCGTAGAAATTTGGCAAGAAACGGGGCGTGCCGCCGATTTCGGTGATGAAATGTTTCACCTAAAAGACCGAAAAAGCCATGAAATGGTGTTGGCGCCCACTCACGAAGAGATTATTTGTGCCAATGCAAGAGGCGAAATTCGATCGTACAAAGAATTGCCTCAAATTTGGTACCAGATTCAGAATAAATTCCGGGATGAACCCCGGCCTCGATCGGGCGTTTTGCGAGCCCGCCAATTTATTATGAAAGATTCCTACAGTCTGGACTACAATCAAGAAGGATTGGATCGCAGCTACGAGCTACATAAAGAGGCCTATAAAAAGATTTTTAATCGCAGTGGAATTCGCTATTTTATTGTAGGGGCTTCAAGCGGGCTCATGGGGGGATCGGGCTCACAGGAATTTATGGCCGAATCGGAGGTCGGCGAGGACACCATTGCCCTTTGTGACCATTGCGGGTACGCCTCCAATTTGGAAGTAGCTACCGCCGAGCTAAATGAATTGGTGAAAGAATCGACCGAATTGGCTGAAATTTCAACCCCAAACGTGCGGACCATTGAAGAAGTATCTCAATTTCTCGGCGTACCCAATTATTATTTGATTAAATCCTTAATTTATTTTGTGGATAGTAAGCCGGTTTTAATCCTGATTCGCGGCGACCACGAGCTGAATGAAAGTAAAATGCAGGTTGTGTTTGGACCGCGGTTCCGCCCCGCCACTGAAGAGGAAGTTGTGGACATTACGGGGGGCGCCCATGTGGGGTTCATCGGGCCCGTAGGATTAAAGGGGATTCCGATTTATGTCGATAAAACCATTAGCGGACAGAAAGGGTTTATTTCCGGCGCCAATAAGGACGATTTTCATATTCGCGGAATTGATCCGGAGCGCGATTTTCCCATTGAAAAAATCGTTGACGTAGCTACCGTAAAGGCAGGGGAGAAGTGTCCAAAATGCGGCCATCCGCTGAGAATCATCAACGCCATTGAAATCGGGCACATTTTTAAGTTGGGAACCAAATATTCCAGTGCCATGGGAGCTACCGTACTGGACCCAAACGGCAAAGAAATTCCCATTATCATGGGCAGCTACGGAATTGGCGTAGAGCGAATTTTGGCAACCCATATCGAACAAAATGCCGATGATCGCGGCATTGTTTGGAACAAAGCTCTGGCTCCTTACTGGGTCCATATTGTGGCCATAAATGTCAAAAATGAGCGCGTAATGGAACAGGCCGAGTCGGTGTACACATTTTGCCAGGAACAGGGAATTCCATCGCTTTTGGACGATCGCGACGTGGGCCCCGGATTTAAATTCAACGACGCCGACCTCTTGGGTATGCCTTTGCAAGTCATTGTGGGGGAACGGAATCTCAAGAATGGTCAAATCGAATTGAAATATCGAAAAACACACCACTCGAAGCTCATTCCCGTGGAAAACTTTTCTGCGGAAATACTTGAGGCATTGAATCAAATTGAGTGAAACTTTGCAAAATACGCAGTCCGTCAAAATGTTGAACCAAAAAGCGCTGGTGTATTACAAACAGCGCAAGTTCGACGAAGCTATTCAGTTGTGGCGGAAAGCGTTGGAAATCGATCATCTAAACACGACGGTTCTTTACAGTCTGGGGATCGTTCATTTCGAGCAGAAAAAATACGATGAGGCGATTCGCTATTTGCAAAAGGTGAGTGAAATCGCTCCCGATCATCACAAAGCCCTCCTTGTTCTGGGTTCCGCCTACCTGAAGCTCCGCAAATTCGATGTGGCGGAAGGTTTTATCCAAAAATCCTTAAAGCTTTTTCCGAAGAACAAAATGGCCTATTTGAATTTGGGGGCGATTTACAGCGTTCGAAAGGAATTTGACTATGCCATTGAAATGTTCAACAAAGTAATTGAATTGGACCCCAATGAAGCCCGAGCTTATTTGGGTCTCGGCAAAATCTTTTCCTTTCTGGGCAACCACCAACAAGCCAACGCCTATTTCCAAAAAATCATTGAATTGGCGCCGAATAGCGCCCTGGCCGGCTACGCCAAAAAGGCTCTAATGAGCGCTCGAAAAGGGGAGATTTCAGACAAAGACGTGGAACACTATTTTTCGGACGCCTTTCGCTATTATTTGAACAACTATTTTCTGGAATCCGCCCAAAATTACGAAGCTTATCTGGAACTCCGCCCAAAAGATGATTTGGCCCATTATTTTTTGGCCGAGGTGTATCTTAAGATCGGTCAATTCAAAAAGGGCTTTTTGGCTTTTAAAAATGCGATTTTTAATAATCCGAATAAAGGTTTGTACTACAAAGAATTAGGGCTTTTACTTGACAAATTTGGCAACCCGAAAGATGTCTTAGAGGTGATTAAAAAAGCCAAGGCCCTTGGGAAAAACGACACGGTTTCCCTGACACTTGAAGGCAAAAATCTAAATAAATTGAATCAATTTAAGACTGCCATTGAAACATTGGAACAGGCGATTAAATTAGACCGAAATAATGTTTTAGCGCGATTTGAGTTAGCACGCGCGTACATTGAAACAGGGGACTTCGAGATGGGGAATATTCAAATTCAACACATTTTGGAGATGCCCGTCAAGTCGCCTTTAAAGAGGCAGGCCGAAAAACTTTTGGACACGTTGAAGCAGTCGTACACCATTGTGAAAAATTAAATGTTAGACAGAATTATTATTGCACATAAGATATATTATGTATAATTATAATCGTATTTAAAAAGCCGCTCTTAAAAGCGGCTTTTTTACTTTTAAACAACAATATTTACTAATTTATTCTTCACAACGATTATCTTGCGAATCTTTTTGCCTTGCGTATATTTTTGAATGCGCGGGTCCTGAAGCGCTATTTCTTTTGCTTTTTCTTGGTCTAAATCGGCTTCCACCTCAATTCGACTGCGCACCTTGCCATTGATCTGAAGAACCATTTGAACCTTCTCTTCCTGAATAAAATCTGGATCAAATTTTGGCCACTGGGTCTGAAAAATACTGTTTGTATGGCCAATTCGGTGCCAGAGTTCCTCGGCCAAATGTGGCGCAAAGGGAGAAAAAAGCAGCAAATAGTTCTCTAACGCGTACCTCCAGAGCGCCTGATTGGTAACCGTACTTTTGTAGAAAAGATTCATTAACTCCATTAAAAAGGCCAATGCCGTGTTAAAATGAAAAACCTCCACATCTTCCGTAACCTTTTGAATGGTTTGGTGCACTTTTTTGTAAATATTTAATTCGTCAGGAGTTAACGCTTTTGGGTCCATTTTAACGGCATTTTTCTCCGAGGAAAAATCCTGCAAATGACTGAGGAAAAAACGGTAAACGCGATTCAAAAAGCGATTGGCTCCCTGAACGCCTTCCTCAGTCCATTCTAAGTCGCGTTCCGGCGGGGCGGCAAAAAGAATAGTAATCCGGCCTGTGTCACTCCCCCACTTCTCGACAAACGGCCCCACAGGGACGGCGTTTCCCTTGGATTTGGACATCACCTCGCCCTTGTTCAAAACCATTCCCTGCGTGAAAAGGGCCTGAAAGGGTTCGTCCACACGAACCTTTCCGATATCATATAAGAACTTTGTGATAAAGCGTGAATACAGCAGATGGAGCACCGCGTGTTCGATTCCCCCGATGTACTGGTCAACCGGCATCCAGGCGTTGGCTTTTTCGGTGGAAAAGGGCTCCATGTCATTTTTGGCATCCGTGTACCGGAGAAAATACCACGACGAATCCACAAAGGTGTCCATGGTGTCTGGGTCGCGTAAAGCGGGGCCGCCGCATTTTGGGCAGGTGGTTTGAATAAAATCGTCTACAGAAGCAAGAGGGGATTTTCCCAGAGGCGTGAAATCGACTCCTTCTTTGGGCAGAAGCACCGGCAAATCCTTCTCCGGTACAGGAACAATGCCACATTTTGGACAATGAATCATCGGAATGGGAGCACCCCAATAGCGCTGGCGTGAAATGAGCCAATCGCGGAGTTTGTAATAAACGGCCGGCTGCCCGATCTTCTTGACCTTTAAATCCTTAAGAATAGCCTGAATGCCTTCTTCGGAGGGCATACCGGAATAGGGGCCCGAATTGACCATGACTCCCTTCTGCGTGTAAGCCTCCCCTACTTTCAAAACATCAAAATCCGGTATGTCTGGAGGACGAATGACCGTTTTAATCGGCAAATGATAGGTTTGGGCGAATTCAAAATCCCGATCGTCGTGCGCGGGAACCCCCATGACGATACCCGTGCCGTAACCCATAATGACGTAGTCGGCAACCCAAATCGGGATTTTTTCTCCGGTGAAAGGATGAGTGGCGTACGCCCCCGTAAAAACCCCGTCCTTTTCTTTAAGAGATGTGCGTTCCAATTCCGATTTGTTTTTCGCTTTATCAACGTAATGTTGAACGGCGTGTTCTTGCTCGGAACCCTCAATAAGCTGCGGTAACAATTCGTGTTCCGGGGCGATCACCATAAAGGTCACCCCGTAAATGGTATCCGGACGGGTGGTAAACACGCGTACCGTGCGTTTTATTTTCTCGATGTAAAAATCAATCTCCGCCCCTTCACTGCGACCGATCCAGTTTTTTTGCATCGTTTTAACAGGAAGCGGCCAATGGTCCAACTTGTCCAAATCCTTAAGCAGGCGATCGGCGTAGTCTGTAATCTTAAAAAACCATTGTACCAATTCCCGTTTTTCCACCAGTGTGTGGCAGCGGTAACAGCTTCCGTTTTCCACCTGTTCGTTGGCCAAAACGGTTTGGCAGCTGGGGCACCAATTGACCGTGGCTTTTTTTCGGTAAGCCAACCCCTTTTCGTACAATTTGAGGAAAAGCCACTGCGTCCATTTGTAATAATCCGGAGCGCAGGTGGTGACCTCCCGCTCCCAGTCGTAGCTGAGGCCCATGAGTTTCATCGTGTTCTTGGACACCGAAATGTTGTTGTAGGTCCATTTTTCGGGGTCAATATTGCGTTGAATGGCGGCATTTTCAGCCGGAAGGCCAAAGGCGTCCCAGCCCATGGGATGCAAAATGTCGAACCCTTTCATGAGCTTGTACCGGGCAATCACATCCCCGATGACGTAATTTTTCATGTGTCCGATGTGCAAATCTCCCGAAGGATACGGGAACATTTCTAACACGTAGTATTTTTTTTGGGGGATGTCCTTGGTTTTGAAAAGACCGATTTCGTTCCAGTAGGTCTGCCACTTCTTTTCAATATCTTTAACCGAATAGCCTTCCATATTTCGCCTCTGTTTGTGTAATGGGTCAATACATAAAAATTGGGATTGCGGGCAGAAGAGAATCCATCATTTGGCGGGAAAAATCGTCGGGGCGGGCGGATTCGAACCGCCGACCTCATGCTCCCGAAGCATGCGCGCTAACCGGGCTGCGCTACGCCCCGAATTCTAAAAAATCGAAATTACCCCCAAAGACGCCAGAGTTACAGCCACTCCTGCCAGCACAATCCCAATGGAAATTGCCAAAACGGCATTTTTAAACCGTACGCCAAACAAATAAGCTGCCAGAGAGCCTGTCCACGCCCCGGTTCCCGGAAGGGGAATTCCAACATAAAGCATTAAACCAATAAATTCATATTTTTCAATCATTTTCCCCTTGCGGCGGGTTCGTTTGAAAAGCCACTCAAAAAAGCGATCCAGAATCGGCCAACGCCGCAAAAAATTGGTAACGGGGTCCAGAAACAAAAGCAACGGAATTACGGGAAGAAAATTGCCGATGTAGGCGTAGAAAAAGGCCGTCTGCCAGCTCAATCCCCCGCCCACAGGCGGACTGGCCAAGGCCCAGGGAATTGCTCCCCGCAATTCAAAAATCGGAATCATGGCAATGAACAGGGTGACCACTTCTTTGGGTACATTGTGAAAATACTGAACAAGCTGCTCTAACAATCAAATCATTCCTATGGTTTTCAAAACCACCTTAATAAACCGCCAGGTGTCCCCTACCCTTCGAATATGACTTGGCTCGTCGGCGTAGCGAACGCGTACTGGCACTTCCGCAACGGAAGCCCCCAAAAAACGAATCGCTTGAATTAGAAGCTCCGTTTCGGTTTCGTAGCGGTCCGTGTGCAAATGAAGTTTGTCAAGAAGCCCGCACCGAATCAGCCGGTACCCGGATTGCGAATCCCGAAGGCGCCGCCCCGCCGCTACGGAAGCAACCAAAGAGCTGTACTGATTGCTCAAATACCGATCAAACGGCATGGTTTGGGGAGAAATTTTTCGCGTGCCAATGACCAAATCGACCCCCTTTTCCACAAACGCCCGAATAAAAGCCGGAATTGCCTCGGGGGCGTGCTGGCCATCGGCATCCAACAAGACAACAAAATCACACCGCTGGCGAAGGGCTTCGGCAAAACCCGTTTTCAGGGCAGCTCCCTTTCCCCTATTGGTTTTGTGTGAAAGAACACGTACACCCGCTCTCCTGGCCGCGTCAGCCGTCTGGTCGGTGGAACCGTCGTCAATCACCACAACTTGTTGCGGGTGAGGAAAAACCGCCAGAACTCCCTTTAAAACGTCCGAAAGATGTGCACCGGCTTGATAGGCCGGAATTAAAATCATTCCTTTCACCAAGGGCCACCTGGCAGGTCCATAACAGCTTCACAAAGATCGGCAAAAGCCCCAAATCAAACCGGGTATTCTGCAATTGGCATATAAAATAAGATATTTTTTTTGAATTTGCAAGAGTTTTGTTTGTGTTTTTGGGGGATGTTATTTGGATTTACCAACCATTGTCACAATTTTACTGGCCGAAACGACGCAGATTTTTCGCTTTGAATTTTTGGATTGCCGCAGATCGAATCTTTTTTTCGAAGGGAAAGAGCTCGAAAAGATTTTTCGCAAAGCGGAGATATTTCACAACCTCTTATGTCAGCGCCGGAACTTTCGATTCATTTCCCGGCAACGCCTGAAAATCAATGGGAAAGGTTTTGCTCGAAATCAACTGGTACAATTTTTCGATAAGGCGGTCGAAACAACTTTTCAGCCAGCTTAAGATTCACTTGATCCCCTCCCCCCTCCATACCGTCTGTGTGCCCACCAATAGATAGACAAGTGCTCGCTGGCAACGAAATTTCCGGCGTCGTTCTATTCCGGTGCCGCTTTTGTACGTGATCCATTTTTTCGAAAGCAACCGTAAGGTATTATGGACGGTATTTTCTTTTCATATTCAAGATATTCAGAACCAAACCTATCTTCTAAATATTCTTCTTCTTTTCTTACAAGAATGCGCAGGACGGAATACATGAATATCGGGGTAGTTAATCCTATCCAACTATTTGCCAGCAAGAAAACTCCAGGAATGAGAAAGACTGTCCATGATGCATATAATGGATGCCGACAGCATCTAAAAATGCCATTTGTAACAAGGGTATTGGAAGAATATGCTCGCGCTACTGCCATTACGGAAATCATTAAAAATGGTATTCCAAGGACAATAAGAAAGGTTCCTATGATGACCAATACGCGATATGAAACAATTCCAATTTGAAATATCGGATAAAAAGAATAGGTCAATAGAAACATAACAAGAGTATAGCCAATAGACAAAAAAGCGAAAATTGGACATACGCCCCACTTATTCATCGAACTCCTTGAATATATTCATGTTTTTTTGAAGTGATTTTTTTAAAGTTGGGTGATTCTTTTTTCTAACAGTTCATTCAATCTTTTACTCTGCTTCTCAAAACCATGCCCTAAATTCATCTCTCCCATTTGGTCGAGGCGCAGTTTTTAAATCATTGAAATGCTCAGTCTTCGGTATTCTTTTACGACAATCGGCTTTGTTCGTTTTTTGGAGCTTTACGAACTTTCAATTCAATGGTCGCATCCACCGTCGTCATCCGCCCCTTCTTCAGATAGCTCCCTCTCTCCTCGATCATGCGCAAAATCTTATCAAACAATTTCTCCTGAATCCCCGCCTGCTCAAGCCATCCCCGAAAACGCCATACCGTAGTAAAATCCGGTATCCTGTCCGAAAAGCCAAACCCCACAAACCGTTGAAAACTCAAACGATCGAGCAAAGCATCCTCCAGAGACGAATCGCTCAAATCATACAGATATTGCAAAAACAATATTCTAATCAGATATTCCACCGGCACGCTCGGACGTTCCTGCTTTGACGATTTAAAAAGTGGTTCAATCTCATCCGCTAAAGAAGACCAATCCACAAAATCATGAATCTTTTGCAGAAGACTATCGCGGCGAGAACGTTTTCTACGTCGTGTCAAAGCACTATCGACCAGATTTAATTGACGGGTGGGTTTCCCAAGCATGATCTATCCTTCTATCTTCTTTGTTTATAAGAAGATAAGGAATATTAAATAAAAAAACAAGCGTAAAATGATATTGATTAATTCAAAGATTTTTTACATTAAATTTTTTGTAACCATATTGTGACTAAAAAGCTTAAAAAAACCCCCTATTTTGAGAAACATTATCAAAATTCATCACATTTATAATACATCAAAAAACAACAAAAAACCCTTGTAAACATTACATTTACAAGGGCTTAAAATGGTCGGGGCGAGAGGATTTGAACCTCCGACCCCTTGACCCCCAGTCAAGTGCGCTAACCGGACTGCGCTACGCCCCGATCCAAATTAATTAGCTTTTCAAGTTCTCGAAGGTCGCTGCGAAGCTCCTCAATCAAAGCCTGTATTTCCGAATTCTCCTGCCTCCCCCTCTGTTCTTCGGCTGCCTTTTCCTTGAACTCTGCATTTCCAATCTTAGCCCGCGCCCCTTGAATCGTGTAGTGCTCTTCATAAAGAAGCTTCTTAATGAATTGCACCAATTCTAAATCCTTCGGGCGATAAATGCGATTCCCTGCCCTGTTTTTGGCAGGCCGAAGTTCCGGAAATTCCGTTTCCCAATAGCGAAGAACATGTTGTTTCAGACCGGTTAACCGACTGACTTCGCCTATTGAGTAGTACAGTTTTTTTATTGGCTTATCTTGCATAAGCGTCTTTTATGATCTGTGTAAGAATAATAAAATTTTATTTTAAAATCAAGTACTTTTTTACATCTCTGCGCACTTCAGTTGTTAATTTGAAGGCCGTGGAAAAACTCCCTCCCTGAATGTTCTGAATAAAACCAATATCCGATTACATTGTTATTCAACCAATTAGCAATATTTCTTCCAATAGGCGACCGGAAAATAGTCAAAAAGGCTAAAGAATTTCTATTTCATGCACCCGGCCCCCCCCTTTCAAGAAAATATGCAAAACGCCGAGGCTTTCCTCAAAATGAGCGAATGGTTCCTTAAAATGCTCCGGCAGTTGAGAAGAAACCTGAAGCGTTTTTCCATCAACCTGAATGGATTGGGGCATTGTTGAAGAAAGAACCTTCAAGTGAAGGCGTTTCTCAGTTGCCCCTAATGCAATTTTCTTTTTCTTCTCTTCCACTTTGCTCATGCAGGAAATCAGTCGACGATTTTCATCCATTAAAACGGCAAATCGCCGGGTTTGAGGGAAAAATGATAAAATAAGGGGATCCCAAGGTTTTTCTCCCACAAATTGCGCCGGCTCAACAGACGGAATAACCGCGTCCTCGCGAATGAAAATCGGCATGGAGTCCAAAGGAACAGTCTCTTCGTAAACCCGTCCGCCTTCGACCGACTTGAGTGTCCAGAAATTCAGCCATTTTCCCGGTGGCACGTAGTACGCCACATGGTCCTCGGGGTTGAAAATCGGAATAACCAACAAATCCCTGCCCAGCAAGTATTCCAATTCCCACGCGTGCGCCTTGGGGATGTTTTGGAATTCAAGCACCAATGGACGAACAACCGGCCAGCCGGTCTCTGCCGCTTCATGTGCCAGAGAATAGAGATACGGAAGCAGTGAATACCGCAGTTCGTCAAATTTTTTGAAAATGGCCACGGCTTCGTCGCCAAATTCCCACGGTTCTCGAGGACTGGTACCGTGACAGCGGGCGTGTGAGGAAAGAAGTCCCCATTGCGCCCACCGGATGTACAATTCCGGCGAAGGCGGCTCACCCTGAAAGCCCCCAATATCGTGGCTCCAGAACGGAAGTCCCGAGAGCGACGCGCTCAATCCTCCGCGCAGAACGGCAGCCATATCATCCCAGGTGCTGTGGGAATCTCCGTTCCAACCCACCGGATAGCGCTGGCTTCCGGCATACCCCGAACGTCCCCAAACAAGGGCGTGCTGCTCTGAGAATTCTTTGCTCGTTTCGTAAACGAGGGCATTGTACAAAAGCGAATAAATATTGTGCAATTGTTTTCCGTTTCTACCGTCGGCCGCTACTGAATTGACAGGCACGGCTTCTCCCATATCCGTTTTAAAAACGTCCGCCCCCATTGCCAAAAGTTTTCGATGCTCTTCCTTGTACCATTTTGCCGCTTCCGGGTTAGTAAAATCGATGATTCCTGCCAACTCCATATCGAAAACCGGCAATGTGTACGTACTTCCGTCTTCGCGCTTTAAGAAAAATCCTTTTTTTTCCAGCTCCTCGAAGCGGTCGCTCCTTTTGGAAACGTAGGGCTGTTCCCAGAGGGACACCTTGAAATGCTGGCGATGTAATCCGTCCAGCATTTCTTGGGGTTGAGGGAATCCCTTTTCATTCCAAACAAAGTCACAAACCTTGCGGTGGCGCATCCAGGAGGGGTCTAGATGCAAAACATCCGCAGGGATTTGCCGTTCCCGCAAGCCCCGAGCCACTCCCTCAACTTCCTCACGCGACCGATATTCCGCCCGCGACATCCACAAACCAAAACTCCAGAGCGGTGGAATTTCCGGTTTTCCCGTCAGTTTCGTGTAGTTTTTGAGAATTTCCTTAAAGGAAGGGCCGTAAAACCAGTAAAAATCAAGCAATTCGTCTTCAACCTCAAAAGAATAGCTTACAAAGGTTGGATTTCCAATTTCGTAGTGAATGCAATGAGCGGAGTTAATAAACAGTCCGTAGCCGCGGCTGCTCAAAAAGAAGGGGATGTTTTTGTAAGAGCGATCCGTCGCCGTGGAAGCCGCATCCGAATTCCACGACAACATTTTTTGATGTCTTTTGGAAAGGGGTCCGAATTTTTCGCCGAAACCGAACATCTGCTCGTCCGCTCGAAGCGTTCCGCTAAAAAAATAGCTTTTCCCTTCATCTGCTTCTCGTGTACCTATCGGAAAAACCGGTTGGACAAAGCGATTGGTGCCTTCCGAAAAATTGTCGAAGAGCTCTTTTCGAGATTTATCTAAAATTTTTAACGACCACGGCGTTTTTCGGATTTGGAGAATGAGCGCCTCGGTTTCAAACTCAATAAAATCGACAAGATCCTTTTCCGCTACCCCAGCTCCTGACCACTCGGCATCCACGAGCATCTCCGTTTGGTGTTCGGGCACATTGAGGGCATCGGTTGCGCGGAACCGAAAAATCGCCGGCGTTAGAAAATCAATTTGAATTTCCATGCGTTTTTCCGATTGAGTCGCCACCACAATCTGAACCGTAGCGTCGTGCACATCCCACGTCAGGATCTTCATAAAATAATGGTAGTCGGCTTTCTCGATGTCAAAGATTGGCCTGTCGTCAACTTTCTGTAGATAATGGTGCAGAAAATCTTTGTCAATGGTAAAATTCACGAAAAACTCCTAAAATTTCTGGGTAGTTTGTTTTCTGGCATTTTGGAGAAACTCCAATCCCTTTATTTCCCGAATTTTGTCAGGGCCTCTTTTAGGTTCAAATGCACATAGGCGCGATTGTAAGCTGGAGTTCGATCGATTCCGGCATTGGCTACCCACAAATCCAATGTGGAGGGTTTGTATACCACCGCGTGCAGGTCGCCGGTTCCAACCGTGTGCATGAGTTCTTTGGCGACGTTCTCGTCAATCTGTCCCCAATGGGCTTTCAAAAAGTTGTAGGTTTTCACCGTGAATTTATCAGGCGTGGTGCGTTCCCAATCACAACCCATTGAAAAATAAACCAAATTTTTTAGATGTGGTACCGGTTTGGGAAGATTGGTGTCGTCATAAACCTCAAAAATATCTTTTCCCGTTTTTAGCGCCCGACCGTATTTCTGTTTCCCGCTTCCGATGGCATATAAAAAGGAACTGGTGCGTTTAGCGTGTTGAATGATGGCAATGCCCTGTTCCACCGTAGAAGCCTGCTCCAGAACATCCCGCAAAACAAACGGCATAGGCTCGCCTTGAAGCGTTTCATGTTCCGGCCCAAAGTTTTCACCGATTTCACTCACGGCAATTTGATTGGCATTCATTCCGGAAACCACTCCGATGAAGCCCAGCCAGCCGACATCCACAAAAGCCGTGGCACTGTCCGGTTTATACACGATAAGCGCCGGATGCTCTTGAAAATGAGCGTTCATGGCGTAGTCCAATGCGCGAATTTGGTACAGATCATGATCCTTTGTGGCTTTGTCCCACGCAACAAAAAATGTACAGTGGTATTCCGAAAGATCCGGAATAGCGTGTAAAACATGAATTTTTTTCAGGGGGATTCCTGCCCCCTCTGCCAGCCCGGCCATTTCTTCTTTGTATTTGGCAGGAATAAAGGGTTCCATTGCGGCGTACGCCTGCAGAATCTTTTCCTCTGAAATACCCATTGCGGTTGTAACGGAATCTAACTTGCCAAGCAAATCGTGAATGGCGTCTGCGGCTTGTTCACCGTATTCCACACCCATTTCATGGTAAGACCCCTGCAAATAGAGCACCGTAACGGGATTGGGGCCGGAACCCAAGGTTTGCGCTGCTGGCACTGAGGGCAGCGATTTCTTTTGAGAAGAACACCCTACCATCACCCCCACGGCTAAAAAAAACACGCCTAAATACCGTGAAAATTGTTTCATATGAACCTCCATTTTTTTAATCATTATTGAGTTATAATGTACAGTATTTTCTTTTTAGAAACAAGTCCCAAAAGCAAAAAAATTTCAAGAAAATCGCACAAAAATGAAAATAGGTGTTGTCATTTAGAGAGATATTTTGTATCTTTTTTGCCTTTGGAAATTGAGAAAATGCTCCACAAAATCAGGAAATATTTCAAATGACGACCGAACCCACAATCCTTCGCCCTTTTCCGGTTACTTTTCCCACACAGGCGTTCGCACCGCAATACATGTTTTTTGCCTGGGACATCTTTTTGAACACCAACCGATGGGTCGAACGCAAGGCAATAGCGGGGCCAAGTATTGCGAAAGTTATTCAAGCCGATTCAATTGAGGAGGCTCGCGCCGAATTTAACCGCTACAAAAAACAGAAAGGCCTTTTTTCAATGGTTCAGGCCCCCCAATTTTTGTTTGCTCGGAATCATTTCCCGGACAAGGGGGGATTTTCCCGAGACGAAATTGTGGCCGTTTTGGACCTAAAGCGATTTCTTTCACCTAACGAACCCTTCCGCCCTGAGTTTCACCGAATTTTTGCCTCCGAGGAGACTTTCGAACAAAAGGCCCTTAATCGCAAGCATTTGCGTCAAGCCATTCTGTCCGATGTGGGACAGGTCATGTTGGTTTACAGCGACCCGGAAAACTACTTGAATTCCCTTTTGAAAAATCGTCTCGAACAAGCCACGCCGCTCATTCGAAACTGCGAATATTACCCCGGATATCGGTACGATTTATTCGGATTTTCACAGGAAGCGATTATTTCGAAAATTCAGGCGTTTTTCCGTGACAAAATATTTACCGTGGGCGACGGGAACCATCGCACCCGCGCCGCCAAAATGACCGCCGAAGAACTGACAGAATTGCCTTCCGCCCGCTGGTTGATGGCAGCACTGGTCAATTTGTACGACCCCAACTTTCAGATCGATCCGATTCACCGAATTATTCGGCATCGTTCGGAAGATTTTATTTCCACTTTTTCCCACTTGGCCGTCATTTCTTCTTTCAACTCGTTTGAAACGCTCTGGCGCAAATTTGAAGAAAGCGACAATTTGTACGCCATTGCCGCTTGTGACCGCCACCATTTTTATTTGTTGGAGCCTCATGCGGGCGTCATTGAAGAAATAAAAAAAGACGTCGCCACCCCTGTTCCGGTTCACATTTTGAACCGTTTGTTACGCCTTCACGGAATTACACGCGAACACCCGGACCTGGACACGGAAATCGAACCGGAGGATGCCCTTCGTACCGTTCGTCGGGAAGCAGGTGCCGTCGCCTTTTTTCTGAAGCCCATTCCCCGCCCCGTTTTGGAAAATGCCTTTCGACAGCATCTCATTTTTCCGGAAAAGGCTTTTTCAATTGTCGGAAAGGTTCCGGCCGGCGGCCCCATGTGGCTCTTTGGCGACCACCCCGATTTTTAAACGGAATCTCTCCCCTTTTCAAGGACAGTACGTGTCAGGTGACGCGCCCTTTTCCAATCGATTCCGACAGAGGATTTTACCGCCTTTTTGCTTTAGAAACTTTTGGAATTTTTAACGAATTTGTTGCAAATCCCGCCACTTTCAGCTTGACATTCTGGGTAAATCTTTGTAAAATAGGACAGTCAATCTCCCCTTATTACCTGCTTGTTTTTGGGAAAGGAGCTGAACCGTGTATTTCGATTATCCTAACAAAAAAGCCGTCCTGGCGGATTACGCAGCCTTCGTCTCCAAGGGAAAAGTGGATTTTTTTAAGAAGTTCCGAATGGACATCGTCATGGGCAAACGCGAGGGAATTTCTTTTTACGACATGGAAACCCAAAAGCGTTTGATTAATTGCCATTGCAACGGCGGTGTTTACAATTTGGGACACCGAAATCCTGAAATTTTTGAGGCCCTTCAAACCGGACTGCGGGATTTTGACATTGGCAATCACCATCTCATTAGTGCCGCGCGTGCTCGTTTGGGGGCTCGCTTAGCTGAACTGCTGCCCGGCAATCTCTCCAAAACCGTGTTTGGCGTGGGAGGCGGTGAAGCCATCGATCTGGCTATTAAGCTTGCCCTTGGAAGTACGGGGAGAAAAAAGATCATTTCCGCCCAGGGAGGCTACCACGGCCACACGGGACTGGCTTTGGCAGCGGGACACGAACAATTTCGGCGTCCTTTTGGCATTCAACTGGACAATTTTGTTCAAGTTCCCTTCAATGACATTCAGGCCATGTCAGAGGCCGTTGACGAGAACACGGCGGCCGTTCTTTTGGAACCCATTCCGGCTACGCTGGGCATTGTCATTCCGGGGGATGATTATTTGCCTGCTGTCCGCCGTATTTGCCGCGACCGCGGTGCCTTGCTCATCGCAGACGAAGTACAAACGGGTCTTGGTCGAACAGGCAAGCTCTGGGCTGTTGACCATTGGAAGGTTGAACCAGACATCTTGGTTTTGGGCAAAGGACTCAGCGGTGGCCTTTACCCGATGACTGCAACCTGCTTTAAACCCGAACTTGAGGAAATTTTCCTTAAAGATCCTTTTATTCACATTTCAACTTTTGGTGGAAGTGAATTGGGTTGTTTTCCGGCACTCAAGGTGTTGGAAATTTCTTCCAGACCGGAATTTCTGCAACATGTGTCCGAATTGGCCGAACGCTTTGCCCGCGGATTCGAGAAAATCCAAGCGGACGTACCCAAACCCAAATTCACCGTTCGGCAAAAAGGACTGATGATTGGCTTGAAATTCGGAGAACCCGTTCAAGCAATGGCTTTGTCAAAATTGCTGTACGACAACGGCATCTTTGCTGTCTTCTCTGGAAACGACCCGTCCGTGGTTCAATTTCTGCCCCCGCTCGTCACTACTTTTGACGAAGCAGATGAAATTTTGACCATTTTGAAGGATTCTGTAAAAGGGTTGAACAGTTTGAAAACCAAAGTGCTCATGCAGGCCATTAAGATATTTGCGCGGGATCTTTAACTTTGTGAAACCGAAAGGGATTCTTTCGATGGAAGAAATCATCCAAAATTACTGGCAGGTTGCCGATCTGAAACGGCGGCTCCTCAAACTGATTGAAACAAGCCCTCCGGCTCAGAGGTGTCAGCGCATTTTTCTACACAAGAAGAAACTGAGCCTTTCGGCGCCCCCTGCCGGCTCCTTGCCGAAAAACGAGCCTGTTCTGGAAATGATTCGACAAATTCTATCCGTCAACGAGCAATTGGTTTCCCTCAATCCAAATGAATTGGAAAATTATCTGCGATATCGCATTCAAAATCCAACGGTGACCGTTCGACTTCTAAAAATCATTTTTAAGGGGTGTTGCAATCAGCCGCCTCTCAGCACCCTTTTGCGTCAGCAATCGATTTTTTTGAATGACTTACTGTTCAATAAGTTGTGCGAAACACTTACAGAAGAAAATTGGGCCGATTTTTCCCAACTATTAAAAAATGAACTCTCCCTGCACACACAATTTTTCCGGGATTACCAGGCTCTTTTGAAATCACCCCTCGAATTGAAGATTTTGGGCTACGGGGAGATTTCGACCGTCATGAAACCCGTGGGGAAATTCCCGCGCCAGAGCAGCACCAAATGGATTTACAAGCGCATGCCGATTTTCCCGAGTCTGGAGGATGTCAAAAAATACCGCGCCATTTACCGCACCTACCGGGAGCTCCTCACCCGGGATTGCGGACTGAAAATCCCCGAACAAAAAATCTGGTACGTTGTGCGTCCCAACGGAACGGTCTCTGTCTACGCCTTGCAGGAAATGGTTAACCCCGACCTCATCGGGCACAAATTGATTCGACATTTGACTCTTGAGCAAGGGCGCTTGCTTTTCAAACGCATTTTAAATGAAATGCAAAAGGTGTGGGCATTCAATCAGACGCATTCCGATGTCAAAATCGGGCTGGACGGGCAAATCTCGAATTGGGCATTGGACGCCCGACAGTCCGCCACCCGGGACGAACAGATCCGGGCCGATTTAATTTATCTGGACACCAGCACGCCTCTGTACCGGGTAAACGGTGCAGAGCAGCTCGACCCTGAAATCTTCATTAAAAACAGTCCCTCCTTTTTGCGCACTATTATTCGACTTTTTTTTCTGCAAGATGTCCTGGACCGTTACTACGATTTTCGCTCGGTCGTAGTGGATTTAATTGCCAATTTGTACAAAGAAGGCGTCCCGCAATTTATTCCACAATTGGTGCAAGATGCCAATGAACTGTTTGCCACCCAATTTCAGGTCTACCATCTAAGTCCGTTGACGGAGAAGGAAATCAAAAAGTACTACAAGCAGGACGCCTTTATTTGGCGTTTTTTTCAAACATCCCGAAAAATAGACAAGTTTTTAACGGAAAAAATCAAACACCGGCGCTACGAATACCGACTTCCCGGAAAAATCAAACGCTAAGCAAGGATGTTCCATGCTTCAGAAACTGCTGTTTCGCTATTGCCCACATTGTGCAACGCCTTTAAAGGACGCCGAAGAAAACGGCTCCTTTGTACAGGTTTGCCCAAATTGCGGCTGGATCCATTATTTCAATCCGATTCCCTCTTCAGCCATTTTGCCTGTTTTGCCGAACGGTGAACTGGTTCTGATTCGGCGAAAAAACGAACCCTTCACTGGGAAATGGGCCATTCCGTCCGGCTTTATTGAATACGGAGAAACACCCGAAGAGGCTGCTCTGCGTGAACTCAAAGAGGAAACCCGGCTCGAGGGGGAAATCGTTACTCTCTTGGACGTCGCACAAAAAGAATCGTATGTATACGGAAGCGTGCTGGTTTTGACGTACCTGGTCCGGGTAAAAGACGGGGAAATGACTGCGCAGGACGACGCTCTGGAAATTGCCACCTTTTCTCTAAATCACCTCCCGCCCATTGAAATTCGTATTTTCGAGGCCGTTATTGAAAAATACAAAAATTGGCTCAAATCCCAAAAATCCTGAGCCGCCGCGCTGAGGGGCGAGCGACAAAATCGGAACCCAAAAGCCCCTTTTTGATTTTTCTCTTTTGAGTCGTTAAATTTTTCTTGACATTCTGCCGACAATATTGTATATTAAAACACATTTAGTTCATCTCGTATCCAGAGTGGTGGAGGGACAGGCCCTGTGAAGCCACGGCAACCGTTTCGGGTGTTTAAACCCGAAAGTCAGGTGCCAATTCCTGCTCGCCGGTGGCGAGAAAGATGCGAGGTGAGGAGGTTTTCAAGCTTCTTCATCTCGAAGGAGCTTTTTTTGTATCGGTTCTTTTTCATAGGACGCATTTCGTATCCAGAGTGGCTGAGGGACGGGCCCGGTGAAGCCACGGCAACCGTTTTGGGCGTTTGAGTCCGAAAGTCAGGTGCCAATTCCTGCTCGCCGGTGGCGAGAAAGATGCGAGATGGTGAAGGTTTTGGTATTCTTCTCCCTCGCAAAAGAGGGATTTTTTTTACCTGCGGCGGTTTATGCGAAACAGAAGCCGACCCAAAACCACACTGTATTGGAGAAAAGATGACGTACGCAACAGAATTGGTCTGCCGAAATTGTGGAAAAACCTTTCCGTTGGAAGCGCGGTCGGTTTGTGATGTCTGTGGTTCTCCGTTGGATGTCAATTACAACTACGAAGCGCTGTCGAAAGAATTCACAAAAAAATCACTTCAAAAGCGCGAACCCTCCATGTGGCGGTACGCAGAACTTCTTCCCGCTTCCCCGCCGGAGGGAGGTTCCAGGTGGACCGGATTTACCCCGCTGGTGCGAGCCAAAAATTTGGGTAAAGCCCTGGGGCTTGACCGTCTTTACCTGAAAAACGACACGGTCAATTACCCCACCCTTTCATTTAAGGACCGCGTGGTATCGGTTTCTCTGGCCAAAGCGCTTGACTTCGGGTACCGTGTCGTCGGGTGTGCCTCAACCGGAAATTTGGCCAACGCTGTGGCCGCCCAGGCAGCGGCAGCCGGACTGGAAAGTGTGGTGTTGGTTCCGGAGGATTTGGAACCGGTTAAAATTCTCGCTTCCGCCGTGTACAAGCCTCGCGTCATAAAAGTGCGGGGTCTTTTTGATTCCATTGCCCGGCTTTGTAAAGAAATTTCCCGACAAAAAGATGATTGGACATTTTTGAATATTGATTTGCGCCCCTATTACGCCGAGGGCTCTAAAACCATGGGCTATGAAATTTTGGAACAATTGAATTGGCAGGTTCCTCAAAATGTGGTGGTACCCATGGCGGGCGGTTCCTTGCTGAGCAAAATCTACAAATCCTTTGACGAAATGGTTCGCCTGGGCTGGATTCAAGCAAATAAGGCGCGATTTTTTGGGGCGCAACCGACCGGTTGTTCTCCGATTGTCACGGCTGTTAAGGAAAATCTCACGGAAATTCGCCCGGTGCTTCAACCGCAAACGGTGGCCAAATCACTGGCCATTGGGAATCCTCTCGGCGGCTTTAACGCTGTGAAAACCATTCGGCGATCGGGCGGTTGGGCTGAAGAAGTTACCGACGAAGAAGTGATTGCCGGAATTCAGCTTCTGGCGGAAACCGAAGGCATTTTCACCGAAACGGCTGGGGGCGTAACGGTTGGGGTTTTGAAAAAATTGGTGGAGCAGGGACGGATTCATTCCGATGAATTAACTGTAGCCGCCATCACGGGACAAGGATTGAAAACCATTGAAGTGCTGCCCGAATCTGATTATCCCATGCCCACGATTCAGGCGGATTACTCGGACTTCGAGAAAATCTTACATTAGGTCGAAAAATAGAGGAAAATGGCCAAAAATGAATCAGACCTTGGACATTGTGGTACAAAAATACGGTGGGACTTCCGTGGGAGACGTTGAAAAAATGAAGAACGTCGCCCGCAGAATTGCTGCCGTTCGAAGCGAGGGGAAACAGGTGGTTGCCGTTGTTTCGGCAATGGGCAAAACCACGGACGAACTGGTTTCGTTGGCTCGCCAAATGCACAAAGACCCGCCGCGGCGAGAAATGGACTTGCTGCTTTCCGTGGGCGAACAAATTTCCATTGCCCTTTTGAGTATGGCGTTACACGATTTGGGCTACCCGGCCATTTCGCTTTTGGGCCATCAAGCCGGCATTTTAACCGACGGCAATTTCGCCAATGCCCACATTCAACGGGTGGAACGGAATCGCATTCTGAAACACCTGCAAGAGGGAAAAATTGTGCTGGTAGCGGGATTTCAAGGCGCCAGTGCGGACGGCGAAATTACCACTTTAGGCCGCGGGGGCTCTGACCTGACGGCTGTGGCTCTGGCAGCCATTCTCAATGCGTCTCGATGCGAAATTTTTACGGACGTGGACGGTATTTTTACCACCGACCCACGACGCACCCCCAAAGCCAGCTTGTTGCCTTTCATTTCGTATTCGGAAATGTTGGAGTTGGCTTCCGAGGGAGCGCAGGTCATGCAAACCCGTGCCGTTGAAGTGGCCAGGAAATACAACGTTCCACTTATTATTCGCAATTCATTTAAACAAAATCAGGGCACTTGGATCATAGGAGATGAAAAATTGGAAAAGGTCGTCATTACAGGTATTGCATTTGACAAACAGGTGGCCCAAATCCGCCTGAACGACTACTCCAAAGATTCTCGCAATTTTCTCTCGATCTTTGGAAAGCTGGCCGAAGAAAACATCAACATTAAGATTATTGTGCAGGGTGCCAGCGCGAACGGAAACAAGACCATTAGCTTTTTGGTAGGGGACGAACAATTGGAATTGGTCAAATCGGTTCTGGACCAGCTTCAGGCGAGGCGAAAAAATTTTTTCTACGAGGTGGACACCGATGTGGCTAAAATTGCCGTGGTCGGTTCAGGGATCGCCAGTACCCCCGGCACGGCGTACCGTGTTTTTCAGGCCTTGCTTGAAAGTGACATTCCGATTTATTCGATTTCAACCTCCGAAATTAAAATCGGCTGCGTGGTTCCCGAAGACAAGGCCGAAGAAGCGGTGACGGTTCTACACGACACATTTGGTTTGGAAAGTTTGGAGAGAAAGAAAATTGCCTGAGTTACGCATTGGAATTGTAGGGGCGTCGGGTCTCGTCGGCCAAACGCTGCTTCGCGTGTTGGAAGAACACGCATTTCCCTACCGCGAATTGCGACTGTTTGCCTCCGAACAATCGGCGGGCCAAGAGGTTTTCGTCAATGAAGAATTCCTTCAGATTCAGGAGATTTCACCCCGAGCACTGGAGGGGTTGGACCTTGTGTTTTTTGTCTCCACCAATGCGGTCAGCCTGAAATGGGCGCCGGTAGCAGTGGAAAAAGGCGCTTTGGTTATTGACAACAGCAAAGCCTACCGAATGGAGCCGACCGTACCCCTGATTGTCCCTGAAATCAACGGTTCAACGTTGTTTGAAAATATGGGAATTATTGCCAATCCCAATTGTTCTACTGTTCAGACGGTCCTGAGTCTCTACCCGCTGCACAAAGCCTTTGGGCTGAAGCGAGTGGTCGTTTCCACTTACCAGGCTGTTTCGGGAAGCGGCAAACAGGCATTGGAACAATTGCGCTCGGAGCGGTCGGGAAAAACACCGCCGGAAACCGTGTACCCGCACCCCATTTTCAACAACTGTTTGCCGCACATCGGTACATTCCTCGAGAACGGCTACACGGACGAAGAAATGAAAATGGTCAATGAAAGCCGAAAAATTTTGGGTCTGCCCGATCTAAGGGTCACGGCCACAACGGTTCGGGTTCCCGTGGAATACAGCCATTCCATTTCCGTCAATGTGGAATTGGAAGCCGATTTCTCGCTTGACCAGGTGTATCGCATTCTGGAAGAAATGCCCGGGATTATTGTGAAAGATGATCCCTCCCAAAATCTCTACCCCCTATCGGCGCTTGCCAAAGATCGGGACGAGGTTTTTGTAGGGCGCATTCGTAGAGATTTTTCCGTCGCTTCTGGCCTAAACTACTGGGTTGTGGCGGATAATTTGCGCAAAGGCGCCGCTACCAACGCACTTCAGATTGCCGAATATTGGCTTCGGCACAAACCCTGATTTTTTGAAGCCAACTCTTTTGGATTCGAGCTCTTTCAATTTGGCTTTTTTTGCCAAAAGACAGGCGGAGCTTTCTTCTTTTCTGGGTTTGCTTTTTAGGAAAAAGCCTTTTGAGGGCAGCGTTTTTAACCGAATTTCCACGGGGTCGGGTGCTCTTTTACTAAATCAAAAGGGACAAAAAGCAGTCGACTTTTGAGAACCATATCCCCTTCCCACAAAAACAAATCCTGCAAAAATAAATGGAGCTCATCTCTATTTCAATACGTCAGAATAGATTCATAAAAAAACTTGACAAATCCCACAAAACATCATATATTTAGAATTCGATATATTTATCATATAAATTCTTTAATATTAAATTAGGTTATGATAATGAAAAACAGTACATTGCAAAAAAGAGCGGCGATCTTGAAATCCCTGGGACATCCCATTCGATTAAGCATTATTTGCCAGCTCTACAATCAGAAACAGAATGTTTCCGACCTGTGCCATTGCTTGGATGTCTCCCAGCCGGTGGTATCCCAACACCTGGCCATTTTGCGAAACCACGGTCTGATTCAAGGTACCCGTAAAGGAACGCACGTTATTTACAAAATCAGCGACAAATTTACCAAAAACATTGTGGGCCTGGTTTTGAACCGAAAAAGCCCCAAGCCAAAACAAGTGGATTAGAGGATCGTATGGAAGAAAAAGTAAACAAAGACGTGACCATCGAGGAATTGGTAATTAAATATCCCGATTCGGTCAAGTTTTTAATGGACAAGGGCATTAAGTGCATTGCCTGCGGCGAGCCCGTTTGGGGGACACTGGAAGAAAATGCCAAGGAAAAGGGAATGGACGACGAAAGTATAGAGCAGGTTGTGGAAGAATTAAATGAGAAAATCGTAAAGAAGGCTCATAAAAAGGAGGAATAGCGGTTTATGGCAGCACCACAAAACCAACCGAAAATCATTGTTTTTACAACACCCACCTGTCCCCATTGCAGAGCGGCGAAACAATATTTGGCACAACACCGCTTTCGCTTTAAGGAAGTGGATGTCACAAAGGATTCGCGCGCTGCGGCCGATATGGTCCGCCGCACGGGGCAATCGGGTGTACCGGTTATTCTCATTAACAACCGACCAATTATCGGATTTAATCGGGCGAAAATCAACCAATTATTAGGCATTCGTGGTTAAAAAGGGAGGATAGAGAAGATGAAAGTACAACCTTTGGACGATCGTGTTCTGATTGAAATTACCGAAGAGGAAGAGAAAACCAGCGGCGGTATTATTATTCCGGACACGGCCAAAGAAAAACCCCGAATGGGCAAGGTTGTGGCAGTTGGCACCGATGAAGATTTAAAAGAAGTGATTAAAGAAAATGACAAGGTTCTTTTTGCCAAGTACGGCGGAGAAGAAATCAAATTGGACGGCAAAGACTATGTCATTTTGCAAAGAAGTGACATTTTGGCGGTTGTAAAAGAGTAATTTGAAAGGGCGACTTCCGCGTCGCCCTTTTCTCATCAATGGGTGTTTTTTTTCAAAACTTTGTCTTGACAATGACCGAATAAATTTTTATATTTATTGTCAATGAAAACAAAAACGAAGAAAAAAGAGAAAAAGATTGTCGTCCAAAAGGAGCAAACACTTCCTTTTGAAAAAGGCAATTATTTGTGGTTTTTTGTTGGATTGGCCGTTTTGACTATCGGCTTTATTTTTCTAAGCATCGGGCCGTGGGATAGTTTTTGGTCCCGAACGTTGGCGCCGGTTGTTTTGCTCATCGGTTATCTGGTCATTATTCCCTGGGCGATTATGTACCACAAAAATTCGCACCCGGCGGTTAAGGAGAACGGCGATTAATTTTTTGGGGACGTAGTTCAATTGGTTAGAGCACTGGCCTGTCACGCCAGAAGTTGCGAGTTCGAGTCTCGTCGTCCCCGCTCACCCAAGCCAACCCACGCGGTTGGCTTTTGCATTTCTTTCTCGGGCGCTTAGCTCAGTTGGTTCAGAGCGCTGCCCTTACAAGGCAGAGGTCACTGGTTCGAATCCAGTAGCGCCCACCATTTTTCCCGCCTGGCTCTCTTCTTATTGCGTTTCTGCACGGGTTAAGACGATTTCTACGATTTCAGGGGGAGCCCCAATTCGTACCGGCGGTCCCCAGGTGCCCACTCCGTTGCTCACGTAAACGGCCATTTTTCCAATTCGCCCAAAACCGGAGCTAATTTCGTAAAGAATGTCCGTGACCCAATTAAAGGGCACCAGTTGTCCGTGGTGTGTGTGACCGCTTAGCTGCAAGTCAAAACCGGCTGCGGCTGCTTTTTCCAAATGAATGGGCCGATGGCAGAGCAGAATGGACGGCAATCGGGGGTCTCGATCTGCAGCCAATGCCTGAAACTCAGGAAACGGTTTGGCTTCGAAACGCTCCGATTCCAGATCGTCCACACCGGTAATTGTCAGTAACCCGTCAATGCGAACGGTCTCATTTCGAAGCACGCGAATCCCGGCCTGTTCCATCGCGCTCACCGCTCCCGTCACCCCTGCGTAATATTCGTGGTTGCCTGTTACCGCGTAAACACCTCGCTCGGCCCGGAATTGGGAAATCGGGGCAATCATAGACTCCAAAGCGGCTACATTTTCATCTACCAAATCCCCGGTAATCAAAATCAAATCCGGTTGAAGGGCATTCACCTGTTCCACTAATTTGACCAGTCGTTTCAGCCCAATGATTGTGCCCAGATGGATGTCCGACAAATGCACCAGACGAAGGGGATTCTTTTTACCCGACAGCTTTTGGAGCGACAAGGACACGTAGGAAACCCGCGGGTTCCGCGCTTTTGCGTACCCCACAACCAAAAGCAAAGCCGTACCTGCAAGCAAGCACAGAGTGAATAGTCGAGGGATGTGAGAATTATTCAATAATGAGAAAAAACGCCCTCCGGGCACAAGTGCGGCGGCATAGCGAATAGCGTCAAAAATTAGAAAACCGAAAAACAAATACACCAGGGCGCCCAGCCAGAAGGAGCCGAACCAGGTAAAATGATGCGCCCAAAGACGCAGACCAAGCCGTTCCAGAACGCGCGCCACAGGATACGCCAGAATAGTGAGCCAGAGCCCGATTTTCACAAGTCGGAGTGCAGTTCCGGAAAGCGAAAGGAATTGCAGCAGACGAATGTACACAAAGGCATTTTCAATAAGATAAATTCCAAAAACAACCAACAAAAATGCCAGCATTCGCCGCACTGATTCCATGACCGCTTCCTTCGATTCGCTTGCCACTGCCCAACGGAATGTCCGCTAATTTTCGACCCAGGCGTTTCCGGAACCCAGAATGCCCTCCACCTTCCCCAAAAAATCCTCTGTAAACGGCACGAAAAGGCTTTTTGAACGAATCACGTACTCCTTCTTTCCATTTCCGTTGATGACGTGAAAAAGTACGCCGCAGCGCCCTCGATTGGCTCGAAGCAGTTTTTGCAAATCCGAAAGACTTTTGTCCGTTAATTGGTTCAAATGTAAATTCAAGCAAACCTTCCGTGCGTATTTTTCCCGTGCCTTTTGCAGCGGAATGATTTCATTACAAATGATTTTTGCCCCCTTTTCTTCCTGTTTAGAAACCTGCCCCACAATGAGCACCATTGAGTCCGCTTGAATCAAAAATCGGTTTTTTTCGTAGATGTCCGAGAAAATGACCACGTCGGAATGCCCGGTAAAATCTTCCAATGTGGCGAATGCCATCGTTTTTTGTTTTCGGTCCTGGTGGGTGCGAACCGTGGTAAAAATACCCGCGACGCGAACCTGCGCACCGTGCTCCAAATTGTCCAGCGAATCCAGAGAAACGGTAGAAAAAGCCTCTACGTCGGAGCGAAAGCGTGCCATGGGATGTCCGGAAAGATAGAACCCCAACAGCTCCTTTTCAAGGGCCAAGATTTTCCCTTTGTCCCACGGTTCTACCTCCGGCAAATCAGGGTAACGCCCGTTATTGGATTTCTTTTGTGCGGAAACACCCAGATCAAAAATGCTGGTCTGTCCGGAAAGATGTTCATTCTGCGCTCGTTGGGCGTAGTTGATGGCCATTTCAATCGAAGCAAAAATCTGCGCCCGGTGCCCTTCCAGCGAATCAGCAGCCCCCGCTTGAACCAGACTTTCCAAAACCTTTTTATTCACCAGTCGTAAGTCGAGGTGCTGAACCAGATCAAAGATGGTTTTGAACCGGCCGTATTTTTTTCTGGCGCGTACAATCGATTTAATGGCCCCCAGTCCCACGTTTTTAATCGCTCCCAAACCAAATCGGATATTTCCATCCACGACCGTAAAATTGGCAAAGCTCTCGTTTACGTCCGGCGGTAGAATTTTGATTCCCATTCGCTTGCATTCGTCCATCAATATCATGACGCGTGAGGCGTCCCCCATTTCGCTGGTCAGGGAAGCCGCCATAAATTCCGCCGGGTAGTGCGCCTTTAAATACGCGGTTTGGTACGCCACCACGGAGTACCCGGCAGCGTGAGATTTGTTGAAGCCGTAGCGGGCAAATTTTCGGATGAGCTCAAACACTTCCTCGGCCACTTTTTCGGGAATTCCGTTTTCCGCTGCTCCTTTCAGAAACTCCTCTTTCTGTTCCTGCATGAGCTCGGCTTTCTTCTTCCCCATGGCACGCCTGAGAATGTCCGCTTTGCCCAGGGAAAACCCCGCCAAGCGACTGGCAATTTGCATGACCTGTTCCTGGTACACAATAATGCCGTATGTTTCAGAAAGCACCGGTTCCAACAGCGGATGGGGGTACTCAATGGCCTTTCGCCCCTGCTTTCGATCAATGAAATCGTCAATATTTTCCATCGGGCCGGGACGGTAGAGCGCATTCATGGCGATTAGGTCCTCAATCCGGCTGGGTTTTAGTTTGCGGAGATATTCCTGCATTCCGCCGCTTTCAAACTGAAAAACCCCGACGGTTTCTCCTTTGGAAAACAGTTCGTAGGTCTTCGGATCATCCAAAGGCAGTTTGTCCAAATCGAGTTCAATGCCGCGTTGTTTGAGCAATTTCAGAGTGTCTTCAATTACCGTCAGCGTACGCAGTCCCAGGAAATCCATTTTCAGAAGGCCGATTTCCTCGATCCACTTCATATCGTATTGCGTGGTAATATCGCCTTCCTTGGATTTGTAAAGCGGAACAAAGTTCGTCAAATCCTCCGGAGCAATGACGACGCCTGCGGCGTGGGTTGAAGCGTGCCGGGAAAGTCCCTCTAAAACAAGGGCGTATTCGAAAAGTTTCTGGTACACCTCTTCGTCGGATTTCTCGGCAATTTCTTTTAATTCGGGAACGGTTTTAAGGGCCTCCGCTAATTTGGTGTTAGGGGGGATCATTTTCGCGATTTTGTCCACATCGTTGTACCGCATCTTCAACACGCGGCCCACGTCGCGCACCACGGCTCGCGCCGCCATGGTTCCAAATGTAATGATCTGGGTGACATTTTTCTCGCCGTATTTTTGGCGCACGTATTGAATCACTTCTTCGCGTCGCTCGTAACAAAAGTCGATGTCGATATCCGGCATCGTCACCCGTTCGGGGTTCAGAAATCTTTCAAAAATCAGATTGTAGCGCAAGGGATCGATGTTGGTAATGCCAAGGGCGTACGAGACCAAACTTCCCGCCGCCGACCCACGTCCCGGTCCGACTGGAATGCCGTGACTTCGGGCGTAGGAGGTAAAATCACGCACAATTAGAAAATACCCCGAAAATCCCATTTGCTTAATCACAGAAATCTCGTGGTCGAAGCGATTTTTGATTTCGGGCGTTATTTCCGGATAGCGCTTTTGCAAACCCTCCCACGCCAATTTTTCCAGGTACTCATCGAGGGTTTTGACGTTCTCTTCTGCTGGAATTGCGTAAACCGGCAGGTGCAACTTCCCAAAAGGTATTTCGAGATTGCATTTTTCCGCAATTTCCAATGTATTCTCAATAGCGCCCGGGTACTGTTTGAAAAGCGCCTCCATTTCGTCAGGGGATTTGAAATAAAGCTCTTTTGTGGAGTAGCGCATGCGATTGGGATCGTCATAATCTTTGCCCGTTTGAAGGCATAGCAAAATGTCGTGCGCGTCCGCGTGTTCCTTTCGCAAATAGTGGATGTCGTTTGTCGCCACCAGAGGGATTCCCAATTCCTGGCTCAATTCCGCCATTCCTTCCCGGACGGTTGCCTCTTCCGGAATCCCGTGGTCTTGAATCTCCAGATAGAAATCTTCCCCGAAAATGTCCCTGTATTCCAGCGCACTTGCTCGCGCGGCATCCATTCCGCTTTTGACCATCCGGTGGGGCACTTCTCCGTGAAGGCAGGCCGTCAGGGCAATCAGCCCCTGGTGGTGCTTGTGCAACAACTCCTTGTCAATCCGCGGTTTGTAGTAAAACCCCTCACGGTACCCTGCGCTGACCAATTTGAGTAGATTTCGATAGCCCTCCTGATCTTTCGCCAAAAGAACCAGATGGTACGCATTTTCCCGCCCCTTTTGCGTGGCTTTTTCGAATCGGCTCTCTGGCGCTACGTACGCCTCTACCCCAATAATCGGCTTGATGCCTGCGCTTTTGGCCTTTTTGAAAAATTCAATGGCGCCAAACATATTGCCGTGATCGGTAATGGCCAGGGCAGGCATTTTGTAAGCCAGCGCCAGCTCCATCATGTCCTCAATGCGACAGGCGCCGTCCAACAAACTGTAATGGGTGTGATTGTGAAGATGGACAAATGAACTCATCTAAGAACCCCTGTCTTTTCTATTTAAATTCTTTTTTGTTTCATTGGGATTTTAAAAGCCGTTACTAAAATAATCAAAATTTGACCCGAAAAAAAGACAAATTTCACCTAACACGGAAACCGCAAGCACCCCTTCCACAAGGCCACTCCAAGACACCGAAATTTTTTAAACGCAGATTCAGTTCCACTTCATTCTGAAATAGGATTCGAAAATAGCCTTTTGTAACGAATCCGGGTGGGCCACTTTTTTCAGTTCGTAATGAAAATTCGGCTTCCGCCCCAGTGTTAGCGTTACGGTTTTAATGAGTCCCCGCCGACTGAGCAAAATGGCGGCTTTTCGGCCGGGCGGAATGGCGTGCAGCGTGTTCAGGAGTGACGTGCGCGTCGTTCGAAAACCATTCACTGCGAGAATTTCATCGTTGACGTAAATACCCGCTTTTTCAGCCGGAGAACCGGACAGCACTTCCGACACCACAGCGGCATTAGATTTTGGCGACACTTTAAATCCCGCGTAGCCCTCCAGGGAATCAGCTCGCGTAAGCGGTTTTTGCACCAGTTCCACACCGGCGTAGCGGTAAAATCTGCTGTAATCAATGGAATCCGTTCCGCTCACATACGACGCAAAAAAATGCTGCAGCGATCGACCGGCCAATTTTTCACAAGCCGTTTGGAATTCCTGAGGTGTGTACCACCGATTGTGTTTTTTGTAGTACTTTTGGTAGAGTCCGCGCATTAAATCATCCAAAGATTGTCTATTTTTTGTCTCGTGGCGAATGGTTAAATCCAACAGTTGAGCCAAAACTGCCCCCTTGCCGTAATAGGAAATACTGGTGTTCACCGAATTTTCGTCGGGCCGGTAGTATTTAATCCACGCGTCGAAACTGGCCAAATCCACTGGTTGTACCTTTTTCCCGGGACGCGATTCCAGCGTTTCGATCCAGCCGGGCACACCTTTGAAGTAGCTTTCGGGTTTAGTCACCCCCGAAAGCAATTGAGCGCGGCCGCTGTAATAGGACGTAAATCCCTCCGCAACCCACAGCAGCCAGGTGTAATTTTCCCGATCGTAATCGAACGGGCCCAGCGCCTTCGGACGAAGACGCTTGACATTCCAATTGTGGAAATATTCGTGGAAAACCAATCCCAATGAATGGCGCAAATTTTTTCGTTCCAGGGCGTGCCGTCCCATTTGGAGTACACAGGAATTTCGATGCTCCAATCCGCCGCCGCCGTGCTGTTCCAACTGAACCAAAAAAACGTAGCGTGGGTAGTCGATGTCGCGCATGATCCCCACTTCCGTTTCCACCACTTTTTTAAACCCGGCCACCACGGAATCCGGGTCAAAATGTGCCGTGCCGTAAATGGAAATCTCATGCGGAACGCCTCGGACGCGAAAACGTAGCACCTTTTGATTGCCCACCTCGATGGGACAATCGACCAACTCGTCGTAATTTCGGGCGAAAAAAGTAAGGGAATCTTCAGGAGAACGTTTCAGCCCCGTGGAGACGACCCGCCATTTGGCAAGTGGTTCAATTTGAAGGCGTAGCGGACGGTTTTTTAATTGAGGGACAAAAACGCACACGCTGGAAGGATTGACGAATCCGTGACTGTCGTCCAAAAAGCTGTTTCGAACCGAAATGACGTACGCGTACACCTTGTACCGGAAAATCACGTTTTTGGCTTTTCGGCTCCAAACGCGCCAGATATTTTTTCTGATTTTTCGGACTTTCAGGGGGCGTCCGGCGCCGTCCTCTGCCTCAGGAAGCACCACATTTTTCTCGAATTCCCGCACCAGGTACGAGCCCGGAATCCAGACGGGCATGTGAAAATCCACAAAAGATTTTCTGAAGTTTCGCACCCGAACCGTTACTTCAAAATAGTGGGAATTGGGATGGGACATGGCCACACGATATTCGATTGACGGAGAGGTTCCGCTGGCAGAAATCGGCCCGAAAACACCTCCCGAGAGGAGAACAAAAATTAAAAAAACCAGCCGTTTTGACATGCACGCATTCCTTTCGTTTTGCCTTTTATGTGAAGCCCGTTAGAAATGGGAAGGTCGTTCCCGGGATTTTTCACCCCCCTCCCCTCTGCTTTTCTCAACCTTCTCCCTAAATGTCCGTCAATTTTAGCGGAGAGACATCCTCCAAAAATTCTTCCATTCCGTTGATTTCTGTGGCGACAACCCCACCGTTTTTCCGGGTGAGAAGAACAGTTTTAATCTCAAAGGCACGCAGCGTTAGTCGGAATTGTTTCTTCCAGAAAAGGAGGCGCACCAGGGCGGTTGTGGGGGATCCGGTGGATTCGTAAAGGCGAAGAACCCAGCCTTCTCCACTTTCCCAGGCCTTGAATGCAGAAAGCACCACATTACCGGGGGAAATCTCCAAAAACGATTGAAGATCCGTTTCCGCTTCTTTTTTGCGCCAAAAGATTTTGGGCGCCTGGTTGAACGCTTCGGCTTCGCGCGCAAGATTGGCCTGCTTCCAATTGCCGGCGTGCGGGAAAAGCGCGTACCGTACCTTTTGTTCGCCCTGATCCAAAAATTCCAGTCCGGTTAAATCCTCGGGAATCCCGTGAGCGTGCTTGGCAAAAATGGGACTGCGTAAAACGGTCAGGCGCATTTCGCTTAAATAAATGCTGCCGGCGTATTTTGAATCGTTGAGAAGGGCGACGCCGTACGCCTGTTCGTAAGTGCCGTCGTTTTTGGCGTAGCCGGAAACATCCATCCATCGCTGAAGGGGCTCCTCGGTGCCGAAAGCCGGTCGCCCCACGGCACCAAAAGGAACCTCAAAGGTGGCCTGATATTCGTGCACATTCACCGGAAACGCAATTTTTAGCATTTTAAATTTTTCTTCCCACACGAGGTCAAGTTCAAAATCGATGCGCCGCATTTTTTTGTAGAGAAAAATGGTTTGGCGGGCCGTCGATTCCCCGAATCGGGTGTCCACGTGAATCTTCAAAAAAACGGGGCCATCTTCGTCCAGCACAAAGGGAGAAACCGGTTCAAAATAGCCGATTTCCTGCGTAAATTCATTGACGTCATGTCCCCAGGTGTCGTAGGGATCGTGCAGAACAAGAAGGCGATTCCCTGCACCGGAAAGAATCGCGACTCCATTCTCTTTGTCAAAAATTTCGTCAATCCAACCCGTTTTGGCATTGAATTTCACCCGATAAAAATCGGTTTCCGCTACGTCGATGGGTTTTTCTTCGACAAACGGAAATGGCTCCGGACTCGCTTCAAATGTGTAGGTTTTCCAGCCGAGAGCCGGTACGTCATCCACCCAGGAAATCTCAAAAAACGTTCCGGCGTCGGGGTGAAAGGTCTGCTCGTGGATTTGAATGGGAATTTGGCTTCCTTGCGGGTCTATTGCCGTCAAACCGGCGGCTTCGCAGGGAA
>CAZOHG010000040.1:0-34016 GCA_964579725.1 uncultured Deferribacteres bacterium
AAAACGTTCCGGCGTCGGGGTGAAAGGTCTGCTCGTGGATTTGAATGGGAATTTTGTTTCCTTGTGGGTCTTTTGCCGTCAAACCGACGGCTTCGCCGGGAAGGTGCACCCGGGTCGTCATCCGCTCTTTGCGCTGCCAGGCAAGCGGATTAAATACCAGAAGCGTTCCGGTGGCTCTCTCCGACACCGCCTGAAACAAATCCCTTGCAGCCGATTCGACCGACCGGGTTGCGTCCAAAAGTGCTTCAGTGAGCTGCTTTTCGGCGTCCTCGTAAACGGCGGGAATGGACGTACCTGCGAGAATATCGTGAAATTGGTGGAACAAGAGGGTTTTCCAACTGGCCTCAAGGAGTTCCGCTGGGTAGCGCCTAAAACGCAGAATGGCCGAAAGACTGTGCACGGCTTCGGCGTAGTAGAGAAACGACTCCAGAAAACGGTTCCAACGCTTTATGTCGGAATGAGAGGAATAGCAACCCCGCGAGTGATACTGGAGCTCCCCTTGCACCAGCGGCCGCTTTTCCTGTGTGCCTTTTACCGCCTCAAAGAAACTCTCTGGGTCACTGAACAGAATGTCAGCTCTACCGGCTAATTCTTTTTTCTGCCTTAAAATGGACTCCAAATTTTCCCGTGTCGGCCCCCCTCCGTGGTCCCCGACGCCGTAAAACAACATTTCTTTCCCGACGTCCAAATCTACCTCGGCAACGGCTAACCGGATGCGGCTGTCCAATTCTTTCGCCCAGGAATTGTAATGAAAAGGTGGCCTCGAGGCCAAAACGGTGGTGCCATCCAGGGCTTGCCATCGAAATAGTGTGGAAGGCAAAACCTTTTCATTGGGTTTGGGACGAAAAAAAACGTAGTTTACAATGCCAGTGTGACGCAAAATTTGAGGAAGCTGCGCCGTGTGACCAAAGGAATCCACGTTGTAGCCGGTTTGGACGTCCACACCGAATTTCTCCCGAAAATAGCGTTTTCCGTAGAGCGCCTGTCGAATAAATGATTCGCCCGAAGGGATATTCACGTCCGGTTGCACCCACCAACCGCCCACAATTTTCCAGCGCCCCTCTTGAATCTTCTTCTTAATCTTTTCAAAAAGTTCGGGCTCCTTTTCTTCCACCCACAGGTAAGCCGCCGCCTGGCTGCACGTGTACACAAAATCGGGATATTCGTCCATTAATTGAAGAACCGTCTGCGACGTCCGAATCATTTCTTCCCTGGCTTCCTCCCAACGCCAAAGCCAGGCCAAATCCAAATGGGCATTGCCAATCATGTAAATGGCCGTTTTTTCAGGAGCTTTTTCTTTTTCCACAGAACCTCCGAAATCAATAGGTGCTCTTGATAAAATTGTCCACAAACCCAAAAATAGTGAAAAGAAAAATAAGAAAAAAAGAGATTAAAAACCAGAGGAAAAATAGCTATTTTCTCAAGGATCGAAATCTTCCCAATAAAAAAGCCCCCTGTAAAAAGGGGGCTTTTGCTGCAACAGAGTTAAGTCTTAATACGAAATACTGAAACCGGCATTGATGTAGCGAGGCATTCCGAAGAAAACCTCGGCATCGTCGGCATCGTGGTCGTGATCCCAGGCATTGTACCGGCTGTTGTCTCTTGCATCCTGAATGTAAAGGGAATCGAACAGATTGAATACATGAGCAAACAGTTGCAATCGCACGCCACGATAGGTCACAGGAAGATTGTACGAAATGTGCAGATCCATGACGCCGTAATCCGGAGCTTTCCAGCTTTGCTTGCGGTCTTTCGGATTGGTACGGCTGAAAGGATCCCAGTAAGAATAGTTTCGCATGTAGTACCGATAAACGACTTGAGCCCGAAGTCCGTGAACCGGGTAAGCCGTTCCCACCAGTGCAAACTGCGTCTGGGGAGCGTCCCCAACCTTCAGGTCTTTGACGTAGTAATTTGCAGTGTCGCTTTTAACGGTGTGGGCATTTTTGTCGTAGCTTCGGTACACACCGCTCACGTCGTCTAACATTTTCCAGTTACCAAAGGAGGCCGCCGCACTCAGATTGAATAGGGAAACCGGCTGGTAGCCCAATTCGAATTCAACACCCTGGTGAAGGGCATTCATTCCTGAAAGTAGGATGACTCCCTCCGTCCCATCTTGATTTACAATACCGATGAGTTTGGAACGGTCTTTCCAGTACGTATTGTACAAATCGGCTTTGGTTTTTAAGCGCCCGTCCATCAATTTTGCATTCACACCACTTTCAAAATCAATGAATTTTTCATTGGTGTAGCTTTTGGCCAGCGTTCCTGTGCGGTCGTCAATGACGTTGTCAAAAATCGGCACTTTGGTGATGTAACCGGCGTTGGCATAAAAATCCACATTCTCAGTCATTCGATAGCTGGCGCCACCCTTCAACTGAATGCCGGAAATCCAATCGGATTTCAATGTAAATTCAGGGCTGTTTACATCCGGGGAGCCGTCTGCCAGTTTTTTGGAGGTGCGGAAATGATCCGTAAAGCCGTATTTAATCATGGAATAGCCGGCCATTCCGTACACACTCATAATGGCGGTTTTGTATTCACCCTGTGCGTAGACGCCTAACCAATTGACCGTGTTGGTATTGAAATAAGCGATCTTGTCGCCCAGGTGCTTTTTCTGCTTGTCAGGGGTGTTGTCGTACTCATTGGCTTTGTCCACAAAGTATTTTCCACCCAACAAATCGCGCACTTCCCGGTAGTGTTCGATCTGAGCCGTCCGCCAATCGATTCCAAAATTGGTCATCAACTGATCGGAAACTTTGTATTTGCCACGCAGAATATCACCAATTGTCCACTGGTTGTTTCGGCTGTTCCGAAGCACACCGATGGACTGACCGTCTTCTTTGTGGATTTTCTTTTTGTCCACGTAGTAGTCGCCGGCACCTGCTTCGTTTACTTCGATGGTCTTATTCCAATCATATCGCCATGGAGAAGGCCCATAGTAGAATTTGTAGTGTTGGTCGCCCAATTTCCCATTAAAATCGCGACGGTAAATCTTACCAATTGTACCGGTTCCGCCACCGTGGCCGCCGGAATAGTACGCCACATTGTAGAAACTCAGTTTGTCGGTCAAATTGGAGTACCAGTTCAAATTAATTTGAGGTTTGTGAAAGAAATTTTCACGCTCCATCAGGTAATTCGGATTGTAGCGGTCTGTGAGATGTTCGTCCCACATCTGCTTGCCTTTGTAAGACGAGCTCACAGGAGCCCAGTTTTGGTTAAAAGTGCGACCGGCTTCTTTAAATTTCTTAAACGCTGCCGTGTCGTAATCAGCCAAACCTTCGGCAAAACTCTTGCTGTAGGTGGCGATATTTTGTTTGTACAGATTCTGTCCGTGTCGCTGAGGAGCACCCACGGCGTACAATTCGACTCGATTGTTTTTATTAATATTCCAACTGGCGCCAAAATAGTACGCCCAGGCATCCGTCCAAGTTTTGTCGATGATGCCGTCCGCTGTTTTGCGAACCAACAAACCGTTAAAGGCAAATTTCTTGTTGATCAGGCCGGAGTTAAAGGTTAAGGTGGTCTTCATGAAATTACCGCTGCCAAACTCCTGTTTGTAGCGCAGGCCAAATGCCTGACGGGTCGGAGATGTAATAATATTCATGGTTCCACCTACAGAAGCCGTAGCCAGGTTGACAGCACTCAAACCCCGCTGTACCTGAATGGAAGCCGTGGCATCGGAAATACCATCCCAGTTTGACCAGTAAACCCATCCATTTTCCATATCATTGACGGGAACACCGTTGATCATAATAGCAACATTTCTTTGGTCAAAACCACGGATGTTGATTCGGGCATCACCGGAGCCACCACCCTGCTGAGTAGCATAGACACTCGGCGTGGTGTTCAAAACCAGCGGTACGTCCCGAGAACCCAGCCGAATTTCCATCTGGTCTCTGTCCACATTGGTAAAAGCCACCGGCGTTTCGCGTTCCTGAGCGCGGTCTGCAACAATTTCAATGGCGTTGGCCAACATCACGCTCTGGCTCAACTTGAAATTGACGGTCGTCGTCTGGCCGGGCCTTACCCGTACGTCGCGCGTTTGGTCCACATACCCAATGTAATTCACTTTCAGGGTGTATTTACCGGGCAGCAAATTGGAAAGTTCAAACTCTCCGTTTTGGTTGGAAGCCGTTCCCATGGTGGTTCCAACAATCATAATATTTGCTCCGGGCAACCCCTGGCCGCTTTTGGCATCCACTACCTTTCCTTTAATGGCGCCCCTTTGGGCAAAAGCCATCCCCGGCAAGGTAATTGCCAGCATGAATAAAATAAACAAATAACCTGCCTTTTTCATTGCCTACTCCTCTTTTTTGGTTCCTGCCTGAAAATGCCCCACTTTTTTTACCCTTACAAAATAAGGATATTCCTCCGATGATCTCTTAACGAGGACTTTTTTCCTCTCCTCCGGTCACGTTGACCGGCTTTTTGAAATGCGAAATTGTCAAAGAACAAAGGGCATTCTCGAGACACTTCATCAAAACACTTTTCAGATGATTGACCCCTTTCCCCTGTGAAAGCGAAATCCAAATTTGACAAATTTTACGAACAATTTTTGAAAAAATCAAGTAAAAAGTGAAGAAATTGTAACAAATGATTTCGGAAAAGAAAACGCAATTTGTAACTCATTATTTATTTGGAAGATAAAAAACACAGCCTTCCCTGAAAATTTTACCAAAAGGCACGCTTGAAGCGCTCATTGCACCTACCAACCACAGAAGGCCGCAACAAACAGAAAGGTGAAAAAATCATCCCCAACCAAAATAAATGGGTGTCTTGGCCGGACGCTGCGCTTTTGTTGCTGGTTCTGCTCCCCGGCGCCTATTCGGCACAATTAAAATTGCCAAATGCCACAAACGACCTGTCCCGGAGCTTTGGTTGCCTATTTTTTCATTTTATTTTCCAGAGCGCTTTCGTAGATTTCCTTCAGCCCCCTTGTTTCGGCCTGAACAACCATTTTCCCGTTTATTTCAATGGTCACGTTTTGTGGAGTAACCTTTCCAATTTCTTCAACCGGAATTCGGAACTCTCGTGCTGCCTTCAAAAAGGAATCTTTTTTCGCTTTCGAAACCGAAACAACCACCCGCGTTTGGTCTTCTCCAAAAAGCACAAAATCATCTCGGAGGGTTGTTTTGAGGGAAATCCGTGCTCCCAGCGTACCCTCCGAATGGCCCATTGCAGATTCCGCCAGAGTTACTGCCAAACCGCCGTCGGAAACATCGTGCGCCGATTGAAGCAAATGCCGCCGGGCCGCTTCTACCAAAAAAAGAACCAATCGGTTTTCCGCCTCGAGGTCCAGGGCAGGAGCGTCGCCGGTCACCTTCCCGTAAATAGTCTTCAAATATTCACTTCCGCCAATTTCACCTCGATTTTCGCCCAACAGAAAAATCAAATCCCCCACCGCTTTAAATTCGTCCGTAACCATGTCTTTGAAATCATCCAAAATTCCCAACATGCCAATAACCGGCGTCGGGTAAATGGCCCCATCGGGATTTTCATTGTAAAAGCTCACATTTCCACCCGTAACAGGCGTTCCCAGCGCGCGGCAAGCTTCCCCGATTCCCAAAACAGCTTCTTTAAACTGGTAAAAGGCCTCCGGTTTGTACGGATTGCCAAAATTCAGACAGTTGGTAATGGCAACGGGACGGGCTCCCGTACAGGCCACGTTCCGCGCCGCTTCCGCAACGGCAATCTGGGCACCCCGTCGAGGATTTAAATAAACGTACCGGCCGTTACCGTCGGTTTTCATGGCCAGGGCTTTGCGCGTGCCTTTGAGGCGCAAAACCGCCGCATCCCCGCCGGGAAGCTGGATTGTGTTGGTTTGAACCATTGTGTCGTACTGCTCGTACACCCAGTGTTTGGCCGCAATGGTGGGAGCCGACAAAAGCGTTTTGAGGACGTCGGTGTAATTCCTTGGCCTGGGAAGGTTGGAGAAATTCGCCCGCTGCACATTGTCCAAATAGGCCGGGCGTTTGCTTTCCCGGTCGTACACGGGGGCCCCCTCGCCCGCACTCAAATGAAAGGCAGGGATTTCTGCCACCGTTTCCCCACGCCATTTTACCCGTAAAATGCCGTCGTCTGTGACCTTTCCAAATTCGGACCAGGTCACATCCCATTTGTCACAAATTTGCCGGATCTTTTCCTCGCACCCGGGCTTCGAAATAATCAGCATCCGCTCCTGAGATTCCGACAACATGATTTCGTAGGGAATCATGTTCTCTTCGCGCAGCGGCGCTTTGTCCAGGTCGAGTTCAATCCCCAAACCGCTTTTGGCTGCCACCTCTGAGGTAGAGCTGGTAATGCCGGCAGCACCCATGTCCTGAACACCCTCGGCGCAGCCTTCCCGCACAATTTCCAATGTGGCTTCCATGATTAGTTTTTCCGTAAAGGGATCGCCCACCTGCACGTGGGGCCTTTTGGCTTCGGATTTCTCGCTAATTTCTTCTGAGGCAAATGTGGCTCCGTGAATTCCGTCGCGACCGGTAGCCGACCCAATAATAAAAACGGATGCCCCGGGTGTTTTCGCAATGGCGTGTGCCACCTGATCGTGCCGGACCAAACCTACCGTCATGGCGTTTACAAGGGGGTTTCCCCGGTAGGCGTCGTCAAAAACCACCTCCCCTGCAACCGTCGGAATACCAAGACAATTACCGTAGTCGCCAATTCCGCGAACCACGCCGTCAAACAAATATTGAACACGCTGGTCATTGAGCTCCCCGAAACGGAGCGAATCCAAACCGGCGATGGGCCGGGCTCCCATGGCGAAAATATCCCGCATGATCCCCCCCACTCCGGTAGCCGCCCCCTGGTAGGGTTCCACGGCTGAAGGGTGATTGTGGCTTTCAATCTTAAAGGCAACCGCCAGACCGTCACCAATGTCGATTAAGCCGGCATTTTCTTCTCCGGCTTCCACCAAAAGGGCCGCCCCCTGACGCGGAAGCGTCTTTAATAAATTCAGCGAATTTTTGTAGCTGCAATGTTCCGACCACATGACCGAAAAAATACCCAATTCCGTGTAAGTGGGTGTTCGCCCCAAAATGGAAAGAATTTTGTCGTACTCTTCGTCCGTCAAACCGTGTTCTTTTGCCAGTTCGCGCGTCACATCAGGTTCTTTCATCATCTTCCTCGTTTCACCTTGTGAATTTTTCCTTGAAAAAATAGCTCAAACACCGATATTTTTCAGTGTGAATTTTTACCGCATTTTTTTTGAGCGGATGGCCCGGGCCTTTTTTACATCTCTTCAACGCCCTTTTCCTCCATTTTCGGGGCATTCCTGTGAAAGTGCGACCAAATTCTTTCTGCAACCGAGTGAGGCAGCCCGGGCATTTCTTGCAATTCTTTTAATGTGGCTGTTTGGAGGCGCCGAATCGAACCGAAATATGTAAGCAGGGCCTGCCGCCTTTTCTCCCCGATTCCGGGAATCGTGTCCAATTCCGATTGCAGGGTGCGTTTTTCCCTTCTCAGGCGGTGGTAGGTAATGGCAAATCGGTGGGATTCGTCGCGTACTCGTTGCAACAGCTTGAGTCCCGGTGAGCTGCGCGGAATATTTTGTGGGGCACTGACTCCGGGCAAAAAAACTTCGTCCAAGCGCTTGGCAAGTGCTGCAATGGGTTGGTCGTGAATGCCCAATTCACGAAGGGCCTGAACAGCGCTTGAAAGCTGCCCCTTTCCCCCGTCGATGAGAATGAGGTCGGGCAGCGGCTGTTTTTCTTCCAACAATCGCTTGTACCGGCGTGCAACCACTTCTTTCATCGAGGAAAAATCGTCAATGCCCTCGACCGTACGAATACGAAATCGGCGGTAGTCGCTTTTCCGCGGCTGCCCGTCCACAAAGCAGACCATTGACGCCACCGTGTCCGTTCCGGAGATGTGGGAAATGTCAAACGCTTCCACGCGGCGGGGAGGCCGACTCAAACTCAAATCCCGTTGAAGCGCTTCTACGATTTTGGGTACCCGTTCCTTTTTCTCCCTACGTTTTTGAAGCTGCCATTCCTGCAAAATCAATCGGGCATTTCGCGCGGCCATGTCCACCAATTTTTTCTTCTCCCCGCGCTTCGGAACCCAAATTCGGCATCGTTTCCCTCGTTTGCTTTTGAGCCAGATTTCCATCTCGGCACGGTTTTCCACGTCCATTGGGATGTGAATTTCTTCGGGCAAAAAATCAACTTTCAAATAATATTGCAAGAGAAAAGATTTGAGGATTTCTGAATCGGACTCCCGAGCCGCATTGTTGAGAACAAAATGGTGACGCCCCAGGATTTTCCCTTCCCGAACCTTAAAAACAACCCCAACGGCCAGATTTTCATCTCGGTGAACGGCCACAATGTCGCGGTCCACTTCTGCGGAAAGCACCATTTTTTGACGCGACCGAAATTGTTCAATGGCTGCAATTTGATCCCGTACGCGGGCGGCTTCCTCAAACCGCTCGGCCTCGGCAAGTTTTTCCATGGTTTTTTCCAGCTCCTGAACCACGGCATTGTTTTTTCCTTCAATAAATCGAACCATTTGGTCCACAATTTTGCCGTAGGCTTCTTTGCTAATAAGCCCCTGGCACGGCCCCGGGCAGCGGTCAATGTAATAATCCAAACAGAGCTTAATTTTGCGGGAAGCTACCGTTTTGTCATCGAGACGGTACTGGCAACTCCGGATAGGGAAAATTCGGCGCACGGCTTTGAGCAAACTGCGCATGGAATGCACGTCTGTGTAAGGCCCAAAATAACGGGAGCCGTCTTTTACAATTTTTCGGGTGGGAAAAATCCGGGGAAATTCCTCGTGCGTCACCCGAATGTAGGGAAAGGATTTGTCATCTTTCAGCGTAACATTGTACCGCGGTTTGTACTCTTTAATCATATTCGCTTCCAAAATAAGCGCCTCAACTTCCGAATCCGTGGTAATGGTTTCGAGATCGTAAATTTTCCGTACCAAAACCCGTAGCTTGGCCTCCTTTCGGCGCGAATCCTGAAAATAGGAACGCACGCGGTTGCGCAAATTTTTCGCCTTTCCGATGTAAATCACTTTGCCTTTTTCATTCTTGAAAAAATAGACCCCTGGAAGGGTGGGCAGGGAATCCAATTTATTTTGAAGTGTCGGGTTCATCTTGCTCGACCAACTCAATTAAAACACCGAAGGTAGATTTGGGGTGAATAAACACCACGCGTTTGCCATCTGACCCGACGGTCGGTTCCCCAATGAGTTGAAGTCCCGCGGCACGAATGTCCGCAAGAGCTTTTTCAAATTGAGGTACGGCGTAACAAATGTGGTGAATGCCCTCCCCCCTTTTTTGTAAAAACCGTGTGACGGGGGAATCTTCACTTGTGGGTTCCAGAAGCTCGATCTTTGTTTCGCCCACCGTCAGCTTCTTCACGCGCACCTGTTGTTGGGGGACTTCTTTTACCTCTTCTCCGACTAAGTGAAAGATTTCCTCGTACAAAGCCGCGGCCGCAGGTAGGTTTTTTACCGCAATTCCAATGTGATCGATTTTGGTCAGCACATTGCCGCCTATTTTTAAACGATTGAAACAGATTTACGTCGAATTTTGTAAAACTCGCTTATTCGCTTTTAAAATAGGAATTTTCGGGAGCAAATTCAAGTCCAAAGCTGAAAAAGAAAGACCGCGAAAATCGGTTAAGGCTTTGGGGAGAGGAATTCGGTGCGCTGTTTTCGTGTTGTTTCCGCCAGACATTTCAATTTTAGTCTTGCAGATTAGTCTTGTAGGAAACGATTTTAAAGGGCGGTCAGCCACAGGTTGTGAAAAAGGGCGAGCTTGTGGCCGTCTTTGTCAAAAAGGCGAAGGTTTTCCTCAGGAATCAGGTCAAGCAAGGAAACCGGATTTTGAATAGTTCTGGCCAAGGGTACGTGTGAGGCCACTTCGGCATAGCGCCTCAACGGCCGGCCACCCGCAGCCACCAGAACTTGAAAGGCAATCCATTTGAATGCGCGAATGGATTGGTGCTGTTCTTTAAAAAAGGCCATTTCCATTTCCCGCACGGCTTGCACTTGTGCCACGGTCTCATTTCCCCGTGCACTCGGATTGAACCTTCCGGCAGCCTTCAACTTTTCGATTTTCTTTTCCAAAATTTCCTGCGTCACCAAAAAGCGTTGCCATTGGGTTGGTGAAATAATATTGTCAAGGGGAGGTCGGAAGGAATCCTTCTCGTAAAAAAGGACGTAGTTCTGAGGGTACACAGACAATTCTTTCACGTATTTGTGTGTGCGGTGAATAAGAAAGGAAAGCGTACCGACCACAACAGCGGCAACGAGAAAAAAACCAGTTGCGAAAATCAAAATAATGCGCCGCAAAGCCTTTTTTTCGGGAGAAACAAGATTTTCCAAAACAAAATAATCCTAAAGCGTTAAAAGTCCAACCAGCAATCCCAAAAACAGCATCCCATTGTAAATAAAAAACATGGGAAGAGCTGCCATTGCCAAAACAACGGAAAAAAGAGGAAAACCCGGCAAGAGAAAAATAGCCAACGTAAATAGAGCAGCAGGAACCAAAAAAGCCAGAAGGGCATTGCCAAAAGTTCCCGCTTTTCTCCCTCCGACAAATCCGGCCACAAAGGGGCCGATACCCGGAAGCCAGATGAGAAGGAGAGAAAGTAGTAACATGTAAAAAAGGGCCGATCCAACAGACCCCTGTTTTTTCGTCGCCATTGGGTTCTCCTAAGTATTTTTCAAAACCAGCGCCAGGGCTTACTCAATGCAAAGAGGCGCACCGAAATAGCGGTCGTTGTAATCTCCGAAACGGTACCGCCTCAACAACCGATTTTGGGAATTTTTTGTTTTCATAGTCACCCCTGAGTACCGATTTTGGAACGTTATTTTCCTCAACCCAATGAAAAGCATAACACTATTTTGAAAAAATTGCAAGAAGAATTAAAAGAATTTTAAAAACAGCTCATTTCCGGGCATTTTGAACCGCGCTTGTTTTTCAAGAGGGCTTGCTTCTAAAAAATGTCGCCTCGTTGCTCCCCTATTCCACCTGAAAGCGTTCACGGCTGACAATCTTTGCGGCTACGTGGTTTAAAAATTTGGCGGCCACCAAAGCCGTAATATCGTGTTCGTCGGTTTTTGGATTCACCTCCACCACGTCCATGCCCACAACGGGCGCTTCGAGCAGGGTTAACATTTCCAGAATTCGGCTGGGAGCTAAACCCTGATGGGACCAATCGGACACACCCGGGGCGTACACGGGGTCCAAAACATCCAAATCAATGGAAATGTACGTGGGACCCTCGAAGCGGAGCGGAATAGCCCGTCGCCTGACGGGCTCGGCGAAAATAACGTTCACGTCTGGATTTTTCAGCCAAACCTGGCGTTCTTCCTCCGCAAATTCCCGCACCCCCACAATGGTCATCTTTTTTACGATGTCCAATTCGAGGAGCCGCGCATTGACACAGGCGTGACTGAGCCGGTCCCCCCTGAATTCGTCGTACAAGTCCGGGTGGGCGTCAAACACAAGGATGTTTATTTCCGAATAAAAGCGGGACAATCCCCGCACAACGGGAAGAGTGGTACTGTGATCACCCCCAGCCACAAGCGGAAAACTTCGGTGTGCGACCACCTCGACCACCTTTTTCTCCAATCGTCCCAGTGTTTGGACGTCCGTTCCGATGGGTACCACGTCACCTGCGTCTTGAATACGCGCCGTGTCTCGAAGTCGAATTTGGTAGGGCGTCAATTCCGAAACGACGCGACGAAAAAATTGGGCGCGAATTTTGGCCGGCGCCAAAGCACACCCCCGACGAAAAGAGGATTTCTCATCGTAAGGAAATCCAATAAAGGTAAAATCTGCTTGATTTTGCATTCCCGAATGACCGCCGCTCGGCAAAGCAACACCACCTCCTGCAGATTTTTATCCTTTTCATCTCCGAAACCCTTCGGGACGAAAATCTCTTTTTTTCCTTCTCTGTTGCGATTTTTCTCTCGGACAAGAAAAAGAGTTGTGGACGTTTTTTTCTCCCCTGAAAATGCACCCGTTGAGTACGTATTCACAAATTAAACGTCACCCTTGGGTTTGGGTTTCCGCTGCTTGCACCGTATTTTTCATGAGCATGGCAATCGTCATGGGTCCCACGCCCCCTGGAACCGGTGTTATTGCTGCCGCTTTTGTGTAAACCCCGTCAAAGTCAACGTCGCCTACCAGGCTGTAGCCGCGCCTAGCCGCAGGGTCTTCTACGCGATTGACCCCCACATCGATGACAACGACACCCTCCCGAACCATGTCGGCTGTAATGGTTTTGGGTCTGCCGACAGCCGCGATTAGAATGTCAGCCTGCCGCGTTAATTGGGCCAAATTTTGGGTCCGTGTGTGACAAATGGTGACGGTGGCATTGCCGGTCGCATTTTTTTGAACCAAAAGATTGGCCAGCGGTTTTCCTACGATATTGCTGCGCCCCACTATGACCACGTGTTTTCCTTCCGGACGGAATCCGTACCGAAGCAACAGTTCCAAAATACCTGCCGGCGTGCAAGGGACAAAAGCGGGTGTCCCCGCCACCAATCTGCCTACATTAATCGGGTGAAATCCATCCACATCTTTTTCGGGTGAAATGGCCTCAATAATTCGGTTTTCATTTATTAACCGCGGCAGGGGCATTTGGACCAAAATTCCGTGAACCGAAGCATCTCGATTTAGTTTCGCAATCGTGGCCAGCAATTCTTCTTCGGAAGTAGCTTGCGGCAATTGCAAGGTTTCGGAACGGAGTTCCAATTCCTCGCAAGCCTTTTTCTTCATTGAAACGTAAACTTTTGAAGCCGGGTCTTCCCCAACCAAAATAACTGTCAAATTCGGGACGATTCCACGCTCTTTTAGAGCCAAAATGCGGGAGCGCAATTCCGATTTCACTTCGGCAGCTATTTTTTTTCCGTCTATTAAAATGGTTTCCATGGGTGCCTCACGGTAGTTGAATGCGTTCGATTTTCTCCGCTTTTCCCGTTTCCGTATAAATGGTAACGGCCACGGCATTAAAGTGCAGATTTTCCGTCGCCACTTCGTATTGGCGCGGCGTTCCGTAAACAAAACGGTGAATGGCAATGGGGGTTTTAAGCCCGATGACGGAATCGGCGGCACCCGTCATTCCGGCATCGGTAATGTAAGCCGTCCCCTGAGGCAAAATCCTCTCGTCAGCCGTTTGCACGTGCGTGTGTGTTCCGACCACAGCCGACACCTTTCCGTCCAGGTACCAGCCAAAGGCGATTTTCTCAGCCGTGGCTTCGGCGTGAAAATCAATGAAAATGATTTTGGTCTCACGCCGCATTTTTCTGACTTCCTCATTCACTACCCGAAACGGATCGTCGATGGGCATCATAAACGTACGCCCCTGTGCATTAATCACCCCTACCGTAAGTCCATCTCGGGTTTTCAAGAGCGCACTGCCCATCCCCGGATTCCCCTGAGGGTAATTAATGGGGCGCAAAACCTTCGGGTTGTTACGCAGCACCGCCACGGACTCCTTTCGATCCCAGATGTGATTTCCAGAAGTAATGATGTCCACGTCCATTTGTAGGAGATGTCGGGCCAGATTTTCTCGAATGCCCTTCCCCTTGTTCAGATTTTCACCGTTCACAATGGTCACGTCCGCTTTCACCTTTTGCTGCACCGGGCGGAGAAGACGGTCGAAAATGGCCAACCCGGGATCGCCCACAATGTCGGCCACAAAAAGAATCGTAATGGTGTGTGAAGAAGCCATGAAATGCTCCGTTTCTATTTGGCGTAATCTTCCGCGCGGTACTCACGAATGACCGTGATTTTAATTTGGCCGGGATACTCCATTTCCTCCTGAATTCGTTCCGCAATTTGAAGAGCCAGACGCTCTGCCTGAGAATCCGACACCTTTTCCGGTTCCACAATCACGCGAATTTCCCGTCCCGCTTGAATGGCAAAGGCTTTTTCCACTCCGGAGAATTCCTTGGCCAGTTTTTCTATTTTTTCCAATCGCTGAATGTATTTTTCCAATATTTCACGCCGCGCACCCGGACGGGAACTGGAAATAGTGTCAGCCGCCTGAACCAAAATAGAAATAGGCGAAATAATCGGAACATTTTCCTCAAAAGCGGCAATAGCATTTTGAATAATGGCACTCTCGCCGAATTTACGGGCAATGTCCACACCGATTTCGGAAAGGGTAGCTTCGGTGTAATTTTCCACGGCTTTGCCAATATCATGTAACAACCCCGCTCGCTTGGCCTGGTACACGTCCAGACCTAACTGAGCAGCCATGAGGCCGGCCAAATGGGACACCTCAATGCTGTGCTGCAAAACATTTTGGCCGTAGGTGGTACGGTATTTTAATTTTCCCAAGAGACGCACCAGATCGGGATGAAGTCCGTGGACACCGGTTTCCATCATGGCTTGCTCGCCAATTTCTTGAATACGTTCCTGAAATTCCACCCGCGCTTTTTCGACCACATCTTCAATACGTCCCGGATGAATCCGACCGTCAGCAATGAGTTTTTCCATGGCTATTTTGGCAATTTCCCGCCGCACGGGATCGAAACTGGACAACAGAATCGCCTCGGGCGTGTCGTCCACAACAACCTCTACACCGGTTTCCATTTCAAAAGAGCGAATGTTGCGCCCTTCTCGACCAATAATGCGTCCTTTCATTTCGTCTGCCGGCAGGTGCACCACCGATACGGTGGTCTCGACGGCGTGGCTTGTGGCAGCCCGTTGAATAGCTTGAATCACCACCTCCTTGGCTTCGCGATGCGCCGTCAATCGCGCCTGCTCCTGCACCTCTTTAATGAGCTGCGCGGCCTCCTCTTCCGCCTCGCTTTTCATCTGATTTACAAGAATTTGCTTGGCTTCTTCCCGACTCAAGCCGGACACTTCTTCCAATTTTTTGTTTTCTTCCTGAACCAATTGTTCCAAATGAAGACGTTTGGCCTCCAATTCACGGCGCGTTTTGGCCAAATCCAACTCAATTTGGTCAAATTCTTGTTCCTTCTTCTTCAGCAAGTCGGCCTTTCGGTCGATGTTCATTTCGCGCTGGTAAAGGCGTTTTTCCAACCGTTGAAGTTCCGCCCGCTGTTCCCTGGTTTCTTGTTCGAATTTTTCCTTCTGTACGTACCACTCGTCTTTGGCTTCAAGAATTTTCGTTTTTTTGAGCTCTTCTGCCTCCCGCTCGGCGTCCTCTAAAATAGTTTTTGCCAGGGTTTCGGCGTCTCTCAATTTCTTTTTCCCGAAAAAATAGCGCCCCAACCAGCCCAAAACAAACCCAGCCACCACGGCGACCATTATTTCCAGTACGATATTACCCATGCGTCCTCCAATTGATCTATTCCCCCATTTGGTTTTTTAGAATTACCGCAAAAAGATTAAAAAAATCCCCACCCAAACCAATGCCATGCTTCAAGGCCCGAGAGCCGGAAGATGTCATTACTTCAAGTGGGGATGGAATTGAATTAGCGAATTATTCTTCTACAGACGAATTGTTTTCCGGAACTTCCGTTAAAAGATCTAACAATTCCTGAATCTTGCGTTCGTACTTCTCAATAAGCTCTGATTTTTCGAGCCGTTCGTGAAACAATTCATCCGTAATATTCAATGCAGCCAAAATAGCGACCTTGACGGGTGCCTTCGAAACCAATTGCTGATCAATTTCCCGCATCTTTTGATCAACATATTCGGCCACCTTCAAGATGTAGTCAACATCGGCATCGCCCTTAATCGGGTACTCCGTTCCGTAAATGTTGACTTTGAGCGTCTTTTTTTCGTCCGTCATGACAAGCTCATGATTCGGTGAGGGAATTTTCCAGAAGATCCAGCTTTTTGAGCATTTCACTGATCTTGGCTCGAATCTGCTCCTCACGTTCGTGGTCAATCTGCACCTGCGCCTCGGCTTCCTTCAACCGAAGCATTTCCCCTTCTAAGTGCCGGATAGCCTCTTCGCGGTCTTCCAGCAAGGTTCGGAGTTCCGCATTTTCTCTGCGGAGTTGCACCACTTCGGTTTGCAGTTTTTGCAGGCGAATCACAAAGGTTCCGAGCTTCTGCTCGAGCTTTTCAAGATTAGAAAATTCCATGCGTTTCTTCTTTCACCCTAAGCAGGGCGAAGTTCAGCTCCAATTTCAGATCTCAGTTTCCCTAAAAGAGATGACTGCATTTCGTTAATTTCTTCCTCTGTAAAGGTGTGATCTTCCGGAACGTATTCCAAACGCACCGCAACGCTCTTTTTGTCGGGCGGCACGGGTTTGCCTGTGTACACGTCAAAGACACCCACAGATTTCAGATATTTTCCACCCCACTGGTGAATGGCATCCAATAGGACTCCCACCGGCGTGGTCAAATCAATCATCAGCGCCAAATCGCGCCGAACCGTCGGGAACTTGGGAATGGGTTGGTAAAGCCGATTCCATTCCACCTGCTCCTCAAGAAAATCCAAGTTGATTTCAAAAGCATACAAATCATTGGGAACATCAAAACGTTCTTTCAATTCATCACGAATTCGGCCCAGGTAACCGACGGAATGGTTATTCCACTCTATTAGAACCGAAGGATGTGAAAAAGCCCACTGATCCCTTTCCACGAACCGAATATTTTTAAGGCCAAGCTCGTCCAAAAAATACTCTACAAACCCTTTTAAATCGTAAAAATCCACGGGACGCGCCTTACGCAGCCAATGTTCGGGACGCGCCGTTCCGGAGAGCAAACCGCCCAGCATAAGACGCTCGTCCGGCCGTTCGGTTTCTCCGGTTTTGTGGAAGACCCTTCCTATTTCAAATAGGCGAAAATCCTGAATTTGCCGAAAAATATTCCGCTGAGCTACTCGAATAAGTCCCGAAATCAGCGATGGACGCAGCACTGCCATATCCTCACTAATGGGATTGAGCAAGTGCACCACCTCGCCACCAAAGGACTCCAACGCGGCGTCGTTCCGAGGGATCATGGAATTGGTCAAGATTTCCTTAAATCCCTGTCCCACAAATAAATCGCGGACAGAGTTCACAAACCTTTCACGCCGATTGACTGTGTCGGAAAAGACGATCTCCGTGCGCTCTTTTTCTTCAATTCGATCGTACCCGTAAATCCGGGCAATTTCTTCAATGAGATCAACAGGCCGGGTTAGATCCGGACGAAAAGTCGGCACCGTTACGCTGAAGATTTTCCCATCGAACGACACGTCCATGCCCAGATGTGTGAGGATGCGCTGACTTTCCGCCGGTTCAATTGCCGCCCCCAACAGGCGCTCAATCGAACCGTTGGGAAGTGAAATCTGCTTCGGCTCGATTTTTTTCGGGTACACGTCCACAATGCCCTTCAGTACCTTCCCACCCGCCGTCTTTTCAATTAATTCGGCGGTTCGATTAATGACCGTTGGGGTGGCATTGGGATCCACTCCACGCTCAAACCGTGCCGAAGATTCCGTCGCAATGCCCAATTTTTTGGCCCCTTTTCGAATGGTCACGGGGTCAAAATAGGCGCACTCCAAAAGAACATCCCGGGTTGTCTCTTTGACCTCGGAATTCAAACCGCCCATCACGCCTGCCAGAGCCACCGGGCGCACGCCGTCACAAATGAGCAGAATTTCAGGGTCCAGCGTGTGTCCTTTTCCGTCCAGCGTCATAAACCGCTCACCCTCTTTCGCCCGGCGTACATTTATTTTGTGTTGAATCACCAGGCTGTAATCAAAGGCATGAAGCGGATGGCCGAATTCCATCAGGACATAATTGGTTACGTCTACCACATTGTTAATGGCACGAATCCCCACCGAATAGAGCCGATATTGCATCCAATACGGAGAGGGTTCAATGCGGAGGTCCTTGACTACGCGCGCGGAGTAACGCGGGCAGCCCATTGGATCGTCAATAGTGACGGTAATTGCGTCACGGGTTTCCTCGTCGCTTTCCTGCACATACGGCTGGGGAAACCGAACCGGATTTCCGGTCAGAGCCGAAATTTCACGGGCAATACCCAAAACACCCAGACAATCGGGGCGATTGGGCGTAATAAACAGATCGTACAGGGTGTCGTGTTCGGGCAAATAATCGGATACTCTTTTCCCGGGGGCGGCGCCCGGAAAAGGAACGGCCGTCTCGTTATCGTGGCCAAAGAGCTCCCGTCCCGTCGCGATTTTTCCATTCTGATTCAGGGCAACGTGTAAACCGACCCGCAGACCTTTTGCAGTAGCCGGCACACGGCGTACGAGCGAACCATCATTGATTGTGGCCGTTTCACCCTCGAGAGCCGTAATTTGACCAATTTTAAAGGCAGCGTAATCGTTTCGAAGCGATTCCACCGATTCTACTTCCAAACCGACCATTGTCAGCTTGTAAGCCAGCTCGTCCGGAGAGTAATCGAAATCCACGTAATCTTTCAGCCAGCTGTACGAAACTTTCACGCTTTTGCCTCGCTAAAACTGTTCCAGAAATCGAATATCATTCTCGTAAAAAAGGCGAATGTCGTCAATTTGGTATTTGAGCATCGCCAGCCGTTCCACACCCATTCCAAAGGCGTACCCCGTGTACGCGTCCGGATCGTACCCGACGGCTTTGAAAACCTCAGGGTCAACCATTCCAGCCCCTGAAATTTCCAGCCAGCCCGTCCCTTTACAGGTGCGGCATCCCTTTCCCCCGCAAATCATGCAGGTGAAGTCGTATTCCGCACTGGGTTCCGTAAATGGAAAAAAACTGGGGCGAAAACGGATTTTAACATCCCGGCCAAACATTTTTCGGGCAAATATCGCAATAACACCCTTCAAATCCGCAAAAGAAATATTTTTGTCCACCACCAACCCTTCCACCTGATGGAAAAAGGGTGAGTGACTGGCGTCCGGCGTGTCTTTGCGGAAACAGCGGCCGGGTGCAATCATGTGAATGGGAGGCTTCTGATTTTTCATCACCCGAATTTGAACGGGGGACGTGTGGGTGCGCAGCAAATACCCGCCCGGCAAATAGAACGTGTCGTGCATGTCTCGGGCCGGGTGATCTTTTGGAATATTGAGCGCCTCGAAATTAAAATAATCACTCTCGACCTCGGGCCCTTCCTCAATGGCAAATCCCATTTCGGCAAAAATCCGCTTAATGTCGTCCAAAACCTGCAAAAGCGGGTGCTTCTTGCCCAGATAATCACGGTCGCCAGGAAGTGTGATGTCAATTTTCGAGGCCTGCGCCCGCCTCACTTCAATTTCTCGGGCTTTTTCCTTTAGATTCGACTGGAAAAGATTCTTGAGGCGATTGAGTTCCTGACCCAACTTGGGCCGCTCCTCAGGCGGCAACTTGCCCAAAAGGGCAAACTTCTGAGACAGCAACCCCTTTTTGCTCAAATAGTGAATCCGGATGTCCTCAATGCAACGTGAGTCATTGCAATGAGTTAATTCCGACAAAAATTGATTTTCCAGTTCTTTCAGCTCGGCGCTGTACCCACCTTCTTCAGAAGCCATGTCCGCTGCGCCCTTATTGTTTGGCCAATGTCGCCAGCTTTTCAAAACCGGCGGGATCGTGAACAGCCATTTCAGCTAAAACCTTTCGATCCAACTCGACCCCATTTTCCTTCAGGGCGTGCATGAATTTGGAATAGCTCAAGCCGTGCAACCGGGCAGCAGCGTTAATTCGAATAATCCAGAGACGCCGAAAATCCCGTTTGCGGGCACGCCGATCTCGGTAGGCGTACAAAAGCGAACGGTCAACGGCCTCTTTGGCATTTTTTAATGTTTTGCTTTTCCGGCCCCAATAGCCCTTGGCGGCCTTTAATATCTTTTTTCTCCTGCGTCTCGAAGCAGGGTTGTTTGTTGCTCTTGGCATTATTTTCCTCCTAAGCCAAAATCATTCGTTTTACGCGTTCGTAGTCACCGTCGGAAACGTAATCCGGCTTTCTCAGTTTTCGCTTCCTTTTGGCCGATTTTTTTGTCAAAATATGACTGGCATGGGAATGTCCGCGCTTAATTTTTCCCGTAGCCGTGGCTCGAAAGCGCTTAGCAGCGCCTCGTTGAGATTTCATCTTGGGCATACCATATCCTCATTTTTTAGTCAAGAACATTACCAAATTTCGGCCCTCCGAAATGGGCCCCTTTTCCACTTTTGCAATATCGTCCAGAGTTTCTTTGACCTTTTCCAGCACTTTGTACCCGAATTCTTTGTAAATCATTTCACGCCCCCGGAACATGACCGTCACCTTCAGGCGGTTTCCGGCTTCCAAAAACTCCCGAGCGTGTCTGATTTTGTGCTGGAAGTCGTGCTCGTCGATCTTCGGCCGAAGCCGCACTTCTTTTACAACAATGACGTGCTGCTTCTTTTTCTGATCTTTTTCCTTTTTGCTTTGCTCGTAACGGAATTTCCCGTAATTCATGATCTTACAAACCGGCGGTTTTGCCATTGGCGCAATTTCAACCAAATCCAACGCCCTGTCCTCGGCCATTTTTAACGCCTTTTCGATTGGCATAATGCCGATTTGCTCACCTTCCGGCCCGATAACCCGAACTTCCGGTGCGGTAATTTCATTGTTTAAACGGCGATCCGTGGAATCTTTAATAAGAGTTCCTCCTTAATTTGTGACTTGCTTTTTCTCGATTTCCTCCGAAAGAATGGAGATAAACTCCTCAAGGGCAATTTGCCCCTGATCCCCTTTGTGGCGTTTCCGGTAAGAAATCACTTCCTGCTCAGCCTCTTTGTCGCCCAGAATAACCATGTAGGGGATTTTTTGCACCTCTGCTTCTCTGATCTTGTATCCGATTTTTTCGTTCCGGTCGTCCACGAACGTCCGAATTCCCGCGGCTTTCATTCTGGATTCTACCGACCGGGCGTAGGCGTGACTTCGTTCTGTAATAGGCAAGATGGCAACCTGCACCGGCGCCAACCACGTGGGAAAGGCCCCGGCGTAGTGTTCAATTAAAACCCCAAAGAAGCGCTCCAATGAACCCAAAAGCGCCCGATGAATCATGATCGTTCGGTGCGCTTGCCCGTCCTCGCCAATGTAGTTCACGTCAAAACGCTCTGGCAAATTGAAATCGACCTGAATTGTGGTACACTGCCATTCGCGGTTCAGGACATCCTTGATTTTGATGTCAATTTTCGGCCCGTAAAACACGCCTTCGCCGGGGTCAATTTTGTAGTCGATCCTCTTTTTTTCCAAAGCCGACCGTAAGGCATTGGTTGAAATGTCCCAGTTTTCTTGCGTTCCCACAAATTTTTCCGGCTGTGTACTCAAGTACACATTGAAATTTTCGAATCCAAATGTTCTCAAGAAAAACAGGGTGAAATCCAATACCTGCATGATTTCCGATTCAATTTGGTCGGGACGGCAAAAAATATGGGCATCGTCTTGAGTAAAACCGCGCACGCGCATGAGCCCGTGCAGAACCCCCGACCGTTCGTAGCGGTACACGGTTCCCAATTCCGCCCACCGGAGAGGCAAGTCCCGGTAGCTGCGCAAATGTGATTTGTAGATTTGAATGTGGAAGGGACAATTCATGGGTTTCAGTTGGTATTCCACTTCGTCCACGACCATTGGCGAAAACATGCTTTCTCGGTAAAAATCGAGGTGACCGCTGGTTTGCCACAAATCCAGGCGGGCAATGTGGGGCGTGTACAGAAGATCGTAACCGGCTTTAAAATGTTCGTCGCGCCAGAAGGTTTCAATGGCATTTCGAATGAACGCCCCTTTCGGGTGCCACAAAATAAGGCCGGGGCCCACGTTTTCATTAAGAGAAAACAAATCCAGCTCTTTGCCCAATCTGCGGTGGTCCCGACGTTTGGCTTCTTCCAAAAGTTTCAGATGTTCGTCCAAAAGACTCTTTTTGGGGAAAGCCGTGCCGTAAATACGTTGGAGCATTTTATTTTTCTCGTCACCCCGCCAGTAAGCCCCCGCTACGTTGAGCAATTTGGGATATTTGATGTAGCTCGTGTCGGGAAGATGAGGCCCGCGGCACAAATCCACAAAATCACCCTGTCGGTAAATGGAAACGGAATCGTCCTCAATTTCAGAGAGAATTTCTAACTTGTAGTCCTCACCGAGAGATTTAAACAATTCTACGGCTTCAGCGAGGGGCAATTCTTCTCGCCGGATGTCAAGCGCCTGTTTGACAATTTCTTTCATGCGTTTTTCAATCGCTTCCAGGTCTTCTGCCGTAAACGGGTGATCCACATCGATGTCGTAATAAAATCCACCCTCAATGGCCGGCCCAATGGCCAATTTGGCTTCAGGGAACAGTTCTTTCACAGCCTGAGCCATTAGGTGGGCCGAACTGTGCCAAAAGACCTCACGCCCGGCAGGATCGTCAAAGGTGAGCACCTCCAACCGCCCTCCCGTACGAATCGGACGATTCAAATCCAGCAACTGGTCGTTCAGACGCACGGCGACCGCTTGTTTGAGGAAACGCGGGGCGAATTCCTTCAAAATTTCACGAGCTGTTTTACCTTCCGGAACCGAAATTTCCTGTCCGTTAGGTAATGTAATTTTAACCTCCAAAATGTACACTCCCTTATTAAATAAATCCCGCCAGGAGCGGGATTTAATCAAAAATCAGGATTTTATCGTCACAAAAATTTAATTTTGGGTTCGATTTTCCAAATAAAATAAAAACCAGACACACTCCACCGGCAAAGCGATATAATTATAATTAATTTTAAAACAAAAGTCAAGGAAAAATATGAACAAAACGGTAATTTAGAGCAAATTTAGAGAAGAGGCGCGCCAGAGAATTCCTTCGCCGTAGGTGTCCTTGAGACGGTCCAAAACCGGAACCAGCCTTTCTCTTTTTTGAAATTTCGGTTCGACAAAAAGTTCGGGAGCGGCTGTTCCGCCGTTTGCCGCCCGTACCAATTGGGAAACGGAAATCCCCAACAGCCGGATGTGACGATTGGGACGAAATTTTTCGGCAAAAAGACTTTTAGCCGCCTCGTAAATGACATCTTCCAAATTGGTGGGTTGAATCAGAGTACGCTGGTGGGTGTGAGTTTCGAAATTCTCGTAGCGGTACTTCAAGGTAATGCGTCTACCCTGCCAATTTTTACGGCGCAGACGCCGTCCCACAAGTTGTGCGAGAAGCAGGAGCTCATTTTCGATTCGATCCAGATCGTTGGTGTCGCGGGCAAAAGTGTGCTCGTGTCCAACGGATTTTTCGTCGGGAAGTTCGGAAGGAGGCCGCACGGGCGAATCGATTTCTCCTCTGGCCATTCGAACTAGCAGCAGTCCGTTTTTTCCAAACCATTTTTTCAGGGTGATTTCGGACGCCCCCGCCAAATCTCCGATTGTTCGGATTCCCAGCGTGTTCAAAACCGCCACAGTGCGCTTCCCAACGCCCCACATGGCTGAAACCGGCAGGGGGTACACTTTCGATTCAATTTCATTTTCGCCCACCACCGTTAGACCGTCCGGCTTGTCCAGCTCGGAAGCAATTTTGGCCATGATTTTATTGGGGGCGATGCCGATCGTGGCCGTCACCCCCAGTTTTAGACGAATGTGCTGTTTCAAGGCGCGGGCTAAATTTTCTTCCGATCCAAACAGGCGCTCCGTGCCTGAAATATCCAAGAAAGCCTCGTCGATCGAAACCGGTTCTACCCGCGGGGTAAAGTGCAGCAAAATTTCTATGAGTTGCCGGGAGGCACTGACGTATTTGGGTGCATTTCCCTGCACAAAAATGCCGTGAGGGCATCTTCGGTGAGCCTCTTGAAGAGGCATGGCCGAATGCACCCCGTACTTTCGGGCCTCGTAAGAACAAGTGGAGACCACCCCCCTGCCCTCCAGACTCCCGCCTACAATGACCGGCTTGCCCCGTAGGTGCGGGTTGTCCCGTTGTTCAAGCGAAGCAAAAAAGGCGTCCATGTCCAGGTGGGCAATGCGTTTTCGACTGTTTTTGTCGGACACGTTCTTACCCTTCCATGCACACACGGGTGAGTTCCCACGCCATTTTTTCGGAACTAAAGCAAAGCTCAAAGCAGTCGGGACTGCCGGCACTGACGGAGTAGTAAAAAAATTTGTTCAAACCTTCGTCACTTACCCACTTGCCGTGTACCCGATCGATTTTGTACACCCGGTTGTTCCAGCGGAATTTCAGGGGTTGCATGGAGCCGTTCCGAAAAAGGGTGATCACCTCCACGGGCTCACGGATGTCTTCAAAAACCATGACGTTCTCCTGAAAATCGGCCATTCATAAGGACGAAACACCAAACGGGCTTCGATTGCATTAATAAACTCCGAGCCCCCCCTAAATTAGCGGACTCCTTTTCAAGCGCCCCCTCCGGAACACAAAAGTCCAGAAACAAGTTCGAGCTGTACCTTAAAATTCGGTTGGGAACCCAGAAAGAGCAAAAAACATTTCCCACAGAAAATAAAGACCCATTACAAAATCGAGTCTGTGGTCAAAAGACACGGCTGAATCCCTGCCCATTTATTCATTGGCAGGCAAATTTTTCCTCGCCTTACGTCCTTTTTCCGCCCTGTTTTTTCACATTTTCCGAATCAATCCCGTCACCTTTCCAGCGATGCGAAAATCTTCTTCCTCGGGGTGTACCCAAATGGGGCGGTAGGCATCGTTGGCCGGTTGTAAACGAACCCGGTTGTTCTCGGGAAAATAATATTTTACCGTGGCTTCGTCGCCAATGATTGCAACCACGATGTCACCGCGCTGGGCGGTTGCTTGCTGCCGTGCGACGACCACGTCCCCATTGAAAATACCGGCGTCTTTCATGCTGTCTCCCTGCACACGAAGGGCGAAATACCCCTCCCCACCGAAAAAGGTTTCGTCCACGGCAATGAAATCCTCGATGTTTTCCTCGGCTAAAATCGGGGCACCGGCAGCCACACGCCCCACCAGCGGAATGGACTTCAATCGCCCGACTTTTTTCTGTAAGGGCGATTTGAGGCGCAGTCCCCGGGAAATGGACGGTTCCCGCTCCAAATAGCCCTTCCGGCGCAAAGCCTCTAATGTGGCGTACACTCCGTTTGTCGAGCGAATTTGAAAGCGCTCGCCAATTTCACGGTACGTAGGCGGAATTCCCTTTGCCTCGATTTGCTCTCGAATAAAATTCAGAATTTCTTGTTGACGGGCGGTTAATCCCTTTCTCACCATTTTGGACTCTCTTTTTTGGTTCACACGACTCTTTGTCGCCCCTTTACAAAGATACTGAACAATTGTTCAGATGTCAAGATTTTTTTTAATTGCTTTTCATTTTTTTAAATTCGGTTTTTGGGTTCTTTATGGTCTAAAAAGAAGGGAGCTATTTCGGGTTTTCAAGGCAAGGCAGGAAGGATTCTTTGTACAGCAAAAAAAATCGGGGAAATAATCGGAGGCCAAGGTAAAAAAACCGATCGGGAAGCCAGAAGCTTCCCGATCGCAACGAGTCAACTAAAATCAGGCCATTTTTTTGCTGAAATAGATCTTTTTCATCAAATCGATAAAAACCAGCAAACCGCCCAAGATCATCATGCTGTCGGGCAGAATTCGGAACCACATCCAATTTTTCATGGGTTCAACGGCACTGCGCAGGCGTGCAAAATAGTAGCCCATGTTCATGGAAATTTCAGCCTGATGCACCCCGATAATCAACGTGGGAATGGCAAAAATCAGTACACCGATCGTCAGGAACCAAAAACCCCATTTGGAGAGCGTGGGATTCCAGTCCAGACGATTCGCCAATGAATTGGTACGTGCCGTCATGTAAAGAAATGCAATGGACAAATAACCGAAGGCACCCAATAAAGCCACATGGCCGTGGGGCATGATTAAATACGTGCCGTGGGCGTAGTAATCGATGGTCGGTGTATTAATGACCATGCCAAAGAAACCGGCGCCAATCCAATTGAGGAAGGCAGAACCGGCGAGCCACATAAACACGGTATTAAACTGGAAACCGGCTTCACTCTGATTTAATTCCCGTTGCTGTTTCCAGGCCTCAATCATGAGCAAAGCCAACGGCAGGGGCTCCAGGGCAGAAAAAATACCGCCGATGGCAATCCAGTACTGATCCAGACCCTGCCACCAGTAGTGGTGTCCCACGCCGAGTGTACCGCTAAGCATAATTAGAAAAAGTTCAAAAAACATGGTGCGCACAGCCACTTTGTGCGAAACCAATCCCAAACTCACCGTAAAAAAGGCCAGAACGCCGGCGGCAAACATTTCGAAGGTCAATTCTACCCAAAGGTGAATTACCCACCAGCGGTAGTAGTCGTCCACGGTGTAATTGGGCATAATTTTGTAAATGGGCATCATCCCGGCGATGTACAGGGTTGCAATGGCAAAAGCCGCCCAAATAATGGTGCTGACCAACGGATTAGCTGTGGCTGCTTTTTTAATCAGCGAGACAATGAGCAGAAACCAGAAAACCAATCCAACCACCAAACCGATATCCCAGGCTCGGCCCAAATTAATGAGTTCGCGCCCTTCGTTTCCGAACCAGAACCAAAGGTGGCGCAATTGGCCGGTGGCCCCCAGATACAAACCAACTACGCCGCCCACCGCTACAAGAACCAGCGCCCACCACAGCACATCTACCAACCAGGGGAATTTGTGGTCTTCGTTCGCCACCCAGGGGGCGATCAACAATCCGCCCACTAACCAGCCAACGGCAACCCATAAAATGGCAATCTGCGTGTGCATGGACCGCAAAACATTAAAGGGCAAAATATGTTGAGAAATAATGAAGTTTTTGCTGGGTTCGGTGTACAAATGGGACAAATAACCGCCCAAAATAAGTTGCACCACAAACAACGCCGCCACAATAACAACGTACTTTAATAGTTTTTTCTGGGATCGATACAAATGGGTTATTTTCAGAGGTTCCCCCAACAGGTCATTTTTATCACGCTTAAACAAATATTCGTAGCTCAAAAAAATCACGACAATGGTCAAGGTCCACAAAAATAGAAATTCCCACAAGGAAATGCTGTTATTTATCCAGCTATTGCCTTGATCGAGCATCGGCTCGTTCGGCCAATTATTTGACCAGGTTCGCTTCGTTCCCGGCCGCCAGGAAGACGCCACCAATTGAGACCAATCCACAAAAGCGGCAATCTTTTTAGCCTCTTCTGGGCGAATCACTCCCCCGGCAAAAGCGCGATCGGGATCACCGTTGACCAGCATATTCACCAAATATTTTACATTTTCCTTAAATGCCTTCGCCGACGCCGACGTGTACACCACTTGGTTCGCGCTCAACTCTGTCTGTTTGTGAAAATCCTGTTTTACCCGCTCTTTTACGGCGCCTCTTTCGATGTCGGTTAGCTCTTTGTTCGATTTTCCAAACATCATTTGGCCGTAAAAATTGTATAAATATTCGGCTCGCCTGTGTAAAAAGTCCGTTGAAAAATCAGGGCCGATGTAAGCGCCCATGCCCAAAAGAGTACCCCAGTCGGTTAAATCGAATTCCTGAAAATACCCCTTTCCTTGAACCACATCCTGATAGGTGTACAGAATCTCACCGGAATCGGAAACCACTTGTTGCGGAATGGGCGGCACTTCCTTTTGCAAGGTGGCCGTGTAATAAATCAGAATGCTGACCATAAAAATGGCAATAATCCAAAAAGCGGTGTAAAGCCCCTTTCGGCTCATAAAACGGTCTAACAAACTCATACTTCCTCCATTTTTTGTTGTTCTTGTCACTGGAAATTCCACGAATAACAATTTGATTCTTTGAGCAGACAGCCAAATTGTGAAAATCATGGCGGCAGAGGTTGGATTCCCTCCAAAACCCCTCTTCACTCCGCTCCATTTTTCACAGACGACACCCAAAGCCGCGCGGATTTTTTCGAATCAATAGCAGGAGGCCCTCCGAAAATTGGGCAAAAAGAACTCTTTTTCGGATTTGGTGTCGTTATGAATTTTAAGGGTCGGCCCGACCGAATTGGAAAAATCGGGCTGTTCGGGTAAAAGGCAGGCTTTCACTCATTAGGCGTTTTGGAGTACAAAAATCCGCCCGATTGCCGACGACCCTTTTCTTCACTCTCTTCCAAATGGCTGCATTCCACACCAATTGACAATCCACTTTCTACTTGATTTCGGCATTCGGATTCCCCCAAAGAAATCTTAAAACCCAATGGAACGGTTTCCCTCAAGACACAGGATTCGGGCAAAGGCCAGGTTTTTATGAAAATCTAACCCCAAGCTTCACACCTTTTTTTAAAGGAGCGAACAACGACGTGTGCATTTGGATGAAACGCAAGGCTCCAAGAACCTGAAATAAAGTCACGCTATTTTTCACCAAGTCTTGAAAAAAGCTCGTAATTAATAATGAAAATCAATTTAAGAATATTTTTTCAAATATGCAAAATATATTTGAAGAGTATTAATAATTAAATATTGCTTATAAACAAAATAAATCAATAAATTGATTTTATTCAGCGGTAATTTGTCCTATTTCTTATTTTATTGAAAACAGCCGCTTTCACAAAAAACATTTTCGAGCTCTTTCTACAAGCGGGCGGTTTGGGCAAATGGCTGTTCGAATGAATTGGCTTTGTTTTCTTGGCACCGAAATTCTTGTAACATTTCATTCCGGGATTACGTAGAAGAAATTGAGTTAAGGAAATTCTACCCAAAAGTTTGAACAGGCGGGAGAAAAAATCATGCACAACCGCACAAAAAAACGCGTTTTGTACATTTTTATCATTATTTTGGTTGGGGCAGGTGCCTTTAAGCTTGTTTCAGGAAAACAGGAAAAGGCTCAATCCAAGCGCAACACTGTTAAGGTTACCCGCAAAAATATTGTGAAAAAGGCATTGGCCGTGGGTTCCATTGAGCCCCTGAACAAAATCGAGATAAAATCTAAGATCTCCGGTGTGGTAGGTAAGCTTTATGTGGAAATCGGTGATTTTGTTCGTGTGGGACAGCCCCTCTTGGAAGTAAAGCCCAATCCGACCCCGTTGGAATTGGCACAAGCCAAACGGGATGTGGAAATGGCCGGCATCGAAAAAAACAACCTGTTGGAGGAATTAAAGCGTGCCAGACAGCTCAAAAAGAAGGGATTAATCTCCGAACAGGCCTTCGAAAACGCCCGACGTCAGTATCGGGAAGCCGAATTAAAATATCAAATGCGTACCGAACATCTTCAATTGTTGGAAGTCGGCAAAACCACAATTGCGGGCAAAGAAATCGAGACGATTGTCAAGGCGCCGTTAACGGGCTATATCCTGGAAAAAAATGTCAATGTAGGCGATCCGGTCGTTCCCCTTACCTCCTACCAGCCGGGGACCTCGCTAATGCAAATGGCGAATATGGATCACTTGATTTTTAAAGGCACGGTGGACGAAATTGACGTCGGGGAAATTACCGAAGGCATGCTGTGCACCATTCAAATCGGCGCACTGCCCGGCAAGCACGTTAAGGGGCATGTAACGCACATCTCGCTTCAATCCAAAAAGCAATACAATTCCACCGTTTTCCCCATTGAAATTCGGATTGACGACAAGGCGGGCGCTATTTTGCGCGCGGGCTATTCGGCCAACGCCAATATTATTATTGCCCAAAGGGACAGCGTTTTGACTCTACCCGAGCGCGTGGTAACGTTTCGACACGACTCTGCTTTCGTTCGCATCCCTGTTGGGGAAAGCGGCTCCCGAGAAAAATACATTCAAACCGGTTTGAGCAATGCGATCTTTATTGAAATTGTTAGCGGACTGAAAGAAGGCGATGTGGTTTTAGAAAAAGAGACTCAGAAAATTGAATAATTTCACTTCTTACGGTGAACATTTCCATGCAAACGCTCGCTGAAAGCTTACGCGAAATTTTCTATTACCTTCGCCGGAACAAATCCCGCACGGGCATGACTCTGTTTGGCATTATTTGGGGTACCCTGACGGTGGTTGTCCTTTTGGCACTGGGTGCGGGAACCAAAAAACAGTTGGTCAAAAGCATGCACGGCATGGGCGAAAGTATTTGCATTGTTTGGCCGGGACGCACCACAATACCCTTCAGAGGATACGGCATCGGTCGATGGATTGCCATGCAGGCGCAAGACATTGAGCTCATCCGACGACAGGTACAGGGCATTCGGCGCATTAGCCCGGAATTCAGCCAATGGCACGGTGCCTTGCGCGTCCAGGATCGTGTCAACCGCCCCAATATTGCCGGCGTCCTGCCGGAATATGGCCCCATGCGAAACATCTGGTGGCAACCCGGTGGCAGATGGCTCAATGAATTGGACATCCGGGAAAAACGGCGGGTGATTTTTCTGGGGAATAATCTACGCGATTTCTTGTTCGGCAAAAATAAGCCGGCTGTGGGTCATTATGTGTACCTTAACGATATTCCCTTTTTGGTGGTTGGTGTATTGAAGAAGAAAATACAAAATTCGACCTACAACCAACGGGACGCCGACCGAGCCTTTATTCCCATTACCACGTACGAAGCCCTTTTCGGCGAAAAATATATTAATGATTTTGTTTACCAGCTTGACGATCCCCGGCAAACAGATTGGGTTAAAGCGCAAATTTACCGGGTACTGGGGCGAAAATTTCAATTTGATCCAAAAGACAAAGAGACGCTTTCTATCTGGGACACCACAGAAATGGACAAATTTGCGTTTTATTTTTCTCTGGGATTTACCATCTTTTTAGGGCTAATCGGGGCAATTACTCTTTTGGTCGGCGGAATTGGAGTCGCCAATATTATGTACGTAGTGGTTCAGGAACGCACCCGCGAAATCGGGATTCGACGCTCCGTCGGGGCCAAGCGCCGCCATATTATTTTTCAATTTTTGTTGGAATCGTTGCTCATTGTCGGCTTCGGTGCGCTCATCGGGTTTGGAATTTCTCTAACAATTTTAAAGTTCTTTACCTCCCTTCATTTACAAAGTTTTACGGAAATTGCCGGAACTCCGGAAGTCAACACAATGGTTGCTGCGGTTTCGGCGTTCCTGCTATTTGTGGTCGGTTTTTTGGCCGGCTATTTTCCGGCACGGCGGGCAGCCAAACTAAATGTTGTCGATTGTTTGCGTTTCTAACCCTCGGAGAGATAGCATGTACTTTTTTATTCTTCTTAAAGAATTTTTGCAGGATGTCAAAACGCAAAAAACCCGTGCTTTCTTGACTACCGTCGCCATTAGCTGGGGGATTATTGCCGTGACGCTGCTCATGGCCTTTGGCAAGGGGCTGTCGTATCGAGTGCGGCTTGGGATGATGAACGCAGGGAATCAAATCATCTACATTTACGGGGGCCAGACCACCATCAAGTGGCACGGACTGCCTTCGGGTCGAGAAATTCGTCTCATAAAGGAAGATTGTCAAATTCTTGCTGAAAACATCCCGAATATTAAAACGGCCATTCCCGATTTGGGGCGGCAGGTCCACTTGCGCGTTGGGAAAAAAATCGCTCATACCTACATGGAAGGCGTGTACCCTGAATTTGCATTTCTACGGCGTATGTTCCCGGCTCCGGGTGGCCGCTTCATTAACGAACGGGATGTAAAAGAAAGCCGCCGCGTGGTATTTTTGGGAATCGACATCGCACAGGAATTGTTTGGAACCCGGGACCCGGTCGGCAAAACCATTTACATGGACGGAATCCCGTTTTCCGTTGTGGGCGTCATGCCGCCCAAATTGCAGACAAGCATGAATAACGGCCCGGATACGAGAAGAGCTATTATTCCTTTTTCAACCTTTCAAGGCATTTACGGGACTCTTTATTTGCGCAATATTCTCGTTCAACCGGTCAATCCAGGCCGCAGCAAATCCACTGTAAAGCAAATTCGCAAAATCTTGTCAGCTAAATACCGGTTTAGCCCAAAAGATGAAAATGCCGTTTTCATTTGGGATATGGCCGAGGCTGAAAAAATCCTGGACAAAATTTTCCGAGGGATCAATATTTTTCTGGCCATTACCGGCGCCATGACCCTTGTTATTGCTGGCGTGGGTGTGGCCAATATTATGTTTGTGGTTGCAAAAGAACGCACCCGCGAAATCGGCATTAAGCGAGCTATTGGGGCGCACCGCCGTGACATTGTCTTTCAATTTATTTTCGAATCTCTCCTAATTGCTTTTTTGGGCGGTGTTTTTGGTCTGGTGATTTCCGTTGCCATCGTCAAATTGGTCTGGCTTCTACCGGCCAATAACCAAGCGATGCAATTTCTGGCTCGTCCGATTTTCTCAACCGACGTTTTACTGGTTTCGGTTTTCCTGTTAAGTTTAATCGGACTTCTGGCGGGATTTTTCCCGGCGCGTAAAGCCGCGCAGATCAATCCGGTGGAAGCGCTACGGTACGAATAAAAATCAAAAAATTGACCGTACAAGGAAATTCATTTAATTGCTTAAAAATTTGTTCTTGGTCGGCGGCAATCTGAGCTACATGTTGCACACCAAATTGTTGACCCGCTTGACGATCCGAATGTTTACATCCTGAAATTGAATGAGCAACTGATTTTATTCAATCGCGGAAGCAATACGTTTTAACAGGCGCGGTTTTCCCGCGAAGTCCGAACTACCGCGTCTTCTCCCGGTCGCTGTTGCCTTTCAAACGTGCGGCATTTTTCACCATTGCTCCAGGCTGACCACTGCACGTCGTCTTGGGACGGCGGGCATTTTCCCACTCATTTTGCTCCGTAAAGTGAATGTAACCCCGCCTGAACCGCCATCCCAAAGAACAGCAGAGTTTTAGACCGTGCTGTTCGACTACGTTTTCAATTTGCGCTAATGTGGTTACCTCAAAATTGTAGGCCAATTCCAATAGCCGCTTCCGAGGCACAAATTCGATGTGCAAGACCCCCATTTCCCGCGTCAAAATTTTCTTGAGCGTTTCAATTTTCTCCGCCTGAAGGGGGGCATTTAATTTTAATTTGGCGTGTTTGATTTGAGACATCTTTTCTCTCCTATTCTGGAGCAAATCGCGATTTGAATGAGTGGCCGGCAGAAATTCCTGCTTCCTTTTCAGAAAGACTGACCACGCGACTGTTCTCTGTTCTTGGATTTATTCCAATTGATTTTTTTTACCCGTTCTGATTTTCACGGCTATTTCCACCGGCGTAACAAACAAAATCCCGTCGCCTTTTAGTCCCGTGTGCGCTTTCTCCTGAATAATGTGCAGGTACGTAGAAACCTGTTCGTCAGGGCTTACAACCTCTAACTTGGTAATTTTGAAATAACGTTTGGCCGTTTCCGGTGCTTGAGAAAAATAATTGGCGTCAAATCCATATCCCACCGGATGCACCTCAACTACGGTAATTCCCGGAACGTTCGCCTCCTGAAGCGCCTGAACCACGGCTTCCACGCGGTCGGTTCGAATGTAGGCTTTGATTTCTTTCATTTTTCCCTGCCTCTGAAGAGTTTTGATCCCTGGCCTTCTTTCAATTGCATTTAATTCAAGGATCGTGCCACAAAAGATCATTGCCCATTCCCTTTATTTCTCAAGGAATTCACTAAACTTTCCATCCACCAAATCTTCCGACCGGCCGGTTCACCTAAAGAATATTCTCCAACTGGACAATAGTCTTCATTCGAACGGGGCTTTGCCCCGACAGCTCAAACAACCAAAATCACAAAAAATGGCTTGACACAATCGTTTTCTTGCCTTATTTTTTGAAACAAGAAACTCGATCTTTCCGTGTGCGCTCTACAAAAATCCTCAAAAAGGGATGTCAAGATGAAAAATCTCTTCGCACTTGCTTTTCTCCTGCCGTTCGTGTTAGGCAGCACGCCACAAAAGACACACTCGCAGGATTTTTCCCAATGGGTCGATCCCTTTATCGGCACTGGCGGTGACGGCCACACGTTTCCCGGAGCTGTCGTACCTTTCGGGATGATACAGTTGAGCCCGGACACACGCATCTCCGGCCCCGACTATGCTGCAGGATATCATTATACGGACAGTGTGATCCTCGGCTTCAGCCATACCCATTACAGCGGGACGGGCAGAGGCTCCGGCGGGGATATAATGTTCATGCCCTTCACCGGAGAGGCCCAAATACCGGCGGCCGGAACACACCATTCGCGCTGGTATGCTTCCTCTTTCTCACACGCCGGTGAAGAAGCTTCGCCGGGTTATTACAAGGTACTGCTGGCAGATCCCGGGATCACGGCAGAACTGACCACAAGCCGGCATACCGGAGTGCACCGCTATACCTACCCGGAAAAGAAAAAAGCGGGGATTGTTCTGGAT
>CAZOHG010000041.1:0-33812 GCA_964579725.1 uncultured Deferribacteres bacterium
GGGTGAATCCCCGAGTCATTTGTGAGTCCCTTTACCGTAACAATTGGTGTTTTCTGATTGAATGCCGGGACGAAAATCACGTCTCCACCATTGAGCAATGGGTTGTATTTCATTTCACCAAAAAAGCGGAATCGGTCATAATCCACCGTGTCTGTTTTTCCGCTGGCATGTGTGATTTCAATAGCCGAAGGAATAGCAAGGTCCGTTAGCTCTCCTGCCCGGGTTATTAGATCCGATACCCGATCTAAAGGGGTCGCGACATAGGTGCCCGGCTGAGTCACTTCACCGGTAATATGTACACGAATTTTTCTGACGATCATGAGATAAGCAATGACTTTTGCCTTGATATATTTTTTTGTTCCGGCCTGTAAAACCAATTTTTTTACCTGGGCGAGGGTTTTGTTGGCGACTTGAAGCGATCCCACCGTCGGGATGACCAATCGTCCCTCGGCCGTTACGGGGATCTGAAAAGCCTTTTGAATATCGCCCCAAATGACGACGGAAAAAACATCGCCGGGGCCCACAATATACGTACGCGGGTCAATAGCCTTTTCAAAAGCCTGTTCCATCAGTTTAAGCTGGACTTCCTGAAACGAAAGTTCCGCCTTGGTTTTCTCAGGCGCTTGTTGTTCCAATTGTACAGAGGTACTCTTTTCGTGCTTTTGGGTGGAAGGGATCTGCGCCAGAACCAAAGACGGGAAAAACAGGAAACCCAATGCGCCCAGTCGGAGAAGAAAATTTTGGGGGATTCGAATTTTCATGTGAAATCAGTCTCCATTGCCCAAAACGCGCCCGCTGCCAAGTCGGACAATTTTTTCCCGTCCGTCCTTAACATGTTTGGTTGCATTGCGGGTGTCTACAACCAATTTGGCATGTTGGACGATGAAATCGTAGTCGTAGTCGGAATGATCGGTTGTAATCACCACACAGTCTACCAATCCCAACAGATCTTTGGTGAGATTCTGTGAGGTGTACGTTTTCCCGTTTATTTGAAGCTCGGGCACGTAGGGGTCATTGTACATTACGTAATTCATGCCCTTGCTTTCGAGGATTTCAAAAATCTTCAATGCCGGAGAGTTTCGGATGTCGTTCACGTTTTTCTTGAAGGCAGCGCCCAAAAGAAGGACTTTGGCATTGGTCAACGGAACACCGTGTTCGCTCAGCGCGTGGACAATGAGTCCGTACACGTAGTAGGGCATGCTTTCGTTGGTTTCCGCGGCCAATTCAATAAAATTTGTGTGAAAATCGAATTCCCGGGCTTTCCACGAGAGATAATAGGGATCGACCAAAATGCAGTGCCCGCCAATGCCGGGCCCCGGATAAAAGGGCATGAAGCCGAAAGGTTTGGTGGCAGCTGCGTCAATGACTTCCCACATATCGATATTGCCCATTCGATCACACAGGGTGGCCAGTTCGTTGACTAGGGCAATATTGACGCTGCGGAAAATATTTTCCAGTAGCTTGGTCATTTCGGCGGCTCGAGGCGAGGACACCACATGAACGTTTCGAGTGACCTGTCCAATGACCGCCTTTGCCATTTCCGTACATTTGGGCGTGACGCCCCCCAGAACAATGGGTGTATTTTCAGTGTTAAAATCCGTTCGGCCGGGGTCAATCCGCTCAGGTGAAAAAGCCAGGAAAAAATCCTTGCCCACTTTTAGACCCGTTTCTTCCAAAATGGGCTGTACTACTTTTTCCGTGGTTTCCGGAAAAGTGGTGCTCTTTAAGATCACCACCTGCCCTTTTCGAAGGTGCTCTTTAATTCCGTTGGTGGAATCCACAATATAGGAAATATCCGGTTCTTTGTTGCGGTTAAAGGGCGTCGGCACACAAATAAACATGGCATCCAATTCACCCACGCGGTCGTATTCCGTCGTAGCGACGAAGTGGCCGTTTTCCACTACCTTTTTCAGTTTGGCATCGTCTACGTCATCGATGTAATTTTCGCCCCGATTTAATAAATCCACTTTGCCGGCATCTTTGTCAATGCCCAAGACAAAAAAACCGTGGTCAGCAAAATCCGTTGCCAAAGGCAAACCGACGTAACCCAAACCGATGATACCAATTTTGGCTTCTTTTTTCGCTAATTTTTCTTTCAAATCCATTTTTAGCCCCTTTATTCCAAGTGGTAGTGTTTTTTGTAAAACTCGAGGTACTCGCCGCTTTTTAATTTTTCCCACCACCAGCGATTGGCTAAATACCAGTCGATGGTTTGATCCATGGCTTCCTCAAAGGTGCGGGCAGGTTGCCAGCCCAGGGCTTTTATTTTTTCCCAATTAAGGGAATACCGCCGGTCGTGGCCCAGACGATCCTGAACAAAAACCATCAAATCGGTGGATTTGCCCAGTTTATTCAAAATGTACTTGGTAATTTCCAAATTGGTTTTCTCGTTTCCGGCGCCAATGTTGTACACCTCGCCGTTTTCCCCTTTTTGGGTGACCAAATCAATTGCACTGCAATGGTCGTCCACGTAAATCCAATCCCGAATATTTTGCCCGTCGCCGTAAATGGGCAATTTTTTCTTCTCGATGGCATTGGTGACGAAAAGCGGAATAAGTTTTTCGGGAAATTGATAGGGCCCGAAATTGTTGGAGCATCGGGTAATAACAACAGGCAATTGGTAGGTGACGAAATAAGAAAAAGCCAGCCGGTCGGCACCGGCTTTACTGGCCGAATAGGGGCTGGAGGGCATGAGGGGATCGGTTTCTTTGAACGATTCGCCCAGGGTGCTTCCGTACACCTCGTCGGTACTAATCTGGACAAAGCGCTCGAGCCCGAATTGGCGTGCAGCTTCCAGGAGCACAAACGTTCCAAAAATGTCGGTTTGAATAAAATCGTCCGGTTTGCCGATGCTTCGGTCTACATGACTTTCCGCTGCAAAATTGACGACAATATCCGCTTCTTTGACAAGGGGTTCCACGAGGTCCGCATTGCAGATGTCTCCCTTGACGAAGCGGTAGCGAGGGTCATTTTCTACGTCCTTGAGATTGTCCAAATTGCCGGCGTAGGTCAATTTGTCTAAATTAGTGACCGCGATATCGTCGTATTTTTTCAGGAGATAATGGATGAAATTGCTGCCGATAAAACCGGCTCCCCCCGTGACCAAATAGCGTTTCATGAAAGTTCTCCGTCAATGTCGTAAAGGATGTGAAAATTCCTGTGTTGCGAAGAAATCGGACCTGGCCCCCCCTCTTGTGTTGTTAGCCTCGCCATCAAACCGGTAATTTAACAAAACCTAAAGGTAAAAAAGATTGACACAAAAATCAACTTGTTTTTTATGAAACGGCTGCGGTACAAAAAATAGATATTTTAGGTTTGTGTGTATAAAATCCGTTCTTTTTTTTACCAACGGTTCAGTTTTCCTGTTCCTTTTTCAGGCTCAGCACGATGTCTCGAGTATCCCGAGCAATCACCAATTCCTCATTTGTGGGAATGACCAAGACTCTGGCTTTGGAATCGGCTGTGCTGATTTCCATGCGCTTCCCAACGGCTTCCTCGTTTTTGGCAGAGTCAAGTTTTAAACCCATGAGTTCGAGACCCTGGCAAGCCTTTTCACGAACAACCGGGGCATTTTCGCCGATGCCGGCCGTAAACACCAGCACGTCCAATCCTCCCATGGCTGCGGTGTAGGCGCCGATGTATTTTTTGATTCGGTAAGTCATAACGTCAAGTGCTAATTGGGCGCGTTTGTTGCCCGATTTGGCTTCCTCGATGATCTCACGGGCATCGCTGGAGATGCCGGAAATGCCCCACAACCCGCTGTGTTTATTGAGAAGAGTATTGGCCTGGGCGAGCGTTAATTCTTCCTGTCCCATGATGTGCAAAATGCTGGCTGGGTCAATGTCACCAGAGCGCGTTCCCATGACCAATCCTTCTACGGGTGTAAATCCCATTGAGGTGTCAATGGAGTACCCGTTTTGGATGGCCGCCATGCTGCACCCGTTTCCCAAATGCGCGGTAATGATGCGCAGGGATTCGAAGGGTTTCCCCAGCATCTGGGATGCGACGTGAGAAACGTAGCGGTGAGAGGTTCCGTGGAATCCGTACCGCCGGATGCCGTATTTTCTGTACAGCGAATAGGGCAGCGCGTACATGTACGCATGAGCCGGCATTTGTTGGTGAAAAGCCGTGTCGAAAACCGCTACCTGAGGCACATCGGGTAGATGGCGCTGTGCCGCCTGAATCCCCTTAATATTGTGGGGATTGTGTAGCGGTGCCAGATCGATACAATCCTTAATCGTATCCATGACTTCCGGCGTAATCAGTACCGACGCCTTGAACTTTTCACCCCCGTGTACCACACGGTGCCCCACGGCATCGATTTCGTTTTTATCCTTAATCACGCCATGGTTGCGCGACATTAAAACCGCCAGCACATTTTCAATCGCCATGGTGTGGTCGAGAATTTCACCCACGTAATGCAGTTTGTCTCCGTCAAAACGGGATTGTTTGAGCGAAGCGCCGCTCATCCCGATTCGCTCCACCACTCCTTTGGCCAGTGCCGTTTCCTTCTCCGAATCGATGAGCTGATATTTGACTGAACTGCTTCCACAATTCAATACCAGGATTTTCATACAGTCAACTCCTTTATTCCTTGAAAAACCGTTAGTGCCGAATCAGTACGGAAGACTTCCCCGGAATCTTTTTGCCGTGCTCGTCGTATTCAAAAATACCTTTTCCCGTTTTTTTGCCCAAATAGCCGGCACGGACAAGTTTGCGTAAAAGCGGGCAGGGGCGGTATTTGAGTTCCCCCAATTCCCGAAAAAGGGACTCCATCCAGAGGAGCAGCTCGTCTAATCCGATTTGGTCAATCAGTGTCAGCGGCCCGATGCCGAAATTGAAGCCCAACCGCATGGCGGTGTCAATGTCGTCGGCAGACGCCACTCCTTCCATCAACACATACATCGCCTCGTTCAGGAAGGGTACAATGACACGCGCAGTAATGTAGCCGGGGTATTCAAACACCTCAACCGGTGTCTTCCCGATTTCGACGGCGAAAGCCCGTGCCTCCTCAAATGTCCGATCAGACGTCGACAGCCCACGCACAATTTCCACCAATGCCGTTTTGGGAACCGGATTGAGAAAGTGCATGCCAATCAGGCGGTCTTTTCGTTTTAAATCGGCGGCAATTTCCGTAATACTCAGCGTCGCTGTGTTGGTAATAAATAAAATATCGCGAGCGCAAACCTGATCGAATTCGCCCAACACTTTCTTTTTGATTTCCAGATTTTCGGGTACCGCTTCAATAATCAAATCCACTTTTTTTCGGCGCAACTCTTCCAATTCCGTCGTTCCGAAAATGCGTGCCATAATGGCCCGTTTGTCGCTTTCCGTCATTCCCCACTTGGCAATTTCGGCATCAATGTTTTGCCCAATTCCCTTAATGGCCAGATCCAATTTTTCCTGACTGACTTCAACCAAATAGACGTCAATTCCCTTGGCCGCTACCGTCTGGGCAATCCCCCGTCCCATGGTGCCGCCACCAATAATTCCGACACGCTTTATGGGCATGAATTTTTCTCCCAATCCGTTTCCATTTCATTTCCAAAAACACCAACCAATCAAGGGTTTTAAATATATTAAAAAAATCAACCAAAAGAAATTATTTTTTTGTTAAGTTTCAGAAATATTATGGAATTGGCAGGGACTCGGAAAGACCGGAATGGGAGGTGAAATTTTAAAAAAAATTGTAGGTAAAACCCATGGAAAGCGTTTGTTTAATCTGCGCTTTGGAGGTGACGTCATTGTCGTAAATCATGTAAACATTGAGATTTACAGAAAAATACTTTGCCAATTTGGAAGTTACCTGACTCTCCCACCGCACGTCAATGTCCTTGAAACGCCGCAGGTTGTAAAAGAGCTGAATCTTTGAAAGAAAACGCAGACTCTTGTTGGGAATGAATTTAAATTGCGTTTGAGAATTCAGGCCCTTTTCTAACTTGAAATGTTCCACCTTGTCCTTTGTGCGAGGATTGTCGCTGTAAGCCGGATAAAGTTTGGTGAAGGTTTCTTTTAAGGCAAGCCCCATGCGGATGTACACATTCTCGTTAAATCGAATTCCGCTTCCGGCACTTTGGGTAATGTACGCCGGGTCCCAAAAGCCCGACCGAGCGACGGGAGGGTTTTTGGAATAGTCATACCCCCGAGTAAACTGTGTGAGCAATTGAACGGACGCAAAAGGATTGAGATATTTTTTCTTTTTGATGGTGGTGGAACTTTCCACCTCGATTCGATCCAGTGAGTTGCGGACGCGTGTTCCTCCGATTTTGGTTTGCCCGAAAGCAAATTTGCCCCGAAGCGTGACATTGTACAGTTTCGTATTGTTGACCAAACTACTGTTGATGTACGCCGCGTACGAGAGGGCGGCGTCTCCACCGGCGGCCCAGTTGGAATACGAAACCTGCGAAGCCGCCAATCGAACTTCCAATTTTTTCTTCAGCCCGAAAATTTCAGGTGGAGCCGGCAGAGGTAAGGGGAAATAACTTTTGGGACGGGCAAAAGCCGAGGAAATAGAGAAAAATAGAAGAAGGAGAAAAAATGCAATGGTTTGCGTCAATTTTCGGGAAAAGGCACTCATGTGAGAAATCTATTCTAAATCGTTGGAGGTTCAAACGCCGCTTCGAATCATTCAACTCCTAAATATAATAGAAAGTCGTTGAGGAGTCAATAGGTTTTCGTGGAAAAAGCAAGAGAAATCCCGGCAAGCGTGCCCTTTTGCGCAGGGTGTCTTCTCGGTAGTTCTTGTCCACTTGGGTCGTGATTTTTTCACTCCTGCAAAGAAAGAACGGTCTCTTCGATTTCGCGAATGAAACGTTCCAGCTCGGGGGATTTTTTGATCGATTGAAATCGGTTTCTTAGAAAAGAGAGGTAAAATTCTCGAAGTGCCCTTTTGTTCCAATCGCGAAAACGAAGGGGCTGCGGCCCGTATTTCGGAATGATCTTTTGCTCGAGGAACTCTTTGTACTCCATTCAAGCACCACCTTTTCCCGTTTGTGTTCCATTCTATTTATCGGCATTTTCTTCGTTGATTTTTAGTACAAAACCATATCTTCTTAATAATTAAAGTGTTCCGGTAAATGAAAATTGACCCGAAAATATATTTTTCTTGCCGCTTTGATTGAAAATGATTATCTTAATACGCCGAATGAAGAGAAACCGCCAACGAATAAATGGAAACCGATCGTTTCGTATGAAAGTTTTGGTTTTTGCCAACGGCACGCCGCCGTCTCGAGCGCGCGTGCAACCCTTTTTGCACGATTCATCCCTTATTGTGGCAGCGGACGGCGGGGCCAACGCGCTGGGGCAATTGGGGCTTTCTCCCGATTTTGTGGTTGGCGATCTGGATTCACTTTCCCCGGACGCACGGGGAAAATTTCCCCGAGCCCAATTTGTAGAACGGGCGGATCAGAATAAAACGGACCTGGAAAAGACCCTTACCTTTTGCCTGGAAAAGGGCGCAACCGAAATCGTTGTTTTTGGTGCCACCGGCCGCCGCCTGGACCACGAATTGGCCAATTTGGGCATTCTGCAGCACGTCAGCCGCCAGGCGCAAGTGACCCTGGTGGACAACCATTTTTGGGTGCGGGTGGTCCGTGGGAGCTTTTCCTTTCCCTGTAAACCGGGCCGGTTGATTTCATTGATCGCATTGCAGTTAGCCGAGGGAGTGTCCGTGCAGGGGGTGCAATTCCCCCTCCAAAATGCCCGGCTGGACTTCGGCGGACGCGGCGTAAGCAACGTGGCGACGGCGGAGCAGGTTTCCATTCAGATCAAAAAAGGCGAACTTTTCCTTTTTGTGGCACACGATGTCGCCTGATTTTTTGACACTCCATCCTCTGGATTGGCTCGTGGTGACGGTTTATTTTGGGGCCGTGATTTTTTTGGGGATTTTTCACGCACGGCGCAAAGAAAAAACCGATGAAGATTTTCTCATTGCCGCCCGAAAGCTTTCCCTTGTTCCCTTTGTGGCCACATTGGTTTCCACTTTTTACGGCGGGATTTTGGGAGTGGGGGAATTTGTGTACCGCTACGGCATTGTGAGCTGGATTACGCAGGGGCTTTTCTATTACCTTTTTGCGGCCGTTTACGCCTTTTTTCTGGCCGGAAAAATCCGAAACCGCGTGCATTTCACCCTGCCGGACCAGATTTACGACGCCTACGGGCAAAAGGCCGGACTTTTGGGATCGCTTTTCGCTTTTCTCATGGTGACGCCTGCTCCTTACGTGCTCATGATCGGCGTTTTGCTCAATCTACTTTTCGGCTGGCCCCTGTGGTTGGCTATTTTGACGGGTACCCTTTTCTCGGTTGTGTACGTCTTTTTCGGGGGCCTGTATTCTGTGGTGAAAACGGATGTTTTGCAATTTGTCCTCATGTTTTTGGGATTCGGTTTGGTCATTCCTTTTGCCTGGAAAACTTTGGGCTCTCCCGTCCAAATCTTGGCGCTTCTGCCTCCGAAACATCTGGAACCGACAGGTTACTTTTCCTTCCAACAAATTCTGGCCTGGGGGTTTATTGCCCTTTGGACGATCGTAGACCCCAGTTTTTACCAACGGTGTTCGGCGGCGCGTTCGCCCCGAACGGCTCGCACCGGTATTTTGATTTCCATCGGATTTTGGTTCCTTTTTGACATGCTTACCCTCACAGCGGGGTTTTACGCCCGTGTCGGATTTCCCAAAATCGAGCCGCTCATGGCTTACCCTGTGCTTGGAGGCGCCGTTCTGCCGGTTCTGGCCAGGGGATTTTTTGTCGTGGGCCTTTTGGCTACGATCATGTCCACTCTGGACAGTTACACCTTTCTCTCTGCCATTACACTGGGCCGGGATTTTTGGGGACGCCTGACCGGCCGACTTCAGATGGCTGAGCTTACCCTGGCTACGCGCTGGGCTTTGCTGGTCACAACTGTGTTGTCTTTTGGAATCGCCTATTTTTTTCAGTCTGTTGTGGCCATTTGGTACCTCATCGGATCGCTGGGAATCCCGGCGCTGTTTTTCCCCCTGTGGTCCAGTTTTTTCCCCTCACTGAAAATTAGAGCCTCCCTGGTGGTCTGGCAGATCGGCCTTTCGGGACTTCTCTCGCTGGTTTGGACGGTAGCGGGACTGCTTTCGCAAACGGGCGGCTTGCCCCGCTACCCCCTGAATGTCGAACCCATTTACCCAGGGCTCCTGCTGTCCGCCGCCTTTTGGCTCTGGGGACTGTGGAAACGGGCAGCGTAGGGCGTTTGTTTTTTCCCGGCCAAACAGTGCCTACCCCTCGCGGGAATCGGGGCGGATCATAAAAAAAATCTTGCACAGTGCCGGTTTTGTTTGTAAATTTAAGTAGTTGAAATTGTTCTCAACATAAATCGGATTGGGGTGCTTTCCTACTGAAGGAAGGCTGAGAAAACACCCTTTGAACCTGATCTGGGTAATGCCAGCGCAGGGAAACGATCTTTTTCCAAAAATCTGAAAACCGTTTTCCACGACGTTGGGAAGCGGTTTTTTCTTTTGAGGGCTTTCCCGTTTTTACCAACCGTGCTGGCGTTTTCCCCGGACAGCAAAAATCGAGAAAAAAATGAGCACATGCCAAGATGTGGGCGAATTTGGGCTGATTACCCGGCTTCGACAATGGGTTCCTTCCACCGGTGCTTCCGTGGTGCGGGGGATCGGAGATGACGCTGCGGTAATTCGGTGGAAGGCGGACCAGCTACTCCTCGCCACGGTGGACGGTCAGGTGGAAAACACCCATTTTCGCTGGGAATGGACAACACCGGAAAAATTGGGACGAAAACTGGCGGCGATTAATTTGAGCGATCTAACTGCCATGGGAGGGACGCCGCTTTACGCGTTGGTCAATTTGGTTTTGCCGCCTGAAACGCCGGTAACTCGGGTGGAAGCGTTTTATCGTGGACTGGCAAAGGAGCTTGAAGCCGTGTCCGCCGCCATTGTAGGGGGGAATATTTCGGCGGGTGCTCATTTTGCTGCCGACTTAACCCTAATGGGCGGGGTGTTGCCGGAACAGCTCAAATCCCGCGCAGGGGCAAAAAAGGGAGACTTGCTTTGCGTAACGGGAACGCTCGGCAAGGGAGCAGCCGGTTTGGCTCTGGCAAAAAGCGGGAGCTCAGCAACGCAAGAGGAAATGCGTCTTTTGGAGTTTTGGCAGGTGCCCCGTGCACGGGTGCGCGCAGGCCGAATTTTGGCTGCCTGCTCGGAAGTACACGCCGTCATCGATATTAGCGACGGTTTGGCTGCAGACCTTTTTCATCTGATTGAAGCCGGTTCCGTGGGAGCCGTGGTGGACGAGCGGCGCCTTCCCGTGGACCCCGCCGTTCCGGCCGTGGCCGAAAAATTAGGGCAATCGGCTTTGGAGTGGGGACTGTTCGGGGGAGAAGAGTACGAACTTCTTTTTGCTGTGGCCGAGGAGGCAATGGACGCCCCCCTGAAAAAAATAAAAACGGTCGCTCCGGTCTCCGTTATTGGAAGAATTGTGGAGGCCGAAGCAGGAGTTCAACTCAAACGAGCAAATGGCCGAACCGTACCGTTAACCCCGGGCGGGTGGAATCACTTTAGGCAATTGGCCGCAAGCTCAATGGGAGACTTAGAGAAACGGAGGATTTAAAAATGAAATGGCTCCGAATATGGGTTGTTTGGGCCTGTGTACTTGGAATTTCCGTAGCGGTACAGGCACAGGGGGGCAGCGTTTCGGGAAAAGTAACAGACGCGGCGACGGGAAAGCCCCTGACAGGGGCGAATGTGGTGGTGCAAGGCACCCATTTCGGTGCCACTACAAATCAAACCGGCCGGTACAAAATCACGGGACTTCCCGTTGGTCGCTATTTGGTACGGGCAAGTTTCATCGGCTACCGGACGCAAACAAAAGCCGTTCGCGTTGGAACGGGTGAAACTACCGCCAATTTTCAATTGCAACCCGAAGCTTTGCGCGCTCCTGAAGTGGTTGTTTCGGCCAATCGGGCCGTGTTTCGGGAAACACCCGTAACGTTCACCAATTTGCCGCGAAAAGAACTTCAGCAAACCTACTGGGCGCAGGACATTCCGCTACTCCTAACGGAGGTTCCCGGTGTGTACGCCTATTCGGACGCCGGAAACGGTCTGGGCTACACGTACGTAAAAATCCGTGGCTTCGACCAAAAACGCATCTCGGTCATGATTAACGGGATTCCCCTGAACGACCCGGAAGATCACCAGGTCTATTGGGTAGACATGCCGGATTTGGCTTCCTCTGTACGTGACATTCAAATTCAACGCGGCGTGGGAAGCTCGCTCTACGGCAGTTCATCTTTCGGGGGAGCCATTAATGTGGTGACCGGTGAACCGGCCAGTGAGAGCAACATTCTCATAACCACCGGGGTCGGAAGTGACCACACGCGAAAATTCTCCCTTAAGCTGAATTCCGGTCTCATTCAGAACCAGTACGTCATTCAGGGGCGATTTTCAAAAATTCTGTCCGATGGGTACCGGGAAAATACCGGTGTGGATTTGTGGGCGTACTTTTTGGGAGCTGCCCGGTACGGAGAAAAAACCACCACTAAAATCAATGTGTACGGAGGCCCCGAACGCACCCACGCCGGTTGGTACGCCTCCCCCGCCAGCGCCCTGAAAAAGAACCACCGCCTCAATCCCGTTACGTATCCCAACACCATTGACAATTTCAACCAACCGCACTACGAATTTATTCACGAGTGGAGGCCGACTCCCCATCTTGCGCTGAGCAACACCCTTTTTTACATTCACGGACTCGGCTATTACGAGGGGTTCAAGCGGCACAAAAAATTGGTGGATTTCGGCTACCAGCCCTTCTTCGCAGCAGACTCCCATCTGGTTCGGCGCACCGATTTTGTGCGTCAAAAGTGGGTCCGAAAAAATCAGGTGGGCTGGATTCCGCGTCTCAACTGGAAGCACCGAGGCGGAACGCTCTCCGTCGGCTTGAATACGTACACCTACTGGAGTGAACATTGGGGGACGGTCATTTGGGGTGCACAGCTTCCACCTCAGGCCGAACCCAACCACAAATATTACGCATTCGACACGCGAAAGAATTTGGTCACGGCTTTTCTGCACGAATTAAATCACCCAACACCCGCTTTGTCTTTTATGACGGATTTGAATGTGCAGCTACAAAAATACACTTTCCGGCAGCACGCCGTAGCCAATTTTCGGGGAGAAAATCGCCATGCTTTTGACGTGCACTATGTTTTTTGGAACCCGCGGCTTGGCGTCAATTACAACGTGAACACGGCGCTCAATGTGTACGGAAACGTTTCTGTGGCGCACCGAGAGCCTTCCGACGACGATCTCTTTGACGTGTGGCAGGGTCCGGACGATCTGGGTGTGCACCCGCTCTTTGCGCACTCGGACACGGTTCGAAAACCAGACGGACGCGTGGACTACATTCGGTGGCACACCCCGCTGACCAAACCGGAAGAGCTGCTTGATTTTGAATTGGGATTTGGTTACCGCACGTCCCGTTTTCGCACGAAAGTGAATCTCTACTGGATGAATTTCCGCAATGAAATTGTCCCGTACAGCCAGGTTGACAAAGACGGGTTTCCCATTAAAGGCAACGCTGAAAAAACGGTACACCGAGGGGTGGAAGCGACAGCGGCACTGGGCTTGGGGCAAGGATTTCGGGCTTCCGGTGCGTTTTCCCTCAGCCAAAACTATTTTGCCCGATTCAAACAGTTTCAGGCCGTGTACGACCAGGATTGGAATTTCCTGGGAACGAAACCGGTAGACTTTTCCGGCAAAACCATTGCCGGTTTTCCGAATGTTCTAACCTCCCTGAAATTAAGCTATTCCGGCCGCCTTGTGGGGGGCTTTCTCCAGATTCAACACGTGGGAAAGCAATACCTGGACAACACCCAGCGAGCTGACCGAAGCATTGCCCCGTACATGTTGGTCAATTTCCACGCGTCCCTGAATGTAAAACCCGTGGCGGGCCTCAAGGGGCTTACGTTCGGCCTTTGGGTGAACAATGTGACCGACAAAAAATACGAAACCGCCGGATACTACGATGCCTGGGAGGGGGAAAATTACCTGTGGCCGGGAGCCGAACGCAACTATTTTGTGGGTGTAGAAACAAGTTTGTAAAATTAGTGACGAGAGGCTTTTTCCTCCCAAAACAAGGCCAAACCGGGGCGCAGGCAATTCTATCTTTTTTTCGCGAGCGAAACAACAAAAGCGGGCGGAACGAAGCTGTCATCTTACGGAATCTCTCCTTTGGTAATTCTTCTTGCTATTTTGACTTGTGTTTTTTATATTTAGGCAGTGTTTTGGCTAAACGGGGGAACCCCTCAAAATCTTGAAAACCGGTTTTGGACGAAAAAAAGCCCAACCTTTGGGGACGATTTAAGGGGGGGTGCGGAGGCGTCCAAGGGGGGCGAAAAGGGAACCTTGCTGCCGGAGTATTTTCCTCACGTTGGGTACGGGTCGAAATTCAGTTTGTTGGGCGAACGGCCGATAATAAAGAAAACCCGCTGCAGAGTTCCTTTTTGAAAAATACCGGATTTTTTCATGCGCATTGGCATTATTTCGGACATTCACAGCAATTTGGAAGCGCTCCGGTCGGTTCTTGCCGATCTCAAAGAAAAATCGGTTGACCGACTGGTGTGTTTGGGGGATGTTGTCGGGTACGGGCCGCAGCCCAATGCCTGTGTTGAGCTTGTCCAAGATTTCGCCGATGACGCTGTTTTGGGGAATCATGACGCCGGAGCGATCGGCAAAACGCCGGTTCAACAGTTCAATCCCTACGCTCGGATTGCCATTCAATGGACGCGTGAGGTTCTTACACCGGAGAATTACCGATTTTTGTCCGAATTGCCCATGATGGTCATTCTGGACGACGGGACGTTTGTCCACGCGTCCCCTGGCCATCCGGAGGAGTGGGAGTATCTGACGGAGTGCCACGGGGCGAAACCGGAATTTGACGCCTTTCGAACACACCTTTGTTTTATTGGGCACTCACATGTGCCTGTCGCTTTTTGTCGGGAAAAAAATCGTGTGTGGCGCGTTCGTGATCAACAGTTGCTAATTCAAGAAGAAATTCGTTATATTATTAATGCGGGAAGCGTGGGACAGCCGCGGGACGGCGACCCCAGAGCTTGCTACGGTATTTACGATACCCGAACCGCGCAGTTTGAATATTTTCGCGTCCCGTACGACATTACCAGGACCCAAATGGAAATGCGTAAAGCCGGTTTACCCGATTTTTTAATTCGTCGGCTGGCAGTGGGACGGTAGAAAAGCGTGCCAAGTTGAATTGAAGTGAGGAGCACACCATGATTCCGGCCAATGACAAATCCTTGCCCAAACAACCCGTCATTTTGTCTGAAGAACAATTTCTTCAAATTTCGAAACTCATTGACGCGCTCAGGGGAAAATTGAATTCACGCCTCATCTTATTTGGCGACATGGACGGACAACTGATTGCCAAATCCGGTGAAATCCCCGGTCTGGACGCTTCCATTTTTTCCGCTCTTACCGCCGGTGATTTTTCGGCCACGCGGGAGATTGCCCGAATGCTGGGCGGGCAAAACAGCTTCAAACTGCACTACCACGAAGGCATTCAACAACACCTTTACGTCGCGGCCGTAAGCGACCAGTTTTTTGTCTCCGTTATTTTCGATCCTTCGGTCACACTGGGAATGGTGCGTATTTTTATTAAAAAGACCCTGGAGAAAATTCAGGAAGTCATTGAATCGGCTTCCAGAGAAGAAGAGCAGGTGAGCCAGCTCATTGATTCGGAGTTCAAATCCCTTGTGCGGGACGATTTGAACAAGATTCTCGGGTAGCCCGAACCGGTCATGTTTATTAACTGGGCCAAGCAGGAAATCTCGGTCAAAATTGTCTATTACGGTCCCGGGTTAAGCGGGAAAACCACGAACTTGGAATATATTTATTCACGGATTGCCCCTACGCGCCGGGGAGAGTTGGTTTCCCTTAAAACAAAGGACGATCGGACGATTTTCTTTGATTTTATGCAAATTGAGCTGGGGAGCATTCAGGGCAAACGCCCCCGTTTTCGGTTGTACACGGTTCCCGGCCAGCGCTTTTACGCCTCCAGCCGAAAAATCATTTTAAGCCGGACCGACGGACTGGTATTTGTGGCCGATTCCCAGCGCGACCGCCTACACGAAAATTTGGATTCCCTTCTGGATCTGGAAAAAAATCTCATTGCTGAGGGCCGCACGTTGGCCGACATCCCCCTGGTCTTCCAATACAACAAACGAGACCTCCCGCAAATCTATTCGGTGGGATTTCTCCAAAACCGCCTCAATTTTTTGAATGTGCCTTTTTTTGAAGCCGTGGCGTCCAGGGGAATCGGTGTGGTGGAAACCCTCAAAATGATTATTCAATTGGTAATTGAAGACATCGAACGGAAGCTTCGTGCGTGACGCTTGAAAAAAGGAAGGATCGAGCCAAATGCTAAGCAAACATCCCCCCAAAGAGGGACCCCTTCAACAAATGATTGAATCCGAATTCATGAAAATTATGAATTTGGGTAATTTTGAAAGCGTGTACCTTTTCTCCGAAGAAGGACTTCCCGTTGTGGAATTGGCCGGCCGGGGGATTGTAACGGCGGACCACGCCTCCGAAATCGCCTTAACTATGGGAAAGGCTCTGGAAAATATTGAAACGGAAGCCACCACGGGGGCGATTCGCGAGGTTCTTATTCTCACGGACACGCGGCGCAAAATTGACCTGCGCTACTTTCGAGCCCTGGAACAAAATGTCACGCTCGTGGTTGTGGTTCCTCCCGGAAAGACGTACCGGTCTCACACCGCCCGCATGATTCGTTACTTAAGCAAGCTTCAAGCCGAACTCTGATCGGAGCCCCAACCGTGCAGTCTCCAAAATCTTCTTCCTCATTCGGAACGGTACTGGCGTGGGCATTTTACGATTTTGCCAACACCATTTATTCCATGAACGTGGTCACCATGTATTTTTCCCTCTGGATTACCGTTAACCTGGCCCGGGAAGATTTTTGGGTCAGCGTGGGCAATTCCACCTCCATGGCACTGGTGGCGCTTTCACTGCCCATTTTGGGGGCGCTCTCTGACAGCGCCGGTAGACGCCTGCCCTTTTTGTTTGTGTTTACATTGGGAGCGGTTTTGGGGACGGCGTTCATTGGAATGACGGGCTACTGGGTTCACCACGAAACCCTTTTGGTGCTGTTAGCCGTGGGCTTTTTTATTGTGGCGAATTACGCCTACCAGGGGGCACTGGTTTTTTACAATGCCCTTCTGCCGGAAGTGGCCGGCCCCCAAAACATCGGCAAGGTGTCGGGATTTGGGGTTTCGTTGGGGTATTTGGGTGCCATTGTCGGCCTTTTGTTGGTCATGCCTTTTGCCCAGGGAGAAATCTCTTTCCTTCACCTAAAATGGCCGTTTCTTCAAAAAGATTGGCAGCCGGTGGCGGTTCTGAACTGGGACGCCAACCAACCTCTGAACCGATTTTTGGACGAGCACGTCGGGCGGGACGAGAATTACCGCTACAAATTGGTGCCCGATTCCGTTTCGGACGCAAAAGAGGCCGGGTGGCGGGTAACCAGCAAGGACACCGTCATTCAGCGCCCGGGCGGAAAAGCGCGCCGCGCCGTTTCCATTCTGTTTCGGGATGCCCCGATTCGGGGTAAAACCCGGGTGATTTTGCTTCGACAAGAAAGCGGGTGGGGGCGCCGCGGCACGTTTATCCCCACGGCGGTGCTTTTCTTTCTGTTTTCATTGCCCACTTTTCTTTTTATTCGGGAAAAGAAAAATCGCCCCCAACGGCAAAAAATACGCTTGAGGGAAGCGGTAGCCCGCGTGTGGGACGGCTTGGCAAATACCCGAAAATACCCGGGGGTTCTGCGGTTTCTCATTGCTAAATTTTTTTACGAAGAGGGCATTCAAACAACCATTATTTTTATGGCCGTTTACGCGGTAAAGGTGATGGGATTTCCCAATGAAATGATTATTTTCTTTTTTATCGTGACGACGACAGCCGCTGCGGTGGGTTCCTTGATTTTCGGCTATGTGACCGATTGGCTCCGTCCCAAACGGACGCTACTTTTGGTGGTTTCCGGGTGGATTTTCAGCCTGCTGGCCATTATTTCCACCAATAGCCACACCGTTTTTTGGATAATCGGAAGCCTGGTGGGAATTCTATTGGGGTCGACCTGGACGGCAGCTCGTCCTCTTCTCATCAGTTTGGTCCCCAAAGAAATGGTGGCGGAATTTTTCGGACTTTACGCTTTTTCGGGAAAAGTAGCGGCTATTTTCGGGCCGTTGGTGTGGGGCACCACGGTTCTTCTACTGAAACCCTACGGCGACGTGGTGCGGTACAAGGGAGCCGTTCTGTCGCTGGCGCTAATGATGGCTGTAGGTTTGGTTCTTTTGGTAAAGGTGCCCGCCGGGTCCCTTGACACAAAAACGCCGCAGGAATAGCAGGCAGAAATTTGGCACTGGAGAGAAGAATGGTTGAGGCGCGTTTCAAGCAAGTCTGGCCGATTTTCCCTTAAGGTCTCGGGTATTTGGGTTTTACGCTAAAATGAAGAGGGTTCGGGACACATGACAGTTGAATCGGATTTTTTGGTCATTGGAAGTGGAATTGCAGGCCTGACTTTTGCCCTGAAAGCGGCGGCTCACGGCAGGGTAACGGTTCTCACCAAAAAGCAGCGGGCGGATTCCAATACAAACTACGCCCAGGGGGGAATTGCGTCGGTCGTCAGCAAGGACGATTCGTTCGACCTCCACATTCGCGACACCTTAGAAGCGGGAGCAGGACTTTGTCACCGAGAAGCCGTGGAACTTATTGTGCGTGAAGCACCCCTGCGCCTGAAGGAACTCATGGATTGGGGAGTGCGATTTACAACGAAAGCAAACGGCAGTCTGGATTTGGGACGTGAGGGCGGCCACTCCAAGAATCGGATTGTTCATGCGGGCGATCTGACCGGGCGAGAAATTGAACAAGCCCTTTTGGAAGCTGTGAAAACACACCCGAATATTCAGGTCTTTGAAAATCACATGGCAATCGATCTGATTACGGAACACCAACTGGGGCACGAAATTGAAAAACGAACCAGAATTTTACACGCCTGGGGGGCGTTCGCTCTGGATGTGGAGAAAAATCGCGTGGACAAATTTTTGGCCAAAATCGTGCTTTTGGCTACCGGAGGGACCGGCCACGTTTACCTTCACACCACCAACCCGGCTATTGCCACAGGGGACGGCGTGGCCATGGCTTACCGGGCCGGAGCCTGGATCGGAAACCTGGAATTCATGCAATTTCACCCCACGGCGTTGCATTACCCGGGCGCCAATTACTTTCTGATTTCGGAAGCCGTTCGGGGATTCGGCGGGATTCTCCGAACCCCAAATGGGGAGGCTTTCATGGAAAAATACCACCCCTTGAAGGATCTGGCTCCGCGAGACATTGTGGCCCGGGCTATTGACGCGGAGCTGAAAAAAAGCGGTGCTCCCCACGTTTTTTTGGACGTCACACACAAACCGGCCACTCAAATTAAGGAGCGTTTTCCCAATATTTACGCATATTGTCAGTCGTTGGGATTGGACATTACCCGTGAGTGGATTCCCGTTGTTCCGGCGGCACACTACATGTGCGGGGGCGTGGTAACCGATCTCAAAGGCCGCACGTCCATTTCGGGGCTCTACGCCAGCGGCGAAGTGGCGTGCACCGGTGTGCACGGTGCCAATCGCCTGGCGTCTAATTCCCTTCTGGAAGGTCTGGTTTTCTCACACGAAGCCTATTTGGACGCCGCCAGACGGGTGAAAAAAGCACGCATTCCCGCCGGTTTGCCGGACTGGAGTGAGGAGGGAACGCTTAATTCGGATGAATGGGTACTGGTTTCGCACGATCGGGTGGAAATCCAGACCGTCATGTGGGATTACGTGGGCATTGTTCGCTCGGACCTCCGACTGGAACGCGCCGCCCGCCGCATGCGTTTGTTGGTGAGTGAAATTGAAGATTTTTACAAGCGAACCAAGGTTTCGGAAAAATTGCTGGAATTGCGCAATCTGGCCACCGTGGGCAAATTGATTATCGACGCCGCGCGCTACCGGCGGGAAAGCCGGGGACTCCACTACACAACCGATTACCCCGAACGGGATGATCGCTTCTGGAAACACGACACCCTTATTCATCGGGATTTCGGTATTGTACACAGTTTGCCACATCCAATTACGTGGAATGAAAAAGAAGGGAACCCGAAGGAATCCCCCTCAATTTGAAAAGGGAAACGAGCATGCTTATTGGTTTGACAATTGAAAAATACGGGGGGATTGAACCGTCTATTTTGTTGAATTTCGTTCGGATTTTGGGGGTTCGGTTTGCCGAGGTGACCGAGAGTATTTTTCAAGATTTGGAGGCGGTCAGAAAAGTAAGGAAAAAGGTCAAATTAGGCATCCATTTGCCGATTGTCGAGCAGGACGGGTACGATTTTTCGTGTGAGGACGCACGTGACCGAATTGAAAATCTGATTGAAAAAATCAATGCCAATTGGCGTGAATTGGATGTCCAATATTGCCTGAGCCACCCGCCGGAAAATCACGTCCATCCGGTGAAGGGGCCGGTTTCAAAGAAATTTTTGTTTGAAAACCTCAAGCGGCTGGAACCCCCGGTTATTATCGAAAATATTCCCGAAGTTCGTGGATTCCAATTCCCGCCGTTTTGGGAAGAGGCCAAAGCGGCTCTTGGGAGAAAATTGTGGGGTATGTGCTACGACGGCCCCCACGCCTTTTTGAGTGGCCCCGATTGGTTGTCCCTGTATGAAAAATTTCGGCAGGAAATTCGGGTGATTCATTTGTCGGATTGCTCCAGAACGGAGGATTTGCATTTACCGTTCGGACAAGGAGGGGAATTTCCCGTCAAGGAATTAATCAACCGATTGAAAAGGGATCGGTACGATCGGATTATTAATCTGGAGCTCTTGCCGCAATCGATTCGGGATGTTCAGCCGGTCATCCAAAGCTATCTCATGTTTCTCAAGGAATTTAATCCCCCCAAATATTTTCGGGACAGATTACGGGCCTTTTTCATTTTGCCAATTTTGAAACGGTTTATTTAAGGGAACAAAACCTTGGGTTCGATTTTGTTCGACCTCGCCTACGGGACATTCGACCCCCTGCAAGGGGGCATTTCATTTTCGATTTTCCGATTGTTCCGAGAGGTCTCTTTTGCGCTTTTTAGTGGCCGAAAACCAATCGGCAAATAAAAAGAGCGGCCAAAATCCCCACCGCGTCGGCAGTTAGACCGGCCAGCACGGCATGGCGCGTTTTTTTGATTCCCACTGCACCGAAATACACGGCAATCACATAAAAGGTGGTTTCCGTGGAACCGTAAATTGTGGACGCCAGCCGACCGATGAAAGAATCCGGCCCGTGGGTTTTCAGCAGTTCGGTCACAAGCCCCAGGGTACCGCTGCCCGAAAGCGGGCGCATGAAGGCGGCCGGGAGAACTTCCGCCGGAAATCCGATGAGATTGGTAACGGGAGACACCATTTTCACAAATAAATCCATGGCTCCCGAAGCCCGAAACATTCCGATGGAAACCAAAATAGCGACCAAATACGGAATAATCATAATCGCTACATCAAAACCCTCTTTGGCGCCGTCCACAAAAACTTCGTACACATTCACCTTTTTAATAAAGGCCACAATTGGAATAACAAAGAGGAGAAATGGAATGGCCCAATTGGACAAAAGGGTAATAAATTCTCGAAATAGCGCTCCCATGAAATCGCCTCCTTATTTTTGGTTTTCGCTGTTGGTGGGTAATGTCGATTTTTTCGGCGTGTCGGCGTCCGGTTCCTCAGGACGCCATTTGAAGAAGGGGAGTTTTTCGTACACTTTGGAGGCAATAATGGCCGTAATGGTGGCCATGGTGGAGGCGAAAATGGTGGTTCCGATGATTTCCCAGGGATTGTGGGAACCCAATTGAACCCGAACGGCAATCATGGTAGCGGGAATCAGCGTAATGCTGGCCGTGTTGATGCCCAAAAAGAGCACCATCGCATTGGTGGCGGTGTCTTTTTTGGGATTGATTTTTTGTAGTTCTTCCATGGCTTTCAGGCCAAGAGGAGTGGCTGCGTTGCTGAGCCCGAGCCAATTGGCGCTGATGTTTAAGATCATGGCTCCCATGGCGGGGTGCTCGGGAGGAACATCCGGAAACAAGCGGGACATAATGGGTTTGAGGACGCGCGCCAACATTTTGACAAGTCCCCCTTCCTGCGCAATTTTCATAATGCCCAGCCACAAAGCCATGATTCCGATTAAGCCGAAGGAAATGTCTACCGATACTTTAGCCATATGAAAAGCGGCCTCAGTCACCTCCTGAATGCGGCCGTTAATGCCGCCTACAACAATCGAGACAACAACCAAAAACAGCCAAATGTAATTGAGCATAAAAACCTCCTTGAATACTCTGGACTTTTGTAAGAGCGTACATCTGAATTTTCGGACGACGGGTTTCGGTCAAAAGGCAATCTTAAGTTTAACAAAGTAGAAAAAAAAGAATAGAAATCAAGTGTTTTTTGACAAGCGGGCAAATTGAAAATTCCGGAAAAAGATTCTGTCACTGCGTCTGAGCAGCGGCAAATTTGCTTGCATTTGCCGGAAAAAAGCTTTAATTTTAAGGACAATTGGCGAAACTTCGGTTTGAAAAAAGTTGTGATTTAACAGACTGTTATTTAAGGAATAGAAATAGGATTTGCAATGCCAAAACTGGCTGAGGATTTCAAAAGAAAATCGCGCAATTTGTTGGCGGGCTTTGTGGGACTATCGGGTTTGGCCTGGGCATTGGATACCCTTTTGCATTGGGGGAAATTGGATCCAACTGCGTGGCATTTCTATGTCGGTATTTTTTTGCTACTTTCAGCTTTTGCCGTGGCCTCTGTTTCCGGACGTCAATTGACACTTTACGGAAGAGCCTCGGAGAACTTGCCGCGCGGGACCACCGACCAATTGGTCACACGGGGCATTTTTGCCTACGTCCGACATCCCATGTTCAGTAGTTTTGTCGCTATTTTATTTGCAATTGGGCTCTTGTTCAATTCCAAAGGATTTACCTTTGTGTCGGCTCCTCTCGGGAGCCTTTATATTATTTGGTTCGCCTATTTTCGGGAAGAAAAAGAGGCCGAGGGGAAATTTGGCAATGCGTACCGGCAGTACAAATCCCGGGTGGCGGCGTTTTTCCCGTACCCGCGGCCGTTTCGACAGAAGAAAACGAAAAAATAGAGAAAAAAGGAGTCTGAATAAAATGCCAAAAAAGAAAAGCAAGAAACCTCAGGTGGAATCTCGGGTGGAAAAGATTTTTCTGGAACGCTCGGGGCGAAAGCTTCTGTACGCACCGCAGGAAAAAATTCCCGCTATTGTGGTGAACAATTTCCCCACCCTGGGGAAATTGACAGCGCTGCGTTTTCTGGAATGGGTTCAAAATAATCCGGGCGGAGTGGTTTCGTTGCCCACGGGAAAAACACCGGAACATTTTATTAAATGGGTTATTCATTACCTGACCAATTGGAATTTGCCGGAGGTCCGGAAGGATTTGGAGGCAAATGGCATCAATCCGGCTGTTTTCCCGGATATGAAAAGTCTCCATTTTGTTCAAATCGATGAATTTTACCCGATTAATCCTCACCAGCACAACAGTTTTTATTACTATGTCAACAAATTTTACATTAAGGGGTTCGGGCTGGATCCGCAAAAAGCCATGTTAATCGACACCTCCCGAATCGGAATACCCGAGGGGTTGCACATTGAGGATGTTTTTCCCAATAATATTGTTGATCTTTCGCTGCGTACGCGGCAGGCGACCAATTCCAAGGAACGCTTGCAGCAGAAGGTAATCGGGGCGGTTGACCAGTTTTGTACGGAATACGAGAATAGGATTCGCCAACTGGGGGGCATCGGTTTCTTTTTGGGAGGAATCGGGCCGGACGGGCATATTGCGTTCAATATTCGCGGTTCGGACCATCATTCTACCACTCGTCTGATGCCGACCAATTACGAAACGCAGGCGGCCGCCGCCACCGACCTGGGCGGCATTGAGGTAGCACGCAGCCGTCTGGTTATTACAATCGGGCTTTCCACCATTACCTACAACCCGGACGTGGTGGCAATCATTATTGCAGCCGGTGACGCCAAGGCGAAGGTGGTGGCTGATGCCATCCAACAGGAGAAACACATCCTGTACCCGGCTTCGGTTTTGCAGGATTTGCCCAATGCGCGCTTCTTTTTGACGCAGGGAGCTGCCAGCCAACTGGGCGCCCGGCATCTTGAAGATTTACGCAATGCCGAGTCCGTTTCGGAAGAAGAAATCGAGAAAATTCTCGTGAATTTGTCCGTTTTGAAAAACAAACGTCTACGAGACTTGGTGCGAAGCGATTTCACAAGCAATCGTTTTGCCGCCGAGGTGTTGAAAAAAACGAAGGAAGATGCCAAAACGTTGGCACTTCGGGTGGAGCAAAGCCTGATTAAAAAAATTGAGGCCGGTTTGCAAACGCCGGAAGGCGAAGTGTTCATGCATACGGCTCCTCACCACGACGACATCATGTTGGGTTACTTAGCGTACATTGTCCATTTGGTGCGAACGCCCAAAAATCAACATTATTTCAATTACATGACCAGCGGCTTTACGGCGGTTACCAATGCGTACGTTCTCCAGCTCATGGAAAAAATGCTCCGCTTTTTGGATACTCCTCATTTTCAAGAACTTATGGCACAGGGCTATTTTGATCCGGCCAATGAAGCAGCAAAGAATGAAGAGGTGTACCTGTACCTTGAAGGTATTGCCGCTCACAGCCGTTCCAAAAAGGATGAAGCTGAAACCCGCCGCCTGCTCCGCGACATGGTTTTTCTGTTTGAAGAGGACAATTTGCCGAATTTGAAAAATCGCATTGTCGAATTGGTGAACTATTTCAAAACCCAATATCCGGGGAAAAAAGACATTACTTACGTCCAACAATTGAAAGGGATGATCCGCGAATGGGAGGCCGATTTGCTGTGGGCCTATTTGGGCTTCAATTCCAGTTCCGTAAATCACCTGCGGCTGGGATTTTACAAGGGCGATATCTTCACGGAAGACCCCAAAATGCAGCGGGACGTGTACCCGGTTTTGAGGCTTTTGGAAGCCATTCGCCCCACGGTGGTAACCGTGGCGTTAGACCCCGAGGGAAGCGGGCCCGACACCCACTACAAGGTTCTTCAGGCGGTTTCCGAAGCGCTGAAATTGTACGAAGCGAAAACCGGTGAGCACGCCATTCGCGTTTGGGGATACCGGAATGTGTGGTACCGTTTTCACCCCTCCGAAGCCAATATTTTTGTGCCAGTTTCGCTGAATTCCATGGCGATTTTAGAAAATTCGTTTATGTACTGCTTTGGCTCCCAGCGGTCGGCTTCTTTCCCGAGCTACGAATACGACGGGCCCTTTAACCGTCTGGCGCAAAAGATCATGGTGGAACAGTACCAAATTGTGAAAACGGCGCTGGGCAGTGAATATTTCTACCAGAATCCGCACCCGAGGCTCCGTGCGGCTCGGGGCTTTACATTTCTCAAACAGCTCAGCTTGCCCGAATTTTACCAGCGCTCAATGGAATTGCGGAAAACAACCGAAACAATGGAATAGACAAAAAAGGGGCTGCCCTGCGTCGGGAGCCCCTTTTCCTCTGAAGCCGGTACCAGAACAACAAACAGGGAATGCTCATGACCGATCTTCGTGTAGAAAAAAAAGACGCCGTCGCCGTTGTGACGCTGAATCGTCCGGAAAAATACAATGCTTTCACATTCGATTTAATGAACGAGGTGATTGAAGTCTTTCGCATGTTGGCAAGTGACGCCGCGACGCGCCTGATTGTTCTGTCGGGCGCCGGTGAAAAGGCCTTTTGTACCGGCGCGGATTTGGCCGATCTCATGCGTTTTGACACCGCTGTCAAGGCTCGAAAATATGCCCAGAAAGTGGACGAAATGATGGACACGGTCATGAGTTGTCCCAAACCCACGGTGGCCGCCGTCAACGGATTTGCCCTGGGGGGCGGTATGGGACTGGCCGCCGCCTGTGACCTGCGCGTCATGAGCCGCTCTGCCAAAGCCGGATTTCCCGCCGTGCGCATTGGGGCGGTTTTGCCAGTCGGCTGCTCCTTCCGTGTCATGGCGCTCATTGGTTTGGCTAAGAGCAAGGAGCTCATGTTGACGGCTCGTCTCATTGACGCCGAGGAGGCATTGCGCATCGGGCTGGTGACCGCTGTGGTTCCGCCCGAAAAATTGTGGGAAAAAACATTCGAATTGGCTGAGGAGATTTTGGAGGGCGGCGACGAAGCGCTTTACGCCACCAAACTGATTTTAAATCAAAAGCTGGCTGCGGAAATCCAACAATTTGCACAAATGAGCCCGGACAACTTTGCTTACCTCTCCACTACGAAAGACTGGAAAGAGCGGATTACCGCATTCTTGAATAAGAAAAACAACTCCGGACGGAACGGCACGTGACGTCTCCAAACCCCGTTCCTGAAAGTGACTTTCCCCGAGATATTGTCTCCGTGCTCTGGACGGGCCGGTTGTCCTGTTCGCAGCTTGCGGTACACTGGATTTCCCACAGCCCGCCAAAACCGGAAGCTCTGCGAAAGGCCGAACACGCATTCTGGCGCCAAAAACTGAAAGAAAATCGAACCGTCCGATTTTTTAACGGGGCGCTGGCGGAATTGAAGGATTTCCATTTTCAAAACGGGCGGCTTCTTTTGACATTGGCTCCCACCGATTACCGCGCGTTTTTGTACTCCAATTTTCACCGAAGAGTTGTGGCGGAAACATTTGGCCGTAATTTTGTGAATCAGGGGCTGGGGATTAGTGCTCTGGTGCGGACGCGGGACGGGCAAATCGTGTTAATGAAACGCAGCGCCGAAGTGGGCGAATACCCAAACCGCCTGGACGTTTTTGGGGGCCACATCGACCCCGGCGTGCACGTGCGGGAAGGCCGTCCGGATCCCTGTCTCGCCATTCGTGAAGAACTGCGGGAGGAATTGAATGTAGACCCCGCCGAAATGAGTCGCCCGGTGGTGCGGGGCCTTATTCGAAACACCGAGACAACCAAACCGGAACTGATTTTTTCTGTCTCTGTTTCCTTAAACCAAGAGGAATTGTCCGCTCGGGCCCGGACGGCACAGGATCGATTTGAATTGACGGAGCTGCTTTACATTCCCAATCAAAAAGAGGCGCTCCGTACGTTTCTACGCCGCCACTTCCGTGATTTTTCCCCTTCCGGTTTTGGAAGTCTCCTGTTAAAAGTGGTCTAAGGTTTTCCCTGGCCAGGGAGTTCCACTTCCGTCGCAATGACCAGTTTTTTAATTCCGGCCTGTTTGACCAGGTCCATGACTTGCACCACCAACCCGTGCGGCACGGTTTTGTCGGCTTTTAAAATGAGAGTGGGCGGTTTGTGGCCGGTTACGTGTTTTTGGAGGGCTTCTTCCAGATTGTCCAGAGCGTAGGGTTTGTCGTTCAAGTATATTTGTTGCTGCGCGTCGATAAAAATGGCCAGATTTTTCACCCGTTGAATGCTGGCCGATTTGGCCTTGGGCAATTGCAGTTTCATGCCCGGTTGCTCCAAAAAGGTGGAAGAAACCATGAAAAAAATCAACAAAATGAACAGCACGTCAATGAGTGAGGTAATATTAATGGAGATTTTTTTTCTTTCTTTTAGAGCAAGATGCATTAGCTCTCCTCCTGAAGGGATTCGGGAAGGAGTTTTTGTTCAATTAAGCTCATTTTCCGAACCAGATCACCTGTGGCGTGTTCAATTTCCAGCACCAGATCTTCGGCTTTGTGAATAAAATAGTTGTAAAAAATCAGGGCCGTAATGCCGATGGAAAGCCCGAAAACCGTTGTAATCAGAGCTTCGGAAATGCCGACCGACAGTGCACTGGCCTGACCGACACCGACCTTTGAAATGACATTAAAGACCTTGATCATCCCAATCACCGTTCCCAAGAGACCCAGCAGCGGAGCAACCCCCGCAATGGTTTCCAGAGCCCCCAGGCCGCTTTCCAGCGTGTGGATTTCCTGACGCCCTTGCTCTTCCGTGACCTCTTTCAAATCCTCTTTGGGAAGGTGCCGTTGCTCCAAAGTCAGTTGAACCAAATGGGCAAAGGGGCCCGAATGGCGTTGACAAATGGAAATCGCCATGGGAATATCCCTTTCTTCTTTCAGGGACTCAATGGCATGTTGAATTTCCGGAAGAATAATCTTCGATCGCCGTAAATGAATGAGACGTTCCAAAATAATGGCCAGCGCCCAAATCGACGCAATGGCAAGCGGAATCATCATGATCCCGCCCTTTACAAAAAACTGCCAGCTTTGCTCCAAAAGTGTCAAATCACTCTCCTGTTTTTACACGGGTTATTTTTTACTTTTTCACAATATACCAGAAAGAACCGGTCACTTCAAGAAAATCCTTGGGAAAATCCTTGGGCAACGGCTTAAAAGGAGCGGAAATATTCACTGCGTTTAAACTGGTTTCCATGAGACTTTTGTGTCCCTTGTACGAGAGCAGCGTGACATTGCCCAAATGGCCGTCCGGGTAAATACGAAACCTAAGCAGGGTGTGCCCCTGAATCAGCCCCAATTTTGTGAAAGCCGGCGGCGGGAAAATGTGTTGCTGGATTTTCTTTTTCAAGTACAGCATGTAAGGAGCGAAATCCCACTCGTACGTGTTAAAGGCCAATCCGCCCAATTTGTCCACGTTGAAACTTTCGTTTTCGTAGGTTGTGGGGGAAGCGGACCGGGGCGGTGCGCTCCCACCGGTCAATTTTTCGGGGCTAAAGGTTTCGTAGGTCATTTGGCGACTGGAATACGCCAATTTCCGCGGGGCCAGATTTTTTTCCGCTTTGGAAACATTTTTGGCCGCTGACGGGCGCGGCCGCGAAACCGGTTGGGAAGAAGCAGCCAGTCGGGCGGCGTCCGGTGAGGGGAGTGTCCCGCGGGCGCTGGGCATTTTCCCCTTTTGACCCAATTTGACGCGATTTTGCGCCGTAGAATTTTTGTCGGATAAAAGTCGCGCTGTGCGCGGTTTGGTCGGACTGGCTTTTGGGGTTTCCACAAATTCAAAAGCGATTTCCTTCTCTTTTGGGGACCGTACAGCCGAGGCGGCTGGGAAAAGAGAGAAATGGGTGGAAACGCCGTAAATCAAGAGAAACAAAACGTGCAAAAGCAAGGAAATTAGAATAAAAGGCAAAATTCTATTCCGCGGAGAGTATTTTATTGCTAACGTTTTCAAAAAAAGGTAATCCTCTGCGATTTCTACAGGTTGTTTGTGAGCCTACCGAATGAAAAATTCGCCGTGCACAAGCACCTCAAAAGTATTTCTTTCTACAAAGGAAGCCGTCGAAAAGTTTCCCTTCCCGAGAGCGGACAAAACAACTGGGAAACTGCAAAGGTCGATACCGTCTTTTTTTTGCCGGAAAAGACGTGATTTTCACCACAAATCGACCGGGTCAACGTCAATGGAGATCTTCACCTCCCGCGGGCGATAGCGTCGTTTGTATTCCCCGAAAACCTTTTTAACATCGGCGCGCAGCCGGGTGCCGGAGGGGTCTTTGTGGCGATCTCCCTTTAAAATAATGTGAAAACGGTAATTGCCCTGAATTTTAGACAGGGGGGCGGGTGAAGGCCCCAAAATCTGGTAAAAGGGACTTTGTCCGTCCAAAAGCTGACCGAAACGAAGGGCGTACTCGCGCACCGAATCTTCGTTGGGTCCGCGAAATTCAATTTCAACCAATTTTCCGAAGGGTGGGTACACCAAGTCGCGGCGCTGGCCGATTTCCGAGGCGTAAAAGCGCAAGTAATCGTGTTTTTGGGCAAAAAGAATGCTGTGGTTTTGAGGGGAATAGGTTTGAATAATGACTTCACCCTGCTTGTCTTTGCGTCCGGCACGTCCGGCCACTTGCGTAAGGAGTTGAAAGGTGCGTTCCGCCGCCCGGTAATCGGGAATAAGAAGTGTGGTGTCGGCTGAAATGACGCCCACCAAGGTCACGCGCGGGAAGTCCAACCCCTTGGCCACCATTTGTGTTCCCAACAAAATGTCGTACAGACCCCGACTGAAATCCCGTAGAATTTGGTCGTGGGCTCCCTTGCGCGAAGTAGTGTCCATGTCCATTCGGACAACCCGTGCGCGTGGAAAGTGGAATTTGAGTTCGTCTTCCACGCGCTGGGTGCCAATGCCGCTGTAACGGATTTTCACCCCGCCGCAATTGGGGCAAACTTCGGGCGCGGGTTTTTGGTAATTGCAATAGTGGCACACCAATTTATTGCCTTCTCTGTGGTAGGTTAGGGTGATGTCACAATTGACGCATTTTTCAATGTAGCCGCACTCCTGGCACACAATGTACGTGGAAAAGCCCCGCCTGTTTTGGAGAAGAATGATCTGTTCCTGTCGGGTCAGCTTCTCCCGAATTTTTTGAAGTAAAAGAGCGGAAAAAATGACCGGTTCGTTCCGGCGGGGCGATTTTTTCTCTTTGGCCATGTCCACAATTTCCACGCGCGGCATGGGAATGTCCTGTACCCGGTTCGGCAGAGTGAGCAAAGTGTACTTCCGATTTTGGGCATTGTAGAAACTCTCGACGCTGGGTGTGGCTGATCCCAACACAACTAAGGCGTTGTTCATTTTAGCCCGAACAATCGCCACGTCGCGGGCGTGGTAACGCGGCGCCATGTCGTACTGCTTGTACGTGGCTTCTTGTTCTTCGTCCACAACGATGAGCCCCAAATTTTTGAGCGGGGCAAAAACCGCTGACCTCGGCCCGATGGCAATGCCGTATTCCCCGCGCTGAATGCGTCGCCAGGAGTCGTAGCGTTCACCGGCAGACATTCGGCTGTGAAGAACAGCCACGTCGTTACCGAAAAAATCCTTGAATCGTTTGACGGTTTGAGGCGTCAGGGAAATTTCAGGCACCAAAACAATCGCTGATTTTCCCAATTTCCGCACGCGCGAAATGGCTTCCATGTACACCTGTGTTTTGCCGCTTCCGGTGACCCCGTGGAGGAGAAAGGTCCGAAACTCGCCACGGTCCACGGAGCCCAAAATTTCCCGAAGCGCTCGGGCCTGGTCGGAATTTAGGATGATTTTGTTTGGCGTTTCGGGTTTTACAAACTGGTAGTAGTCGCGAAAAACCTCCCGTTGTTCAATGGTTAAAATCCCCTTTTTTACCAGCGTGCCAAGCCCCGAGAGGCTCACCTTGGCTTGCTTTAACAAATCTACCTGAAAAAGGCCGTCGGGAAAATCCTTTAAAATTTTCAAAATTTCGGCTTGCCGCAGGTGTTTGAGCATGAGAGCTTCGATTTCCGTGTCCAGGTCGTGGGTTTCCAGCCACCGGGGCGAAAGCCTGACAAAATTCAACCTGCGCTCGCGGGTTTTGGGACGCTGTACAATTTCCTGAACGGAGATGTAGCCCTTTTTTTGGAGCTGGGCAACGTGGTACGAAAATCCCTGCGTGCCCACCTTCTGCTGCAATTGCTTGAAGTACAATGGGCCGTGGTTCCACAATGCTTGCAAAATTTTCCTCTGTTTCTCAGAAACCCCTTCCACGGTTTGGATTTTTCCGGCGTCCCAGGTGTCCAAAAGCCGAATAAGACGTTTGCTTTCCTGACTGATTCCCCGTGGCAGTGCGGCTTCCAACACTTCACCCCAGGAGGAAAGGTAGTACTCCCCCACCCACCGGGCCAGTTCCAGCATTTCGCTTGTGAAAATCGGCTCCGTGTCCAGAATGTCCTGAATTTCCTTTACATCGTTCAAGTCGGTTTCGGACGTCAGGGACACCACAAAACCTGTCAGTTTGCGGCGTCCGAAGGGCACGAGCACCCGCATGCCCACCTGCAGCAGCGGTACGAAATTCTTCGGAACGGCGTACGTAAAAGCGTGGCTGAGGGGAAGCGGCAAAACCACTTCCGCAAAAAGCGTTTTGGACGGTTGGAAAGTCACCTGTTTCTCTTCTAAAATTCTTGGAAAGTACCCGATTTTCGAATTTTGAATCCTGATTAAATTACGAAATTTTCGATCGAATCTCAACGAACATTTTGAGAAAATTTAGAACCGGAAATCTGCCTGAAGACTGAAGGACTGCCGTCGAGGTTCGGGGGGCGAAAGGCGGTAGCTGATTCCCGGTTTGAGGAGGAGATTGTGCAAGGTGAATTTTAGAGCAACTGCACCTCGCTTGCCCAGAAAAAATTGGGGCAAAATGTACGCACGCGACCCCGTGCCGTAGGCTAAAAAAATGGGGAAGGTGCCCGGCAGTCCAGGTTCGTAAGCGTACAGACGGCTGGCGTAGTCGTCGGTTTGAAAAAGACTCCAACCGAAGGCAATAGAAAAAAGAGCCGCCGGTTTCCAGCGTAATTCTTGAGCGAATAAAAATCCCCGTGATTTTGCCGACGGGTACGAATGTTGGGCCCCCCAGTGCACGTGCACCCATTGCAGTTGTCCCTTGACGCGAAGCCCCCTTCTGGGAGAAAACCACCAGAAAAAGCGAATTTTTTGTCGGTCGCGAGGTGCTAAAATCGGAACGGTCTCCCAGCCGTTCCGAAGCACCCACCGTTTGTTGTCCTTTTGCTTTTCCGCCAGTGCGAGAAACGTGCGGAATTTTCGATTCCAGAGCTGCGTCCAACGAATCCGCCACTCCCAGCCTGTGCGATTGGAAAGATTCTGAGCACCTTGTGGAAACAGAAACTGGTCCAGAAAGGCTTCCAGCTGCGTGGCGCGGGCAGGACGCAGCACAATGCCGGCGTACACCCCCGTTTCGTTGGTCGGTTCGCCCTGTTCCCCAAAAACCGTTGCGTGGGGATTCCAGAAATCCGTGCCAAAATGCCGAACCAACCACACCCATTCAAATCGTGTGAGGCGGACAGCGCCCTTTAGAAGAAAAGAGGCTTTTCGTTTGGGGGATTGTGCCCAGGCACCGGTAAGCGTAAAGCGCGAAAAGAAAAAACGCCCGTTCACACCCCATATTGACAAACGCCGCAGAGGGGTTGCGTTTTTCAGCCCGATGACCGGTTTGGAAAAGAGGCTTTGGAAACCGGTGGCACCCAGAGAGCCGAATGGGGAGTCGATTTGAAAATGGCCGCCGCCAAGCCGTTCCCGTACACAGAAAGCCGAGGGACTTTGTGAGGCGAGCAGGTGAGCCGTCCCGGTCAAGGAATCGAAAGTTGCCTGCCAGTGATTTTCGGAGTAAAAAAGCGTGCCCCTCCAGCGTGGACGCCGAACGTGAACAGCCCCGCCTTGAAGAAAAAATCCATTGAGCGCGGAAAGGTCGCCCCGCACGGGACTTCCCTCGGTTCGTAAAAGTTGGGCGGGACTTTGTCCTTTTCCGAAAAAATAGGGGAGATTGAAGAGTAAGCCTTCTCCGAAACGAAGAAAATAGTGGCCGAGCCAGAGTCGGGTGGTGCGTCCGAGAGGAAGCGTGAAAAATCCCACCGTGTGGGTGGTGAACCTGCTTCCCGAGGGCCGTCGGACGAACAGAACGCCGCCGGAAAACTCCCGCTTCCCTGTCCACCAAAGGCGTTGGTACTGGGCGGCGTGGGAAGGAAGAGGAAAACCCCGAAGGGCCGGCCCCAAGCGCAGACGCAACCTGGCCCCCGTAGCGGGATTTTTCTGGTTCACACGAAGAAACGGCGCGAGCCAATGCCAGTCCTCCGAACTTAGGCGCAACGCCTGTTGAACCTCCGATTTTGAACGAAAGGGACCGTGCCGGGTTCGGTAGGAAATCAGAAATCGCGCCATTTCCTCCGTAACCCCGGGGATTTGAAGAATCTCGCCAATGGAGGCGGTATTAACGGGAATGGGGTGCAGTTTAAGCCACTCGACCTGTGCGTACCAGAGCTGCAAATTTCGGCTCTCCTCGTCGGGAAGGGCTTGGAGCTCAAAACGGATCTGGGACCCGGCCGGCTGAGGTGCCGAAAAGAGAAACAAGACAAACAGCGCTTGAAAAATGCGAAAACCCGAACGCACGCTTCACCTCATTTTTTAGTGAAGGAAACGGAAAATTGGTGGGTGCCTCCCAACACCGCGTGTGTGAGGTAGGCGTAATCCAACCGAAAATGACCCAAATGGAAGCCGAAACCGGCTGTAAAGCGTGTGGGCTGGGTGAGAAAACCGGAGCGCAGAACCAGGCGCCGGAAAAATGTCCATTCCGCCCCAACCCGAAGCGACGCCGGAAAACGGCTGCTTTTGCTAATTTGAACACTTACCAGTGCGGATTGCGCCGGGTGGTAGGCCAATCCGGCGTTCAGTTCTTGTGGCAGATTTTCGCCGCGAGCGAGCCTTGCGTAGGTGGCGTTCTGGACCGAACCAGCAAATGAAAGGCGGGGCGACACTTGAAAAAAGTAGCCGAGATTGAGTCCCAGAGCGTGGGCGCTCCAGTACCCTGGAATCTGAACCTGTCCCCAAAACAGGCTCGCCCCCACAAAAAAACGAGGCGTACTTCGCCAACTCACGCCTCCGTAAAAGGTGTTCTCACGGTAGCGGCTAAATCCGAATCGCTGGAATCCGAATCCGAAACTCAGGCGGTGCCGCGAAAAACCTGCCCCGAAAAAGGTGGTTTCCAACTCTTTCAGGCCGTACGGCCGAGAGTAAAAACTGCATCCTTGCATTGAGTGTGTGAAAGACAGCCCGGCGGGATTTTTGACAAGCGCTGTGGGGTCATTTACCAGAGCAACAAACGCCAGACCGAGTCCACCGCTTCGCGCGCCCGGCGAAAATTGGTCAAGTGCGGCCAGCGACAGGTGTGCCGAGAAAAAAATGAAATAAACAACGGAAATGCGTCGGAGAAACATGGTGCCCCCCAATTATTCTCTT